>CAYMSF010000116.1:0-9535 GCA_964392985.1 uncultured Victivallaceae bacterium | reverse complement strand
ATCGAAAAAATCCAATCCACAATCCTATTCATCTAATTTAAATTTTCACCCTTATAGAGTATACTTTGAACGGTGATCAGGCTGGAGAAAAATTATCTTTACCGACACCGCACTCCGGGCATACCCAGCTTTCCGGTAGGTCTGCAAAACTCGTACCTGGTTTAATTCCATTGTCCGGATCGCCGACTGCGGGATCATAGACATACCCGCAAATATCACATACATACTTTTCCATCTTTCCCTCCTTATTTTTCAGGGTTATCTTGTAGAGAAGCTATTTTTTCAATTAATCTGGTTCCGATAAGTTTTCCAGCCAGAGTACACTCCTCCAACATTGCACTATTGGGTACAAACTTCGTCCGGATGCCATCGTTAACCAAGGCAATATTGGTCGCAGTCAAATACTCATTAATCTGTTTTACTGATTCACCACTCCAACCGTAAGAACCGAAAGCCATTCCAATTTTGTTACAAGGACGCAGTCCTTTCAGATAAGTCAAAACATCGGCTATTGATGGCAGCAGATTATTATTAAGCGTAGGACTGCCGACCGCAATCGCTCCTGCACGTAACGCAAGCGTTGCGATATAACTCCGGTCCTTTGACTCTGTGGAGATAACTTCTGTCGGGACACCGGTACTTATAATTCCGTCGGCGACAGCCCTTGCCATAGCTGCCGTTGATTGCCACATCGTATCGTAGATTACTATGGCAAACTTCTCCGGTTGCTGTTTCGCCCATTTTAAATATTTCTCGATAATCCAATTAACATTTTTACGCCAGACCGGGCCGTGATCGGGGGCAATGAATTTTATATCAAGATTAAGGCTGGACAGAGAACTAACCAGAGCAAGGATTTTATCAGAATAAAGCATAAGAATATTTGCAAAATATTTGGTACTTTCCCATTCAAGGAGATATTCCGGATAACTGTCAGCAAATATCTGGCTTCCCGCCAGATGCATTCCAAAGCCATCCTGAGAGAAAAGAATTTTCTCTTCACTTAAATAGCTGAACATGCTGTCTGGCCAATGCAACATTCTAGTTTCGATAAAACTGATGGTATTTTCTCCAATACTGATCGATTCACCGTTTTTTACGACGTTGAGTTTCAGGTCATCGCCGAAATGCGCTTTAAGGTTTTTTTCCCCGTTGCTTGAAACAAAAACCTTTTCCGGTTTTACAACGGCAATAATATCCGGTAAAGACCCGGAGTGGTCCATTTCTGCGTGATTTGAAACTATATAATCTATATTTTCCGGATCGATTACAGAACAGATTCTAGCGAGCATTTCATCTTTGAATTCGCGTTTTACCGTGTCTATAAGTGTAATTTTTTTGTCAAGGATCAGATAGGCATTGTACGTTGTGCCGTGCTCCGTGGAATAACCGTGGAAATTTTTAATATTCCAGTCGATGGCGCCAACCCAGTAAACCTTTTCCGTGATTTTGACGGCATTAAGTAATTCTTTCATCAGTAAGCCTTTCTAAAGATAACATAATATCAAACCATTGGAACTATTGCCTCTTTAATTTCTGGAGCTACAGTTTTAGCTTCAGTAACATTGCCATTCATTGCAATTAAATGTCCTTATAAAATTCATTTAATTCTTTCCTGTCATCTCTTTGTAAAACCATATACTTGCGATTATCATTCCTGGAAGAAAGAACAATAAAAACCCCATTTTATACCTCCACGGGATAAAGTGTTCGCTGTCTTTCTTATTAAATGTTTATTTTTCAATTTTCATTACTGTCAAATAGCCTGATGGTATTACATTGTAGGCGACGTGGTCTCATCGCCTACTGGTCAATACCTGTTTCTAACATCTAATCTTTTAGATTGTTGATTTAGACTACCTGACCCTTTACTGCCAACGTAATGTCAGCAGTAGGTGAAAGTACCCTGGTGCCAAGTTCGTTATCAATCATCATCAGGCTTTCGTTTGAATCTTTTGCTTTTTTAAGCTTGTCGATGATATTTTTTGCGTTACTTTCTTCTTCAATCTGTTCAATTACAAACCATTGCAATGTGCTGTTGGTTACATGATCTTTTTCGGCAAGCGCTAAATCAACAAGATTACAAACTCGTGTAGTTACCGCTTGTTCATGCCGGTATGCATCCTCAAAAATAGCCAGTGCCGAATCCCATTCGGTTTCAGGCTTTTTGATTGCCTCCAGAATTATTTTCCCATCACGGTTAATGACATAATCGAAAAATTTATTGGCATGAAAAAGCTCTTCCAATGCCTGTATGCGCATCCAATTTGCTGATCCTTTTAACCCCTTACTTTCAAATGCGGCTGCCATAGACAAATAAATGTAAGATGAGTAAAATTCAAAGTTGACCTGGTCATTTATTGCAGCCTGTATTTTCGGGCTTAACATCTCAGATTCCTCCTTTCCACAAACCATGAAGGTTGCAGTAAGATCTGATTTCAAGCTTGCGCTGCATCGGAACATAAAATTCAGCAACCGGTGCTTCACCAGGCTTCAGATATTTGCGGTTGACATATTGTCCATTGACGACTTCTATCCAGACGATGTAGTGCGATTCTTCCATCGGGTGGGAAATAGTGCCAACGGTAACTTTAATTCCCTTGTCATCACCGGTAACAACGGGAACGTGTTTTTCCTTGCCGGCGTCGGCAGTTTTTTCTTGCAGACAGACCATCTCATCGCCGCAGCATTCCAATTTGACGCAGCTGTCACCATCTGTAAGAACTTCCATAGTCAGTCCACTATGTGCACACTTGTAAATCTGATTTCTTTTAACGCTCATAATTTCACTCCATTTCGTTTGTTGGTTAATATTTTTCCGAGAATATAAAAAAATACTCTTTCGGATGATGGCATGCTGGACATTTTACCGGGGCGCTTGTTCCATGATGCGGGTAGCCACATTTCACACAAACCCAGGTGACCGCTTCTTTTTTCTCAAAAACAGTACCGTCTTCTAACTGTTTTAGTAAATCAAGGTAGCGTTCCTCGTGATATTTTTCTGCTTTGGCAATTGTACGAAAAGCGCTTGCAACACTTGTAAATCCCTCGGTTTCCGCGACACTGGCAAATTCAGGATACAGTGTTTCCCATTCAGAGTGCTCTCCTGCCGCCGCCGCCTTGAGGTTTTCAGCCGTCGTACCGACTTTCCCGGCCGGATAGGATGCGGTTATTTCAACATCGCCTCCTTCAAGGAAACTGAAATAACGTTTTGCATGTACTCTTTCCTGTTCGGCGGTATTTTCAAATATCTGTGAAATCTGGACTAGTCCTTCGGTTTTCGCCTGGGAAGAAAACATGCCATAACGATTTCTAGCCTGTGACTCGCCGGCAAATGCCTTCAAAAGGTTTTTTTCAGTTTTACTGCCCTTAATACTGGCCATGTTAATCTCCGTATGTTTTGGATTTAATCGTCGCCATGGAATTTTAATATCCAGACAACTATCACTATAAACTCTCACACACTATTACTGTATCTTACTACTGCTATATAATTCAAGCCTTAAATCGGTAAAAAAATTAATTTTTATTTGTTTTTAACAAAACGGACCATTGTTTTTATCTGTCAATAATTCTGCCCAAGAAAGAGACAAGTTTTAGAATGGATTATGCATTTTAAATAATCCGAGGATAATATTCATGTATAATAAAGCTTAAAAAGAGCACTGGATAATTTTGCATTATTCCGGTTACACCGATATATTACGGTGAGTTTACTGTTTGTATTAATTAAACCTAAAAATTGGGTACGAATAAAATGATAAATACTAAGGAAATTGAGATTTTCGAATCGGAGTTGAACAGTTTTGACAAAAAAGTCAGGAAGAATGCTCTTTCAGAGCTTTGTGATATTGTCAATACCGGAAAGTTTCGCGAGGCGGAGTTAACTGATTGGCATAATCTCCATTGTCATACATTCTTTTCTTACAATGGTTATGGATATTCACCTTCATATATCGCCTGGCTGATTAGAAAATCAGGCTGGTTTGCCGGTGGAATTGTAGATTTTGATGTTCTTGACGGCGTTGATGAATTTATTCATGCCGGCATGGCGCTTGACATTCGCAGTGTTGCCGGTATCGAAACCAGAGTATTTGTCGAATCGCTGTCCGGAGAGGAAATTAATTCGCCTGGCGAGCCCGGTATTGCTTACCACATGGGAGTAGGCTTCGGTTCCTCCAGCGCCAAAGGCGACAATGCCTTATTCCTGAGTGAATTACGCAGTAAGGCAATCGGAAGAACCCGTCAGATTGTTGACCTTGTTAATTCGTTTCTTGCTCCGGTAAGTATTGATTTCGGACGTGACGCTGCTGTTTTAACACCAAATGGCAATGTTACCGAACGCCATGTTTGCTGTGCTTACCGTGTTAAATCAGAAGCAATCTTTCCTGATTTAAAGGCTAGAATTCAGTTCTGGGCAGAAAAATTCAAAATGGATATTTCGGAAACGGCTAAATTGGTGGAAAACAATGTCAAGCTGGAAACCGCTATTCGTGCCAAAACCATGAAAAAGGGTGGTGTCGGTTATGTACAAGCTGACGGTAAGTCGTTTCCATCTTTAACCGCGATGAATAAATTCGTGGAATCATCCGGGGCGCTGCCCGCGATTGCCTGGCTTGATGGCTGTTCAAGCGGAGAGCAGAATATTGACAGACTGCTTGATGTGCATATTAACGAAGGCGCTGTAATTCTCAATATCATTCCCGATCGCAATTGGAACTTTGCGGATGTTGCCGTCAGAGAAAAAAAGGTTAATGAGTTAAACCGGATTATTGCTGCTGCTCTTGCTCTCGATATTCCTATTATCGCGGGTACTGAAATGAACGCGCCGGGACAGAAACTTGTTGACGATTTTGAAAGTGGACCGTTGGCTCCTCATCTTCAGACTTTTATTGACGGTGCCGCAATCGTTTTTGCTCATACCGTTCTGTCAAAGGAAAACAAAGGCTATTTGAGTGAATGGGCAAAAAAATCTTTTAACAGTAAAAAGGAACGCAATCAATATTACGCTGAATTTGGACGTAAGCACCGCTGGAACTGATAGATTTTCACATCGTTATAACAGGTAAATATGTTAGTGAGTAATGGAATGAAAGTGGCGTTTACGATTATGATTATTATTGCCGGAGTTTGTGGCTATGCCGCTACCGATTCCGGTAATGCAAATACTGAAGAACCATACCGGCGCTACCCGAAAGACGGGGAGCGTTGGCACGATCCTTTCGGCGTATATTATAAAGACGCCAAACCTGCGGATTTTGTCTATCTGCTTCCTGCCAGCGTTGGCGGTACCATTTTTTCTACTATTGGATTTGTGGTAATGTGGCCGGGGAAACTGATTTGGAGTTGTTGCAATAGCGACTTTTCTGATGAAGCAATGTTTCCTCCTATAGATTTTTCATCCAAATACTGCGGGACTGCCGGTTGTTATGTTCTCGGGTCACCTTTCTGGTTGCTGGAGAAAGCGTTTTACGAAGGTCCGGTATGGTTGTATGAACACTGTTCCGGTGATGACACACCAACTGCCTCTACCAGTGAAAATAAACCTTGAATATATTTAGTTCCCGAATCCCGATTTTATTATGAATGATAATCCCGATAAAAAGAAATTGATATTGTTTCTGCTCAGCGCTATCTTCGCGTTTTATGTGGCAGAAAACATATATGGTAACATCTTCAACAACTATCTTGATCAGGTTCAAAAAGTTGGTACTCGCGCCAGAGCAATGCTGGAAATACCTCGGGAATTGCCCGGCGTACTTTCCGTAGTTCTAGTCAGCCTGATATTTTTTTTAAAAGAGGGTGCGATTGCTGCCGCGGCTTGTTTTTTGCTTGGGGTAGGCCTCTTTGCGCTTACCATTCCTTGCCTTGCAGGAAATTACTGGCTGCTTTGTTTCTGGATTGCTTTGGCCAGTTTCGGTCAGCATCTTTTTATGGTTATTGTTGATGCTATCGTACTCCATTCCGCTTCGCCAGAAAAACGCAGTCTGCGCCTGGGTCAGATGAAAAGTCTTGTTACCGCTGCCGGGTTGGTTGCATCAGCCTTTGTATGGCTTAAATGGAAATATATTAACCAGGATTTTAATACCGATTTCATTATTGCCGGAATAATTGCGTTTGTTGCAGGAACACTTTTAATAACGACGAATCCGGCAGGTAATTTCAAAAAATGTACGAGTTGGCGTGATCGTGTCGTTATCAGAAAACAATATTCTCTTTACTATATTCTTGAGGCATTTTTCGGGGCAAGGAAACAGGTTTTCCTGACCTTCGGTTTCTGGCTGCTTGTTTTTACGCTTGGCAAATCTCCGGCATATATGGGCAAAATGATGTTGATTTCTGGAATAATCGGTTTAGGATTCCGGCCTTTTATCGGAAAAATGATTCAGATTTATGGCGAACGGCGGGCATTGATTTCTGAAAGTATCCTTGTCGTAACGGTTTGTCTGGTATATGCTTTTGCCATGAAATTGTTCTCCATTGAAACTGCCGCCATGCTGTTGTCGGCGTGTTTTATTGTTGACGCTTCGTTATTTGCATTTGGAATGGCCAGGGCAAGTTATTTGGCGCGAAACGTGAGAAAGAAGGATGATCTTACTCCAAGCCTCTATTCTGGAATGGCGATCAATCATATTACGTCAATAATCGGTGCCATACTGGGCGGTTTGCTATGGAAAATCACCGGAGACCATATGTGGGTTTTTCTTTTTGCCGCCCTGCTGGGATCAATATATGGGATGTTTGCTTCGCGCATAAAACTCACCGCGCATATCCCGTTGGAAGATTAAACTTATAAATTTTGTTCGCAAATTGTTCTTAAATGATCATGGTTGCTGAAAAACGAGTAAGCGATTTCATTTTTTAACAATTCCAAGCTTGACAATTTTATTCTATATATTATGTTAAGTGCCTGCTCCGATTCTGCCCCGTGGTGTAATGGTAGCACAAGTGATTCTGGATCATTTTGTCGAGGTTCGAGTCCTTGCGGGGCAGCCATGTTACCTATGGTGGATGTAGCTCAGTTGGTTAGAGCGTCTGGTTGTGGCCCAGAAGGTCGGGGGTTCAAGTCCCCTCATCCACCCCATTTTATTACCCTCAAGTCCAGTTCAAAAATAAATCCTTGCTCCATACCGCTTTATACCGCAAAAAACAGCCTATTGAAAATTAAATTAGAACATTTTTAGAACATTTTTTTCTGCATGGTTACGCAGGAACATCAGTATAAAAGATACCACCGATAGTATTAAAATCCTTAAAAATATACCTTTTTAACCTTCAATAAACGTCTTTTCTATTATATTACCCTAATACAACACTTTTCAATAATCATTACCAAGAGGATATCAAGCGGCATATTTAGATGTATAAATCAATAAATATGCGATTGATTGTGTCCTATGTTTTTATCCCAACACCACCCGATTATCCCGATTATCCCGTTTTTGGTGTCTATCGCCGGTATAAACTAAGCAACATATTATTAATAATATTGTGGATGACATTGTCTTTGTGTGAATAGAGAGTGGTAATCATCTGGAGCAATAATTCATATTCCGTAAGTGTGTTGTCATCTACCTGAATAGAATTTTGGGAAAATGAACACCTACTGACAATTCAATTCAGGCATTATGTATCTCTGCAAAGTTTTTACTGTCATGGGTTGCCTGTGATATTGTCCGGTATACCGGACTAATACTTAGTGGTTATAGCCCAATTGAAATGGTTGGTAAGTTGATCCCTGCCTTTTTTGATTGTTGGGCAATTCTCAAAAGTTGATCACGCTGTTTTATAGCTTCTTCCAAACTTGTCAGGCTCTGGAATTGAATCGATTGAACGGCTTGCTGTGCCATCATTCCTATAATCCTGAGATCCCGCTTGGACATTTTCCGCCGTGACGGCCGACGGCCTCTGACGCTTGCAATACCTCTGGATATTAAGAGTACATCATACATAAACAGCGCATTTTTCTCCAGGCGTTCCTTGAGTGCCAGATCCTTATTCTTTTTTACGGCCGGAGTATTAAAAAAGCGTCCGGATGTTTTCTTCGGATACATGAAATCTTCTTTCTTTATCCCCAGACGCATTTTTGCAGACGCTTCTTCCAGCTTAAGTGCCAGCTCCGGCGGCGCGTGTTTACGGCAACTTAAAATGTCCGACAGATATTGCCTTGATATTCCCGCTTGTCTTGCCAGCTCCGCTTTCTGCCCCCATTTCCATGGTGACTTAGGTTCTAAAAAGTCATACATCGTATACCTCCAATATTTATTTTACTATGTATTAATATATTGATTAAGACACACCGCGTCAAGGCAGGTTCTTCCGCTGCGTTTACAACGCCTGATTATTGGATTAGCGTACAATTTATAAATTTTATTAGTCATACAATTTCACACCTTAATTTTTTATCCCCTATTTTTGAAACATAAAAAAAGGATTTATTGTGTACTTTTATCACCCAAAACCGCGTGATTTTATACGGTTTTACCTTAAAAACACCCCAAAACGTGGCATAATACCTGGTGATTGCTTTAAGTGTTGTCACCTTCACCCGTATTTCAATTTACCAAATTCCTTTAACCAAGGAGGACCGAACCATGTTATTTGTCTGTAAACAAGAATTAGAACGGGCGCTTACCGGGTTAAACCGGATAGTGCCGAAACGCCCAGGGCTGCCGATACTGCGGTATGCCCGGCTCCAAACCCTTAACCCCCAGACGGTCATCCTGACCGCCACCAATCTGGAAGAGTCTCTCAGTTGCCGGATCAAAGCAGCGGATGCGCCGGAAGGACTGGACACCTTGTTACCATTGGCGGAAGTTAAAGCTTTTATTAAAGGAGACAAACGCTCTCTCTTTAAAATAGAAGCTATCGCTGCCGGTGGAGTAAGTATTACTGAAGATATCGGTGGACAGGACTTAACCCAGATATTCCCCGCTCCAGTGGTTGATGATTTCCCCCAGTCGCTACCGACGGATCCGCTCTCTGATGTCCCGGATGATTTTGTTAATACCCTTTTCCGGATAGCGCCCTCGGCATCAACGGATGCAGCCAGGAAAGTATTACAGGGTATCCTGATGACTTCTGAAGGACTGACCGGTACGGATGGTAAACAGCTTTGTCATGTACCATACCCATTACCGATAACTGAAGACTGTATCTTACGACTGCCCCAGTGTCTCTTCCCGTTTAGTGCCAAAGTACCGACCAGGCTTGGTATCTTTAAACATAACGATATTACCCGGGTAACGATTGAAACCGGTAACTGGATATGGACGGGCAAAAGCCCGTTTGGCACCTATCCCAACTGGCAGCAGATAGTACCGAGACAGCAGGACATTGCGTGGAAAGCAGAGCTGGATAAAGAAGGTATTCCGCAGTTAGTTAATATCTTACAGCGGTTGCCCAATGATGCTACCGGTAACCTGTTACGGCTGTCGATTAAGCCGGACGGTGTTGAACTCTTTACTGATGGTTCCGATACAGCGATAGTCTCCTGCCGCATTAACACTGTTGAAGGTACGCTTCCCGTTAAACC
>CAYMSF010000115.1:5421-9637 GCA_964392985.1 uncultured Victivallaceae bacterium | reverse complement strand
TGTTATTTTATTCTTTATTTATCCTAAAAAAATCATAAACACTTTGGTTACTGTAACTGTTTAACCAGTACACCATTCTGATACAAATATATATTCTGACAGGTCGTAAAGTTTGCCGGTGCAAAGACATTGTAATGCAATTCCCCGTTGGCGTTAAAATTCGCAGAAGTAAAAGTTTTACTTCTGGTGCCGTCTTCAAACAGAGTGCCAGTACCGACAAGAACTATACTCAACTCAATATCATCTGGAACTTTATCCAGGACAATATAGCCGTCATACATAACGCTGCCGTCTTCGAATGTATACACCACCTGTTGAAATCCGTCATTGACATGGGTTGTGAAATCCAGGATGTCAATTTTGGCATTGTCAATAATCGGACCGTTTTCATAGATTCTGGCATCAGCGTAAGCAGTGGTCGTACTCGTGGCGCTCAGATAGATTCTTCTGCCATTGCTGGTAATGCCGTAATCAGTGACAGAGATATTCCTGTCAATATCCAGAATAATGTCGCCGCTGATATTCGTGTTGTACCAATTACGTCCGGCGCCAACGAAACATACCGGATTGCCATTGAATGTTGCTGCCACTACTTTTACGGTAATAGTCCTGGTTTCCGGTGTTCCGACATTGGGGGTGTAAGTAGCGACAAGCTGAATACTGCCTTGATTAACAAACTGGTACGGCACCGGAACACCGTCGGTAACATCCAGGGTCTGCCCTTCGAGATCAATACTGACCGTACCATCAACCCCGCCAGTTGGAACTGCGGCAAGGCGAAGAGAATCGTTTACCCTGATTGTAATTGTTTCTTCATCAGTAAAGATATTGGTCGGGGTCCAGGTGACTTGTTTTGTCGTAACTTTGGCTCCATCCTGAATAGAAACTTCAATTGCTGAAACCGCGATATTATTTTCTCCGTCAGGATTAAGTGCGACATCGGCATACCATTTGTTGAAGGCGGCATGTTTTATTACCGGTGGTACTGGAGTTTCTTCCTCCGGCGTATAGAAGCCGTCGATTGTAACTTGTTCGATAAATTTCGCATTTTCGCCTTCTACGCATAACGGAGAGACCTTGGAGGTTTCTGGCAATTTGATTTTGCTCATATTGTCAATGCGTGATTCTGCCCAGTCCGGGATTCCGTTGGAGTTGGCATCAACACCGTTTAATCGGATTAGTTTCAAGGTATTGATCTGGAGGGTAGTATTCCGGTAAATGTTTTCCCAGCAAAGTCTTACTGTAGCATTGCCTTCCTCTAGTACCGGAGTAAAAAAGCGCACGGTTCCGGTGGTGCCATAAGCGGCATTAAGTGTTTGATAATTGCTGAATCCGCCATTTACGTAACAACCAATTTTGAAAGCATTTGCGGTAGCACCGTTAATATGCTGAGTACCGGAGACTTCAATGACATAGGTACCATTTTGAGGAACATCAAGCGTATATTCAATCCAGCCGCTACGATCCCGGGCAACCACAGTGGTGTTCTCTGCATCCCATCCGCCAAACGTATTGGTATAATTATTGCCTGTTTCAGTCAGAACCACCGTTTCCGTGCCGCTGAAATCGGCGGTTGCCGGATCAGAGAATGCAATTTTTGCTTCCCAGAAGTCATCCATGCCATCGCTATCGGTATCTGCGAGATTCGGATTGGCTCCAGCTTGAAATTCTTCAACATTCAGAAGACCATCGAAATCGTTATCCTCCTGTGCGTCATTTTTAAACGGATTCAGACCATGGTCAATTTCCCATTTGTCATCCATGCCATCGCCATCGGTATCTTTTTTATTAGCATTCAGTCCATGCTGAAATTCGTAAATATTTGAAAGTCCGTCATTATCATCGTCACCAGTTGAGGAAATATTACCTCCACACAAATTTTCATAATAATCGGAAATTCCATTATTATTGATGTCGGTAAACTCCTCGCAACCGATGTCCACCCCGTTACCGGATGGCCTGGTTTGGTCAATAATATCAAAGGCGGGGGCATTGGTGGTGGTACCGGCATCAATACATGGCGAGTCTGGCATCAGGCAACCCAGAGAAGACAGCATCGGGTCGGTATAAAGATTACCAGTGCCGTAAGAACCGTAATCAGCAACAGAGGAGCAGCAATAGTTAATGTCATTGGTTCCATTGCCGACAATCGAGTCCTGAATAATACTGTTTCTAAAGCTCGATGTCCCATCGTTATTAATTCCGGGAACAATTTGATTGCTGTTATTGCTGATGGAACAGTTGACCGCATTAAGCACTGAACTGCTTTCAATGTAGAAAGCGCCGCCGAGACTGATTGCGGAATTGTTCATATAAATACAGTTAATCGTGCTGTAATCGGTATTGATTATGGCGATTGCACCGCCAGTTGTAGCCGAATTAACATTAAAGCTGGACTGGCTTATATTTACAATTGAATTTTCAGCATAAACTGCCCCACCGGCATAGTCTGCGGTATTATTAGCCATCGTCGTTTTTTCAATGACAAGATTCGACTGCATTGCACGAACTGCTCCGCCATCATATAATGAAGATTTATTGAATATCAATTTACAGTTTCTAATTGTAAGTCCGGAATTTACCAGAGAGACGGCTGCGCCGCCGCTACCATTACAAAAACCATTTTTGATAGTGAATCCGTCAACACGGCTTATACACGATTCGCCGTTATGCAGATAAATGAACCGATCACTTCCTTCCAGGTCAATTATTGTCAAATCGGCACCGCCTGTTCCGCGTAACTTGATGTTGTGACCGGCAAAATCAATATTCTTATTGCCACTACCGGTATAAGTACCGGCCGCAACTTCGATCACATCTTCATATTGTTCTGCCAAAACCGTTATAGCTGCAACGGCTGCATTTATTGTCCTTTTTGCCGTAGCCAATGTTAAACCGTTTCCGTTATCATCAGTTTTAGATGCGTCAACATGGATTATTCTAGTATATAGAGCTGGATTATACCCCGAAGCTAATTCGATACCGTCGTTAATTCCATCATTATCACTATCAACATTGTTTGGATTTGATCCAGCCAGGAATTCTGCAAGATTATTGACTCCATCACCATCTTTATCCAGCGTTGCATCATCCGGATCGTTGGGATTAAGTCCGGCAGCAGTTTCAACGTTATCCGGTATGCCATCGGCATCAGTATCTTTAAATTCACGACAACCGATATCAACACCATTGCCAGTGGGACGGGATACTCCGTCCATGTCTGTCTCCGGAGCTCCGGTTGCAGTTCCGGCATTAATACAGGGAGATGTATTTCGTAAATAACCGCTTACAGTCATGTCCGGTCCGGACATGATATTCCCGCTACCGAAGTTGCTGAGATCGGTGATTGTACAGTTGTTATTTGCAACTAGCGTATTGCCCCAACTAATGCCTCCATTAAGGATGTTATTGATTAGTGTCGCAGGACGTTCAAACCGGCAACTTATGGCTCCTGGAGACGTGCCGTAGGCGATAGTGACATTCTTCATGATGATTTCGCCATCATTATTGTCCATATGCATGTCAGAGTAATTACCATTGGAATGATTATTCAGCAACAGACTGTTGGTCAGGGTCAGCGTTGCTCCGGCGTCAGCATAGATTACACCGCCTTCAGTGTTTGCCAGATTACTAAAGAAGCGGCAGTTTGTCACTGTTTGTGAACTGTTACGCAGAAATTCGGCGCCGCCCCAGGTTGACTGATTACCGGAAAACTCATTGTTTTTAAGTTCGTTGCCGCTATTGTCCTCAAGCCACAAACCTCCTCCTCCGTAAACCGCACGGTTAGTAATAAACTTACAATCAGTCACTTGTATCGGACGGTGTCTGGCATAAATAACTCCGCCAACACCGCTGGCATAGTTATTGGTAAATATACAGTTTTTAATAACTGCCTGAGCAGTAAAGAAATGAAATACCCCGCCAACATCAATATTTCCGTTCTTGATGGTGAATCCGTCTATCCAACTTTGATTAGATTCGCCAGTGTGCAGATAGAGAAACCGTCCATTATTATCCAAATCGATAATAGTACTCGCCGCGCCACTGGCGCTGCGCAGCTTGATATCATAACCGGCGAAGTCAAGATTTCTGTTATCACTGCCGATGTAGGTACCGGCAGCCACCATGATCACATGTTGCTTGCCGGGAGTTTTAGAGGCGTTTATCGCCGCACCGATTGTCTGCTTCGCCGTCGTCGAAGTAAGTCCATTATTGC
>CAYMSF010000115.1:0-5321 GCA_964392985.1 uncultured Victivallaceae bacterium | reverse complement strand
TTTATCGCCGCACCGATTGTCTGCTTCGCCGTCGTCGAAGTAAGTCCATTATTGCCATCGGAACCATTCGTGGCATCAACATAAATAACTTCAGTATATCTGGACGGGTCGTAGCCAGTTGCCAGCTCCGTAGCATCAGAGATTCCATCATTATCACCGTCTGTGCTGCCTGGGTTCATCCCGTTAAGATATTTGTCCAGATTGCTGATGCCATCGTTCATCTTGCTCAGTACTGCATCATCCGGGTCGTTAAGATTGAGCCCTGCGGCAGTTTCAACGTTATCCGGGATACCATCAGCATCAGTATCTTTAAATTCCTGGCAACCGATATCAACGCCGTTACCATCGGGACGGGATACTCCATCTATGTCAGTCTCCGGCGCTCCGGTTGCGGTTCCAGCATCAATACAGGGAGAGCCGGCAATCAAGTAGCCATTAACCGTCAGCAATGGATTTGACGTAATATTTCCACTACCGTAGTTGCTGAGATCAGTGGTTGTGCAGTTATTGTTTGCAGTGAAAGCTCCGCTGCAACCGACACTGCCCGAAATAATGTTATTGGTCAACGTTGCAGGACCTTCGAAATAGCAACTTTCACCGCCCGGCGATGAACCGGAAGCAATAGTTACATTATTCATGGTAATGCTGCCGCTTCCATTACTTTTATAAATATCACTGAAATTGTTACTGGCATAGTTATTCAACAGCAGGCTGTTCGTCAGTGTCAACGTGCCGGAGCCTGCTCGTACTACTGTCGCGCCACCAACATAAGTTGCAAAGTTACCGAGGAATCTGATGCCCGATGCATCTACCGAACTGTCGTGGACAATAAGCGCGCCGCCGGAAGATGCCATGTTGCCGGTAAATTGACAATTTTTTAACTCGCTACCGCTGCTGCCGGTATAATAAAGAGCACCGCCGTCCACGGCGGTGTTCCACAAAAATTGACAGTTAGTTAATTGCAAAGAACGTAAATTTATATAAACTGCACCACCATTACTACTGGCATAATTATTTATAAATACGCAGTTTTTTACAATTGCCTTTGCTCCGTCAAAACATAGAGCAGAACCACGATAACTATTCCCGTTCTTGATGGTAAAGCCGTCAACCCAACTTTGATTAGATTCGCCAGTGTGCAGATAGAGAAACCGTCCATTATTCTCAAGGTCAACAATAGTACTTGCCGCGCCGCTGGCGCTAAGCAGTCTTATGTTGTAGCCGGCAAAATCAAGATTCTTGTTACTGCTTCCAGTATAAGTACCCGCCGCCACGATAATCACATGTTCTTTATTCAATACTTGCGATGCCGCCACCGCCGCGCCAATTGTTTTTTTCGCAGTCGTCAACGTTAAGCCGCTACCACTGTCGTTCGGGCGGGCAGCATCAACGTAAATTATTTCCGTGTACACAGTTGGATCGTAACCTGACGCCACTTCAACATCATCCGTAACCCCGTCATCATCACTGTCATTGCTGCAAGGATTCATCCCAGCCTGGTATTCGGTAAGATTATTAATACCGTCACTATCGTTATCTCCAGTGGCATCTGAGGAATTTTCCGGATTGAGCCCATGAGTAATTTCGTACCAGTCCGGTATCCCGTCGGAATCACTGTCACTGTACTCAAAACAGCCAATATCAAACCCGCTTCCTGACGGACGATCCAAGCCGTTGATATCCGTGGCAGGAGCGCCGGTTGAAAGTCCTGAATCAATACATGGCGAAGTATCCAGCGGATAATCGTATCTATTCAGTTGCGGGTCAGTTGTAAAGTTATTACTACCATACGCACTGCAATCCACAGACGTGCAACTGTTGTCTACCGCTGTCGGGTCTCCATATAAGCTGACCAGAAAAATACTGTTTGTGACGTTCAACGTGCCGTAAATGGTTATATCACTGCCACTGCCGGTAGTGCAATTGATGACAGTACAGTTAAACATATCAACCGTACCCCAATAAAGCGCCATCAACGCATTGGAATATTTGGAGGAATTGTTTTTGATCAGACAGTTGACCATACTTATGTCGCTCTCATAGTCAACATACATCACTCCAGAGTCACTATAGCTTGTATTGCCAATAAAACGGCATTTATTGGCGTTTACTGTTGAAGCGAAAGAAAACATGCACGCGCCAGTACTCACGGAATTGCTGTTAAATTCGCAATCAGTAGCATTCACTTCAGAAAAAAGTGCATAAATAACGCCTTGCGACATGCAATATTCATAATAATCCCATTCCTCGATATAGATATTTTCAGGATAAACGTTATTAGTGAACAGGCAACCGGTCAGCTCAAGCGTAGCGCTTTCCGCATATATTACACTGCCAGAAGTCCAGTATGAACTTGAATTGTTACCGTTTTCTCTGAACACCGTATTCTTAATCTTGAGATCGGAATAAGAGAGGTTTATGGCTCCTCCTGCATCACTGTTTCCATTTTTGATGGTAAATCCATCAAGCCATGAATTAAGAGTTTCACCACTGTTTAAATATAGAAATCTACCGCTGTTTTCCAGATTAATAATCGTGACCGCTGCGCCATCGATGGAGCGCAACTTGATGTCATAACCATTAAAAGAAAGATTTTTATTGGCTGACCCGGTATAAGTTCCAGCAGCTACCATGATTACATTTTCGTTGGCAGTCTGTGAGATGGTTATTGCTGCGCTGATTGTTTTTTTTGCTGTTATCGGGGTCAGTCCGTCGCCGCTATCGTCAGTAGCCGCATCGTCAACATAGACAAATTGGGTATAAAGATTGGGATTGTAACCCGCGGTAATTTCAGCATCGTCTGTGATGCCGTCCCCATCGGTGTCAGTAGCAAAAATTTGGAGAGGAAAAAACAGAAAAAACGACAGAAAAAAAGGCAACAACCTTGCTCGCATAGCAAACTCCCCCTTATAACTATATCCTTAAAATTATAAAAACATGACAATAAAACTGTCCGATAATAAATTATGTATAGTTAGCCCATTCTGCTAATACGAATATACTGAATTTATAAACATTGCAAATCATAATCTTAAAAATGTAAAACTTTAATTAAAACAGTTTTGAATTAGTTGGCGCTTCGTCCCTGAAGTTTTATTGACAATGCTTTCCAACCGGATGGCTCCAATATTTTTAACTCCATTTGGGCGCTGAGAAGTTCGTTCTTTAACTGCGGAAAAGCTTTGATCGTCAACATAAACTGCCGGGAGGAATCCTGCTTCAACTTGACATCTACCATGAAATTGGCGCTGAGGTTGTCTACTGCCAGTTTAACGCCGTCTTGTTCGGTATTAATCCGGAATTTATATTCATATTCTTTCCCGGCAGTCAGTGTGCCCATGTAATGGAAATTCTTCGGATAGACGGTTAAAAGTGCGATTGCCTTGCCGGTAAAGTTTAATTGCAAAAAACGCTGTTTAGGATCGTTCGACTCCACATAAATATTTTTACTGAACAGACCGCTGATGGAATCCGGTACTACTTCAGCAGTCAGGATGGCGCTATCTCCTGGCTTAATCTCCTGTTTGTCCACCTTGACAGAAGAACAGCCGCAGGTTTTGCGGAGACTGATGATCTTTAGCGGAGCATCACCTTTGTTTAAAATTTTGAATGTACCCGACTGTCTGACATTGGCAGGAAAACTGCCGAAGTCCAACGTATCCTTGCCTTCTATCGCAATAGCTGGATTGACAGCGTGTAAAATAGCGCCGTTTAATATTAAAAAAACAGACAAAAATTTTGCAAATGGTCGCATCACGTTTTATAGTTACCCCTTACATAAAAAATGTTTTACAGGATTTGGTTTAATGATAGCATTAAATTTTCGATTTTCTATATTACTACTATTGTTTTTGCCGTTTTTTATCGGCGGTGTTAATGTCCCTGAAAGCTGTGCCGCAGATGTCGGCAGGATTGTTAATGTTGAATACTTTTATCAACCGAACTGTGAAGCATGCGAAAAAATTGCCTCTTTTATTCTACCGCCCCTGGATGAACAGTATGGTAAGCAGATTAAGCTGGACAAATACGACTTGTCAGAGCAGAAGAACTTTCTCCGGTTAATTGCCATACTTGACCAACAACAGAATACCAGCAATGACGAAGTATATATGGTTGTTTCAGGTAAACACATTCTCGGTGGCTATCAGACAATTGAAAAACAGCTCTTTCCGATAATTAAATCAGAAATACACTCAACTGACACGAATTACGTCATAAAGTCAACAAATTCTTCTCTAACAGTAAAGACCACAGGGGAAAAGTTAAGGCTGGGAATGGTTATCGCCGCCGGACTCATTGATGGCATTAATCCCTGTGTTTTTTCGACGCTGGTGTTTTTTATGAGTCTCCTGTCGGTGGCAAAGATTCGCGGCAGAAAATTGATTCTAGTCGGTCTCGTCTATTGTGCCGCCTGTTTTGTTACTTATCTGCTACTTGGATTCGGACTCTTTAAAATTATTAAAACATTTGAATCTTTTCCATTGTTTAAAAATATTTTAAATAGCATCATGACTGGTATTCTCGTGTTTTTTGCCATAATTTCGTTCCGCGATGCCTGGATTTTTCACAAGTGCGGCGAAGACCCCAGGCGGGTTTTACTACAGTTGCCTGCCCGACTGAAAGAGATGACTCATCGTGTTATGAAAAGTGGCCTGAAATTTCATTCTTTGATAGCGGGAAGTTTTTTAATTGGAGTAGCCGTTACGCTCCTGGAAAGTATATGTACCGGACAAGTTTATGTGCCGACTCTGGTTGTATTGTCTAATGAATCCGGCGTTTTTTCCAGATGGTTTGGACTGTTGCTGCTCTATAATTTTATGTTCATTCTGCCGTTAATCGGTGTATTTATCATGATATATTGCAGTATTTCCATCCTGACAGCGATCAAACTGACCCGCGCCAACTTGCTTGTCGGAAAAATACTATTAGGACTGTTTTTTCTGGCTATGTCTGTAATTTTGATGATGTTATAGTTCAACGCAATACTTAATTAAAATGCTATCTTCTTCTTCAAACAATCATGTAGTTATAAATGAAAAATTATGTTTTGTATTTATTTGAAAATACGATATTAAGGTGTTCTGTTAAACTTGGATATTAGGATTATAACCAGAGTGGGAGATTTAAGCTGGCACCAAAATCAATCTGGATATTTATCAATTACAGTAATACTGACTTAACTCAATATCACGATTTTTAAATTTATGAAACATCCACATTTTAAAACACTTGCATTCATTGGCGGCATGTATTATTTTAACTTTCATACAGTAACCAAAGTGTTTATGATTTTTTTAGGATAAATAAAGAATAAAATAACA
>CAYMSF010000114.1:0-9659 GCA_964392985.1 uncultured Victivallaceae bacterium | reverse complement strand
AATTTTTAAACTTGAGATGCTTCTTTTTATTCTCGCCGTCGCGCTCTCTTTTGCCGTTTTTATCCTCTTCATCTGTCAGGATTTCAGATATTCCTCAAACCGCAGGAATTCCGAAATTGCATTTTCCCATTATAAAGATCCTGCAAAATCATTGACGTACCTGGATGACTCTCTTAATTACGTGCCTGTTCCTTCTTTAATTTCACACTGCGGAGTTGTTTCATCTGATATTTTTAAAGACAATATCATGGCATTGCATTATTTTGATATGCTTTTAAATACGGCATGCCCACAGATAGCACACAGCAACAGGCATATTGCTGAAGCTCTTTTGAAGTCAGGCAGAAAAACGGAAGCACTTGTTTTTTTGCGGAAAGACAGCAGGAACTATCCAATCTCAATTGTTACCCTATATATGGAAATGTCCCTTGAAAATGAACTCGGACAGAAAAAAGAAGCTGAAATCACAGCCGAAAAACTTTTTAACGCGCTGCGACATATGGGACTGACAGAAAAGCATATTCCTGCAATACTTAAGAATCCGTATTATGAGAATAAATTTGTTGAACTTAGAAATATGGATAAATAGAAATATGCTGAATTTTATCAATTTTAATACTAGCATTTATTGTGCATTATATGCTGTATTTGTTTACCTGGTAACGGCTTATGTCATCGGATCGCTTTTCGTTTTAAAAAGTTTCAGACGTCCCGGACTGGCTATGATAAAGTTAATCATCGGTATTGATATCATCACCGTCTCCGGATACCTTTTCGGATATTCCGGTTTGCTCAACTCAAAGATTCTTATCATCATTCTTTCCACAATTTCATTTACGGGAATATTTTTTTTAATTTTCAAACATAAATCAGAATTAAAAAAAATATCTCTGAAAAAATATTCGCCACTACTCATAGCATTATCCTTATTTCCGTTGATGCTCGGACGTGCGCTCTGCCTTCCCGCAGGATGGGATGAACTCACATATCAGCTTGCTGTGCCCGCAAGATGGATTCAGGCTGGATATATCGCAATTTTCCAAGACAATCCATACTCGGCATTTCCTTCAGCGGCGTCTGTAAATTTTTATATCCTAATGATGACTGGGGGAATTCTTGTTCCTAGGCTTTTTATTCTTTCACTTTGGCTAATCTCTGTTATATCACTTTATCTTCTAATAAAACCCGGATTTTCAAAATGGTCTTCAAGCATAATTGCATTTAGCTTTGCCTCTTCATTCGCAGTTATCATGGCTGCAGTCTCGGCCTATACAGAACTATTTATTCTTGTCCAAGTCGCCGGAATAATTCTTCTCTTTAGAAACTTATCTTGTTCGAAATCAACTTGTTACATATTGGCCTTTGCAGGCTTTTTGGCGGGAATAGCGGCATCAGTAAAACTTACAGGCTTGATAGTTGGAGTTGCTTTTTTCATATACATATTTATTATAAAATACAAAAATAACAAGTATACTAAAGTATCGGACATGCTTGCATATCTATTAACATTTGCATCTACTGCCGTTATTTTCTATGCACGTCCCTATTTTCTAACCGGTAATCCACTATATCCATATTTCTCCTGGGTATTTGGAAATGAACTCTCAGCAATGGAAATGAGCAGGTACCATCATTTAATTGGGAGCATTAAATACGGCATTTATGGATTCTCCGCTTTTTTCACCGTACCTTTTCTATTGGCAATTTCACCAGGCGCTTTTGACGGTGGATTGGGTTGGCAGTTTCTTATAATATTTTTACTGTGCCTCTTTTCAGTGGTAATAGCGCTTAAATCAAGAAGAATCAGGCTGATTGCATATATTTCCATTGCCTTTATTTTTTACTCGTTCTGGTTTTTTACATCGCAACAATCCAGATTTCTTCTGCCTGCAGTATTTGTATTATTTATTGTCTCAAAATTCGCAATCCGACAATTACCGGCAAACTTTGTTAAAGTAATAGTTCTTTTATTATTAATCCTCTCGCCCTTCTCACTGCCTGATAATTTCAGAAATTCCTGTGTCCTGTCCTGGGAAACTGTTGTCGGGCGTATAAAATCTGTAGATTACCTATATTCTTCAACGGGGCCGGGATACCTTCAGGCCATGGATATTGCAAATACAAGACTCCCTAAAAATGCCAAATTAATGCTTGTTTTTGAAAATCGCGGCCTTTATATTAACAAAAACTATGTGATTGGAACCCCGTTCTTCCAGGCTGAATTCTTTACTCCACCTGAACAAATAACTGATCCTTCCAATATAATGGATATTTTAAGAAAGAATAAAATATCTCATTTGCTGATCGGGCTATCGGAGATTGACCCAGACAGGCTTCCTGAATATCTTGACAGGACTGCGAGTTTTACAAAAATGCTGGGTCTGCTTATCGATAACAAAAAATTGAAAAAAATATGGGACTATGAAGGTTTCGGAATATACGAGGTCGAGGTTAGTTTTTAATCTTCATTTTTCTCCTTTTTTCAATTTCTCGAAATATCCAAAAGCCTTTGCGGCCATCTCTTTATCCCCTTTTATTTCAAAAATCTTTCCGCAGTAGAAATAGGGGGTCGCCGCATTTGGAGACAGCTCAATCAGTCTTAAAAAATATTTCATGGCATTGTCAAAGTCATTTTTCCCGTAATATGCCAGTGCCAGCTTTTTTAGGGCATAGGTTGAATATGGATTCAAAAAAACGGCACGTTTGTAGCAGAGCGAAGATTCATCTTTTCTTTTGGTCAGCTCACAGATTATTCCAAGATTAAACCATGCGTCCGAATCGGGAGTTATGCTGTTAGCCCTCCTATAATGGAACTCGGCCAAGGACAGATCATTCTTCTTTTTAAAATAGTAATTTCCCAAATTGTAATTGGCCATGTATGAATCATCATGCTCTTTCAGGACGGATTTCCATAGCGTCTCAGAATTTCGCCATACGGCAACTTGCCCAAAAGCCTTCCACGCTGCTGTGATGATGCAAATTGAGATAGTACATGCGAAGATAAGTTTGAAAATATTACTTCCAGATATCTGCAGTGCCGAACCCGCAAGAAGAAAAGCGCCGATAAGAGGTAAATATCCGTATCTGTCGGCTGTGACAAAATCCCGGAACGACCATGAAATAAGTATTGCCGCTGGAATGAATAGGATTATCAGGATTGACAGTCCTGTAAAAAGTATTTTAATTTTCCGCAGGTATGCATATGCCGCCACAACAGGGATAGCAATCACAATAGTCAGACTGGCCGCAGTGATGCAATTTCCTGCATAGTAATCATACCATGAATAGTAAGCTGCAGGTTTGCTGAGAAGAAGAATTTTAATGCACCAGTCTTCAGCAATTGCAGGGATGAAAGTCGTCCGGAATAAAATAAATTTCAATTCATGTCCAAAACTGTTTATTTCAAGCTTTGAGTTAATCAGGCAGGTGATTGCAGATATGGCAAGAAATGGTAAGAACTTCAGAATCATGTACCTATCGATTTTCCTGCCAAAATACCAGCACAAAATCGGAAATAGGAAAGGCAGTACGAAAATTGCAGGCTTTGAAAATACAGCCGCAAAAAAACATATGAGTGAAAGCAACCAGGCCTTACTGGATTTATTGTTTATAAAACATATGAAATTTATCAGGGCTTGCAGTGAAAAGAGGGTCATCAGAAGGTCTTTTCTTCCCATAGCCCACGCCACAGCCTCTACTTGGAGGGGGTGTACGGCAAAGAAGAGGGCGCATATTAGTGCGCCATATCTGTTCTTAAGCAGAAGCAGGGAAAATGAATAAACAAGAATGACATTCGCCAGATGCAAAAGCAGATTGTCAATATGGAATACCGACGCCTTAATTCCGAAAACAGAGGATTCAATAAAGTAACTGAGGTATGTGAATGGAATATAAAGCTGTTCATCAGGCATTGCCCCGGGCGTTAATATGTCCCGTATATTTTCAAATGAGAGTTTTTGGAGAGTATGATTCTGTAAAATGTGCGATTCATCATCCCAACTGGTGAATTCAAAGTTCCATGCCCGGGCAAACACCACGGAAGTCATGATTATCAGAATAATGTAATGCAGTATTTTGCTTTCAAAGATTTCACTTATATTTTTTGAAAATTTCGTCATCCGAATCAATCTCCGTTTTATGTCCGGCCCATAAGTTTATCGATATCAAGAAGTTCACTGTCGTTCATAATTCTGAAGAATATACCTTTAAGGGATAAAATAATAAAGGGCGGCTCTGAAAATTGAATCATGGAGCCAAAAAATGCAGCACTGGCATCGCATAAACAGTTCTTCATTTATTTCTAGTACGAATTCAGTAAACGAGCAAATTTCACTGAATACGTACAATGCATGGATTCCCGACCCAAGGGGCTGGCGCTCTTCCGGTCGCTTATGTCGTTCGTGCTAAAGTTTTTCAGGAAAATAATGAAATTATTTAACTGAAAAACTATAGTTATTCAAAGTGCCCGTCAAGAGCAAGTTCCAATTCTTTATCATCTAGGAAAAACACATATATTGAATAGTTGATATTAGCGTCTGGTTCTCTGTTCCGCAAGACAAACGCGAGTTTGGCGAAGCGAGCTAAGTCAAACATGGCAAGATACTCCAGCCAATACTTTTCAACCTTGTCTTCAGGAATAGCTGCAGGGCAGTTTTTTATCATCCAGGCACGGATAATTTCCGGGTTATTTGCGGCTTTGGCCGCTTCAGAAATATCATATAAGGCATCTGCAAGCTTTTTCATTTTCCGATATTCCGCTTCGAAATCCTCGCCCCATGCTGCGGATAAATTTAGAGTTGTTCCATCGCTCCTGACTCGTGAATAATATACGGGTTGAAGCATAGTGGCTGAGATGAAATAGACACCAGGCTTAAGGCGTTCAAGGAATGTGCATGATTGAGGGTTAGTTTCGAGAGGATCAAAGAAGCCGGGCAGCCGCAAACTCTTTATTCCTTCTTTTTCGGGTTCGCCTGACCCGAAATAGCTGAAATACAAATTACGCCCCTTAATGTCGGTCTGATGTGAATCAATCCATTTTTTAACGGCAGGAAGTTCCTGTCCCCATTCGATTGAACTGTCGGAAAAAAACCTGTACCCCTTGTAAGTTCCGCCAAATAGTGGGGAGATATAAGCCAGATGATTTGGATGTGCGGCAATTGCTGTTACAAAACAGGATGCTATCAGCAGATATAATATAATTTTATGCCAGAGTATTTTTGTCTGGAAAGAAAAGACTAAAGCTCCGAGTAAAACATATATGAAAGGATAAATGGGCAGAATATGACGATGTCCGATATTGATACTTGCAAGCATGGCAACAGCCATATATACGCTAATGAATATCAGGATTGGCGAACATTCGTAAATCTGCCATGGTGTAATAGTATCATGAGTTCTATACTTCTGCAAAAGTAAGAGCATAAATGAAACCGCAATAATAATGATGGCAAGGATAAGGGGCAGTCCGCTTTTGGCAATGAAAATTATAGGGAAGTATAAAATCCAGCCTTCGTTGCTTGTCTCACCGAGAAAAAAGGCTTTGCGTGATTGTGTCAAATTGTCCAGACTTGCCAGGTCGAAAAGAAAAGCCTCCGGGAGCAAGTGAAAAGATTTTGCAAAATGGACGAATGAAATGAGGCTGCCGTTAACGTTTTCATTCTGTTTTTGTGTCCCGGTTTGAGCTTCCAGCTTAGCGTAATCCTGCTTTTCAAGAGAATCAGGCCAGTTAAGAGTTGCCCCATTAGAATCAGGCTGAGCTGTGGCGTAACGGAAGCCATAACCGGCCCAGATCACGACTAGTATTATTAATGCACTTGTAAAAAGTGAGGCTATGATAATACCTGTTGATTTCCCTCGTGATGATATTACATGTGGAGCTTTCCAGCCCAAACCAAATTCCAAGGGGCGATTCGCTATGAACCTGATTAATAGCAGAAGAAGTGCCACTGGCCCGAAAATAAGGCTTGACATCTTGGTTATCAGCAATAATCCGGAAGGCACGGCAAATAATATGCATGTAAATGGTGTGACCCGATGTAAAAGTGTCCAGTATGACCAGACCGTCAGAATAAAAAGTGATGTAACCACAATATCTGTTCCAATAATCCCGCTAAAGGAAATAAAAACGGGACAGCTGGAAAGGAAAGCCAGGGATATAAGCCCACCAGATGAACCGAAAAGTTTTTTAGACCAGAAAAAAACCGTCAAAGCAGATATAAGCCCGAAAAGGAGCATAACCATGCGCCCGCAGAACAAGAGTTTTGCCGAATCGTTGCCGGAATCATTCAAGAGAGCTGTGCCTATGGCGAAAGCTGTGCATTTCCCATCAAAAGCCTTATCAATCATTGCCGGCTCCAGATCTTTGATGGTAGAGAAAACCAAAGGCAAAGCCGCCATTTTCTGGGAGAAGATCATATTTGCGGTTCCCACGCGGTAGTCATCGTGTTTTAACATGAAATAACCTGAGGCCAGATGTGCAGTTTCATCAAAGTGAACAGATTTGCGAGAAAAGCAGTCAATGCTCATGAAAAGATAGAAACCTATTGCAAGTGAAACTGCACCTGCAATGACAAGTTTTCTTACTGGCTTTTCAGATAAATTGGAGTTGATATTGACTTTCATTCGAATAAGTTCCTCTTGAATTTTTTCAAATGAGAAAATTCAAAATATAGTATTAGGATTAATAATCCAACCAGCATTACGGCAATACCGATATTTAGTCCAGGCGGACGATAAGAAAGAGTCACCTTGGCAGATTTTGAATCTACAAAAAACGCCATTAAGCCCCCGTCGGCTTTTACTATGGGCAGACTATTTCCTCTTTCATCATGACAGTTCCATCCTTTTAAATACCAGTCTCTGACAACAATCCATGAAGGTCCATTTTGTATTTCCATTACCATGTTATTAAAGTCGGATTCAAGGACTTTAACATTTGCATCAGGATTACATATATTGTTTCTATAATTAGACGGTAGCTCGCAGAGCGTAAAACTATTGTGGATGTTTCTCGAAGGATCGAAGGTTTTCGCCATGAAATTGTCAGCGTCGCTTTTTATAAATGAGGAGTAAGTCTTAATTCTCGGCAATGAATCACAATTCTCCAGTATCATTATCCCCGCATCCCTGTTTTTATAAATTATTTTACTTCCTGTTGGCACTTTGTCAGCTGGAATTTCCTGGATACCGATGAATTTGACGGAAAGAAGATCCAGCACACGGTCAGGATTGTGGTTTTCAAAATTAATAAATCTCCCATATTCCGTATTTTGATTTGGTGAAAACCCTGAAACCGTCCTTATTTTTTTCACAGTTGGGAGATTACCCGAGAGATCGGATATCTCCATAAGTTTTCCGACTCTAAATTCATCACTGATTTTACAATCACATATAAGGGGATAACTAAATTTATTATTTGAAAATATTCTCCATTGATTCCTGTCAAAGTCAGGGATTTGTTCATCCCATGAATGAACACTTCTGAAATCCTTTTCAGGAATAATCCATTCGACGCTGGCCGCAACAAATAAAAAGCTTGAAAATGATATGATAGCCAAGAGACATGTGGAGATTTTTTCAAATTTAGTGCAGGATATACGTATAATAATCAGGGAAATTAAAGGCACTGAAACCATAGTAATCAACCACAAGAAAATCCTTTCCCCATTCCAAGTCGATCCTAATTTCTGGAAAAATGAGGAGAACTTTTCGGGATAGGAACAGAAAACAACTAAGAGCAAGAGCGAAGAGGTCAGGAGCATTAGTAGTATAAAATCTGCAAGTTTCTTTAAGCGTTGCCAATCATTCCTTTCGTAAATATGCTGGAGTCCTATGCAGCCCCCTATTATCAGAAAGAAATTCACCCAATACATGAATTTTTCCGGAGTTCTGAATATATTGAATCCAGGTAGAATTGAATAGACTATTTCATATACAGGGGTGAATTTGCCAAAAGCCAATAGTAGGGACAATATCAAGGAAAATATAATTAATTTGCTTTTCCATGAGGTGGCATTTTTTATAAACACAAAAAATCCAAGTACGATTGGAATCCCGATGTATATGCAGTCGCACCATGGTGTGCAGCCAGTTTTTAAAAGCGCCTCCTCCGGTCTATATATGCCTGAAACCCATATGCCATTGTCGCGTTTGTCACCCAAAATATAAGGGACAAAATATTCAAGGAGTCTCATAGGTGGAAACGACCATTGTTGCGCCTCAAGAAGGGGAAGTCCAGTTGCTCTATAGGAGGAATATGAATTTAAGACAACAGGGAGCAGCAACGGGGCTGAAATTGTTACCGATAAAATAACAGAGAAGACAAAGAGCTTTGTCGTTTTCAAATTCTCCGGGAATACTTCCTGCCTGAAGCTTGAGGTCAAAACGAACAGGACAAATATGCCTGCAAAAATGACAGAAAAATATGCCTCAAGAAAATTTCCGCATGTTAGAAGAAGGCTTAAAACTACAGACATTGATATAGCCAGAATCGACTGTCTGTATTTACACTTTTCCTGAAATAGTTTAATCAGAATAAGGAAGAGCAGGGGAATCAGATATCCGCAACGGTAGAATCCCTTATCAGACACGCTCCAGAGATATCCGAAAACATAGGCGCCTGCACCAAGCGATGAAATCCATCTGTTTAGCCCAATACCTCTGCCAAGAAAAAAATACATGCATATTGCGGCGAAAAGATAGTGTGCGAAGATGAATAAGTTGAAAGCGAAAATATCATCGCCCGCCAGCAATAGGAAATTGAAAGGATTAAAAACTCCCGCATCCATGTTTTCAAGCAGTGGAGTCCCGCAAAGGATGAATGGATTCAAGAAGGGGATTGATCCGGCTTTTAAAGCTTCCCTTATCAGTAATTTCTCTGGAAGCTGATATGAGAATATATCGCCTTTAAGGATGATATGACCGAATAGGATTCCCCCATATAATGCTGAAACAAAAAGCAGAAGCAACGCAAATGGGTTGAAGAGTTTTGACAGGCGATTCTTAATGTTTTTATGAAGATACATGGCTTTAATTATATCCTCTCTATACGGAAATGCATCGAGACTTCTGAAAAATTCCATAAGGAAATTGCTGATCGAACAAATCTGCAACACTTATCCGCTTTGAAATTTCTACAGTGTGCCTTTGTATTACTTTTCATCGGCAGTATACTTGTGTCCGGTAAAAAAGTCTATAAGTCAAACTATGCAAATCTAAACAGACAGACTCATGAATTCCATATTCAATTTCATAAATAAAATCTCCTCCACAAAAATTGCGTATTTCATAATCCTGATTTTTGCCGTTACGGTCTATTCAAGATGTTTTTCTTACGGCTTCGTGGATTTTGATGATATGCAAATCCTAAAGAATCTTGATGTCGCCGGTATAAGTATAAGTCCCGTAGAGGCATTCAAACGAGATGCTTTTTTAACCACAGGCGGCAGGTCTTTTTACAGACCCATGCAGGGGATAACATATATTATGGATTATTCGATTAAAGGTATAGAACCTGTGTCATATCATGTTACTAATTTGGGCATCCATTTACTTACATGCATGGGATTGTTTTTTCTGTTGAAGATGTTAGGATTCGAAAGGGGAATATCTTTTTTAATGACAGTCCTGTTTGCGGTTCATCCACTGTTCAACCAGGCTGT
>CAYMSF010000113.1:0-9707 GCA_964392985.1 uncultured Victivallaceae bacterium | reverse complement strand
ATTTACTTGATTTTCTGCCTCATTTTTTAATTTTTACTTTTGAAATTACCTCCATAAATAAAAATATAACAAACGAGGTTAAGTCATGTTAAAATTTGCTCCTCCTGAATCTATGTCAAAACAACTTTCGTGTCCAGGATGGGATTCGTCTTCGAGTGCTTTAATTTTTACTTTGTCTGACAGGAAAACTCTCAAGTTTAAAGTTTTTGTTGTAGTAGAAAAAAATATTTTAGCGCCGGCGTCATGGTTGCCGTTGCCGGACGGCAGCGTTATTGGTCGAGTTGATGGGGTTGAAATCAAAGTTGGCTTTAGACCGGTTAAAGGTTATGAGAAGAATGAGGTTGCATTCGTTTCTATTACCAATATTGGTAGAACAAAATTGAAGTTCGGCGGTTTTAAATTTTCAGCGATGACTGAAGATTTTCCTGCTGGTGAAAATCTCCGTGTTTACAAGGAAGGATGGGCGATGACCACTCCTGCAGCGAGCGTTCGTTATGGAGATAAAGATTTCTTTTTAAATCCGGACTATAAGTTTTTCGCCTCATCCGTTCCTGCCGAATATGATGACGCCAGTCCAAATCGGTTTTTTGCGGATTACGCAATAGTTATTAACGACAAAGCCAACAGCAACAATATATTTGCCGGATTTATCAGTTCTGAAAATCAAGTTGCGCGTTTTACTTTGGAAATTGGTGCAAAAGGTTTGGTTTCGTTAGATGCCATTTGCGACGGGGAGGGCATAGAAATTGATCCGGGAGAATGTGTCAATTCCGAGGAGTTACTGGTAATGTCCGGTTCCGATGGATATAGCCTTTTGGAAACATTTGCGTGGCTTTGGGGTAATAGAATGAATGCCATCACCTGGGATCATATTCCTACAGGGTGGTGCAGTTGGGCTTATTACTTTGAGAAAATCACCCAGTCTGATATGCTTGAGAATTCTTCCTGGCTCAGTAGTAAAATAAGTGAATACCCGGTAGAATATGTTCAGATGGATGATGGTTATCAGGCAGCGCTCGGCGACTGGTTGATCTGTGATGCTGAAAAGTTTCCAGACGGTTTGGAGTTTTTGGCAAAGAAAATAAAAGCGGATGGTTTCAAACCTGGTATTTGGCTTGCACCTTTTTTTGTTGCTGAGTCTTCACAACTGTATGCAGCTCATTCAGAATGGACAGTAAAGGATGTTAATGGCAATACCGCATGGGCTGTACAAGACTGGCGTGGATCCCGTGTAGGCATTCTAGATTGCACTAATCCTGATGCTTGTGCATGGTTGACTGAATTATTTGTTACTCTGTCAGGATACGGATATGAATATTATAAATTAGATTTTCTTGTTCACGCAGCAGGAATCAGGGCGATGGGTGGCGTTTATTCTGATCCCAAGGCAACCAGGGTTCAGTTTATCCGCCGTGGACTGGCAGCGATTCGTAAGGGCGTGGGCGATGACAAACTTATTCTCGGCTGCACGCTTGTACTTGGCGCCGGTGTGGGTATAGTTAATGCGTGCAGAATTGCGACTGATTTTCTGCCAGCGTGGAATATCAATAACGAACCGTTCAAAGAAGCGCCTACAGCAATCAATGTTTGCCGTAACATAATCAACAGACGATACATGCATAAGCGCCTTTGGGTAAATGATGCCGATGCTCATATTGCCCGTATCGATAACAATAAGCTCAGCGAAGATGAAGTTAAAATGTTCACGTCGGCGTTGTGGATTACCGGCGGTATGATGTTGTCAGGAGATAGATTCAGTACACTAAGTGATGAACGGGGAAAATTATTTCAAATGTTGCTGAAGGATTTGGATGCTTTTGACGAAGTCAGACCTCTCGATATTTTTGCAGAAGAATATCCGTCAATTTGGTTGGGAAAAAACGGCAACGGCAGGTGGCGTACCGTTATCGGAGCCTTTAATTTTGATGAGTCAATAAAAAGAGTGAAGATAGATTTAAATATGGCAGGATTCAAATCAGGTACTAAGTTAAATGTCCATGAGTTTTGGAGCAATGAAGATTTTGTTGAAATGGGAAGTTCATTTTTTACCGAAATCAAGCCGCATGCTTGTAAGATATTCTTGCTGGAAGTTTAAATGGTAACAACAATGTTTAGTACCATGGAAATTTCTGATAATTGATAAGATTTGTTGCCTTCATGTTTTAACATTACCATTTTTAAAATTTCTTTTCTTTTCCTGTTTGACATTTGTCGATAAATCACTATAATAGTAATATTAACTTTTTTTAGATATAAATGTTGACATTAAATAATAAAGTAAATTGTGCAAACAAAAGTAACACTTGATAAAAAAATTCCCTATGGCAATGGTCTGCTTGTAGGTTATGAGAACAATTCAAATTACATCGTGGTTGCCGTTACGCCTGAAGCATTGAATGCCCCCGAATCCTTATGGTTTTGTTTTCGCCTGAAATTTAGTAATCGTCTGAAAACACAAAACAAATTAAAACTTGTCCTGAAATATTTTTATAACTCACTGGGAGGACTGCCAGCGGAAAAAATCAATCCTGTATTCCGGGCATTAAAAGGTGACTGGCAAAGACTGCCAGATGGAAAAACTGTCCTGTTACCTGACGGACGCGCCGACGCAGTATGGGAAACAGATATAATCGCTGACAGTATGGATTTCGCTTTCTGTTATCCCTATGGAGTCAAGGAAATTGACGGACTGGTGAAAGAATCAAAAGGATATTTCAATAAAGACATAATAGGAGTCAGTCCGGAAGGTCGTGATCTGGTCAGGATAAGTAACAATTACGGCGATGAAAACGCGAAGCTGCCTGGATTATTTATCGTGGCAAGACAACATTCCGGTGAGACCTCCGGTTCATGGGCACTACATGGATTTTTGGAAAGACTTTCCGAAATTAACGCCCAAAATTTAACGGTATGGTGTCTGCCGCTCACGAATATTGATGGTATTGAGAAAGGCTATTACGGCAAGGACAATTTTCCGATAGACATAAACCGAGCCTGGGGAGTACCGCCGATGCGCTATGAAAATCTGGTTTTTCAGCGAGATATTGAGCGCTGGGCGTGCAGAAGCCGGCCGATGTTAGCGCTGGACTTTCACAGTCCGGGCGGTTGTGAACAAGAAGGAGTTTTCTGTTTCTTGCCTCCAAACAGCAAAGGAACGGCTGATATAATATCAACAAAATGGTCAAAAAAGTTTGAGAAATCACTTCCGACCAAGTTTGCTGCGTGCGAATTCGGGAAAGTGGCCAACTATGCCTCACGTTGGGACGAACCTCATCTCAGCTTTTACAAATTTATGCGTAAGTTTTACAAAATCCCCTCCCTTTCATTCGAGTTCCCTTATTCGCGGAGCAGGGATAAAATTCTGAAAGTCAAGGACTACTTGGAAATCGGTACATCGATGGCCGACGCTGTACTGAGAACCCTTAAAACTGAAAAGAAAAAATCCCGGTAGCAACATGAATAAATTACCTGCACAAAAAATTAATGGATTGATTGACGGCATCGCGGTGCTGCAGGAACTTGCAATGAGTCCTGAACCGGCTTCAGGCAAAATCATCGCGGAAACGCTCGGTTTGCCGATTGTGCGTGTCAATAGAATATTAAAAACGCTGGCTTATCTGGGTTTTACCTATAGAAATTCGTCTAGAAAATATAGTGTAGGGCCGGGAATGCATGTACTGGCGGCACAGAGCATGGCCGCCTCAGGATTGTTAAAACGGGCGTTGCCATTTTTGAAACAATTAAGTCAGTCTGGACGGACTGTGGCTTTGGGAGTATTGTGGAAAGATCAAGTTTGCTATCTGTTTCATAATTCCGGGGAAAATGAATTTGCTGATGGATTCGGCAGAATGTTTCTTTTCCCCGCGGTAGAATCCAGTATCGGGATGGCGCTACTGGCGGAACTTTCAATGGAAAACATAAATTTACAGACTGGCATTAAAACTGACGATGAGTTAATTAAAAAATTGAGTAAAATAAGAAAACAAGGTTATGCTTCGGTAAAGTACCTTGACCACATAAGTCTAGCTGTTCCTATTGGAAATCCTGCTTATGCCGGCATTGCTGTTTCCGGTATAGAAACTGCAAGAGAGGAACAGCATTTTATATCACTTTTGCGCAGATGTGCGACAGATATTTCAAAATAATTTTTTTGATTTTATAAAAAATTACTAATATAGTAATTTAACTAAAATAAAAGGACGCAATGAATGAAAACGATTAAACATCAAGCTGATTTTTGTGTTGTTGGTGGTGGGCTGGCCGGTATGTGCGCTGCAATTAGTGCCGCAAGGAAAGGGTTAAAAACAATTCTCATGCATGATCGTCCTGTACTTGGCGGCAATGCATCAAGCGAAATCAGGATGTGGGTTTGCGGTGCACATGGTAAAAATAATCTTGAAACCGGGCTCATTGAAGAGATCAGGCTGGAAAATCTCTATCGCAACAACTATCCGAATTTTTCTATATGGGATAGTATTCTTTACGAAAAAGTGCGATTTCAAGAAAACCTGGTTTTGTTATTGAATTGCTCCTGTAATAATGCGGAAATGGATGGGAATAAAATTAAAAGTATTACCGGATGGCAACTTACTACTGAAACCTGGCACATAGTCGAAGCAAATCTTTTTTCTGATTGTTCCGGTGATAGTATTCTTGCTCCGTTGACCGGGGCTGAATTCAGAACAGGTAGAGAATCTAAATCAGAATTCAACGAATCGATTCCTCCTGATATCGCTGACGATAGAACTATGGGAATGAGTTGTCTGATCCAAGTCAGGGAAACCGATTCCTTGCAAAAATTTGTTCCTCCCGCCTGGGCAAACAAATATATATCAGATGAATCATTTCCAAACCGGGAACATACACTTGAGGGAACGCAAAATTTCTGGTGGCTGGAGATTGGTGGCGAGAACGATACTATTCATGACACCGAGATACTCCGTGATGAATTACTGAAAATAGCCTTCGGCGTATGGGATCATATTAAAAATCATGGTAACCACTACGCGGATAACTGGGTGCTTGAGTGGGTTGGATTTCTTCCTGGGAAAAGAGAAAGCCGCCGTTATGCCGGTGATTATATTATGACCCAGAATGATGTTGCAACCAGTGGCAAATTTGATGATATAATCGGATACGGCGGTTGGAGTATGGATGACCATCATCCGCAAGGTTTAAATTATCCCGGAGAGCCGACGATATTCCATCATGCTCCGTCTCCTTACTGTATTCCATATCGCTCGCTTTATTCTAAAAATATCGACAATCTATTTTTCGCCGGAAGAAATATCAGTGTGACTCATTCAGCGATGAGTTCCACCAGAGTAATGGCAACTTGCGCACTGCTAGGGCAAGCGGTAGGAACGGCGGCGGCGATGGCTCAAAAAAATTCCTTATCTCCTCGCGGAGTATATCAGCAAAAAATTGGAGATTTGCAACAGGATTTGATGGACGACGATGCCTGGTTACCGGGGCTTCGTCGGAAAATTTCTGACCTCTCAAAAATTGCCGAGCTTAAGTCTTCATCGGGTAATCCTGATTTGTTACGTAATGGTTTAGACCGTCCGATTGGAGATAATGACAATTGTTGGGAATGTTCAAACGGAGATTGGGTTGAATATTCTTTTAAACAGCCTGAACGTATCAACGGGATTAGAATTGTATTTGATAGTAATCTTAATCGTTCCCCGTATAACATGATTGCAAAATATCCGTTGCAAATGCCTCATTATGCTACTCCGGAAACTCTGATATCCGGGTTTCATATAGAAGTAGAGGATGAATCAGGTAAAACAACTGTAATATTCAATGAAAATAACAACTATCAACGTTTATTCCGACTGCAACATCCTATTGACTCCAAGCGGGTACGGTTGTGCATTGATGCGGTTCGTAGCGGCGGCAAGAAAAGAATTTTCTCTTTTGAAGTCTATTAATGATATGTAATATTTATTTTTTTATTTTACCACCAACAAGGAGTTTCAGCTATGAATGGCAGAGAACGGCTTTTTGCAATTTTGAGCGGTGATAAGGTTGACCATATTCCGGTATGGCTGTTGTTTCCGTATCATCCGGTAAGTTACTATGTTGACGTGAAAAAGTCATCTAGATTCAAACCGGTTATTGACGCTGTTGAGAAGTATGGAATTACTTTAAATCGCCGTGGACTGGTGGCGGATATTTTGTCAAACGAAGTCAAAATTGAAGAAAAACATTTTGTTGAAAATGGCGAGCAGGTTCATCAGAAAATTCATACATATCAGGGGCATCAGTTATTCAGCGAGTCCAGATGTGGTCGTAACAATACCAGCCATAAAAAATTATTGAACTCCATTGAGGATATAGAATTTTTTTGTTCATTACCAGTAAATAATGATCCAGATGCTGTAAAAAAACAATTAGACTTACAACTTCCCGAGTATTTGCGTGAAAGGCGCGAGTTTCCCATTGAACTTGGCGCAATGATGCTTGACCTGGGGGAACCAATTGGAATTCTTTATCATCTCTCTAACTTGGAAGAGCTGGCAATAGCCTCCATTGATGAAAATACCAATAAAGCTATTACCGGTTTTTTGGATAAAGTTATGGAAAATAGACGTATTGTTTACAATTATTGTTTAGAACAAGAATTAGCTGAGGTATACTTCATGGTTGGCAGTGAGTTGGCGGCGCCACCAATGTTTTCTGAAAAGACTTTTCAGCAGTGGATTCTGCCATACAGTTGCCAGTTGACGGCAATGATTCATGCTCACGGTGGCAAAGTTATCCAACATTTTCATGGAGCAATGGTTAAAACGTTGTTACCATATTTTTTGGAGATGGGCGCTGATGCATTGCATACTATTGAAGCGCCTCCCGTTGGAAACTGTACTATGGCTGAGGCTTTTGAAGTCGTCGGAGACCGAATGACTTTGATTGGCAACATTCAGTATGATGATTTCAGGATATTTTCAAAAGATGAAATGCGTCATGCTGTAACAAAATTATTGCACGAAACAAAGGGCAAAAGATTTATCCTATCGCCAAGCGCTGGTCCTTACGATGCTGACGTCTCTGATGCGTTTCTTGAAAATTATATTGTAATGCTTGAAACTGCCTGGAATTTTAAATTGCATTAAATCCTGGAATTGTTTTTTATGCAATTAGCAAACCTGCAGTCATTTTTCATTACGGTAATGCCGTGGCGATTTTCCGGTAATCTGACGGAAGACCGTACTGAAATAATTACTGTCTGCGAAACCAGTGATTGTGGCTATTTCAGTGATGTTCAGAGAATGATGGAAACGCAAATAAGTTTTTGCCTCATCAACACGGCGTAAATTTAGTAACCGTCTGAAATTATGTCCCGTCCCGCGGTTGATAATTCCGCCAAGATAATTCGGATTAATTTTTAACTTTACGGCGAGTTCGGTCAGTGAAATATTTTCGGTGTAGCGATGGGCAATAAAAAAATCAACATGGTCAAGGTAATATTGTTCATCATGTCGATGCGTAGCATGTCCACCTTGTTTTTGCCATAGCAAAATTTCCCATCGAATTAATGTCGCGACAAACCGTAGTTGTTGACGTAACTTCTGTTCTGATTGAATGGATAAGACAACAGGACGTGGACCGGAATATTGTTGTCCGTTAATTGTCGCCAGTTTGCGACTGGAAGCTAAATGGCCGGCATATAGCACTGCCACTATAATATTGTCCAATGATATTGGTTGTACTATTTCACGAATACCATTCGGGCATATTCCTGCAAAAGCACGACCATTGTCAGCAATTTTAAGACTGTGCTTTTTATTTTCAGAGCATATTTGAATCCCGCCAGCTTGTTTTGCGAAAACACAGTATGGGCTATGATGCAAATATTGGTCTGGTTGCAACTTTAAATCTTCAACGTTTGAAAATGCTGGATGACACGGTTCAATACTGAGTATTGCACCTGTCTGCTTTTCAAGCATACGCAGTAAATCGGAAAGTTTCATATTATATTTATCTGAGGTTTTTAAAGATTTTATCTGTAAAATTAAAGGTTTTATCAGAAAAGTCAAACTATATTTTATATGTAATGATCGAATATTGTAATAAAATAAAATTCAAGGAAAAACGATGAAAACTTATCTTCAACCCGAAAAAACATTGCCGGTAGTAAATGAAGTTGACGTTCTGGTAGTTGGTGGCGGACCCGCAGGAGTTGGTGCGGCGATTGCGGCGGCTAGAAATGGCGCAAATACTTTACTTATTGAGCATTTTAATTGTTTAGGCGGCATTGCCACTTCGGGGTTGATGAGCCACTGGACTGGCAGTAGTGAAGGTCCTATTTATGAAGAAATATTAAAACGTTGTCAGACACAGTTACCCAATGCAGAAAACACTGGATCTTTGCAGCAGCAAATCAATCACGAAATACTTAAATTAGTATTATTTGATATGATTGAGGAATCCGGAGCATCTGTTCAGTTGCATACTGATGCTGTCGAGGCGATTATGGATGGTAATCGGATTATTGGGGTGATTACCAGCAGCAAATCCGGACTTGAGGCAGTTATGGCGAAAGTAGTTATTGATTGTACTGGTGATGGCGACATTGCCAGCAGAGCAGGTGCGGCTTACATTAAGGGTCGCGAGGAAGATGGTTTGATGCAGCCGGTAACACTTATGTTCAAGATTGATGATGTTAATTTTAAAGATGCCATATTCCCGGGTTCATTCGAAACAACAGTTGAAGTACCGGCAGGAGAGATTCAGGCGCTTGGACGTCGTGAACTCCCGCATCCTGCAGGACACGTTTTGCTCTATGAGGGCACAGTGGATGGACAAGTTGTAGTCAATATGACTAATCTTACCGGCATTGATGGCACCAATGTAAGGGATATTACCAGAGCAGAGGTGGAATGCCACCGTCAAGTTCCGAAAATAATTAACTTTCTCCGGCAATATGCTCCCGGATATGAAAACTGCCGCCTGCTTGAAACTGCAGCTATTGTAGGTGTGCGTGAAACACGTCATTTCAAGGGATTGTATTCTCTGACCGCGGAAGATATAGTTGAAGCAAGAATATTCTCTGACTGGATCGCTACCAGAAATAGCTTCAACTTCGACATTCATGGAGTGAAAGGTCCCGGACTTGACCCTGCTGGCGCTCAACATCATTTTAAAAGCAAGGGGAAATATACCATTCCTTACAGATGTTGTGTGCCTGAAAAGATTGATGGTTTGTTGTTGTCCGGGCGGAATATATCTGGAACCCACAAGGCTCATTCAAGTTTCAGGGTGATGCCGATTTGTGTTAATATCGGTCAGGGAGTAGGAACCGCCGCTGCCGTTGCAGTAAAGACCGGAGTTTTGCCAAGACATGTTGATGTGTCCAAGGTGCAGGCTATTCTGAATGATGTTGGCGTAAAAGTTTAATAGTAGCAATTTAATACCCATGCAGTCAGATTATACAGGCTGTATGGGTTTCTTTCTGCCGTTGTATCAGGTTTCAACCAGATCAATAATAGGTATTGTTCTTGACAATATCAATTTCTCAATAATGTAATCTCTTCCACTCGTTTATGCCCGTGGTTAATGTTCCACTGGCAATCTTGAAAAAACTTTTTAAATTATTTTTTTCAGTAAAACTTTATTTGCGATACGTTAATGTTGGAAGCTATTATATTTACTTGAATCCGTGAAAGAAAATGACAAATAATTTGATAAAATAGTTGATAACC
>CAYMSF010000112.1:418-9899 GCA_964392985.1 uncultured Victivallaceae bacterium | reverse complement strand
AAAACGGCTGGATGCCATTCATGGTCGGCATAAATCACAGCAAGTAAATAATAACGCAAATGCTTATTCCGGCCGCTTCCGCATGGAAAGCGGCCGGAGCATAAATCTACTACCATTGCCGTTTTATATTCTTTTTGCTGAAATGGTCAGGGCAAATATTGACATTTGTTCATTATAGTGTAAGTTTTTCCTCAGTACACTTCTGAATATAGTTAAAAACTATCAAAATAACGGAGCCGGTTGTTTGTCATCCTCACCAGCCATGCGAAAAACTCAATTACTGAATGCAAGTGAAAAGCTGCGGGCTTATCTGCGCATTTGCTGCAATAGCAAAAATAGCAGAAACGGGCTTATTCTCTCATCCACAGGCAACTCGCATGGTTTATCATTTCCATTTCATTTTTACAGGCGTGAACTGGCATCAAAATTTAACTTTCATTTCGAAGAGTTCATAAGTAACAGTTTAGATGAGAAGTTAAACAGAATTAGAAAGTTCAACGGGGATGTAATTTTTGTCAGCATGCCGCTCCGCATCAATGGTGAAATTTTATCACGGCGGCAAGTCCTGGAATTCTTTCAATCAATAGACAGATCCAGACGTTTCAAGCTGGTGTTCTTCGATATTTCCGACAATGCGATATCGCCTTATTTTGACATTCTGCCCTATGTGGATTTGTTCCTGATGCCGTTTGTATTCCGTGATCAACATAATTACGCCAAGCCGTTTAAAGGCGGAAATATTATGGGTGATTATCTTGCCGGCAGATTTCAGATGGCGGCGAATGCAGAAAACGGGTTTCATGAAGAACTCTTTTTATCGCATCCAGGAGCAGATCAGATACATAAGATAATGCCTTCCTGGAACTGGATGCTGTGGCGCAGCATGATAAAGGTATTCAAGGGGCAGAACTATCGCTGCATACTGGAAGGACAGAGGACCATTGACGTCACCTGCCGGTTCACCCAGTATGAAGGCTGGTGCCGCTTCCACAGACTTGCAGTCTGTGAAAAGCTGTCAGCGCTTTCGCCGCGCTACAAGATTGTCGCGACCAAAGATAAAGTTGACCTGAAAAGCTATTACCAGGAGCTGGAATCCAGCCGTATCTCGTTTTCTCCGTTCGGCTACGGGGAAATCTGCCCGAAAGATTTCGAAGCTATGATTAAAGGCTGCCTGCTGTTCAAGCCGTCGGTCGAACACCTGAATACATATCCGCAGATTCATGTTGCCAATGAAACCTATGTCCCGGTGGCGTGGGATCTGGCTGACCTTGAGGAGAAAATCAGCTTCTATCTGGAGCGACCGGAAGAACAGAGGCGAATCACCGCCAACGCCGCAAAGGCATACGAAAAATTTTTCAAGGAAAGCGGATTTCTATCAAAAATTGCGGAAATCTTTCAACATCTGGAAAAATGATTTTCAGCTTTCCTGCCTCCTGGCATTGTCTGCCGCAACCTGAACTTGCCGCATTTCCTCTTCGCTAAGAGTCTTATCCAGCCGAGCCTGCAGGTCGTGTTCTTTTTCCTCTTTGCGCCGCTGTACGGCGTATTCCCTTTTGTAAATACCCATCATCGCCGCGATAATAGCGAAACAGAACATCAGCTGATAAAAATTCGGTGATTGCTTCAGCACCCATTCCAGCGAAGACTGCAAATAAATCGAGCCCAGGCCTCCGGCCAGACCAATTGCAAAGTACTGATACTCTGTATTGACAAAGCGGAAAATATTAATAAAATTCATAATGTAGTAATATAAAATAAATACTGCAAATACCACAAGGTTCAACCAGCCGGTTTCGGCAGCAATCATCAGATAAACGGTTTCGACCAGACCTTCCTTGAATTTTTTATCCCCCTTGTCCAGGTGCTTGCTGTAAGGCCATGGCTTATTTACTTTCACCCCGAAATTGTTCAATCCGATACCCAGGAATTTATCATCAGCCATATTAACCGCCGCTATCGCCAGATTGTATCTGGTAATCTTGGATTGCACAGGTGCCGTCTCAAAACGCTTCAAAACGGTATTAATCATCGCGACCACTACAATAATGGCGCCGAACCCGATAATGCCGGTAATAATAAATTTTTTCATCTCAAAACCTGAAGCGTAAGACAGCAGTAATACGACCAGACATCCTCCTACATAACAAACCATTCCGGCACGCGAAAGGGTAAAAAACACCAGCAGCGAACCCATTCCGAACATTAAGAAAATAAAGGCCGATTTGAGAAATGAAGCATTCTTTTCATTCATCAGCTGAGAAAACATGATGGTGCTTAATATTGTCATATACATACACAGCGAATTCTGATGCGGCAGAGGGCCGTTGATCTGATAAACACCCAGCCGGTATTTCTGATTGAGCGCCACTATGAAAATATAAATAATAATAGGCGGAATGAAGTGAATGGCCAGAGCAATACGGTCATAGCTGTTAAAATAATTATATAAAACCCAGAAGTAAAAATACATCCGGATCATTTTCAAGATTTCAAAATAGGAATAGAGCGGCTCATATGAATTAGTAATCGAAGCCAGACTGAATGCAAAGTAAATAAAATAAATAATTGAACCAGGCGGGAGCAGTTTGATCTTGAAATCTTTGCCACGGCGTATAATGATAACTATAAACAGCACCAGTGCAACCAGGTCAACCAGACATATTTCAAATCCGCGTGATGTTCCACGATAAAACTCACGGGATACAAAGTGAATACTCTCTGTAAGGCGGCAGGTGAAAAAGATCATCAAAAAAAGAATTACTTTTTCAAAAAACTTCGATGTTGAAGCCAGCAAAACACCAAACGGAACCAAGATGAGCAAGGTCAAGAAAAAAATCAAATACTTATATTCCGAAAGATCCATTCTTCATCCTGAGTAAATATTCTTGAGAATGAACTTATTGGATTACGTTGGTCGCCGGGCCGGCAATCAAGTTAATCGCTTCCAGCGTGGGCAATATCTTTTTCACGATTACGTTATACTGCGAAAGGCCATCCTTGGGAACGAAAACTACGTCATTAGGCTCAAGATGAAAATCAAGCGCTCTGCCTCGCATGACCTTATCAATATCAACCTTGTAAACTTTGGGATGGACCATGCCGCCGCGGATAATCCATGCATCCGATGACGCCGTGTCGAGAACTCCGCGTGACCATGCAATCGCCTGCATTAAAGTCATTTTGTCTTTATATCCGAGGTATCCGGGAACTCCGACTTCGCCGATTACATATACCGTTTCATTCATTGAGGAAGCAATAAAGATGTAATCGCCGTCACGCAGCGGAATATTGTTCAAACGATTTCCCTGGCGGATCGCTTTGGTAAAATCAACCGGCAGCACTTTGCCTTCACGGGCAATATAAGAATTTTTCAAATCAGCCATTTCAACGGAATCGCCTTGAAACAAACCATCGGCAAATCCTCTGGCCATTGCTATCGCATCAGACAGTCTCGGTTCATTTCGAAGCGGGAATCTGCCGGGAACATTCACTTTGCCCGAAATCGTAAATGTTCCGCTTTGTATTCTTGTCGGAACAAGAGAAACTTTCGGGAAGCGGATAAATTCCGAAAACTTAGTTTCAATAAATTTGGTGGCTTCCGGCACGGTCATTCCGCCGATCTTTATCGGTCCGATAAGACTAAGCGAAACATACCCGTCGGGAGTTACAATCAACCCCTGGGAATTAAGGTCGTCATTGTCATATACTTTGAAGTCAAATCTGTCCCCTGCCGCAACGTGATAGGCCTGAGGCTTAATATTCTGAAGGTCTTCAAGTTCTTTCTGGATTGCCAGAGGGTCCTGTCTGATAACTTTAATCTCTTCATAATGCTGTTCCTGAGTAGGGGCCAGCGGGATTTTAACATCGGTTGCACATCCGCCCATAAAGCTCATTATAATTAATGCGCAAAACGCGCCGGGAAGTTTGACTATCGCAGATATTATTGACATTGTAAACCACTTTTCCTGTTTAAACATATTAATATTTTCCTGTAATGGTTAAATATTACATACTCCGTACAAAATAACTTTTTTCAACGTTATTCAGAATTCCGCCCAGCTTTTTGCAATCATGCTCCTTGAGGAAGTTAACGCACTTGAGCAGTTTGAATTTATTTGAACGCTTGAACATGGTCACAAGCACAGAAAGATCCGCCGCCTGGCAAATGGTCGCAAACAACTGCTCATTCTTGTTAAACTCAAAAAGCTCCCAGAAAATGTAATCATAATGTCCATTCAACTTGGCGACAAATTTATCAATCATTGCTTTGTCGGCGGGTGCGATGAAAGTATAATCGTCCATCACAAAATACAGTCGATGAGCATTTTCCAGCGGCATATTGGGATTAATCACTTCATCTTTATAAATATAGTCGTTAACTGCAAATTTAGTCATATTCCGTGACAGTTCATCAACCGTGGAAATATAAAGTATCTTCTTCTCCTGGGGGCCGAATAAGTCAATACATTTCTTAATAAAAAATGTCTTGCCTGACTTGGCTTCCACATCGCCAAATGTGACCAATGTAACACCCGAAGGTTTATCGCCATATTCCGCGATTCTTTTATAGACAACCTGAATGGCGGAATAAAAAGACTGCAGCGTAACCTGATTAATCATCGGCAGGCTGCCAAGCATCTTTATTTTCAGCACATTTTCAATATCGAACCTGGATTTTACTGAAAAGTCCATCAGTTCCATTATCAACAATCCACCAAGCGCCAGCAGGAAACCTGCGAGCGTTCCGGCAAAAACGATGAATCTCCGTTTCTTAACTGACGGCGAAGACGGCGGTTCCGCTCGTTCCAGAATTGTGATATCACTGACATTGGTGTTGAGCGCGAATTTCATCATCGAAACAGTACCGTCGATTTTTTTCAGCAAATCCCGGTTTAAGTCTAGCTGCCGCTTAATCTCTAAAAAGTCGCTTTCCATCCTGGCAAGCTGATTTAATTCACCTTTCAGCTTGGTGATTGTCCCTTCCAGCTGACCGATATTCTGGGTCACGCCTTTTAACTCGGCCTGGGCTTTAAACTGCTGCTCCTGAATGGCCTGACGAACAATATTACCTCCGTAAGTGACTGTGCTTGGAGACCGTTTTTCATCTTTCACTTTACCAAGCTTATCCTTAAGATACTCGATTTCAGCCATTTGCTTCTGAACTTTCGGGTTATCGTCAGTATAGCGCTGGCGCAGTTTATAAAGAACACCCTGCATTACCTCCATCTCTGAAGTGTCGGTTGATGTTACAGTGTAGTTAAGCTGAACATCCTCCTTCATATCTTTAATATTATTTTCAAGATTAGCGATACTGGTACGCAAAGCAGACTCCTGCATTTTGGACTTGACCAGATTCAGTTCAAGTTCATTCATCAACTTGAATTTGCCTTCGGTTTCAGTTGAGATAGAAATGACATTGAACCGTTTCAGGTATTCCTCCTGCTGGGCTTCAAGAGCTTTGATCTTCTGAGACAGATTGATCTTACTTTCAGTATAATATTTATAGATCTTATGCACAGAAGTATTCTGATTTTCAACATAATCTTCGATGAAAACATCCGCCAGCATATTGGCAATAGCCGCAGCTTCGCGCGGAGTTTCGGAGCTGGCAACAACACTTATGATATTTTCATTGTCTTCCTGGGTTTCAACAGCTGTCGAAGCATAGAGGCTGGTAAGAGACATTTTCAGTTTCAACCGTGTTATAACTTCCCGCATATTCTTGCGGATACGGATCATTTCAGTAATCACCTTGGTCTCAACCGGTTTGTAAAGATTCGGCATATCACTTTGCAGGCGCTCAATATTGGTGTGTCTGAACATCAGACATCTGGCAGTCCAGGTTTTCTGCTGAAAAACAGCGACATAGCCGAATGTGAGCAATCCTGTAAGCAGAGGTACAAGCAAAAGAATGTAAAACCGTTTCCATACAGCAAGTGCTAATATTTGCAAGTCATACTTGAAAAGGCTGGCGTCAACTCCTCCTAGAACCGCTTCGTTGTCTTCACGTATTTCCATAGACCCTCAGATGTGTTGGCTAATTAAATCTATTCCATAACTTGAGATAACTTTTTAGAATCTTATCTCCTGAGCTGGAGATTGAAATTCCCGGCAATAGCAAAATATAGTCTCGGTTTGCTTCATTATCAAATAATATTGCGGGCAAAACAATAAAAAGTCGAGTTCTGGGATATCTGAGGAACAAATGCAGATTAAAATTAGCCGGACCAACTTCCAGAATATTGATAATTAAATTCTTAAGCATCTGCGGCAGATTCTCGTTTTTAGCGAAAGGCGGATGCTCGTAAAAAGCTTTTTGAATTTGTGCGAAATTCAGCATCTGCGTACCAAGACAAATATTAAAAACATAAAGATAAAATTTTGCAAAGAATTCTGCGGCTTGATTCAACATTTCCTGCAATTTGTCTTTTTCCGGCATAACCGGCTTCAACTTAAATTCAATGGAGGATTTATACCACTGGTAGAACGCGGATATTTCAGGAGCATCCTTGTAAGCATCGAACAATTCGGATCTTCGCTGATATGAGTGCGAATAGGTGTGGTGCAGAGCCAGATATGAATCTCCGCACGCCATCACGGCTTTCCAGATATTCCTGACTATAAAATCAACATCCTCGCCTTCCAATTGGCTTTTGCGCAAGCGCTGCCTGGCCAGCAGCAGACCCGTCCCCCGGTTCAACATAAGCCTTGCAAGTTCTTCGTGCGGCATATTGTTCAAGTCAAAAGCAGGCAGGCGGTCGAGAATATTTTCCTGTCCATAGATAACAACATGGCCATGCTTAAGCTCCTGCCACATCATTGTAAATTCACACGAGTCGAGCTCAGAGACATTCTTTGCCGGACTGAAATCTACATCAATTCCGGCAGTTATGGACAATTCAGGCGAGAGATTACGCAAAACCCGGTTGATATGCCGCCGCTTCAATCTGCTGATATCGCTGGTGATGACAAAAATATCAAAATCATTGTAAAGTGACATTTCACCATGGCTGTTCAGCAATACGCCCCCCTCCCCGCGCCCGTATCCACCGCCCAGCACCAGCGCGGTCAAATCATCCCGGCCGACAGCATCGATAACTCTTGCCGAGACAATTCCCAGCAGAGAATCAATCTTCCGGTCAAATGCATCATCGCCGTAGACAGTATATTTACTCATAAATCAAATTTTCCAGACAGAAAGTGCATTGCTTTTTTCAGGTTGGTAATTTCATCAAATTTGCCGCTGTCAACAATCAAATCGGCATATTTGACGCTGCTGGCGACGTATAACTCATGCATCGGCCGGACAGTCTCGCAATATTGCCGGATGATAAAATCCACATCCAGCCCCCGCTCGACCCGGTCCCGCTTAATACGTTTGATCAGGCGGATATCCGCGGGCGATTCCAAAAAAATACTGGCGGCGGCCATCTGGCGCAGCTCTTTATAATACAAAGCAAAAATACCCTCAACAATTATGAAAGTCGCAGGATTGACATCTGTTCCGGGATAATTTATTGAATGCGTTTTGAAATCATAATGCTGGCGCTTCACATGCTTCCCGGATAAAAGAGCTTTCAAATGCGCAAAAAGCAGCGGCGAATCAACAGCATCCGGCGAGTCGAAATTATAATCATTCAGCAATACCGGATCTCTGCCGGAAAGGTCTTTGTAGTAATCATCGATTGATATTCTTTCAACAAAAGTATTCGGAGAAAGTTCTCTGAAGATATTCCTGGCCAGGGTTGACTTCCCGGAACATGATCCGCCGCCGACAAGAATAATTTTAGGTGCTGCCTGCTGATTATTCATTTATATACCGGAAAATCCTTTGAATTAAAGTCTTGGCGATTATACTTAAATCGAAATGAAGGCTGCGGTGAAATGAGTAATAAAGTTCATCAATTCTGGACTGGAATTCGTCATTTTCATGGCCTAAAGTTTCAGTATAATTAAACGCGGCCGGGTGATACGAAGGCAGTTCATTAATCATGGTGACATTTTCATCTGTCGCCGCAAGCGGTTTGTTGCCGGCAAGAAAAATTTTTCCTGTGAACGCCAGATAGATAAGGTGAAACTTGTCCAGCGAAAACTTAAAGAACAGTTTATTAAATATTCCTTTGGAGCATTTATTATAGTCGCCAAAATCAATTTTATTGCTGCCGGTCTTGTCCGCCCAGTAACTATTTTCGATGTGCTGGATTGAAACAAACGGCCTCAGAAGAATAAACAGCGGCAGCTGCATCAGCATCAGGACTAAAGCCGTGACGCGGTGAATGAACGCAATAAAATACCGCCGGAAAATCTTTGAATCTATCTCAGAAATAAGGAAATTATCAACGATGTCCAGGACTTCGCTGGTGAACGGATCTATAACCCGGCGTTTGTAGATTATCTTGTTGCTGATTTCCAGAGATGACCCGATGTAGGAATCGCCATAAACCACGGAATGATTAACTGCGGTATTTGCATCAATCAGTGTATTGTCGCCAATTATTGCACATGGCCCGATCCGCGACAGGTTCTTCAACTGGATATTATTACCGATAATCACCGGTTTGCTGATTTCGCATTCCTTCATGATTTCAACATTCTGACCGATAAATACGCCTTCTTCATTATTGTAACTGGACATAATATATTTATCGGAATCGCCGTTGACCATTTTCATGTTAGTTTCGAAAAGTGTGCCAATCGAATTAATCAGGGTAAAGCCCGGCATCGCACCAGTATATTGTTGCAATGAAACCGTCTTACCCTGAGTATGAACAGAGCAGCTTCTCAAATAAATCAATCCGTTGCGGTCTTTATCGACCAGCTCAAAATCATCATTTCCCTGAAATAAATCATATTCTTTCCGGTTTTTATCGTAATCGATAAAAATAAAACCGCTGATGACCAGCAGATCATCCCCTGAAAAGAGCATCCGGTTACGCTCAATAATGCTTGGCAGCTGTTCATTCTCCCGTGAACTGCCGTATGTAATCTTCAAGTTCCACTGGGCGCCGTCCTGAAAATACTTTTCTATGGCCGGTTCCGCATCTTCCATTACAATACGGACATCACTCGCACCGATAATCGAGCAGAACTCGATATAATATTCAAGAATCGGCTTGTTCGCCACTCGGACCATGTATGACGGAATGTCATAAAAGTACTTCCTTGTCCAGCCCGTCTGAATTTTTCTGCAATTAATCAGGCATTTCATAATAAACCCCGTTTACTTAGTAAGCGCCTTTCCCTGTAAATACCGCCGGAATCGTCTTGAGCAGAATACCAATATCTTTCCAGAAGCTTCTGCTTTTGATGTATTCTTTATCCAATTCCACCTGCTGTTTGAACGGAATATCACTGCGCCCGGACACCTGCCATATGCAAGTGATCCCGGGAGTGACATGAAGCCGCTTCCGTTCTTCCAGCGTGTATAGTGCGACTTCTTTCGGCAGCGGCGGACGCGGCCCGACCAGACTCATATCTCCGT
>CAYMSF010000112.1:0-408 GCA_964392985.1 uncultured Victivallaceae bacterium | reverse complement strand
CCTGTTATACCTGGTTTAATTAAGGTTCTCATTTTGCTTATTTCAGGGTATGGTTTAGTCATACTCTCCATTAATGGTCTTGGTCCGATAAGACTCATTTGCCCCAATAGAACATTAAAAAGCTGCGGCAGTTCGTCAATACTGAATTTCCTGATGAAGCGCCCTACCCCGGTTACACGCGGGTCATCCTTCATCTTGAAAATCACCCCGTCTTTGGATTCATTCATCTGCTTGCGCTGCTCATCCGACAACCATACTCCTACCTTCATTGACCTGAACTTGAAAAAGTCAAAATGCCGACCGTTCTTACCGACGCGTATCTGTTTGAAAATCACCGGCCCTGATGAGTTTATTTTTATTGCAATCGCGGTGATTATAAACACCGGAGAGAGTAATATCAGCATGCAC
>CAYMSF010000111.1:0-10272 GCA_964392985.1 uncultured Victivallaceae bacterium | reverse complement strand
GCGAACGCAATATGATTGACCAGTGGGAAATGGTTAAACGCTACTATTACGACCCGTTAACCCATGGTTCAAACTCGATTAAAGCTGTTCTCCCGGCAATATTAAACCGTTCAGAATTCCTCAAGGCGACTTACCGTCAACCCATCAAGGCAATCAAGGTAAGCAGTTTGAACTTCCCGCCCGATCATATCTGGCTGAAAACTAATCCGGACGGCGAAGTCTTAAGTCCATATAAACAGTTACCCCGACTGCTCCCCGAAGTTACCGTTGGTGAAGAAGAGTCCCTCATCTGCGAACTGGAAGAGTTGAATAACGGCGGCGCTGCCCTCACCGTCTATGGCAAACTGCAGTTTGAAGATATGACCGATACCGAACGCCAGCGACTCGAAAAAGCCTTGAAACGTTACTGCGAACTCGACACCCTCGCCATGGTCATGCTTCATCAAGCCTGGCAACATTTGTGATGGGCGAAGATTATTGACTAGCTAACTGCAGCGGTTTGTGTAGCATGCAAGTATCAAAAAAACAATTTTATTAAACGGCTATCGATAAACTTATATTATTAATCTGGATTCAGGCAATCCAGATTGAATAATTGAGTTTCTAACATTCAGTAGATCGTTATTATTTTTGCAACAAAAACAGAAACACGCATGAGACATATAATACATTGATTGGATTCCTTGAGCTTGAAAATTATTAATTTTGTTTCTAATGGCAACTGGTTGGTTTATGTTTCTAGAAAAACCCTGATCGAAAATCATAACACATTTATATTTGTCACATAAATGGCTAATTCTGTCATACGAAACATGTGTTTGGGTATCTCTGCGACCAATTCCTGTATCCGGATCAATAAAAATTGCCGTTTTATTATCTATGTCGTCGTTCGCCCCGAGGAAATTGTAGTATTTGGGAAGATATTCATCACTTCCATTATTCATTGGATTGATTCCAACAAAAAAACCTGCGAAAATAAGACGTTCGATTAAAAACTTTTTTACAACATCATACGAATCTCCAAAATATTCAGCTCTCATTGTTATTTTCTTTCCTTTTACTATAAACAATACACGTTAATTATTAAAATTAATATTTACTCAATAATCCCCCAACGTCAAATATACACTGTCTTTCATAATTATAATGAATTTCAGACCAGCGCCGGAAAACAAACAGTCAATCTTAAAATATTGTTATCAACGATAACAATTGGAATATTACAGTTTTCGTTGCCATGATTTTATGAGGGGTTTTGCGTCCATATAACATCGTCTTTGTTTATATTACCATGGCAAGTCCGACATTTCTTTGGCAAACTAGCAATCCAAGCTGAAAGATATGCATCAAGTTTATCATGCATCGAACCAAAAACACATGATTTTAAAGTTGTCTTAAAATTGTCACTATTATTGTCCCAACCAGTTGATTTACATGCCGCCATTAACTGCTTCTCGAGACCTTTTTGAGTAGATTTGTGTTTTTGGGAACATCCCAAAAATTTTACTATTGCTTGCGGAAAAACCTCTATGCATTCATAATTGTTTTCTCGGAGTTTCTTGAACAATGCAAAACCTGCAAGCATCCAAAGTTGATTAGCATGGGGAATATTACTTTCCTCACCCTCTTCTTCAAAATGTTTTATTACTTTCTTAATAATCGTTTTAAAATCACATTCACTTGGTGTTGAAAAACAACTAATCTTGAGTTTGTCCATGGCTTTCTCTGCTTCTCGCCGCGAGATGTCTGACCTCCTAAATGCACTTGGTGCGTCAATTGCAATTCTAACAATCCTAATTTTTAATTCCATCTCTATGCGTTTGAGATAATCAATAACTTCTTGCACAAACATATCTACCTTATTGGGATCGATAGCAAATCTATTACCTTTGCCTCGAGGATATCCCTCACGTCTCGGTAGTCTTAGAGGCAACAGTCGATTTCTATCTATTTTACAAACACATATTGGAAGAAGTTTATTTTTTGCTATAGCTAAATCAATTCCTATATACGCTTTTGTGACCATACAATATTATCCTATGCAAAATTTTGAAATTGCTTTGTACCATCCCATATTTACCAATTAACCCTTTGTTGCCAAGCATCGATAGTTTAACTATTGGCTCTTTGCTCCATCCTTTATTGGATTTACTATCAACTCTTTTAGGCGATTGTTTAATACTCTCTAAAATCGAATGTCAATATATTCTCCTATTCTTCCGATGATATTATCATTCCCGCCTATTAAATCTGGATATTTATTCCCGATATCCAATATCTTTTTTCTAGAGTTAAGATAGTCAAGTATTGCAGTTTGTATTTCTTTATCCAACATAAACAATTTAGACACAATGTTAGTTATTAAATATTATATGTTTATTCCTGAAATTTAGTGGTAAATGTTAAAAAAGTTCCATTCTGAAATACACTATATTCCGTAATTTAAAATATTACAATATTCTGTAATGATTGAAACGTGAAAACCCGCGCATTAATTTCCGATGTGATATTTTACTGTATCGGGAAATTTTATCAGTTGTCCACTCTGCCATTGATAGAGGGTAACGACATATTCCTTACCGCCGATACTCCACAGGGCAATGATTTTTTTGGATTCTGGTTCAGTCATAATCATTGCGCCTTCAAGTTCAAAGTTGCCTTTGAGATTGTCAAAGTCATAATGTTTGGTTTGTGGATTATAGAGGTAGACATGCCGGGACGAGTTTCGTGCGCCGCAGGAATGGGATAGCATGATATCCGGGTAGCCGTCAAAGTTCAAATCCATTGAGGTAAGCTCATCATCAACCGGATGCAGAAGGTCAAATTCCTTTGACTGCGGAAACGTTTGCTGCTGGATGATTTTTCCCGACTTTGGCTCATTGATGATAACCTTGCGGATGTAACAACCCTGTTTCCGGAGAAACAATGTTCCATCGGGACGGGTAAAGGCATATTTGGCGATCTCTTCTCCAGTGTAATTGGGTTCATCACAGTAAAAAGTGACTTCGATTCGATGACCTTCGAGTTCAAACGCTCCTTTCAATATTCGCAATGGGAATGGTTCGCCGGCGCCGAGCATGAAAGAGGCAGCAATAATTGTAATGATGAAGGCAGATTTGAGACAGTTCATATTTCTCTTTTGTTAGGATTATGCCGATTAATCGGCGTCAAATTTTACCGGTGCCGGCGGATTGCGTTCAAATATTTCCCAGGTTGTTTCAATTTTCTCCCGAGTGGCGAAGTTGACAATGTTGAGTCCCAGCAGAGGACCGGCATTTGCCCTGCACCATTTTCGCACCAGTTCCAGAGGTTTGGTCCAATCGGCACAATGAAACTCCATCGTCACATATGCACCATGACCGCGAAAACGCATTACCGGTGCATTGGCATAGATAAACGGCAACAGGTTGTTACGGTCATCTTGCATCACAAACTTTTTAAATTTCTTTTGTATTGAGTTCGGAATGCCGAGTTTATCGGCGTTATTCTCACGCCGTACCCACATTTCGTGTTCATCAATCAAAAATATTTCACCGGTTGCATAATTTCCCCAGTAACCCTCTTTCATAATCAATCCTTTTTTTATATTGGCGGCAAGTTTATTGCCACCGTAATCTTTTACTATTCAATACCTGATTTATGTTCGCTGAAAAACATTGACCTCGCCGTTATGACTGGTGCAATAGCGATGAATTGTTGTCAGCCGTTCGGGATATTCCGGCCACGGGGAAACGGGTTCACCGCCGCCAGAGCCTTCAACGATAAACTGCGGCTGACCGGAGTTGTTTTCAAAAACCAGTTCATGCAGTGGCGCGGCAGGATTTTTAAATTCCGTCCAATTACAGGCAAAACCGTCGCATTGAATCATTCCCAGCCAGCGGGGATGCAACCGGTTACCGTTATACAATGCGGCATAGGTGGCAACGCCTTCACCGCCCACATAGACGAGGCTGAAACGTTGCGGTCCATGATCCAAAGTCAAACCGGTCTGGCGTTCATAGACGGCCCAGAAGGCGAAAAGCGGCGCTGGTCGGTTTGATTTTAGAAATCGGGTATATTCAGCAGGGTTGATTACGGCACAGGCCTTACTCTTCGGGATGCCTTTGGGCGCGAGTTCAAGTGGCGTCAGTTCCCGCATGCCGAGCAAATCGTAACCGCCGGGATTAAATTTGCTGCCCAGATCGCTCGCTACTTTTTCTTTTTCCGCCAGGTAATCTACATAAATGAAACTCTGGCAGAACCTGCCGAAAAATAATATTACGCCGCCGTCTTCCCCGCACGCCGGATAGAAGAACGAATCAGTCAGGACGTGTTCGCGGGGAAACGTTCCCGAGTTAATCTGTTCCGCGGTAAGTTTCCCCAGCCATTCCGGACATTCCTGTGCTGAGATTGGCGGCGTGGCATTCCCGAATGCCTTGTCGAGCATTTCCCGTGTTCCAACTTGAATTCCCATAGCAATCCTCCTTTGGGTTGTTAAAATTTGTTCGATATTTTATCACATATTTCGAGCCAAAGCAGTTGTTCGACGCGCCGGTTCGGTTGGATGGCGTTATCATAGTTCTTGATAAACCGCTTAAAGTCCGCCGGGTTGGGGTGAAGCATCAAATTCAGATAGACATTCAACACTTTACCGACGGCACCGCTGCGGGATACTCCGGCGTAACAATGAACATAGAGTGGTTTTGACGGAAGGTGCTGCACAAAAGAGATAATCCGTTTCGCATCATTATTATCAAACAAATCCATTTCGGGATGGTCTTGAGTTACCGCATCATCAAAATAAACTTTTAAAATATTCCGGCTATCCGGCAACGGACTTTCATCATAGTCGTCGGAAATTGATATCCAGTGACAGGTTTTGATACGGTCGTCGCCATTTTCAATCATTGTTTTCACTTCATCGCGCGATAATAATTCAATTTCCATCAACACCTCCGTTTGTTAAAAAATGTCTCTATATATAGGGTGCAAAAAACCAAAAACATGAAATTCATTGATCTTCAATGGGTTGTGTATTTTATGATAAAATTTAAAATCAACAATCCTTGAGATATTTTAAAACTGCCAATGCTTCTTCAAAGGTAAATACCTCTACAACCTTGCCGGGACTTTCATATTGTTTTTTTGCATCCCTGAATTTATTGTAATATTCTGAAAAGTGTTCTGTCTTCAACCGGTTTAGCCGTTTACAACTGAAACAATATCCCATCGCGGTATGCGTCCCGCTGCCAGGAAATCCTCCGACATTCAACAGTTTCAGCATATTATTGCAGTATGGACACTGGTAATCTAACTTGTCGCTTTCCCACGCCTTAATAAGTACACCCAGAGTCAGGTAAGAACTACCGCTCCAAGTACTGGCAAAATACGAAAAAGGTAATTTTGCCATAAATATTTTTGGCTTATCCAAAATTATATTTTTACTGTCCAGAATTAAATCCAGATTATCTACAAACTTTTTAAATGATATTTGCTCTGATGGTTCTTCTTTTTTATAAGAATCGCCAAACCATGCCTTATATAAATTGATGTTTATACGGATAATGCCATTCTCTACTGGAATATGGTTATCAGTCAACAACGATTCATTAACCTTGGCAATAGTTCCGTATTTATCTTGAATCAATACATTTGGAGGATCGACACGCAACAAGGTATAAGGATTTAAAACCAGCGTGATATTATTTTCTTCCATAACTTTATCCTTTCCTGTTGAATTTTTATGATGAATCAATGGCGAATACTCTTTTGCATTTCTTTATAAGACATAGTTCCAACTCCTTTAGACTTGGCAAGAATATTCCGGATAGCATCTAGCACACTTGAATCTTCTCCACCTTGATGTTTAGATTCAAAAAGAAATAGCGACTGCTGTTTCGTTGCAATCTCTTTCGGGGTTTCGTTATTTTTATCCGCGATTTTCCAGTCGGCGCCAATATCCAGCAGTAATTTTGCTATGGGATAATAATCCGCACGAATTGCGGCGAGCAACGGTGTTTCACCCTTCTTGTTCCGGGCATTAATATTTGCGCCGTTTGCAATCAGATATTGGACAAACGGTTCATGTCCGGTACTAGCGCTGAGCAGCAGCGGCGAGTCGCCATCTGCATCGGCATCATTGACCGTGCTGCCCTTGTCGAGCAGAATCCGGCACAGTCTCAAGCCGGGAATTTCCTGTTCACTGAATCGGGTAACGGCAATAGTCGAACGGCACCCTTTACCGGCTTTATAAAATTTATCGGAACGGAGCAATGGGGGAACACAATTCGCATCGTCCGGTTCTTCAGCACAACCGCCGTTGTCATTTAATCCGGCAATCAGAAATTCGATGCCGCTTTTTTGATCTTTACCGATTTTGGTACAAAGCAATGACAATTTACGGTAATCATCTTTGAACGCGCGAACCAGCGCCAGCAACGGATAGTTGCGACATCCGGAAGCAAGATTGATATTGCACCCGGCGTTAATCAATGTTTCGGCGATTGCGGTTTGCCTGGCCCTGACCGCTTGCAGCAGCGCAGTTTCACCGTCGCGGTTTTGGGCATCAATTGAAATGGTTGTTTTAGTCAGAATGGTTTTTACCAAAGCGGGATTGTTCCATGACGCCGCCAGATGCAATATAGTATTACCCCAATGGTCGACATAGAGAACCTCTTCGCCGGCATGTTCCAACAGTTCATTGAACAACGCCTCATCGCCACGCATGGCGGCATAATGGAGTCCGGTCTGACCGAGATCATTTTGCGCCCCGGTATCGGCGCCGCGACCGCGCAGCAGTGCGATTTTATTAAAATCGCCGGATTCCACCGCCAGCAACCACGGTGTTCTACCCCGACTGTTGGTCTGATTGATTTCCGCACCGTGGTCAAGCAGCAATTTTACCGCGTCAACGCTACCGAAGTTAACGGCATGAAACAACAGACTCACCCCGTTGTTGTCGTTCAAATCAGGATTTACTCCCGAACTCAACAACTGTTCCAGTTTTACCAGATCATTACCCGTAATCGCTGCGACTGTTTCTTCAAAATTCATAGAACCTCCTGAATTGTAATTTGTGCTATATTACTGAAAATACACCCTCGTGCTGGACATCTTATGTCCGCCATAGTATATTATAAAAAAATAATTGCAAAAAAGAGGTAAATTCCATGCCGAACAACAAACAGCAAATGCTCAGAATCATGAGTCTGGTAATCATGATGAAGAATGGACGCTATCCGAACTGCAAACGGCTGATTGAGTATATGAAAGACCTTGATATCGCCCATGCGTATAATATCAGTCAGAAAACCGTGCAGCGCGATATTCAATATCTCAAGGATGAATACGACGCACCAATCAGGTACAATAGCAATGAAAAAGGATATTACCTTACCAATCCTGATTGGTCATGTTATGCGCCAATGCTCTCTGACGAAGAGATGCGTGCGGTAATTATCGGGGCAAGACTGGCGGAAAAATTAATGCCGCAACCGGTGTCCGGTGAAATAATGAGAAGCGCCGGCAGTCTAATCTTCGCCAATGCCAAAGGGTTGGATGAAACAGCATGTCTGCTTTCACTCGTTGCCACCGGTTCAAGAGTCCCGGTCAAATCTGAAATTTTCAAAGTGGTATTCAGTGCCTGGCAAAGCCATCACGCGCTGGAGATAAGTTACCGGAATGCCGGCAATGGTACTGTTTCTAAAATGTTTATTGAACCTCATGTGCTGGTATTTCATGACGGTTTGTGGTATCTCAAAGTAATCTGCCTGAAAACCAATGGCAGAGAAAACAAAACACGTTTCATCCTGACGCTGGCAGTGCACCGCATCGAAGCTGTCGCCACTCACCCCGGAACCTTTGAACCGGATATGGAGTTGATTAGAACCGTCAATACGGGTAAAGTATTCGACTTCCCAACCATTCCGGAAGTTAAACTGCGATTTTCCGGCAATGCCATCCGTTTCGCCCAGGAATACTATCCGGAAAAAGCTATTGAAAAAAATGCCGACGGCAGTTTGCTGGTAACGCTCAAGGATGTGGTTGATTTCAAAATCATCAATCTGGTATTGAATGAAAACGGCGCAGTGCAGGTCATCTCCCCGCCGGAATTAATCGCCCGGGTAATTGAACAAGCCGAAAAAGTAATCCGCTTGCAAAAAGAAATCGCGCCACTGGCAGAGTAAGACTTGGGTTATTTTGCAAAGTCAAAAAGTCAATTGCAAATCAATGGGGTCAAACTTTAGCTTTCGTGTTTTCGTGCTATAAATCATCAATTTTCTGTGATGACGATTCAAATATCTGTTTTGCTTTTTCCAGTAAAAACATCAAAAACACAAAAGCAAAAGTTTGACCCCGATATCACCCCGATATTCACAAGAACATTTTTACTTGGTTTGATGAGCGGTGAACCCGGCGACACCGGTATTGATTTTCTCTTCGGGCAGCTTGATTATATAACGCGAAAGCATCGGGTCTGAGTGTTTCAATATTTTATTTGCCTCCTGCTTTCCCGAAACATATTTTTCTAGAAAAGCAATCGAATAACTTCTTATGACTTCAAACTGTTTCTCGTTGCCGCCAAGGGGGATTATACTGAAATTGTCCGAAAGACGGTTGTTGAATGAAAAATGATTTGCGCCGCTGACTTCAAGAAAATATTTAGGCGATGGCAGGTTATGGTAAATCCGGTCTGAAAGTTTTGACATTGTCTGGGAACCGCGTTTCTGGTTTTTCTCATTTTCCCCCATAAAAAGCATGGAAGGGACATTGACGGAGGCAAGCTCATCGTCCCGGAACAGATACGCACCGGCCCCTGTCGAGAACAACAATAAGGCCTTAATGCGCGGGTCATGGCGTTCCCTGATGGTCCCGCAGATTCCCAGGGCGGTGAATCCTCCCAAAGAATGCCCGCCGACGGCGATGCGGTTCGTATCGATGAATTTGCCGAAGGCCCCGGAATTTACAATTCCGTCAATTGCGGCGCTTATTTCATTGATGCGATACAGGTATTTATATCTGTCATCGGGGCTGGAATTCGCTATTTCCCTGCTGCTCTCCAGAAAAGCATGCCGGTCGAATTTTTTTTCCTTACCGGTCTTGATGCGTATGGCCGAATATTTGTCATGGTGGTCTGGACAGGCGACAATCCAGCCACGGGCGGCAAGTGCTTCCGTGAAAAAGACAGAACTCGGCCCGCTGCCGCCATATCCGTGTGAAAAAACCAGAAGTGGATAAGGAGCGTCCTTAACGCATAGCTTTGCATCAAGCGCAACGTTGCCGTTTATTATGCCTCCATAATTGTAAGCAGCCGGCTGTTCTTCAATGGGATACCAGACTGCCAGAGTGAGCGTCTGTTCCTGTCCGTCTTTCTGATATTTGATGTCAAGCACCTTGTAGCCGACATTGAATAATGCCTCCTGCCCCGGTTTTGCTGTAATAATTTTCGTGCCGGAACAGCCAACAACCGCAATAAGCAGGGATAATACGATTGATTTTATCTGGAACGCCCGTGCAATTTTTTGAGTTTTCATAGTAACCGGTGCCATGTATAAGTTTTAATTATAAAATATGTGTTTAAAAGTATTTATAAAATAGGTGTTTAAATTTTATTGAACAAATTTATATTTTATTATGGCAAAAGGTTTTAATACCAATTCGGTCACATTGATAGATGACCGATTGATCTTTGATAACGCCCGGCAAAGGATTTGCTGACACGGATACAGTGAGCACCGGTTACTGTTTTCCGTTCTTTTCAGGGTGTGATGGATTACCACCATGGTGTTTTTCACTCAACTGATGATCGAGCTTTCTGACCCGGTTGACCTGCTGCCAGAACAGATCTTCGAGAATATCCGGCGTGCGCTGGATCAGATCGCGGAAAACGCTTCCCGCGATTTTCATCGCTTTGCCACGCGTTTTTACCCGCACAGCCGCCGAACGCGGCAGGCCGTCAATCGCGGAAAGTTCGCCAACTGCTGCGCCCGGACCATAGGTTTCCAAAAGGATTTCGCCTTGGTCGCCCGGCAGGAAAACCTCCAGTTCCCCCTTTAAAATCAGCAGAAGATAATCGCCGGGGTCACCCACCTGCCAAAGGATCTGTCCCGGGGTTAGCGTAATCTCGGTTCCGGCGCGATACAGTTCCTGGTAGGATTTTTGCGAGTATTGCTTGAGATCGACAAAGTATTCGTTGAATTCCACCTCCAGCAGCTCATGGATCCGCTCCAGGCTGTCCTCCTCAATATACATAATCGAAAAAGCCAGGGTATCCTGATAATTCATCGCCATGTC
>CAYMSF010000110.1:0-10536 GCA_964392985.1 uncultured Victivallaceae bacterium | reverse complement strand
GCCAAAGCTCCGCACCCAACCACAGCAACACGAATTTTCGACATATTTCTACCTTTCAGTTTTTAGTTTTATATTTGTATTATTCACATCTTCCATGCGTCCAGCATGGTTGCAGCGATAAGTTCATTGCCGTCTGGTGTCATGTGCACTCCATCGCGCGTAATCAGCAAGCCTGATTTGGCCTGAGCGCCGTGCAGCAGCCACTCCTGAATGAATGCCGCGTCCAGCGGTACCAGCCGGGAGCCGGATTCATCGGCGGCTTCGCGCGCGGCAATGCAGTATTGCGGCAATACATTACCGTAACTTGCCAGCGCTGTTCCTTCAAAGCGCCCCGCCGGAGTTGTGATGCTGAATTTATTGATTCCAGTCAGGCGGCACAGATGAACGAGCCAAATAAGATTATTTTTATAAGCGGCTGGTTCAACACGCGGTTCATCCGCCCAGATACCGCGACCGACTGCGGCATCATTAACGCCAAGGGAAATCGATACAGCAGCCGGTTTCAACGCAATTACGTCAGAACGCAGCCTGGCAAGCGCGCTCGGTGTTTTATCGCCGCCTATCCCTGCATTAATAACTTGGATTTTTTGTTTCTTGAGCTTGGCTTCCAGGATTTTTACATAACCGTCCTTTGCCGCTGTCAGGCTGTCCCCGAAGCAGACCAGTTTCTCCCCTTTCGCCAGCCATGGCGCATCAAAATTAAGCATTACACTGCCTCCGTCATTTCATTTCATTAACATTTTAAATATACAATAACACAAACTTTTCTTTTCTGGAAATTGCATGTATCTCGCAGTCCGAGTTCGACTACGCTTAAATAACCATCATCGAACAACAATTAATTCAAGCATCAATTGTTGCCCTTGAGCAATAGCGCAAACGATGGGACACCAGCCGTATTCATCGGCAGTAACAATATCTACTACTCTGTCATCGATACTTATTTGATATTTTGCATTGGGCTTGAGGACAAGGCTTAAACCGGTCTTGCCGGCATAAAAAGGCGAAGTGATTTTAAGCTTAGCATGATCAGCTTCCAATTTTACTACTTGAGCAATAACCTCATAGCTTGCCTGCAATGTTCCAAAGACTCGATGAGCATGGTAAACGCTGCCAACCAGGGTGCCAAAACTGGAAAAGCGGGAATTGCCCTCCGCCCGCCCGGTTTCCGCACGGTAATGTTCAAAGCAACACAAGGATTGTGCATGATTTCTCAAGTATAAATTGATAAATTTATCGGCTAGAATCTTTGCTTTCTCCATTTGTCCGGAACTTAAGAAATATCGCCAGAAGAAATATTGCACCGGCGGCCAGATAGAGCCATTGGGATAACCGTGTGAGCGGTAGAATTCGCTATCCATCGGAACCGTAAGAATACCATTGGAGCACTGATAGTTTTCCAGTGATTGCAACATAATTTTCTCTCTGTTTTCTGGAACGCTTCCAGAGAAAAGAGGTAGAAAATCATAGAGCCATGGAATATTCAGAGACTCCTGATTTTTTATTAATTTATCAAGATAGCAACTCGATGCGTCACTCCAGTAGCTGATATTAAGTTCATGTTCACTGCGCACAATTTGATCATTAAGTTGCTCTATCTCCTCATTGCGTCCGATGATATAGGCGCAGTTGCGCATAATTTTACTTAGCCTGATCGCATGGGCTGTCAGACCGACACAAACCATACTCATTTTCCGGTGAGCCGGGTTCGTGGGCAGGGTGCGCTGGTATTCCCATGCGAAAATTTCTCCTTTGGCATAGAAGAGGGCAGGGCTGTCATCCGCCCCGGTTCCCCGGTCTGCTGTAACCAGACAATCCTGATAATCAAACATTATTTTCAGCAATTGGAAATAGTGATCGAAATGTCGCGCAATATATTCTTTTCTGCCAGTAGTGCGATAAAGTTCCCAGAGCGCGTAAATGGCTGTAACAATATAGCTGCCATAACTATATATGTTCTTATCATTTGATAGCGGCATTTCTTCGAGGATTTCGGCACAATATGCAGTATCCAGATCGGCCATGGCAATCGCCGTCATTCCGCTGTCCCATATAAAGAAGCGTCCCCATTGCCGCGCTGGAACATGCCGGATGACCATTTTTTCAGGGGTGTTGAAAGATTTAGTATAATGGCGGTTATGGCGAGCCTCCCAAAGAATATGCTGCCAGGGAAGTTGATTGTCGTCCGCCGGAGATAGTTCAAAGTTTTCCGGCTCAGCAGTAGTCATACATTCTTTGGGAGCAATGTCAATAGTGAAACTTTTTGTACTGTTGGGGGCGAGGTCAATCCAGCCAAGCTGTAAATTAAGCCGTTTCTTATAGCGGTTTCTGGGGTTGTTTGGATCTTCCGCCATTTCTGCGTTAAGCGGGAAGCGTATCCAGAAATTTGAGTCAACTATGCTGATTTCTCTAAATAGAGGAATTGAACTGCTTAATGCAAGATCAATGCCGTTCAACGTAAATTCACATCGCTCCGGCTCCAGTAAATGCATTTCATAGCTGCCAAGTTCCAGTCCGGCGCAAGGCGCCAGATAGAAACAGCTTTCCCACTGTCGGGCTTCGTCAGGCGGGTTGACCATTTCAATTGTTATACGTACTCGTCCTTGTCCATTGGTTGAAAACTTCAAATTGGTGTAAATGTCATTGCGGCGTGTGGGGAGCCAGCGGTAACACCATTTCTTTGAGTCTGGAGTAATCTCCCAGCCAAGAACTCTTGATTCATGATTTTCGTCAAAACGTTCTGCCCCTTTGACGTAACCATGAGAAACATCAAGCGTAGGATGAGTTTTAAACTCCGGGTAGTTTTGTGTCATTGAGACAATTAATTCGATGGTATTCGCTTCGCCGTATTCGGCAATATAAACGGCATTTGCGCCGTAGGCATTACCTGACACCGGCGCCCATACATGTTTTTTTATTGTTTTATTCACTTTGCAGAATATCTCCATGTAATTCAAGTTTAGCTTGCAGTTCAGCGATATCAACTAATAACATATTTCCCTGTTTGTTTAGGAATACAGCTATCCCGTAGGTTATAGTTTGAACTAATCCTGAAGTGGCCATTCCGCCAAGCATGAATCCGCGCTCAATGCAAGGTTGCGCACGGCGCTAACGGCTGCCATTACTCTGCTCATCAGGGCGGTTCCGACAACTATCTCATCATACATTTTACATGTTCTTTAGATATTATGAAAACCGTGCTTGGCACAATTTCGTATGCCATTTCTTATTCAGCGGATCTTCCACGTGTAAAATCCTCATAGGATACCTGTTTCTTCGCCAGCGGCGACTGACTGAATTCATATAACAACTTGTCCTGCAAACTTAATCTTGTTTGTTTAGCCTGCAGAATAGCCACCATCCGTTCAAAGCGAGTATCCAAATGCTTTTGCAACTTGATTAATTCTTCAGGCTTTTTCCCGTCTTCAAACAAAACAAAGCCTAAGAATTCATGGTGGGCGATTTCCGGCACTTCAAGCGTTCCATTCTTAATTGTCATCGCATCGCCGATGCGGAAGGTATGATAATCATTTCCTTTCATTGGAATACATTTAAGTTTTGAGCCAAGCCCCAACTTCTCTATCTGAAATTGAATATTTACTCCAACACAGGGATATGATGATGTCATTTTGTCGCCGCCATTAACTAAAATCAATAGCACCGCTCCTTGATGGGTTCAGCCACGCCAACGATCTGCATTTTATCCGGGGCAATTTGGGCATAGCCGGCATAACATAAACTGCGATGCCCGGCTCCCGCAATAATAACTTTCTTGATCATTTTATTTTAATCTCCTTCTAAAATTTTTTCTATTCAGTAAGAATGCGAGCATGGTTCACTCACTATCATCATTTTTGAATTTTCTCCATCATGAAATCATCAAAATAGACTATGCCGGAGACGGCATTGTCAATCTGGAAGAAGACTATGGCATATTTACTTTCATTTGGAGCTTTGAATCCCATTTGCAGTTTTTCCCATTCGTTTTTATCCGCACGAATTTCAAGAGAGTCACTTTCGATTGGTTTGATATTGCTAACCCAGCCGCGGTCATCTTTCCATTTTACGACGAACTTAATTTGGGCACCGTCAGACAGATTGTCATATTTTACCCAGCAACTTAGCCGGTAGATTTTTCCTGCCTCAACTTTAAATGATTTTATCAAAACTACTGGGGACCTAGCTGATTTTTCCAAATCAAAAAACATTGATCCTTCTTTGTTATGGCCATGTTGTGCGTCAAGTCTGATTTTAGCCTTGCTGTAGTCGCGCTGCCACGTGCTCCATCCCTCAACTCCTTTTCCTATTTCGAATTCATTTTCGCTGATAATCTCTACTGTTTTATATTGCGAAAGATTGTGGTTCAAAGCAACAAAATCCTGCAGGTGATCACGAATAATTTGCTCGTTTTTAAGATAACCCTGAAGAATAAATTTAGCGCGCGCCTGTTCCGCTGGAGTTTGGGCTTTCTGAACCGTGCTTTCCAGTAATGATTTTGCTGTTTTCAGATCTTCGGCGGTCAAAATATCCAAATAACGCAGTGCCCAGAAAGGCAGAAAAGTGCTATGTTTATTATTTTTAAACCAGTTGCTTTGCGGAATGCGCACAGTCCAGAATTCTTCCCAGAAACGGTAATATTTGTACAGATCACCGGCGGCGGCTTTGCCTACCGCGCATTCGCACCACTCCTTGAGCACCGCATCAACATCCAAGTTGGGATTCCATAATAATTTGAAAGTCAGATATAGCTTGGGCCCTTCAGTCCAGTCTGCGGATGGATACGCTTCCGCATAGTAGTATTTGACATTTTGTCCATAGCCAAATCGCAGAGCCTCCGCCATGCAATTAAAATAAAGCCGTGGAATTACATATTGTGATGACCCGTAAATATAATCGTACCAGCCAATATTCGCCGCTTTTTCGCTCCACCGGCGATTCAGGGACTGTCCGGCTTCCCGCGTGGCCGGGTCAAGCCAAATCATCCGGTCAAAACAGATGTAAGGAATCAGATCATTATCCAGCTTAAATGTCGGGGCCTCGAGAACATCGCCATAGGCCAAGAATCCAAGATGTTTGTCAGGATAACTCTGACGGACTTTGGCAATGACTTGATTGCACCATTTATAATAGGCCTCTGATCTTGACGGGATGCCGAGCGAATTCAGTTTATTACCATTTGCCTCCATACAAGCAGGGCATTCACAAAATCCGTTATTATCGTTACACCCGATCGAGCTCGAAATTAACGCCGGATTTTTTTTGAATATTTGATTTATATGTTCGGCGGCAATATTGACTGTGCCCGGTTGCGAAAAGCACGGCTGCCAGTTGGTGGTTACTTTGTCTCCGGGAACTCTGCGTTTGCCATTTACTTCGGGATAGAATTCCGGATTGCTTTTGCCATATTTCGCGGGCGGGAATATCTGATTGAGATAGTGGTGAAAGTTGATAGTTGAAATCATGCGGCTGCGCCTCGCCCAAGCGTAATGTATTGGATTGCCGGTTTTACTGAATGGACTGATTGCCCGCGACAGGAAGGCTGGATTATCTTTGACCACGCCTGCGGGAATTATAATATTCTGATGCGCAGGAACGCATTCGCCGATTTCTCCAGGAAACAGCCAGCGGACGCCGAGATAACGTTCCAGGAAATCATATACCCCGAATTCGATGGCGTCGTCGGTTTTACCGAAAATAATTATATTGCCGGCGTAATCGGCGATCAGGAAGCCTTGATCATTAAGGCTGGCTGTCGCGATTTTACTTGAGTCAAGTAAGGCAGATTTACCGAGATAAATCTGAGGGGCGGCAAGCTTTGCGCCCGGCTCCGTGATGACGGGTAATTTTACGGCAGCGCTTTTTTCAATATATTCGGATAATAGCCTGGCGCTTGCTTTGAGTTCGTCGGAAGCATTGGCGGGGATGATGATATTAGCCGTTGACTTTCCCTGCTTAACCAACTCTATTCCGGCTTCCGCGGCGCTGACTGTTATTGAAATACATTGGAATAGAAATATCAGCATTGCAGATTTTATTACTTTATTCATCTTGACCTTCCTTTATTTTGAGTATCGTACGATTATACATTGAATTTTGTAATTTTTTTGTGTAATAGTTAAGTTTCAAAAAGTTACTTTTCTGAAAAAATCCGTGTTTTTTTCAGACCGATTAGTATGTTCTCTCTTTTTCCCCATTATGTCTCCGTTTTTTGGTTAAAATGCTATTGACAAAAGTTGAAATTCGTTTCAGGGGTAGAAGCTACCCTATATCTTGTGTTTTACTATTTCTGAGTACGGAGTCGCATCGGTTACAACAGTTTGTTGAACCAAGCGATAAAACAACTTACCTCTTGATGCCGACTTTCTGCGGTTAAACCTGAGAGTAAATTCATCAAGATAATCCTGCATATGCTCCGCGCTTAACGAACCTTGCAAAAATCCAAGAATCCATCTTTTAAATAAGCTTGATACCCTATTCAGCGGATCGTCCGCGTGTAAAATCCAGAAAGGATACCTTTTTCTTCGCCAGCGGCGACTGACTGAATTCATATAATAGCTTGTCCTGTAAATTTAATCTTGCTTGTTTAGCCTGCAGAATCGCCCCCATCCGTTCAAAGCGAGTATCCAAATGCTTTTGCAACTTGATTAATTCTTCAGGCTTTTTCCCGTCTTCAAACAAAACAAAGCCTAAGAATTCATGGTGGGCGATTTCCGGCACTTCAAGCGTTCCATTCTTAATTGTCATCGCATCGCCGATGCGGAAGGTATGATAATCATTTCCTTTCATTGGAATACATTTAAGTTTTGAGCCAAGCCCCAACTTCTCTATCTGCAATTGAATATTTACTCCAACACAAGGATATGATGATGTCATTTTGCCGCCGCCATTAACTAAAATCAATAGCGCCTGTCCTGCAGGGGTAACATATAGACTGTATAATATCTCCGGATTGTCCAGTTCAACAAACCCAGGAGATAAATAGTTATAAAACTTGGCTTTTTCTACTGGAAATGCGCGATATATCTGCCATAAGGCAATCATTTCCCGATGATGAGCCGGATCCAGGCTGGCGATTACCACAGAACCGCCAATACCGACTCCGTAATGGACGGTTACTCCCTCGCGAATTGATTCCTCGATGGTTTGATTGGAGCGGAAAAAATCGCCTTTTGTGCGTTGAATGGTCCACAGCGTTGGCGCTTTTCCAAACTGTTGTCCTATTGTTTCCGGGTTCATCTTCAGTTGCGCTTCGCCGGTGAGACATGCATCAAAGCCCTCAAGCATATCCGAAGCAATAATAACTCCTCCGCCATGGCCTATCATTATTTTATCTTCACCCAGTTCCGTGCGCCAACTGCGGGCCAGGCGGAAATAGTCATAGAAGTTAAATAATCCAGCTTCGTGAGGATGCGCCGGATTATTGCACAGCCCTTGAGCCGGCCAGCCGAAGTCCACATACAAGCCGTCAAGATTATATTTTTTAACGCAGTCAATAGTCGAGTTTAATACAAAATTAAATGCTTCAGGACAACGCAGGCATAATTCATCGCAATCCCAATTTTCGAGCAGTTCATAACTGGTCATCTGATTATCTTTGGCGGAGACCCAAACATTGAGGCAGTCGGTACGGAATCTTTGCATTTCCAGAAACGCCGGGTCGCGGTGGGCAATCATGTAGGGAGTGCAATATGGGAGAACTTTTATATTTAGCTTTCGACACTGCTCAACTACTCTTTGCATCTCGTTTTTATCCGTGACCACACAGTCTCCAATGTATTTCCATGAATTATGCAAAATCAGTATAGATGCGCCATACTCCGCCATTTCAGTAATTAAATCATTGGCTGGATACGGAATTTTGAATCCGAAATAATGGTAAATTCTTTGACCGCGAACCGGATTTGTCTCATGATTTAATCCCGACAGGGTAATTCCCCAGCGGTTGTTGTATTTAAAACCTCGCCGTCTAGGATAGCGCCAGCCGGAAGAGACTTTCCACCCCCAAAAGCGATAATTGTCGCGGGTCTCCAGAACTTTGCGGCAGGCTCGTCCATCAATATCACTGGTAACTTTTTCCAGTAAAAAATTGAGACTGTTAGTGACAGGCCTGTCGTCAACACTAAAGTCTATTGCCATACCCCGGATACTTGCGAGTTCATCCTGATTATTGTCGATGAATTTGGTACGGTAATTATGTCCGAAAACAGATCTTTCGTCAAGCGTAATTCCCAGTGCTGCATCATCGAATTTGTAGCGTTCGCCAATCACTTCCCAGGTGAAATTACAAATAATCCAGCCAGAGGCATAAATTTCATAATCATCGGTAACTCTCAGTTCCGAATTCCCGCGAACTACTTTTAATGTCGCAGCATCTGCTTTATCTGTTTTTCCCAGTTGGCAATTTATTACTTCCAAGTCGAGGTTATCGCCCAAACAGCCGTTTTCAGACGGTAAAATTGAGTGCCAGTTTTGACCGTCTGAAATGAGCGCGTGATTAAATTTCCCTGACTCTTTGTTAAAAGTCAGTTTGAAGACACGACTGCTAAAGGTTAATTCTTTCTTTTTAGATTTTACATCTAGGATAGCTGACATTATTAGTTCCTCAATATTATTTTAATTAAACTATTAGTAGAAAAGACATTATTGCCTTGTTCATTGATCAATTCCATTGTTTAAAAGTTGTTCAAAAATAAACTTTACAAGTTTGCGAAATATCCCGAGGTGATTTTGTGAATTGCCGGAGAGACGCATACCTGAAGGTATGTAACGAACCGGCAAACACAAAGGTGTCCGGGAGAAGCGCGAAGATGTAATGGTTATTTTTGAACAGCTCCTTAGTCATATTCTTTGCGATTAAACACAATCATATCCAACGCAAATATGATTCTTAAAAACACAGCGCAATCTTGTGGAATATGGAGAATCAAACATGTTAAAACTTAGGTAAAACATCCCACCCTCGCCAATAATCTTGATTTTGTAATGATTTAGCGTTGCCATAATATTTCATAAAGGCAACATGCCCGTCAACAAAAGTAGTAGGCGACCCGCAGTTGAGCATGCTTGAGCTAAAATGTTCCTTTGGATACGCATCTCGAAAGATTTGCGCGATTGACGGAGATTTTACCTGATGAAATTTACGGGTTGGCCCCAGGCTTCCATATGTAGCATTATTTATTACTGCCCTGTCGCAGCCCATCTTGCAGCAATTCCACCCAACAGAACAGTTGTAATCTATATAGACATTGCCTCTGGTATAGCGGGCGGCGATGAATGGACACAGCAAAACTTTAGCTTTTGAGGCATTTGAGACATTTGTATTCTTGCCCTCAAGATATGGACAGTAAAGTTTCGGGAATGCCACTGCGAGCCCCCAATATACACTTCCGCCATGCGGAAATATGGAGCCAAGATAATCTTGATTATCGTTACTGTACATTTGTAAAGCTGTGGCGTATTGTTTAAATTGATTAGTGCATTGAGTATCCTTCGCCCTTTCTCGCGCTTTGGCCAAGGCTGGCAGCAACATTGCCGCCAAGATTGCTATGATCGCGATCACCACGAGCAATTCTATGAGTGTAAAATTTCTTCCAATAAAATATCTGTTTGTGTTGTTTCTGTTTTGCATGTTTTCACCTTTTTTATTGGGTTATTAATTCACGGATTCTAATTGAAATTTTATTTACTCCTTCATAGGTGTAATTCAGATTTTTACCATAATCTTCGGCTTGCCAAAGAATATTTTTAATTTCTGCAGTTGTTTTATCATCAAATTTCCCTTTTTCCATGTTTACCTTAAGGCAGAGGAGAATTTTTGCATCCTGAATGCCCATGCGCATTGCTTCCCAGCGAATCGATGGAACTATGATTTCTTTCGTTACATTATATATTTTATTCAACGGGTGCTTTTCCTCTCCGTTATAGACGAAAATATAGTCAAGTATGCCGCCGTCGGTATCATCCCAAGTGGTTCCGCCGGCGGAACAATTATAAGCCCACGAGCCTACGCCTGTAAAACCAATGCCGACAGCCGCTATTGGATATGTCCGCGCATTGAGCACCGGTTCAGCCTTGCCGGCGTCAACTTTGTAACTCCAGATAGCCAATCCGCGTTTGGTTCTTTCAGACTTAAGCATGGGCAAAGTTTTAGCAAAAAAATCTTCGCGGGGGTTGTAATCTTTGGGCGCCCAGCGGGCTAATGAAGTTGGCATAGGCCAGGCTGGCAAAATTATGTCCACATAGGGTGTATAAGCTGCAACATCCTGCGGCAGGCTATAGTTGCCGGCAGTTACCATAGTAGAAACGTCAGGCGCTATTTTTTTGGATAATTTATAAACTTCAATGCCGATTTTAACTTTGCTGCCGGGCGCATTGGCAAACTCGTCATGCGAGGCCAACTCGTCCATTCCCCAAATCAGGAAGTTTTGCCGGGATACTCCTTCTTTCTCTGCAAACTTCAACCAGTTTTCAAGTAAATTGGTGTAGGCGTTTATCCATACGCGCACAAGTTCTTTCTGTTCGTTGATAAAAGGCAGT
>CAYMSF010000109.1:0-10547 GCA_964392985.1 uncultured Victivallaceae bacterium | reverse complement strand
CCAATTCTCAAAATCTTCGCAATCTATTTTAAATTTTCACCCTTATAGAGTATAATGCACGGAATTAGTAATAAATAAAGGATAAAGGAGAAACAACTATGGAGATCAAGAATAAACGCTGCCTGGTAACAGGCGCAGGCAGAGGAATGGGCAGGCAGATTGCGCTGGATCTGGCCAGGAGCGGCGCACTGGTTCATGTATGCGATATTACCGAAGACGCGCTTCAAAGCATGAAAAAAGACTGCCGGGACCTGCCGGTAACCTTTCATGTTTGCAATGTGGCCGACGAATCATCCGTAAAGGCCATGTTCGCGGAAATCGTCGCAGCAGGGCCTTTGGATGTGCTTGTGAACAACGCCGGGATAACCCGCGACGGCTTGCTGCTTAAAGTGACTGATAACGAAAGCCGGACGATGCCGCTGGAAAACTTTAAAGCAGTTATTGATGTAAATCTTACCGGCGTGTTTCTTTGCGCCAGGGAAGCTGCGGCGGTGATGGCTAAAAATGGCGGCGGCGTGATCATCAATATATCTTCGGTGTCCAGAACCGGTAATTTCGGTCAGACAAACTATTCGGCGGCCAAGGCCGGGGTTGACGCTATGACTGTAACCTGGAGCAAGGAACTTGCCAGATACGGAATCCGCTGCGCGGCAGTGGCGCCCGGTTATGTCAGGACTGAAATGGTGGCGGCGATCAAGCCGGAGGTACTGGAAAAAATAACAGCTCAAGTTCCTCTGCGCCGTCTTGGCGAAATGACAGAAATATCACAAACCGTCCGCTTTATCATTGAGAATGATTTTGTGAATGGCAGAATTATGGAAATTGACGGCGGTCTGCGGATTTGACATTTACGCTGGATATTGGATATTCCGTGTATACATAATAACCTGTTTGGTTAGTGGTTTATTACTAATAATTAATATATATAATATACTACTAATAAACATGTTATTCATTATTTTAACAACTTTTTGCACGTTATTTTACACGGATTCAAGGTAATTCTTTCACCTTTTATTTCATTTTCGTGATTTTGAAATTATCTCAAATTCAGACTTCCTGACCCGCCTGCTCAGTTTTTTTGGATCTGTGGAAAAAGGCAATGTACCATTTTCAGTTTTTTCCATGTTGCTTTCAGCCCTTATTTCACACTTCGTGGAGCACAAACCATCCATTGGACGCGACATGGAAAAAAGAACGACATGGCTTTTTCCCACGGATCAGGAAGTCTGAAATTATTAAAAGAGAAACTCCATCGCTTCGCCGGCAGTTGCCTTGCCATGCGCCAAGAACCCGCCGTCTGTTGTTTTTACGGAATAGTTATGCGGTGACTTGGACAGCATGACAGTGTAGTTTCCGGAATATCCAAATCTTATGCGCAATGTATTGGCGGACATTTCCGCTGTGTCTATCTTCAGATCTGAATCCAGTATCTGGGGCATGTCATTAACGGCATTTACCGACAGCAACACACTGCCGTGAGGTGGCAGTTCTACGTTTATTCCTTGGGTGACCAGCTTTGCCTGATCCCGCCACACGTCGGTCACAAGATATGAACTGCCGGTCAGCCCCATTTCTGAGAATGGCAACTCGAAAACCTTTTTCTCATCGCCGAGGTTGAAAATTACGACTGTGCGCTGCGGCAGATGGGGATTGCCTTCGAGTAGCGAAAAATGAGGTGATCTGATAAACCACTTTGCCGGTGCTTCGTCTGTCTCCCGGTAGCGGTGACCGGCAAAATAAACATTCTGCCCGTTGTTCGGACAGCAAATCGCTTTTTTAAGGATTTTGAACCGCGGGTTGGCCGGCGGTTCATTGTACAGCCAGCCGGAGATTTCCACCATTGACCTGGAAATCAGGCAGTAGTTAATGCACAGCATCGCTTCCGTATCCGTCAGTCCTGGAAACAGTCCGACTGAATCGCTGTTCGGCACGATCAGGTCGCCGATTTGTAAAGCAAAACAGACGGTCCCCCACAGAAAATTAGTTTTCACATGTTCCCAGTTGCCGGAGCCGATATCAATTCCGTAGCGGTAATTGGTGAAGAATTCACCCAAAAACGGATTAGCCATGACGATATCACAGCCAGTCTGGAGATAGCCGGTCGCCGGTATCCGTTTCCGTATTTCCTTCAGCCACCATTCGCGCCACTGATAGCCGGAACACTCCTGATGCGCCAGCAGCGGATGGCTGTCCTCAAACGCATACGACCAGAAATCCTGTTTTACACCGCAGAATCCAGACTCGTCCAGAAAATAGTCCAGCGCCCGGCACATATATTCCCTGACCTCCGGCTTGCTTACATCCAGCACACGACGATTGGGCGTGCGGTAAGAATAATCAACAAACCAATCGGGATGGTCTTTAACCAATGGAACCACATCCGGCAGCGCTCCGCCAATCCAGACCGCCGGTTTAAGACCGGTCTGCCTGACCTTATCGGTAAAATCTTTTAATCCGGCGGGAAATTTATTTTTCGCCACTCCGGCCTCCCCTTCGTAAGGCATGCCCAATCCGTGAGCGCTGGTTTCGCTGGTGGCAAGCGCGGCATAACCGTCGTCGATCTGCATCCACTGGACTGTTGGAAAATTATCCGCCAGAAAATCAGCAGTCTTAAGCAGTTTTCCCTGGGTAATGTCGTGGAAAATACCATCATTCCACGATCCCCATACCAGCGAATGACGATTAATGTTAGTTGAGCCGTACATTGGCGGCAGCTTTTTCCGTAGAACGCGAGCATAGCGCGCGAATACTGCCTGCAAATCGTCCGCCTGGTCAACTGCTCCGAGATACCACGCATCTTTCAGCACAGTCCCGGCCTTAAAGTTCAGATGGGACACGCCTTTAAACGAGGACAGGATATCGAGCTGAATCCGCCCGGCGTCATGCTTGACCAGATAATTATGAAAGAACACTCGTTGGCTGAGCGTACCGTGAACCAGACCTCTCCGGCTTAGATAGTTTGAAAGCAGGATTGCCGGGAACGGCTGGTATGGCGAAGCGCCAATCCGGTCTGATACCACACCTGGGTCCGCCCAGCGATTGCCGGCAAGGGTATCAAACTCCGACGACTGCGCCATCTCCTGCGTCCGTTTCAAATCTACTTTTATCGCCATCCGGCTGAAAATCCGCGGATTCTCAACATGGTAAAAATAATCTTCAGCGGCTTCAGCGTCAAATGTTATCCCGCCGAGTTCTAGGCCAAGTTCAGTTAATTCCAGCGTACTGCCACTAAGGTTACGAATCGAGCGCTCCAACGTCATTTCTATGTAGCTCAGCGAAATGAAAAAATCTTCTTTAAACAGCGCTTCATACTCAAACGCCAAATGTATCAGGCGTTTTTTCAAATTAATTTTTTCAGTATACCGGTCCGGCGTTATCGTTTTTCCGGATACAACCGCATACGGTTTGAATGTAACCTTCTTGGAATTCCCCAGACACGACTGCATCAATTCACTAAATTCATTCATCTAAATATTTCCATATTGTTTTAAATTAATCATTGTTCTTAAGTAGACTAATCCAACTTCGAGTAATTGCATTGCATTATTATCCCATAATTGTTTTAAACTATATTTTCTGGAGCATTATCTTGCTCAAGCCGATTCATTTTCCCAACTACCCCATTGGTGATTTTTTACGCTCTTCTGCTTTGTTTAATTTTTTCAACCCTCTTTTTTACATCATGGTTCAGTTCCTTGCCATTAACGTTTTACAACAACTTGATTCAACGTTTCATTTGACAACATTTACCTGAATTTTCAGAGTTTTGAAATAGGCTCATCGCAAGTAAATTTAATATCGTCAACCAACAATCGAGCGCCTTCCTCGGGGATACGGTTCCAATTACCAAACCAGACAAAAACCCTTACATACTTGGTGCCTTTCCAGAATTTGTCACTCGGAGTGCCGCTTTGTGATTCTCCTCGCAGGATTGTGGAAAATTGTTTCCACGTTGTCGGCATCCAGTTGTCCGCAACCCAGTATAAAGGAGCTCCCCATGGAGAATGCTGCCTGACTTTGGTTCCGGCAGGATACGCTTTTCCCAGCGCTCCCTGCAAAGTCACTTTATACCGTTCGCCTTCATCGACAATCTTATCCACCCGCGAGACAGCAAAATTTGGCAGATCCCGATAATTGGTTTCACTGTTGAATGCTATCGCCGAATTTTTCGCTTTGAGCCATTCCACATTTTTAACAACAAAAAGTTCTTTCTCCCCTTTGACGGCATCAGCAGCCAAAGTTGTTTCCGTGTTTGGATAAACTGTGACGTTATTGATATTAATGGGGTTTTTATCCTTGTCATACATGCGCAATCCAAAATTAGCGCTGGCAGGCAACTGCTCATCCAATGTCCGCAGCCATACGGAAAGTCTGTAGGTTTTACCAAGGTCAATTGGAATCATTTGTTTGCAAGTAATTTCAGTTGCGTATTTGCCGTATAACTCAAAACAGCTGTCTCCTGAATGCTTTATCTGGTTATTGAGTTTTACCATGCCTTTCCATTCGGCAGGATTTTTGCAATCCACCAACTCTTGAGCTTTCTCCTGTGCCTTAATAACATTAAGTAGAGATTTCATTCTTTTCAGGCTAATATTATCAATCCATGCTTTGCCGACGCACTCGGTTCCAAGAACAGTTGGTTTCATAAAACATGCATTAGGTGGAACTTCAATAATCCATGAAGAAGTGATCCAGTTTGGGGCTGGAACGAATCCCCAGCTTTTATCTGTTTTGCTGATCTTACTATTGTTTTTATCATAAAACTCCAAGTATACCCAGGGAATTAAGTATTTGTCGCCTGAGCTTTCAAATCGGCCTCTTATTGAAAGCATGTATCGCGCAGAACCTTCAACTGGAATATTTTGCTCAGCGGAAAGGCATGGACGCGGAGCAGCTTGAAGACCATTTTTGATGCCCTCAAAACTATAGGCATTACCTCCATCTTTTCCTTTTCCGGAATTAATCAACACTTCACTGACCGGAGTTGCGGTAGCCCAAGTTCCAGTTTTCCAGCCAATAGCATTTTTTTTGTCCGGCGTGAGCAGATTAAAATCTGAATTCTTAATTAACTCGGGCTCATTTTGCAAAGAACGTCTTGCATTATAAGCGCTCTGCAGAATTGGCTCATACTCAGGATAATCAGCTTTCAGTCGGCGGAAAAATTGTTTTTCCAATCCTTCCAATTTAAATTGATATAGCGAATCTAATATTGGTGATGCAATATTCTCCACTTCAAAGCTGATTCCGCCTCGAGGCAACGAACGCACTCCCCCGCCCCTGGTGCGAGTAAAATCATCTTTATCCTGCAAAGAATTACTTTCTTGAACCATTTTTAATTGCTTTATTGTCTTAAACAGAAGCTCAATGTCAGGATTTTGTGTTATTCCAGCATTGGCTATTTGAAGTTCATATTCCATTAGTCTGGACATATTATCAGTAACGGAAATACTCATGATGAATTTATCACATAAAAATTTGCCTTTGGGGTTTGAGCATTTTTGTTTGGCCTTTTCCAATAATCCAATAAGTTCGGCGCAAATTTCCGGTGGGAAAACCACGAACTGCGCCCCTCCTGCTACCGAGGTATATGGGCCGGGAATACCGGTCTGACGATTCCAGCGGTCAGCGCATATTTCGAAAAACTTTTTGATTTCGGGACCGCCTTCGGCAAACATGTTAGCGCAAAATTCTTCAATAAGTTTATTTGAGCGGACTGCTGGATTCCAAAGCTTTTGCGCCAGAATATAATATTTAAATCCATCGCGCCCCCAAGCTTGGTATGTTTCACTATACCAGGATTTCACGTTCAAAGGATTTATGAAATCTATATAATCTTCAATAATTTCAGGCCAAAATGCAGGGATAGCATAACTGACCCCATACAAATATCCCCATATCGTAACCAGTTTAGAATTGGACGCAAGCTTTTTGATTAACTCAAGATCCTGATGATTTTCCTTATTGAAATTACCATCAATGTTGGTGCAGAAGATAAGCGCAACCTGCGGATGTATTTTAAAATCACCAGGGTCGCGTGTCCAATGATATGCTAAAGTCCCCAGATATTTGTCCTTGTATTTTTCAGGCATACTTTCTGCAACTTTGTTTAGAAAAGAAAACAATTGGCGCGCCTTGCTTTCAAACCCCTGATTATTTATAAACGGCTTGCCATTAATTTCCTGACACTTTTCACATGAACAATATCCGTTACCATCATTTGGGCCTAGCGAAAAAACTATCTCGTCAGGATTTTTATCAAAATACTCGACTGCGGCATCACGGCATAATTTAACCAGATCCTGGTTTGACATGCATGGTTGCCAACCTTGAGCATCATGCTCCATTGGGGCAAAACGTTTTCCGTCTTTCATAGGGAAATATTCCGGATGTGTCGCAAAGTACTTTTTGGGCGGCAGAATTTTATAAAATGAATGAGTAATACTAATATTGCTTGCCAGTCTATTATGACGCAACCATTGCATATCCATTTCCCGCTCAGTTTCCCCGCATGATTTAAGGTTCCAAAAAGTGGGCGCGCTAAACATTCTTGAGATGAATCTGGGAGCGCTTAATACGTTTAATTTTTCAGGCAAAGCAAGTCGTTTTTGTTTCGGAATATATGTGCCGTTGTCTCCTGGCAAATACCAGCGGACTCCGCAATAATCCTGTAAAAATGTATAAACACCAAATTCAGTTCCTTGTGACGTTTCTCCGGCAATGAGAATATTTTCCTGCGGATCTATTATTATGTATGCGCCATCCTTGCCGCATTTTTTCAAGTCTGGAATTGTTTTTAAATTGGGATTCATGCCAATATTGATATGTTTTTTATTTGGAAACTTGTCGATATTGTCTGCGGTAATAATTTGCGGGGCGGATCCTGTAATCATGCCAATATAATATTGTAACTCATTTGCTGCACGCTTAATTGCATCATCGCTTTGCGATGAAATAACGATCACCTGATCATCGCTGAATTTGCTTATTGGCATTGCTTCTCTTTTGCCTTTATTTTCGTTTCGCGGAACGTCCTTTCCATCAACGCTCTTGCTGTTTGTATCATAAACCTGCTCGCCCTGCTGCGATTTTTCCAGCTTTATCTCTGACAAGGCCGGTTTGCCGGAATTGCGGTACAAGATAATCATATAGCGCCCGGGGGTAGATTCTAATTCATCCCGGCGAACAGTGAAAACCAGAGTCTTCTCTGTTTTGAACGGCAAAGCATATTGCCACCCTATATTTTTCAATTGCTTCCAGTTTTTGTTTTCCAGCCGGAAAATTATAGCGCCAATAGAAGCATTAGTCTTATCCGGCAGCGACATCCCCTGACAAGAAAGCTTCAAGCCGCTGTCAGTCAAATTAAAAAAAATACCGGCAAAATCATATCCGTCTTCCGCAGTAAGATATTTCTTGCCGCCCATTTCCTGAATTTTCCCTTTGCCACGACAAACAAAATCCTTTCTCGCATCATCCGTCCAATCCCATTTTGTCGGCAAACTGCCATAACTGCAACAGACGCAAGCAAACCATAACAATGCAATCATCTTTATTTTACGCATAATAATCTCTCTATAGCTAAGTTTAAGGCTCTTGTTTCGGTACTCTTTTTAATCATCGGACAGCTCTGTCTCTGAGAGGATAGGATGCATGTTCTTTTATTCATTTACCCACCGATTAGTAAGAATTTCACGAACATCACTTTTGTATTTGTAATTAATATCGTATTCCAACTTGCTTCCTATTGATTTGCCATGACCATCGACAAATACGTCATTAACAAAGCCTAAGTGACGAGTCTTATCATAAAAGTTATAATCACCAGGCGTGCCTGAGAAAGTATGCAAATATCTCATATAAGTGCCATACCCGTACCCTTCGTTGCTATCGTTTCTTATTACATATCCATCCCCGAACATAATATCCATACTCGGTTTTTTTAGTGAACTCCTCTTGCATGCGACAGCATCTGGCAGTGTACCAACGCCAGCTAACTTTTTGTTGAAAATATAATCCTTTTGCCATGAAGTTATTCCCGGCGGAATGGTATAGGGCCACTGCTGTCCATGTTTTATGGCGCCAGGGCACAATAAAACTTTCTTGTCCATATATTTGCCGGTTAAAAGCATCCAAAACGGCCTAGTATTAACCCCTTCCGCCGGAAAATAGTCATTGTAATCGCTGGAATAAAATTCTACAGCCTTTCCTATTTGATTTGCTTGAGAGAGGCAACTGATTAAACGAGTTTTTTCTCGAGCTTTCCACAACGCAGGCAGCAACATCGATGCAAGGATAGCTATGATAGCTATCACCACCAGGAGCTCTATAAGTGTAAAATGATTGAATTTGATGTTCAGGCGGCCTGTCCTTCTTTTTGTTGTTTTCATTGATGTTAATCCTTGATTTGTTGTTTTCAGTGATGTTACTAATTTTTGTTAAAAAACACTATAGTCTAATTCGCGAGTTTCGCGGTTAAGTTTTGACGCGGCATTGGCTTTCTTTGTGAAGTTGCGCGTTGAGTCATGAGCGATAAAATCCAATTGCAATATTTTTTCGCGCCCCAAAAAATCGTCCTGATCAAGCCCTTGAACGGCTTCTATGCCATAATCATGCGGATGCCTGGCATAATAAGAAACCGAAGGAGTTAAGCGCTCATGTTCAACCCAGTCGTCCACGCTGATAACAGCCACGTCATTTGGAACGGAAATCCCTTTTGCCGCTAATACTTTTAATAGCGGACTGGCATAAAAATAACTCGGGATGATTACCGCGTCAAAACGCTCTCTTCTCCATAATTCATCATATAGCGCACAAACCGCAAAGTCATCGTTTTGGCGTAAGTTATGAATCAGCGTCAAATAATCTATTTCCGGACACAAGTTTTTTTCAAATGGCAATCCCGCACGTTCCAATCCTTTCATATAACCGCCGCGCATCGTTCCTACCGCATTCTTACACCACGAAGCTCTTTCTTCCAACACCAGAATTCGGCGACGTCCATCAGCGGCAAAACGCCTGACTGCATCAGCGACCGCTGCCTCCATGTCATAAGTAAGCAGATACCAGTTGCTGAGGGACCGTTTCATTTCCTGGCTGATCAATTGCCGGTTAAAACACGCCACCCGGCAGCCACATGCAACAATGTCAGGAAAAACCGGATACCACCATTCTGACGGAATAATCACATTGGCATCCGCAGGGAGTGAACGGAACGCCGCCGGATTCAGGCTTTCCAGCCGATGGTCGCAGGTACACATCATTGTATTAACGATAAAACCACGCTTCAGCCCTTCCTCAAGAACTCCATATAGAAAATTCCGCATAAAAAAAGAACTGTTCGATTTTCCACTTAAAACCCCGGGGCCAGGCAGCAACATGGTTATCTCACGCCGTTTGATTTTACGCTCACTGACAAATGTTCCCTTGCTACGAACACGGTAAAGGATTCCCTGCTCTGTCAGACGGCTTAAGACTGTATTGACTGTCGAGCGGCTGATGCCAAATTCCGTCACCAACTCCTCTTCAGTAGGAATCCGATTTCCGGGATTCATCTGGCCGATGCGTCGGAGCAATTCACTATGCAGTGCTTTGTGAATCGGAACATTTTCATCAAGCTTATACATTTCAAATATACTCTATTATTCTTTTGTTTGATTTGTTTAAACAATGTATATTATAACTCTAATCCAGATTGTTGTCAATAGGCAAAACGGCTTGCCAGTAAAAAAATTGAAAATAAAGTTATTGTGCATGAAAAACGAATATTTATTTAATACTGTCTCTGCGGGGTCGGTCCACTTTATTTACATTTTTTGTGCTTACATTAATTGATTTACTTCTTTTATTGCTTCTTATTTTAAAATATTGCAACTCAACTTTTTGAAATAAGGTTTATCTAGCCATTTCCGATGAAACAATTCATGCAAAGAGTTATAGAACGGATTGACAAGTAACGAAAGACTAAAACTTTGTCCCCCGCATTCACAGCTCATTTCAATTTTAAGCCGGTATCGGCAGGACGGTTATTTTTTTCATCCCGCAGGTCTTCAATGATCTCAATCACTTCGTCGCAATGGTCAATCCATAGGCGGCTCATGCTGTAGAACTCCCTTTTTATCTGATTTACTTGAATAACGAAATATCTGGTCTTAATGCTATCGGCAAAAATATTGCCGCCAGCGCGAAAGAATGAGGCAAGGCGGCAAGTAAGAAGCGAAGAACGTTCAGCGTATCCATCGATCAAGTATTTATTGAGGCCATATTTTCAGGCCGACTCCATCTGTCCTGCCATTGCGCTCAAAAAGTCTGGAGGCAATAATATCGTAATATGAACTATCATCCATATTTAACTTTCTGTGGAATGCAAAAGCCGCAATATCGACTAGTTGAAGCAGTTGGGATGATTCTGACGGCTCAAATAAAATTGACTCTATAAAGTGAAATTGTTTAATATGGGATGATTGGGCATACAATGCTTTCGCAAATTCTCTATTCTCTGAACACATGACCTAGGGGATTTTAACTTGAGACAAATTCATAAAAAAGCT
>CAYMSF010000108.1:0-10569 GCA_964392985.1 uncultured Victivallaceae bacterium | reverse complement strand
TCGCTTATGAGGGTTTGACCTTCCTCTCTTGGATGCATGCCGTCGGGCAAGGCTTTCCTCAGTTCATCATCGGTCTTGTACTTATCCAGAAAAATTTTGAAAACATCAATCAAGTCTATTGATTTCTCTTTCGAAATATCCCTTAGCGCCTGAACATATTCTGATAACAGAAAATTAAAACCTTTCTCGGAATAAGGCGGAAAATTATATAGCGGTTCCAGGTTTTTAGTCATGACCAGCGGCTGTGTTGTCATCAGTACTGGAATGATTTTCCTTTTAATTAGCTCATCCACCATGTTGCTTATGTTTTGGATATACTTTGTTTTGCTTACCCTTGGATCTTTCTTGCCGTTTTTAACATCAATGGCTGAGTCGTTTATCCCGAGCATGATGAAAACAATATCTGGTTTATGATCCAAAACATCCTTCTTGAACCGTGCTAATGCAAGATTTGTATTGTTCCCCGGCACTCCTGAATTTATCACTTCAACATTATAGCCCTTTGCGTCCATGTATTGTTGTAATTGCATTGATGCAACTTTAAGCTTTCCTCGAAATGCAATTGTTGAAGCGCCAAACATGACTATCTTGAATTTATTTTTCCCTTCATTATCCATAATCTTATTCCTTGAAGTCTCAGAAGTGATGTTGTCAGTGGCAAGCGTATTAAAGGTTATTGACAGTAATGCCAGTCTGGCGATAAGCGTTATTTTTTTCATATGTGAAATCCTTGCATTCGGCAATGTGTTATTTCACCGGAAGAACCGCCTTCTTCTCCGCTTCCCTGGCATCTGTCCTGTTCTTGAAGACCATGAACTTGCATCTCGGTTCTTTCCTGGAGATCATGTCGAATACAGGGAAAAAACCTGTCTTTCTTATCAGTGGCATTACCCAGCCAGCGCAGTGGTCGCAGTAGCGTTCCATAGGTGCGGCGTCATTGTCCAGAACCTTTGAGAGGCTGGGGCACTTTTTCATTTCAAATTCGACATGGTCTTTGAACTCCCTGATGGTCATGTCGCAGTTTTCCTCGATGCGGATATGCGTCCAGTATTCGACCATGCCTTTCAGCCCTTTTGTCTTGAACAGTTCCAGACAGTGCAACTCCTGGTGTTTACTGATTTCCAGCCAGTAATTCCTCAGATGCTTTTCGCCCTTCTTATCAAGGAACTTAAAAACTTCATTATAGAACCGCACAAAATGATCGCTGGGAATCATTTTACACCTCGCTTCGTGATTGTCTGACGGCATTTACCGCAACCTGTAATTTCAGTTTTTGACTCAAACATGGTTCCTTCGCATAATGCTTCATTGACAGTAACCGTTTGATTACAGAAAAGTGGCGAAGGCGTCAATCCTAATTTTAACAACTGTCGCACCGCAGGGCATTCAGATACTTCCAGAACAATTGCTTCAGGCGTTTCCTTAATCTTAAAAACTCCTTTTTCACGGGTGAAAAAGTATTGCCAATGTTCGATTAATTCACTGGCATCACCTTGTTTTAGCTTCTCATGAATAGATTTGTAAACCTTTTGTCCTACAGCAAAGAATATTTCATGCAAGGCTTTTTCGCCGAAGTTTTTGGCGATATAATTAATGGTAGTATTCGTTACGCCATGAAAATCCAGATGTAATTCTCCCGTTTCACGATAACGCATGACACGCCTCCGGCATCAACCATTCTTTTTCCCGTTCCATCGCCGCGTCAATCGCTTTTTCGCAAGCTGGGTCAACACTGTAATTGATGATTGTTTTGTTAGTGGTAAAAACGCCTAATTTGACCATCAGCAGTTTTTGTCCGGCCAGCCAGCAGTGAATGTCTTTGCCACCGAAAACATCGAACATGAGTTCATTCATCCGGGCTTGCAGTAACTTGGCGGTATCAATTTCTCCATTTTTTGCCAGCCGGATGATTTCGCCAGCCATTAAGCCGTTGAAGCAGGCGCCGCCGAGCAATGCCCCGTCGTAACCGGCTGCTGCATAAGTTACACAATCGAATTCATTTCCATTCAGCGCGAAGAGTTCACCCTTCCGTTGATCGCGAGAGTGCACGATAGCAGACATCGCAACCGGATCGGCTGAACTGTCTTTGATGATTTTCACTTTAGGGTGGCTGATGATTTCTGTCATAGTTACGGTCTCGACAATCGTCTTGGTATTTTTGCCCAAATGATAAATGCCAATTGGCAGCGGACTTGCTTCAATCACTTCGCAATAGAGCTTCTTCAAATAATCCTGAGAAGCATTGATTTGAAAAAACGGCGGGGCGATTACTGCAATATCAACGCCGGTATCAGCGATACGTTTGATATTATCAATAATCCGTAGTGCCGAGTTGTCAGTAACCTGCATGGCTAAAAGCATTTTGCCTTGATTGTATTTTACACTTAATCTGGCTAATTCCAGTCGCATCGCGTCGCTGAGCCATGGACCTTCGCCGCAGGTGCCGGCGATAAATACACCATTGATGTTTAGTTTTAGTTGATGAGTCGCCAGCCGTTCAACTGATGCCTCATCAATTTTAAAATTATTGGTCAATGGCGTAGGAGCCGCTGACCAAACACCGCATAACTTTTCTTTATTCATGTTATTCCATTTTTGTCTGGTTAAGTTTATTAGAATTATTAATTAGGATTCTCGTCGAGATTACTCAAGGTTTTCCTGGCAACCCATTTTATATGATTAACTAAAAGCTCCCTGCATTTTTTGATATCGCGGTTTCTGATCGCTTCAATTATGTCGGCATGTGTATACGGGTCGCGTTTATCTGGAAGTTTGTTCCGGGTATGAATTTTCATGGTACTTTCAATCAACTGCAATCCGTCTGTAACTTTAAGCGTTATCTTGTTGCCGGATATTTGGATAAGTTTTCTATGGAAAAGAGAATCTTTACGGACTGCTTCCATGTGATTATTCTCTTTTGCCGCCATTATTACGCCTCTATCCAGTTCCTGTAGTTCAAGCAGGTCTTCCTTGGATGCATTCGCTACAGTTTTATCCACAGCCCGGCTTTCCAGCATTAACCTCAGGTCGAAAAGTTCTTCCAGTTCCTCTCTGCTGTAGTGGCGCAGTGTTACACCGCATTTCTGTTTACGTTCAATCATGCCATTGCCATCAAGTGCTTTCAGCGTTTCGCGCAACTTTGTTCTGCTGAGTCCGGTCCGGGTGCATAATTCGGCTTCCGTAATGTATTTTTCTCCGGACATGGCATTCAGTATAATTTCTCTCTTAATTGAATCACTGGTCAAATTGTCGTACATATTTTTTTCTCTTTAATTCACTATTATTACTACGTAGCTTTTATATTGCTATTCATTATTAACATTTGAAAAATTGTTTCGTTAAGATTTTGTTATTAAATATTGATTTGTATTATTATATTATAATATTATTATATCAGAAGTTTTAAAGTATTGCAAGAAAATAATGCCAAATTATTTATAATTTATATGGCAATCACGATATGTTATCAGGAGGGGATTGGGTGGTAACTTGTTGCATATTGAAAACTATAATTTTTCATCAGGTAATAAATGGTTGCTATCGTATATAAACAACAGAGTGCCTGTGTCACCAGTTTTTAAAGAATTACACTGCCGGCGACGAGGAGGTCGTCAATGTAGAATGCGGCGATTTGTCCTGCCGCCGGGCGTATAATCGGATTATCCAGTTCCACCAGTCCATCTCCGGCAGATGTTTTTTTCAGGTGGCAAGTTACCGGGATTTGACCGTAACGTACTTGGGTTTTACAGAATAATTCGTCAGGAATATCTACCAGAGTGTTCAATCCGGTTATCTGGAATGATTTAATCATCATTTCGTCTTTATCGGTAGTGATGGTAATTTGATTGTGTTCAAGATCAATCTTACTGACATAAGCCGGTTTTCCCATTGCCACGCCGAGGTGTTGGCGTTGTCCGATAGTGAAACGGTGGATGCCGGCATGATGACCGAGAACCTTGCCGGAGGAATTGATGATTTCACCATTTTTCGGTGAATGCTGGAAGTACCGGGAAAGAGTGTCCGCAAAAGCTTCACCACGATAGCCGAAACAGGCATCCTGGCTTTCCGCTTTTTTTGCGTTATCCAGTCCTAGTTTTTCCGCTTTTTCCCGCACTTGTATTTTGGTGTATTCGCCGAGTGGCATCATACAGTATGCCAGTTGCCGGCGTTCAAGCATGCTCAGAAAATAGGTTTGATTTTTGGTGTTGTCGGCGGCACAGCGCAATTCAACACTTCCATCCGGGTGCGTATTGAGTCGTGCATAGTGACCTGTTGCAAGTCCAATCGCGCCAAGACTGCGGGCATAATCGGCCAATATGCCGAATTTTATATAGCGATTGCACATACAGCATGGATTTGGAGTGCGACCTTGACTGTATTCACGCCAGGCGTATTCAAGCACTTTTTCCTTGAAATCATTTTTGCAATCGAGAAAGTAGTGACGAATGCCAAGTTTGTCTGCGGCCAGGCGGACATGGATAAAATCATCTAAACCGCAGCAAGCTTTTGTACGTTCGCGTGAATCATCACAATCTTTCAGTTTCAGGGTAATGCCGATAACTTCATAGCCGGATTCAAGCAGCAAAGCGGCAGCAACGCTTGAGTCAACTCCCCCTGACATTGCGACAACAACCATGCCGCGACTCATGATGTGAATTCCAGCATTTTAATGATCGGGATGCGGGCTGCTTCAAGAATTTCGTTGGATATTTTGACTTGATATTTCATCTCTTCAAGGCTTTTCAGTACATCATTTAAACTGATTTTTTTTATGTTCGGGCAGAGCATTTCAGGGTTGATGGGAATAAATTGTTTATCCGGGTTTTCCTTCTTCAGCCGGTGAATGATTCCTGACTCAGTTCCAATAATGAAACGTTCGTGATTTGATTCCCGGACGAAACGCAGCATTCCGCCGGTGCTTAGCGCATAGTCCGCTTCAGCTACGGTTTCCGGGGTTGCTTCAGGATGGATTAACACAATTGCATCGGGCGCAATCAATTTAGTTGCTTTGACCATCTTAGGGGTAACCCGGTTGTGGGTCGGACAAAATCCCGGCCAGAGGAGCATCGGGCGGTTTAACCGGTTACTGATGTTTGCACCGAGATTACGGTCTGGCAGGAACATTATATCTTTGTCTAAAGGTATTGACTGGATAATTTTTTCGGCATTGGCAGAGGTGCAGCAGATGTCAACCTGTGCTTTTACCGCAGCGCTGCTGTTGACGTATGCCACCAGATACGTGTTTGGATGTGCTGCACGGAAAGCTGCAACTTTAGTTGCTTCAGCCATGTCTGACATCGGGCAGCCGGCATCCGGATTCGGATGCAGTACAATTGCATCCGGCGACAATATTTTGGCGGTTTCCGCCATGAAGCTGACCCCGCAAAAGACAATGCAAGAGGCTTTGGCCTCCCGGGCCTTGATGCTCAATTCCAGTGAATCGCCGACAAAATCAGCAATGTCCTGCACTTCGGGCAAAACGTAATTGTGTGCGATGATGATTGCCTCGCGTTCATTCTTGAGCCAATTGATTTTTTTAGTTATTTCAGACACTGATGACTCCTGATGTTTTATTAAAAGCGCGTTCTATTTTTAACTGACGGATAAGGGTGGTGCAAACATAGTCTACATCTTCAATTGTTGTCATTCTGCCAAAGGAGAAACGCAATGTACCGGCTGCTTCCAGCATCGGGATATTCATGGCGGTGAGCACCCGTGAAGCGCCACTGGTGCCATTGCTGCATGCTGCCCCTGCCGAGACGGCAATTCCGGCCTGATCCAGTTTGATTGCCAGTTTTTCGGCATCGCTGCCTGGCATAGCCACGCTGGAAGTTCCGGGCAGGCGTGGCGTATTGTTACCGTGAATTTTTACTTCCGGTGTTTCCGCCAGCAGGCGTGATTCGAAGTGGTCTCGACATAAAGATGAATGAACCGCGTCTGATTCAAGGCGTCCAACAGCTATTTTTGCAGCTTCGCCAAAACCGGCGATGGCGGGGATGTTCTGTGTGCCCGGCCGCCGGTTGTTTTCCTGCCCGCCACCGAAAAGCAGTGGCTCCAACTGGCATCCTCTGCGGGTGTAAAGCGCGCCTATACCTTTCGGTCCATAAATTTTATGTGCGGAAAATGTCAGCAAATCAACACCGGTAATACTTACATTTACCGGAATTTTCCCGACCGCCTGGGTTGCGTCCAAATGGAACAAGGCGCCGGCACGATGTGCTATCTCTGCTAAGACTGGAATGTTCTGCAACAATATTCCAGTTTCATTGTTCGCCATTATCAATGAAACGAGTGAAACATTCCCGGATACTGTCGTCTCCAGCACATCCGGTTCGGGATAACCCCGCGGCGTGACGGGTAGAAATTCTACGTTAGCGCCGTTTTCAGCCCAATGCCGGCATGGTTCATAGACGGAACTGTGTTCTGCCGCAGAGGTTATTATCATACCTTTCTTTGCCTGTGAAGCAATAATCTGATTATTGCCTTCGGTGGCGCCGCCAGTGAAAACAATTTCATCAGGTTTGGCGCTGATTAAAGCTGCCACCTGTATTCTGGCACGTTCCACCGCTGCCGCCGCCGCCTGTCCGTAACGGTGTGAACTCGACGGGTTGCCAAATTTTGAGCAGAAGAAAGGCTGCATGGCTGACAATACCGCTTCATCTACCGGTGTTGTCGCATTATAATCTAAATATATGTCTTTTGTTCTCATATCCTACCATTTATGTAATATATAATAACATTTTTTAAATTATTTACAAATTTATTCTTGCAAATTTACGGCATGGAATGTATTATTATAGAATATACTACTTATTTGATAAGGATTAACTGAAAGGATAAGTATCATGGGCAGGATAGCAAATGATCTGACAGAATTGATTGGCAATACGCCATTAGTCCGGGTGAACCGGATTAATGATGGCGGTGCGAAGATACTGCTGAAATTGGAATCATTTAATCCACTTTCCAGTGTCAAGGACCGGATTGCGCTGGCAATGATTGAAGATGCTGAACGTAACGGGAAAATTCGTCCCGGAGCTTTGATTATTGAGCCGACGAGCGGTAACACCGGAATCGGGTTGGCCTTTGTGGCGGCGGTAAAAGGTTACCGGTTGACTTTGACGATGCCGGAAACAATGAGTATTGAGCGACGCAAACTGCTGAAAGCGCTTGGAGCAGAAATTGTGCTTACCCCGGGCGAAGCGGGGATGCGCGGAGCAATTGCCAAAGCAGAAGAACTCTGTTTGGAAAATCCGGGTTCGTTTATGCCGCAGCAGTTTGCTAATCCGGCCAATCCGGAATGCCACCGGCGTACCACGGCTGTGGAAATCTGGCGTGATACTGATGGTTGCGTTGATGTTTTTATCGCCGGAGTCGGTACCGGCGGAACCATTACCGGTGTCGGCGAAGTGTTGAAAAAGTTTAATCCGGCGATAAAGATTGTTGCGGTAGAACCTTATGATTCGCCAGTGTTGTCGGGTGGTTCGCCCGGGAGTCATAAACTTCAAGGTATCGGCGCGGGGTTTATTCCGCAGGTATTGAACCGGACGGTCATTGACGAGGTGATTCAGGTTAAGGCGGAAGATGCCGGATATACTGCCAGTGATTTAGCCAGAAAAGAGGGAATCGTCGCGGGAATATCTTCCGGTGCGGTAATGTGGGCGGCGCTGCGAATGTCTAAGCTCTCCGAATACGCTGGTAAGACTATTGTTGTTGTGCTGCCGGATACAGGAGAGCGTTATTTGAGTACATGGCTTTTTGAATAATAAATCAAGTTGATTTGAATTAGTATAACTTTAACCATATAATATTGAAGACTAAAATTGAAAGGGATTGAACTATGAGCAACCAGAAATATCGTCATGAAACTCTCGCGCTGCACGCGGGACAGGTTCCGGATCCAACCACGTTATCGCGGGCGGTGCCGGTTTATCGCACCACCGCTTTTAACTTTAAAAGCGCGGAACACGCCGCAAATCTTTTCGGACTCAAAGAGTTCGGCAATATCTATGCGCGGTTGATGAATCCGACTAATGATGTGCTGGAACAACGTATTGCGCAACTTGAAGGCGGCGCCGCATCATTGTCTTTTTCCTCCGGTACCGCAGCTATCTTTTTCACGATTACCAATATTCTGAAACAAGGTGATGAACTGGTATCGGCGAATAATCTTTACGGCGGCAGTTTTACCCAATTTGACAGTATTCTGCCGCAATACGGCATTAAGGTCAAATTTACTGCAGTGAATGATTTTGCGGCGGTAGAGGCGGCAATTAATGAAAAAACCAGAGCCATCTACATTGAAACCATTGGCAATCCGGTATTGGACGCAGCTGATATTCAAGGTTATAGTCAGATAGCTAAAAAACATCATCTGCCGTTGATTGTTGATGCGACATTTACTCCTCCGACTCTGCTGCGTCCGATTGAACATGGAGCAAATATTGTGATTCACTCGCTGTCGAAATGGATTGGCGGCCATGGTACCGGTATCGGCGGAATCGTAACCGATGCCGCAAATTTTGACTGGAGCGATCCCAAATTCGATCTTTACAACCTGCCTGATGGCGGATATCACGGTTTGCGTTTTGCCCACGATCTCGGAAATTTAAATCATCTGGCATTTATTCTGCGTTTAAGAATTGTCGGTTTGCGTAATGTAGGTCCGACATTGGCGCCGGATGCGGCATGGATATTTATTCAAGGTGTTGAGACGCTGCCACTGCGTATCCGCAAACATTCTGAAAATGCCTTGACCGTGGCAAAATTTTTACAGAAACATCCGGCGGTTGACTGGGTGCGTTATCCAGGGCTGGAAACTGACCCGTCTTACCCGATTGCAAGCAAATATCTGAAAGAAGGATTCGGCGGCATGGTGGTGTTCGGCGTCAAGGGTGGCAGTGCCGAAGCAGTAAGAATTATTAATAACATTACGCTGTTCAGTCACCTCGCCAACGTCGGTGATGCCAAGAGTCTGATTCTCCATCCGTCCAGTACTTCTCACTCTCAGATGAGTGATGAGGCGCAACGCGCCGCCGGTCTGCAACCTGAGCTTATTCGTCTTTCAATCGGTTTGGAACATATCGATGACATTATTGAAGCGCTTGATAGTATTCTGAAGAAAGGCTGAAGTCCTGTCTGAATGAATTCATAACCGGATGCGGAATTTACCGTATCCGGTTTTTATCTTTTTGGTAGCCATGCGCTTCAATGTGGTAGCCGAAACGGGTATCCTGCTGCAATACCGTCAATACCGTTTGTAAATTTTCCAGTTCGTCACGAATGATTGTATAATATTCAGGTAACAGACAATTTTCCAATTGACTGCGCAACCGGAAAACTTTGCAAAAGTTGGCGGAGCTGCGAAAAGCTTGATAACATACGGTAGCAGTATTCAGTTCGCAAGCAGCGAATGTATTGCGAAAAATCTTTAGGCCATCGAGCCAGATTGATGTGACTTGTTCAAATCCGGCAATAATTTCCTCAAAAGTGTAATCAGACAGCGCACTATTCATATTGTCACCTCGTTCATCCATAAGCCATGACCGTCCAATCTGCTTATCGGTTAGCGGCGCCGGTTGCATCGGCAGAATGAATGCAAAATTAGCAGGTCCGGAGTAGAGGAACGGAATTGAGAACGGATAACAATCCATGGCTTTGCCGAATTCAATCCAGGCAGTGGCAATACTCTCCGCATCAGCGCCCGGGAAATATTCTGCAGCAAAAACGCATAACGTGTCTTCGCGTTTTTCGGGCAGTTTTCCGGAAAGAAAAGCATTAAATCCGGCAGTATTCGCGGTTATCATATTACCAAAATTCCAGCATCCCATAAATCCGCCGAGTTGTAAATTCCGTACCGCAGAAGCTTTGGCAAAAACATTACCCATTACGGGCAGATTGAGGACGGTTGCCAATTCATGAGTGGCACCGAACTGTAATTTTGCCAATACTGGAATATTATTTTTACCGGCAACCGCCAGTGAATTTAAAACTGCTCTGAGGGTCGGCAAAACCAAGCGAATATTCATCCATGATACGTTCTTTGCCGGCAATCACCTTGCGACCACCCCGTTCAAAATCCACCAGAAGCATAACATCTTTCGGCAGCCCATCTATCCTGCAAGGATTAACCATCTGCTGTGGAGTTATCCGGTACCTAGAAGTTATGAGACAGTCACGCAACCTAACCGGATTAATATTTCAGAAGACGGCTTGCAATATTATCCATTCACTTGTATTAGTTAGATTAAAATATAGCAATAAATTAATAAAACTAAGGATTAAACTTTTTATTTTAGATATTATTATAAGACAATAATAGTATAACCAATCCTGTAAATAAAGCTCAGGAATATATGTGTTAACACAATGACTATTTAAGATGACAGATTTTGAGGCACTTAGAAAAGCAGTGGAGACCGGCAACAAAAACAACGTAATCGCTATTATACAGGCGGCAATTGATGCCAATGAAGATATCAGCGCTTCTTGATAAAGGAATGATTCCGGAATGATTTATCCGTGTTGTCTGTACTCAGAAGGAAGAAAATTGAAATGTTTTAAGAATTG
>CAYMSF010000107.1:0-10967 GCA_964392985.1 uncultured Victivallaceae bacterium | reverse complement strand
CAGAGAAAAGTTGATTCCGGCGCTGCCGATGCGTTACTGGGGAATGGTTGAGAGCGCCAGCAGTTTCTGCAAGAGCGGAAATGCGTCTGAACTGGTTTCTTTCAGGGTATGCATGAATCTGCCGAAACAACGTAAAGGCATGTTCGGAGATTTCTGCAAATCTTTTTTAACTCAGGTTGTTGACATCGCGTGTTTAGTTACTGATGCGAAGCCGGAAGAAATTTTTATTAAGCATACGACCGGATTCAACAGTGCATTCGGGATTGTTAAATTCCCTGAAAATATTATTGCCGAACTGGACGTCAACGAATGCCTTGCCGATATGCTGGAGCCGATACGCTTCATTCATGCATATTGCAAGGAGGGCGCAATATCCAATCTGCCGTTAAACGGTTACACTAATGCGGAAGGTGCACTGGTAGCCACCGCTGATGGTATTTCTCGTCCGGTTCTTGAACATAATATTTGGGACGGCGGCGATGAGCTGGATAATTTTTATTTCCGCATGATCTATAAAATTCGCAACCGGGAAAGACTGCCGGTTTCCGGTATTCCATACAGACAGCTGGCAAAGGCGGTTGCCGCCGCGGTCAGCGCAGGAGGTGCAGCATGAAAAAAATGACATTGGCAATTTGCGGCGCAGCCAATCCGCATGTCGCGCTATATTATCCTCAGCTTGCCGTTTCCGACTTTATTGACTTGAGGGCCGTTTGTGATCACGATGAAAAACGGCTGCAGCGGGCACAGGATTTTTTCAAGCCTTACAATCTGCCCGTTAAATATTATACTGACATGAACGATATGCTGAAAAAACATTCTAAGGTTGATGCGGTAATGGTCGGCAGCGATAATATTCATCATTGTGAACACACTTTGGCCGCAGTGGAACAGGGTAAGCACATATACAGCATGAAAGTAATGTCCATGAACGAGAATGAATGCCGGACTATGATAGATGCCTGCCACCGGCACAAAGTGATTCTACAGGTTGAGCTGGAACTGCATTTTCATCCACAGATAATGTATCTGAAGAAATTGATTGAAAGCGGAAAACTGGGTAAAATACATACCATGTATATCAGCAATATATCGCAGAGCCCGATCTGCTATTATCCCAATTGGGGTGAACCATTGCTTTCCTATGGCAAAATTGTCCCGGTTCGTCCGGGAGCAAGTGTCTGCCGCGGCGGCGCGATCACTGACCATCCGCATCCATTTGACCTGGCCAGATGGTTTACTGGAGCTGAACTGTCCAAGGTTTACGCTGTTTCCGCCAGAAATATGCGTGATTACCTCAAAGTTGAAGACCATGCGGCTATCAGCGCGGAAATGAGCAACGGCACAAACATATTCATCAATCCTTCCTATGCGCACCTGGAAGAACGCGGCGAGACCCGCAAGTTATTCTGGCCTAAATCGCTGGAATGCATGATAAAAGCAATTGGAACTAAAGGAACATATATCACTGATTTCTGGAATAAACCCTATTATATGCTGGGTTCAGGACTGCCGTCTCCCAACCGCTTATTGTTAGGCGGCGGACCGGGGTGTCCGGAGTTTGGCGAAGGTCGGCTGGACAGTTTCTATCAGGCAGTTACCGGACAGCGCAAGATAGAATCAAGCGGCGCTGACGGTCTGGCTGCAGTAAAGTTTATGAATGCGGCTTATGAATCAATATATTCCAATAAAACAATAGTTCTTTAAATCCCGCAAAGTGGAGGTATTGAAATGAAAAAAGGTCGCGAAAAGGAAAATTTTACGTTAATAAGTTTTTTTAACCCCAAAAAAACAGGGAGGTACTGAAATGGAAAAGTGTCGCGGAAAAGGGAATTTTACACTCATCGAACTCCTCGTGGTGATCGCGATCATCGCAATTTTGGCCTCAATGCTGCTGCCGGCACTAAGCAAAGTCAGAGAAAAATCAAGAGAGATCAATTGTAATTCAAATCTTAAACAGCTTGGCTCGGGTTTTGTGATGTATATTAATGATTATAATGACTCATTCCCTCAGTATTCATATTTAGATTCCAGCGGAAAAACGATCTATTGGACGAGTACTATTATTCACGCTCGTTATATTTCTGTGGGCGGGGTTTTTCTTTGTGCCGCAAAAAAATCACAAAAAACGGGGGAATGGATAAAGAACGCAATCGGCTATGCGGTTTCTACTGTTCCCAATGCTACTGTTTTAACATATCCTGATTATGGTTACAATTTTAAACACATAGGTAGTTCGTCCCGTTATGTTTCGGGTGGCGTTTTTCCTTGGAATCCTCCAGCAAAGTCAGGGCAGATCATGAAACCATCTCTGACAGTTAATCTGGGTGAAACTATAACCAGCGTCACTGATCGTGGATATGCACTTTTAAATGACTACTTGTCGGGAGCTGCTGGCGATTTGGACATTACAAGACATATGCCTGGCGCGAATTTTCTGTGGATTGACGGGCACGTGTCATATCACAAACTTAATCCGGCCAATCCATACAATGCTTTATTTGCACCGTCTGGCGATTCAAAAGTCAGCAGTCACATCGATACTGTTTGGGACCGTTTCTGATTTATGTTGAAAAGGTAATAATAATGATTACAAAATTTTCAGTGTTTGTTTTTATCATATTGTCAAGTGGGTATGTCGTTGGTGCAAATGAGCCAGAAATGCCATTTTCGTGGGAAGACTGTAAGCAACTTCGTGTTAATTGGCGAGGTCAAAAAATTATTGCTAACGACATGATCAATTATTTAGGAAAAGATGGGTTCAATGCATCATCTTTTAAAGAAATAAAAGATAACTGCGGATGGCTGAATCGAAATATCTGGAACGATGGCCGTCCCATATCGTATCGCAGAGAAGTTGCTCTTGCTCCGGACGGAAAAGAACTTGAAATAAATTTTCAAATTACTCAACCGGCATATGAAAATCTTACTCGGTCGGATAACCGGCTTGGGTATGTTATTTCCGTACCGATTGATGCTGTAAACGGCATGGAATGGTCCGCTGTAACTGGTCGTTCAGCAGTTGCCACACGTGTCAATGGCATTGTTGAACGGTCATTGCCCAATGCGGGAATAAAGTATTCAGGCGGTATTCGCTGCATTAGCTTTAAAGGAACACGCGGCAGTATCTTTTTCGATCTCAATCCTGAAGGGGTAGGTTCTTATTCCGATTGGGGCTTCAATCTCATTCGCGGGCAGTGGCATATTGTTAAAGACGGTGATAATCTTGAGTTTCGTGTCGAACAGATGATGGGTATTGCCGGAGGCTCCATAAACAGTAAAGTAATTATTTTTGAGGGTAGTATTGGTGATTACTTTAACCGGCATTCTCAAAAAACGTTTTTCTACTTCGATAATCTACCCATTACGAAACAATTCCAATTCGGCTCCGGTTTAAAATCGGCGAATTATATTTCAGTAGGGAAAAAGTGCTACTCTGAATTATCCGGTTTCGGATGGTACGGCTCAAATATTGAAAAAATCGTTGAACGTCGTTTCGCGCCATCGGGAGTCTTTTACGGTTATGCGTGTTCGGGGTATAACTCTGTGTTTAAATGTTTATTGAGTCAGCCAGGCCTTTATGTGGTTAGTGTAGCTTCCGCAGGCGAGGCAAAGTCGGCCGGTCCATTCGGAATATCATGTAATGGCAAGAAAATCCAAGAAAATATAAACGTTGCCCCCAATACGCTTAAAACCGTCACTTGGACACAGTGGCTGGAATCCGGGAATGCGCAAATAGAATTTACCGGTAACTGGCAAATTTCGACACTGTCATTTCAACTTCTTCTTCATCAGAAAGAAGATTTTAAAATAAAGCGATCTTTTTGGCGGGTCGATAACTTATTTGAACCATCGGTGATGTATCGCAGTTCGTACTTTCACGGCGAACCCCAATATGCGGTTTCAATTTCTGAAGTGCCACTGTCGGTAAACGTTTCTGCTGATTCCGAGAAAATTGTCAGTTTTGTCGATAAAAAAGTCTTGCTGCCTAAATCTGATGATGAAAGGATGAAGTGGCGCTATGACTCTCTGATTGACGGCATTGGAATCAATGTGCTGGGCAATTTCGATGAATTCAATACCCGTGAGCTTATACAGCGAAGAATCAATGAGCTGAAAGCGCAAAATATTCGTTGTATCATTTTGAACGGCCTTCATTCCAGATTGTTATTCGCGGAACATTGGGGTCGCGTTGAAAAAAATGTTACGATGATTTGCGAAATCGCTCATCGCGAGAATATGAAAGTGATTGATCATTTTGCCTTAACTGAACTGTGGAATTGGAATAATGGATATCGCACTTTCTGCGAACATCTAGATTGGACCCAGCGGGCCATTGACGGAATTGTTCCTACGCGGGGGCTTTGTCCCAATAACCCCGATTTTAGAAAATTCTTTTTTGATTGGTTTACTCGGTATGTGAAAAATACCGGATTGGACGGGGCAATGATTGATGAAATCGGGTTTCACGGCCCCAAGTTCTGTGGCTGCCGGTATTGTCGGGAATTGTTTTTTCGTGAATCCGGATTGCGTCTTCCTCTTGATGAAACATCGACCTTATTAACCGGAAAATCATCTAATTTATATAAAACATGGCTTAGCTGGCGAATAAAAACTATCGGCGATTTTTATGTTGCTCTGCGCGGTGAAATAAGCCGTAACCAATCAACTTTCACATTCATGAATTACACTACATTTCGTCTTTTTTATCAAAATGATGCGGCATATAATAATGGCATTTCGATTACAGAGGCTGCTCGTGCATGCGACTTTCTCGGTATAGAGCAAATGTCGCGCAATGTCATGATCTCATATCGTCCGACTTTTGCGTTGATACAATTGGTTAATTCCATTCGCGAGCATTATAAAACGCCGTTTTTCGGGCTAGTGTATTCGGGAAACGTTGACATTGCTTACTTCGGCTGGGCGCTTAATAATATGAATATGCAAAGTACATGGTTTACGGAGCCGGTGTTGTCATCATCGTCTTCTGGGTGTAATATTATGAGTTTCAAAGAGAATATGGATCTTTCGATTGCAAAAACTGTAACAGATTGTGCAATATTGCTCTCTTTGCAGACAAAGGATTCTGCCGCTCCTGACGTGCTTGGATTCTTGGAACATATGAATGACATTCATATGCCGGTTTCAGTCCTTGTCGAGCCGTCGCTTATTCCGGAAAACCTTAAAAAATATAAAAACCTTTTTGTCCCAAGCGCCGCTAATTTAAGCAATATACAGATCGACGAGATACTTTCTTTTGCGAAAAATGGCGGGAATGTACTTTTCACTGCTGATACGGGATTTGGGGATGAGGTCGGCAATTCGAGAAAAATATGGCCGTTGGCAAAAATCTTTTCCATTGAAAATCCTTTACCTGAGACAGTCGCTAAGGGGATGACTTTTGAGGAAGGATGCGGACGGAAAATTCCTGTTGCCGACGAACCGCCTTCTCAATGGCGACAAGGCCTCCCCATGGCGATTTATAAGATTTCAATACTGCCAGGCTCTTCCTCTACGGTATTTCTAAACATCATTGACAAAGATGGCAGAAAGACTCCGGTAGGGATTATGGTTCAATATGGAAAAGGTAGGCTGTTTTACATTGCCGCTCAGATTGGCATTGGCAATGTAGAACGATATGAAATCCAAACGAATAAACCATGGGTTTTCAGTCGAAACCAACCGCATTTTGATTTAATGTCCAAAATAATCACCATGGTTTCTGGTGAGGCAAAAAATTTTATTCCAATTGACATTCCTGAGAGAGTATTGTGCACGGTATATCAGCAACGCAAAAATGGAAATACTTCGACGATGGTGCATTTGCTTAATGCGACAGGAGTAAATATTAAACCCGGGGAACTCGTGAAAAGCAATCCTCCATTACCTTCGTATCCCATGGTAGATCGGGACATTGCATTTATGATCAAATGCAATCATGAGATAAAAGATGCCTATGCTGTATCTCCTGATTTTCAAGGACGTAAAAGAGTAGGGTTTGTAAAAGATATGGACGGTTTCTTGCGTGTAACTATTGCTCCGGAATTGATTAAGACATATGTGATTATTTTTTTAAATGAAAAATAATAATTTTGTTTCAGGTCAAGCTATCCGTTAGTCAAGTATCGCTGTATTACGCCCGACCATACACGGCTCACAAGCGAGCCGGACGCAAAAATTAAAATGCTCAAAACATAAAAGCACCCCAAGGGTAGCGGTGTTTTAAGCTCACTGGAATAAAAAGAGAGAAATAAGATGTTACCAGTCATTTTTCAAGCCGTGGCCACAAGCAACGGGGTATTACGGACACGCCATGCGGGCAGGCCGGAGATTCGAAAACAATAACTAATACATAAAAACCAACGCCGCCCCAAGGGGCGGGGTATTGAACCCAACTGAATAAAGGAGGAGAATGGATTACATTAATTTGGCGGAAAGAACAGCAGGATGGATTGTTCGTAATCAAGTTAACGATGATTTGTACTTCGGCACACCTGACGGATACGATATGCAGGATATGAATTATGGACGTTATTGTCGTAATTATAACATCAAAGAACAACGGATGGAAGCTTTAGGAACCAACTGGCAGAACGGGATGGCGATGTATGCTTTACTTATGCTTCATGATCTTAATGAAGATGATGCTTTATTGAAATCAGCACGCGCATCTGCTGTATTTCTAAGCATGTTGCAAAATACTTTCTCTGATAACGAAATGTTTCTTGGTGCTATTAGCGAATGTCACCCTCTAACTCGGCATTGTCATTGCAGGGATTCATTATCTGCCGCCTGGGGGCTACTTCGATTGTATCGTAAAACAAATGAAATTGAGTATCTGAAAAGGGCGTCTCTCTTTGCTGATTGGCATCAACGGTTTGCAATGAATGGAAATTATGTGGTTGCTACTGTATTTTTTGACGGTCGTCCCAGAGCAGAAGGAATTTTCAACTGTCAGGGAGGAAGCGCACTATTTTATCGCGATATTAATGAAGTGTCTTTTGATAATAGATATAATGATACAATGTTTCGAATTATTGATTTTTATGTGGAAAATATGTTTGATAACGAACAAGGCCCTATTATTTTCATAGATCCGTACAGCGGTTATAAAGGAGATTTACCCAATGGGGAATCTGCCGATTGGTGTGACATGCATAAATTTAACGACGATTTCGGGTGTTTAGCCGTTATGACCGCCGGAATTATTACGGGGGAAAGTAAATATTTCAGTTTTATTGAGAAGTATTTAGAATGGTGTTTATCACGGCAGCACCCAGACGGGAGCTTTGGCAGGCAGTCACTAGCTGTTTCAAGTTGCATTGTAGTTTTAAACTTGCTGAATGCTTATTTATTGAACGGCAAGCATAAATACCGCGAAGCCGCCGGTAATGCTTTCGAGCACATGATGCAAAGCTATATAAATACTCCAGAAAACAAAGCGACAGATGGTGGAATTCTTGGGTTGGGCTTACAATGCGAAAAAACGGATAATTCCATTTCATTGCGAGTGACAACATATGCGATTTTTGTTTTTATGTTATACCATATTATAACAGAGTATGTTGATAAGGGGGATAGTTCAAATATCCCGGAAATTTTAAAACAAAATCCAATGTTTATCGGCTTGCGCAGACGAAATAAATAAGGTTTTATATAATGTCTATACCTGGTTATGTTGATTTGCAAGTTAATGGTTATATGGGAATTGATTTCTCATCAGTAGAATTAACTGAATATGAATTCTTAAAAGCAAGTTATGAGCTTTTGAATAATGGAACATGCATTTTTCTCCCGACAATAATAACCTCTCCCATGGATGTCTACCGGAAAAATATACCTGTCATTGCCAATGCTGTCCGCAAAAACCGGCTGGAAGCACATATTCCGGGAATACATTTAGAAGGACCATTTATTTCAAAAATTCCAGGAGCAATTGGTTGTCATCGAGTTGAATATGTTTTAGATGCAAAAGAAAAACATCTGGAAGAATTCATTAATCTTTCAGAAGGATTTATAAAACTTCTTACAGTTGCTGCTGATGCTCCTGAAATTACAACGATTATTAAAGCTGCGAAAAATAGAAATATTGCGGTTTCACTCGGGCATCATCTTGCCGGCTACGGACAGATTAAACAGGCTGTCGAGGCTGGAGCTGTTGCATTGACTCATATTGGCAATGGAATTCCAAATATGCTACCAAGGCATGGAAACCCCATTTTGAACGGATTGGCTAATGACGAATTGATTGCCATGATAATTACCGACGGACATCATTTGCCTGAAGAATTTATCAAATGTGTAATTAAAATAAAAAGGGCGGAAAACACTATTGTTGTCAGTGACATGTCGCCGTTGTCCGGTATGCCGCCAGGGGAATATGATATTTTAGGCGGACACGCTGTACTTGAAGCAAATGGGAGATTGCATAATCCGGAGAAAAATTGTCTTTCCGGTTCCGCGTCAACCATGAAACAGTGTATGAAATTTTTGGAATCTATGAATTTTTTATCTTCAAATGAACTTGAACTTATCAGCTATTATAATCCCTTGAAATTGATTGGATTAAAATAAGATGTTACAGATGGTTCCATTAAATTTAGCGGATTCAGTTGCAAAACTTAAGCTGTTAATTCCCGGATATGAAGAAATGCTCAAAACGGTACTTATAGCAATACTTGACCGTTTTGAACGCAATGAAGATTATAATTTTATTGATACAAAATTAAATGTGATTACTGGAAAAGATTTTTATCCTTTAAAAGCCGGAGACCCGCCATATAAAAGCAAAGATATTATTTATTCATGGATTCAAGGACGGGGACTTGAAGCGCTTGCTGGACATATGGAATGGATTGAAAATTCAGATGCTTTTTCATCTGCACAACGGCAAAATTTGATTACGCGGCTAAAGAGTATGACAGGAAAAGTTCTCAAGCAAAACGAAAGAAATCGAATTGCTAATAATGGGCATATGTTTTTTTGTACAACCTTGGATGGAATTCCGCTAACAATTGCTAATGATGGTAGTTTTATCCGAATTAATAATCCTAATGTACAAAGCAACTTAAGTGATTTATTTTACTCGAAAGGCTTGCTTAAAGCGGCGTGGAAAGTTAAGCGGAAGGAATGTTTTAATGATGGGGTGAGATATTTTAAAAATGTAATTGTGGATATCATAAACAATAATTTTTATAATGATCAGCAGACGTTTGATCCTAAAAATAAAGTTGTTTCTATTCCTGGTAAAATTAATCAAGGGCCGCTAATGGTCAGCTTGCTTGGATTGGCAGAAATCGGCAAGATAACACAGTCCGAAATATGGTTTGATTATGCTGAAAGCATTATCAGGCGAATTATTAATTTTCATGTTAATCGCGGGCAGCATAAAGATCTGGAGATGTATGATTTTTTTGAGGCAGTAGATAAGAATGGTAAAATATGGATAAATGAAGATGGCATACTCTGTGATCCCGGGCATGCTATTGAATTCATCGGTTTGGCAACAAAATGTTTACTATTAATGCGAAAACATGTTAAATATGAAAAGATAATAAAAGAGTGTAAACAGTTATTTCCAAAAATTCTCCTGCATATTTTTAAACTGGGCTTTAATGAAAACGCCGGCGGAATATACAAAGGTTATGATTTAAGAAATCGCAAGGTAATGAATAGTGATATGCCATGGTGGAGTTTACCTGAAACTATGCGCGCCTCAATTGAGTTATTGCAACTTGATTCACAAACTCCGTTTAAAGATGATCTCGTCACCATAATAACGAAATGCTCAAATGCGTTTATTACAAGTTACATTAATTATAATGTATATATGATGGCTTATCAAACGCGTAACGATTCCGGTCAAGTTATAGAACTTATCCCCGCGACTCCTGATGCCGACCCGGGTTATCACACCGGTTTATGTATGATAGATTTTATCACGATATTGCGTCTATTCTAACTAAAGTTTGACTGAAATTCAGAAGAATGTAATTATGCAGTTCCGCAGAAAATTAATGAGCAGGCGAATTTAACGGTGGTGATGAGTCCTTCGGCGAGAACACGTTTACGAGGATGAACATGTTATATCCACGATAATTTTAAAAGAAGAATTATCATAATCGATATTTTTAATAGGATGAAATATCATGCACGACAGGTTTTTCTGGGGGCGCCAAGTAAAGCTGGCATCTACAAGCTGGATAATCCAGCACAGGAAAAAGGTTAGCCGCCACCCCGGAATGGAACTATGGGCATCGCTGGGTAATGAGCTATGTAGAGCCGTAGGAAAGGCGATTTAGCAGCCGCAACTCAAGTGAAGGTATTGAGCCCCGAGATTTTATCATTGCACGAGGTCAGGTGTTTTCATTTCGCTTAAGCCAGCAGTTGGACGGTTCATTCAAGCCGGGGCGCGGTATAGCGGAATGCATAACTCCGCGCAATCAGCCTTGGCCGCAACGATATCAGAGCAAGACATTGCCGATTGATGCACACAGGTGTACTTGGCTTACAATGAAAGGTAATTAATCTTCGGTGATGGTATCAAAAAAAACATGGGTAAGGGGGGCTTGATCGTTCTAACATCAGGGAAATTTTCCCCTGATGTCTGGAGTATCATGACAATGTCTTTAACTCAACACCCGTTTCGCCGCACGGCGGCGTACGGGTGAATATCTGGGATGATAAGAACTGCTGGTTACCTGACAACTCACTGACAGGCACTATGCCATGGATCAAACAGGGATTTGAATTTACCACCGGGCCGAAGACCAATGACGGCAAAAACAATTCATATCTGAAACTCTTGATTCTCAAAGCTGAAGGCAGCGCCTGGTTTGAGGTAAGCTGCGCGAGATTCCGGTTCAGTGAATACTTGAAGCTATTGGACTGCTATTTTCTGACGATAGCGCCTGGTTTGCGGCGGATGGAAAAGCCGAAGTGGCCTAGACATTCGCCCAGAGAGTAAT
>CAYMSF010000106.1:0-11032 GCA_964392985.1 uncultured Victivallaceae bacterium | reverse complement strand
CTTCACCCTTCACCTTATCTCATCCGGTTTGCGGAAGGAATAATTGCGGTGGCTGCAGTAACTGAATATTAACGAAATCGGGACACATAAAATTTGCGCGATCACCGGATTGAGTCCAAGCCCGGATACCATGCCGAACATCAGCGCCATCCCCATCAGCATCGCGCCGCCGTACACCACATAAAAACGCAAATATTCGCGGACGATATTGCCGCGGGTTTTGAACACAAACAATTTATAGCAGGTATAGGCATTGGTAATCGCCAGAATATTAGCCGGAACCGCCAGCACCAGATAATTGACCCATTGCTTCAGCCCTTCATATAAAACAATGTATACTAAAACTCCGAAAAGAGTATTCCAGACGCCGGTAATCAGAAAGCGGACTATTCGCCCTGTTTCGTGGCGATGCTGGTGATATTTCTGGATAATGCGTTTCATTAAAGTCTATTCACTGCCTTCATGATTGTCAAAATTCAGTTTTTCCTCTTCGATAACCAGCGGTTTATCTTTGACATGAGTATAAATCGCTCCAATATATTCACCGATAATACCGATAAAAATTAACTGCACGGCTGAAAAAAGGAACAGTCCGATGATCAGCGGGGCAAGTCCCAGATTGAAAGTGTCCCAGAACGCCAGCTTATAGATAAAATATCCAAGGGCGATCAGCAGACTCAGCCCGGCCAGGCAGAAGCCGCAAAACGCCGCCAGCCGCAGCGGCAGCTTGGTATGATTGACGAATCCGGTCATTGCAATATCGTACAAAGTAAAGAAATTGTTCTTGGTCCGTCCGTGTCTACGCTTCGCCTGGACAAAAGGCATTTCCACTCTTTTCAGTCCGATTTCACTAACCATGCCCCGGAAATAGGGGTACGGATCGTGAAATTCCTTCAGCGCATCCATGAACTTCCGGTCGTACAAACCGAATCCGGTAAAATTACGAATCTGTGTGCTTTCAGAAAACTTGGCCAGCAGCCAGTAATAAAAGCGCCGGACAACGAACATTGCCCAATTTTCTTTACTCTGCGGTTTTACGGCACAAACAACATTGGCCCCTTTTTCCCATTCTTTGATAAAATCGACAATCAATTCCGGCGGATTCTGCAAATCCGAACACATGGCAATTACGGCATCACCGGAAGCTTGAAGCAATGCATTGTATGGAGAACGTACCTGTCCGAAATTTTTTGAATTGAAGATGACTTTGAATTTTTTATCCTGTGCGGCAATCCGTCGGAGAATATCCCGACTGCCATCTGTGGAATAATTGTCTGCTATAATGATTTCATAATCATATTGCGGCAACTGCTGAAAAACCACGATCAATCTGTCATACAATTCCTGTAGGTTGCCTTCTTCGTTATAGCATCCGGCAACAATGCTAATTTTTTTTAATTTTCCATTCACAGAAAACACCTTCAATGTAAACAATTACGGTTATTTTAAAATAATCACTTTATTTGATAATTCCATACATCTTATTTCGGCAATAATTTCATCATGAAACACTGCGGCGGCAACAAGAATTGTCGGGTTACAGCGCATATTTAGCAGCGCATCCGGTGGACATACCATTTTATCATTAATACGAGTTCCTTGCTTATGCCTGTCTTTGTCAATCAGCATGACGATATTACACTTACTCAAGTTTGACGTTGCCAGCAGGCGAGTAGTATAATTGCCTGCCCCCCAAATAACAATCTCCTCGCCGCTTTCAGCCAGTTTGTCGATAATAAGATTGACCGTCTGATTCCTTTGAGTATGGGCAATATACTCCAATACCATCTTCGCCGAATAATTCCGCCAGTCCGCAAGTACCTTGTCTTCATTGCAATATGCGCAAAAGATCACCGGCTGTTTCATTTCAGGCAGCAATATGGTGGTTTTAAGCAAATTTACAACTCTCAATCCGTGAAAAAAACCCAAATTGATTAAAGAGGTCTCGTCAAAGTGATTTATGTGTTCAATATTAAAATAATCGAAAGGAACAGTATCATAGTCCTGATATCGCGAAGCATCCGGAACAAAAACCAGCAACAGCCCGTCGGGATTGGTCAGGGACTTAAGAGTTTGCATAATTTTAGCGACATCGCAAATATGTTCAAGTACGCCTGACAAAATAATAGCATCATACTGTACGGAAGACGTAATGTCGAAAATACTGCCGGCAATACCATTAACCCCCTGCCGTTGAATAGCTTCGATACATTTGGGCGAAGGATCAAGTGCGGTAAGGTTGGAAAAGCCAAGCTTTCGCAGCTCCAAAAGCAATTGGCCGTTGCCGCAGCCGACATCAATAATACTGGCGGCCTTATTATGAATAAGTGTATTTATCCAGGCGGCACGCTCGACAAACAATAACGTGTCACTGTTGACATAAGTCATATCATATTTTGACATCTCGGAGTAATATTTATCATATGTTTCCTGAGTGGCCGGGGTATCGGCAAAAACAAATCCGCAATTTTCGCACGCCACCACATCATATTGAGATGGAAGGATATGATTATCCGGCAAAATAAACTTTTGTGTATGCAACAGTTCTCCTGTGGCATTCCGGCAAACCGGGCATACCCGCTGTAGACTATTTTTCTCCATAATTAGTACCCTTCACACTTCTTAACAGCATATTTTCTTGAGCGATATTGCTGATAATCGTAAAATTATTTTACTTTAAGTCAAAATATACAGCCCAGTCTTTCCAATAGGAGCGATTGCTTATTATTCCATCGAATTTCTTTTTGTTTTCAAGCGCCAGATTATGCTCGCCTTTTCCCTCGTAAGCTTTTGCCAGGCAGTAATGCGCGAAAGCATGACCCGGATGAGCATTAATAACGTTTTGAAAACTGACGATACATTCGTCATAATTTCCCATACGCAAATTATAATTATGCACAGAATTAGTATGCAAATTCATTATATAAGCCTGCTTTTCGATATGATCAGGCGAATAGAGCGATGTTTGAATGTTGCATTTGGTTAAACTCGGAGAAAAAAAGGTTTCATTTACAAGATATCCGTTTTCTTTGCATTGCTTATATAAACGGCTTCCGGGAAGCGGCAAGGCAATCATAAAAAAGACCCAACTGAACCCGATATCATACAATGTCTCTAATGTTTCTTTGCGGTGCTCATCCGTCTCCTCCGGTGATCCTACCACAATATTGGTAAGTACGCTTATCCCAAATTTTCGAAGACTGTTTACTGCGCGTTTTGCCTCTTCTTTGGAGATTGGTTTTTGTATAATATATTTTAAAACGTAATCCGAGCCGGATTCCATGCTTGTGTATTGAAAAGTGTTGCCTAACTGCGACAGCAGTTCAGCTACTTCATCATCAATATTGCGCATAAGTATGGCCGGAAAATTGACATGAAGATTCATTTTAACAAATTCTCTAAGAATTGTTTTTGCTCTTGTTTTATCAAGCAAAAAAGAATCATCACAAACAAACAGTTCTGTCAATCCATCATGTTCAATCATTTTCTTCACGTCGGCAATAACTCTGCCAATGCTTAAATAACGGACTTTTTTGCCGTGTACATTAAAGCCGGCGCAAAAATTGCAGTTGTAAGGACACCCCCGCGATACATAAATAATCCTGGATACCATTTTCTGGTCAAAATCTTTTTTATATACCGTACCTTTTTGCTTTGGTAAATTAAAATTTACAAGATTAACATAACTGAAATCAATGGGAGGCATTGTATCAAGATCAGCAACAATTCTATTAACCGGTATAATTCCGATTTTTAAGCTTTCCGCAGTCACAAATGAATCGTTTGTTTTTATATGTGAATAAATGTTCTCGCTTTCAATTAATTGCAAAAATGGGATCTCGCCCTCTCCAAAATTTACAGCGTCAACATTGGTCTTTAACGCAATCTCTTCATGAAGAACTGTCGCTAGGTTTCCACCGACAATTAATAAAGCCTCTGGCACTACCTTTTTTATTCTTGCAGTAAGACTGTCTAAAAACTGATACCCGACATTGAACATAACAGAAATTCCGACAATATCAGGATTATACTTTTGAGTTTCCGTTTCAACGAAATTTTCAAAATATTCCTGTCCGCGCTCTATTATATTGCGTTGCCGGTATTCAGTAACCAAATGATCATTTATGTCAAGAATTTTAAACTCGACTTCTTTCTTGGCGTACTCTTTCACATATGTGCAGATTGAAAGCATGCCATATGGAAGATTCACAATCGCCCGGGTGTCAAATAAATATTTTTGAGCGCCAGCATCTGTTAAATCTGTTATTGGCATGCTGATAAACAAAATTTTAATTTTTTTACTGTCCATGATTGTATCCAATATTGTTAAATCAATTAAACAACGTATTATATTGCGTACAAAACCGTTTCCGTCTGATTCGGGGTATAGTGGCGCATATAGAACTTGTACTGTGGAACAAATGACTTCAGCAGCAGCAGAAGGTCAAACAAATCCTCGCGCTTATGATAGACGCACACCGCTATTCTGGGCTTCCATGTTTTGATCACCTGCTCTGCGCCAAGTATGGCATTATGTTCCGCACCCTCAATGTCCATTGATATGTAAGTTGCACGGCGTCCATTTAAAACATTTTCTATAGTATCGACTTCTATGGATGTGGCAGGGAACGCAGTATCAGTAGTTTCCGAAACACGCGAACTGCCTTCGCGTCCATCATGAAAATACAGGAACGCATGCTTGTCCCAGGCTCCTTTGATGTGAATTTCAACATTTTTAATTCCATTCGCGGCAAGCGTCTCCTTAAGTAACTCTAAAGTTTTTCTGTCAGGCTCAAGCGCAATTATGCCATCGTACTTTCCTCCTGTACGTTGAGCAAATTCAACGATGTCTTTACCTTTATATGCACCAACGTCTAAAAACACTTCATCGTCTTTTAATTTTACAATTTCTTCATCAAAATATTCCGTTCCGCTCATGACTTCATTATACAAGGTGAAGTCCCCAGACAATTTGGCATTAAGCACACTGACAAAAACCTTTTTTGAACGCTCATCAGAAAGAGAAGAATACGCTTCTTCAAATTGAGAAATATGTTCACAAATATATGGATAATTAATTTTTTCTCCACAAACTTCATATCCTCTCAAATACCAAACCGGGTTTTTTTCATGTGCGGCAGCCAGTTGTGCAAATATTGCCTCTTTGTATTGCGGCCCTGTTGATACAATGATATGGTATTTCCCGCCTTGCGGACCAAACTTTTCTTTGAGCGCTTCATAGCTGTATACAGGGAATCCTAAATGTACCGAGCCATGCTTAGCTGGATTGTTATCGCACATGCACTCAGGTTCTATCCCATGATAGCGCAAATACGACGTGATGTACCATGATAATTCACCGGCACCCCAAAGCACAACCGGAGCCGGTGAAGCCTTGATTGCATCAAAAATTTCTTCCTCTGCGTGTCTGACGTCCTTGATATGATCAATAAGCATCGCATGTTCTCCATTGATTTTGCTGTTTATACTGTTATATGTCATTAATATTTTTAATTTTTTGAAAATAAATCATGCAACATTAATCTGTTCAACCGGCACACTCATCGACGTTTCTCCGTAATTTTTCTACCGGGAACCCATCGATATTGTCCCTGGTGTAATGGTCGCTCAAATAGATATCGCACCGGGCACATGAATAGTTTTCATGCTTGCGGTTTTCCAATTGCATTTTTTGAAACTCGAACCAGCGATCCGAATGCCATATTTCCCGCATTGTATGTTCTTCGACACTGCCCAGATTGGTTCCGCCGATAAAATCCACGCAGCACGGGGCGACGTCGCCATTGCTGCGTACGACCATGGTGGTAAACGGCATGGGGCAGGCAATGCGCCTGGTACTGTGCTGCTTAAGATCATCAACCGCCGCGCCGATGCCGTCCTGATAGTAATTTTTCATGAAGTCAGCGTCGCCGGTTTTAATCCAGCTATGCGGTTTGTCAATATATACTTCATCAGCCACGTCCTGATACATTTTCCTGAACCGGTCATTGGCGTTCCCGTACATATCCAGCATTTTGGCGCTGACAAACGGCTTTTCCGACTTGTGCTGTTTCTTGACTTCCTGCAATATCCGGAGATTCTCATGGATGACGCGGACATCAATTTTGGAGCCGGTGACTTCCTCGTGCTTTTCCTGATCCGGGGCATAAATGGACACTCTGGCATAATCCAGTTGGTGCTCAACCAGTTTTTCCGCAATGGCGCGGGGCAGCAGCGAAGCGTTGGTCGTGGTCTCAATCCGTTCGGCAATATCCGCTTCCCTGGCGATTCTCAGCATTTCGCAGAAATCAGGATTAATCAGCGGCTCGCCATACAGGCTGAGCTTCAGCACTTTGAGCATGGGGCCTTCCCATGCCTGTAATTGTTCAATAATTTTCCTGAACCGTTCCAGCGGCATATTCATCCGGTTGCGGGTAAAATAATTATCGCCCTTGATGCCATGGAAACACTGAACACACTTGAAATTGCAGCAACTGGACGGTTCAATAAGAACCGTAAACGGTTTCGGCAATGGCAGCGCCTTCATAAGATTCTGCCGTTTTGTGGATTTCAGCGCTGTAAATGGGATCATGGCTTCAGCTTCTCCACCGGAAAATTATCCACGTTGTCTTCTTCCGGAAACAGTTTAAACCAGTCGCAATTAGCGCAAATCCGGTTTTCATGCTTACGGTTTTCCAGCAGCATTTTCCGGAACTCAAACATGTTTTTGCCATTCCACAGCTCTTGCAGTGTGCTGTCGTAGGAGTTCCCGATTTTGGTGCCTTTGGCCGGATCATGGGTACACATCAGACAGTCCCCGATGTTGTTGATCACCATCGCCATAAACGGCCGCGGACAGGCAATCCGGTACTTATTTAAACTCCCCGCATATTCCTGATTGGCCTGAAGCTCTTTCTCCCGGTCATGATAATACATGCTCACCAGGTCGTTGCCGCTGTAATTAGTGGCATTATGCACCTTTTCCAGTCCGATCTCATCGGCAATGCCGCGGTAGAGGTTGAAAAAAGTCTCATTTTCATCGCTGTAGGTATCAAACATTTTGACAAAAATATAGGGAGCCTTCTTCCCCTGCGCATCGCGCATCTCGCGTAAGCGTTTTATATTGTCCCGGATTTTTTCCACGTCGCAATTTGTTCTGGTAACTTCATGATGATGTTTATTTTCCGCCGCATATATTGAGAAACGGATGACATCCAGACCGTATTCAATCATCTTTGCCGAGATTTCCTCCGTCATCATCGAACCATTGGAGAAAGTATCCACCCGCTCGGCGACATTCGCGGCTTTGGCAATACGCACCATCTCGCAAAATTCAGGGTTGACGAACGGCTCGCCGAGCATTGCCAGACGCAATAATTTAAGCCGGGGTCCATCCCATTCCTGTAATTCGCGGATAAGCTTCTTAAACAAGCTCATTTCCATGTGACGCAACGGTTTTAAATCGTTGCGGGTGTTCTCGCTGCCATGCACGCAGGGAGCGCATCTGAAATTGCACACATTCGTCGGCTCGATAAAAAGCGACAGCGGTTTTTTTAACGGCAGCATATCGCGGAGCGGTTTCCGGTCATGTGAAATAATCGTAAATTTACTCATTTGACAAAATCCTCCTCGGTGAACACCTCATACCACGGAACCGGCAGTGGTTTGCCATAGCATTTGGTTAGATATTTATCGATAAAATTGCGGTCTTCTCCTGAAATGCACAACGGGTTGTACTCCTTGAAATGTCTTATGCTCATTCCGCGTTTTAAGATGTCACCGAGACTTTCCTCAAAAATACTGCCCAAAGAGATTGGAAGGAAGCCGCACGGAAGAATCTCCCCGCATTGTGTCAAATGCAAATTGGAATTGACACACCCGCATCCGCGGCTGATGCCATATGTCGGAAACGTGTCGCGATGCAGTGACGGATATTGTTTGTTGACTTCCCGCAGATAGGCCGCGTCTTCTTCGTCTATCAGCACTTCATGTTTCGCCTCCCATTCGCCAATGGGATGGGCAATCATCACATCGACCACAAAATCGTGTTCCTGGGCAAACTTTGCCATTTGCACCGTCCGGTCGGTGCGGCAGTTCTGGTGGGAGATGCAGGTTTGAATGACCACGTTAAGTCCTGCATCCCGGGCGTTGAACAATGCATCCATTGCCTTAGTATAAGCGCCTTCATGATCTCTATTCCTGTCATGCAACTTTTCGTCAAAATCGTCAATGCTGATTTTAACTTTGTCCAAACCCCAGCTTTTCAGTTTCGCCGCCATTTCCTTAGTTAAAAAATAGCCGTTCGTGCTCATTGACAAATGAAATTTATTCGGTTGCAATGCGGCAATAACATCTTTCAGGTCTTTCAGGATCAGCGGTTCTCCGCCGGAAAGAACAAGTTGGCATAAACCCAGTTCATGGGCTTCATCGCTGAATTTTTTCAAATCAGCCGGAGTCAGTACGCGCGCTTTTCTGGTGAATTTTGAAATAAAACAATGTTTGCATTTAAAATTGCAGGCCAAGTTATAGCCAATATCGACTACAGGCGTGGCAAGTCCGGCCTTAAAACGCTCATCCAGCTTAAGTATTTTTTCAAAAACCAGAGGTTTCTCTCTTTTAAGTTTTTCCCTTTTGGAATACTCAATCTCTTTTTTACACTTATTGCAGTCTTCCATGTTATCTATTTCTCCCTGTTTAAAATCCACTCCAGCAACTCCCATACGCAGCCGTCGCCGCCGCGCGCCGCCAGATGAACTGTTGCCAGTTCCTTGACTTCGGGAATCGCGTTAGACGGACAGGCTGACAATCCGACAAGCTTTATCGCGGGAATATCGTACTTGCCGTCACCGACGTAACAGACTTCCTCCAGCACAAATCCGGTTTCCTTCAAAATCTTATCAATTGCCGCGGGTTTGTCTTTGCAGCCGTTATAAAAAAAGTCCGGTTTGAACCGCGCATTGAAAAACAGCGTGATCGGGGTCGCCTCGCCGGTGATCAGGCCGACTTTATAGCCCCGGCGTTTCATTTCAAACACCGCGTCAATATCCTTAAAATCAATTGTCTTCGATTCGTTGCCGCTGGAGTCCACCGAGACTTTGCCGTCAGTCAATACGCCGTCTATGTCTAATAATACCAGTTTTATTGTCAAAGGTCGGCCCCCTTCATATTATTTTTCACTTCCGCTTCGTCCAGATAAGGCCACATGTCCTCAAGCGGCTTGGACATCATATTGCCGTCCGGCAGTTTGATCGCCTGAACCCGCGGCGCAGTGACATGCGACGGCGTGACGCGTATCCGGCAAAGCGCCGGATCATTTCCGGCGAGAACCCGCGCTATCGCGCTTTCCAGCGCATCATGGCTTTCAACAGTTTCCGTCCGTATGCCATAGGCTTTAGCGACAGCGCACACATCCGGTAGCGTCAGTCCGCTGGACGGGTCGGAGCCGACATAAAAACCGCCGAACAGATTGCGCTGGGTAGCCATAATACTGCCGTAACCATTATTATCCCATATGAACATTTTAACCGGCAGTTTCAGCCGCGCAACGGTTTCCAGTTCCTGAATATTAAGCTGAAACGCGCCGTCGCCGTTAATTAAGATCGTGCGACGGCGGTCATTGGCAATGCATGCGCCGATTGAGTACGGCAGCCCGAATCCCATTGAGCCCAGGCCCGCGGCGTTCTTGATTTTCTGTCCCAGTTTTACGCGCATCGCCTGATAGGTCACTTCTCCCGCCGAGCCGGAACTCTCCGGGACAATTACGTCCTCCGGGGTAAGCTGCTTGAACAGTTCATCGGTAAAAATATAAAGATTGACTCCGTCAGCGCATTTGCGGTATTCGTCAAGCACTACCGGATATTTGGCTTTAAGTCCGGCGCAATACGCCAGCCAGCCGCTGTTGCCGGAAGGCGAAAGTTCATTCTGCTTCGCGTTCAAAGCCATCAGTATCTGTTTTGCATCAGCGACGACCGGCAGCGCAATGTTCTTTATTTTGCGGATTTCCGCTTCATCAATGTCCACCATGACTTTTTGGGCATTGCGTCCGAAATCCGCGCTGTTAAACGCAGTAAGGCTGGTATCCAGACGGCTTCCCATGACGAGCAGAAGATCGCAATTCTGAACAATGAAATTAGCCGCCCGGTTCCCCATCAGGCCGGGACTGCCGAAATTGAGCGGATGATTGTAGTCAAACATATCTATCGTTTTCCAGGATAGCAATACCGGAATGGAGTTTTTCTCCGCGAACCGGTATAATTCTTCCACGCCACCGGATAATTTAACGCCGTTGCCGGCGAGAATAAGCGGACGTTTCGACGATTTCAGCATATTGACGATCTGTTCCGCCGCAGAGGCGACTTTGTTCCCGGTTGCCGGTTCAGCGTCCGGCACATAGCCGCGCAGCGCGGATTCGTCAATCATTGCCGCCTGCACGTCAAGCGGAATGTCAAGCCATACCGGCCCCATGCGTCCGGTAGTGGCGCAATGCCAGGCTTTTTCCAGATGGTAGCGGATTTCAGTCGGCTCAATCACCATCGCCGCATATTTGGTGACGGGTGAAATGATTGAAACAATATCCACCTCCTGGGAACCCATCTGCCGCACGCCGGTGCCGGTTTTCAAATCGGCGCGCTTCGCCTGTCCGGATATAAAAAAACAGGGCGTGGAATCGATATAAGCGGCCGCAACTCCGGTCACGGTGTTGGTGGCGCCGGGGCCCGATGTGACAATCCCGACGCCGGGCGTGTTAGTGTGCTGTCCGTAAGCCTCCGCTGCAATCGCCAGCGCCTGCTCGTGCAGAAAACACGCATAATTTAAGCCGGGGTTTCTGCCGAGCGAGTCGTCAAGATGCATCGCGCCGCCGCCAGGCAGCATGAAGGTCTGCCTGACCCCTTTCGACACTAAAAAATTCATCACATAATCTGAGAGTTTTATCATAGTCGACACTGTAAATGGTTTTATTTAAATGTTTTTCCGGTTTATACTCTGCACGGCTGAAAATTTAACATAGATTGCGAAGATTTTGAGAATTGGT
>CAYMSF010000105.1:0-11218 GCA_964392985.1 uncultured Victivallaceae bacterium | reverse complement strand
GCTGGATTGTCCAGCTTGTATATGCCAGCTTTGCTTGGCGCACACATAATTAACCGTTGTCATCGAAAAAAATACTGTTAAATCATTTTTTTTCTGACTTATCGTTCTACATGGCGATGATGATGAAAAGAAGGGGAACGAGCATTTCGGTTATTTCGACATTGGCGCCGATGGTGTCACCGGTCGCGCCACCAAGTTTGAATCGGGTATAGACTACCCAGAATAGCGAGAAGAGTATTGTGCCAGACAGGATAAGTATTCCGGTTATGCCGAGAAAATACCAGGCGATTGCCGCGGTAAAAGCTGTACACCAGAGCAGATTCAACCATGATTTATTCTCGAACATGACTTTGCCCATGCCGGTTTCCCGTGCATAATTGGAAAAATGGCAGTAGATAATTATGGAATATCTGCCGAAGAGAGGGGTAAGCAGAGCAATTACCGGAAAAAAATATGCCGGTATGGAACAGAATGCGGCAGCTTTCAAACCAAGGGTGGCGACGATGGCAAATACGCCCATGGTTCCGATGTGGCTGTCGCGCATAATTTCGAGCATTCTTTCCCGCGAACGACTGCTCAGCATCCCATCGGCGGAATCAGCCAACCCGTCAAGATGAAAACAGCGCGAAATCAGCGCTAAAAAAATGACCATTATCATGGCGGAAATTAACGGTGAAAAATGGCAGTTTAAAAATATCGCGATGCCATAAGCTGCCGCGCCGATGAGCAAACCGATAAAAGGAATGAAAGGTTTAGAGGCGGCAATATCCTTAGCCTCGGGATTGAAACCCGGTACAGGGATGACGGTAAGTATCGTTAAAGCGGCAGCCAGTTTTCTCATAATCCTTTTTCCGTTACTCCGGCATCGGCGAAGGTTGCCATTTGGGTCAGAGCGGCAACGGCGGCATCAAGGATATTCATCGCCAATGCGGCTCCGGTCCCCTCGCCCAGACGGAGATTGAGATCAAGCAGCGGTTTTTTCCCCAGCAGTTGCAACATTGGTTGATGGCCGCGTTCCATACTGCCATGGGCGGCAATAATATAATCGGCGCAAGCCGGACAGAGTGAATGAGCAATCAATGCCCCGGCAGTAGAGATGAAACCGTCAACCACAACCGGCTTTCTGAGTGCGGCGGCGCCGAGAATCAGACCGGCAATCCCGCCGATTTCAAATCCTCCCACTTTGGCGAGAACATCAATACCGTCATCTGGATTGGGATTATTAATAGCAATGCCACGCTTGATGGCGTCAATCTTAATCGGCAGTTTGGCGCTGGGTAAACCCGCGCCGCGGTCAACCAGACTGGCGATGTCGGTGGTTCGAGTCAAGACCGCGATAATCGCTGAACTCGGGGTGGTATTCCCGATGCCCATTTCCCCGGTGCCGAAGACATCAGTAGAGGGAGAGAGCAACCGGGCGATTTCTATACCGGTATTGAGCGACAGGATAGCCTGTTCTCTGGACATTGCCGGACCTTTGGCGAAATTATTGGTACCGGGCGCGATTTTTCTGGAAATAATTCTGCCACTGTCGGCCAGGTCCTGCAATGAACCGGCAACGCCCATATCAACGACAGTGACACTGGCGCCGGCATTGGCGGCAAGGACATTGATGCCTGCGCCTCTGCCGATAAAGTTATAGACCATCTGCATGGTCACATCCTGCGGCTGTTCGGTAACGCCCTCGGCAATAATACCGTGGTCACCGGCCATCAGGACGATATTTTTTTGTTTGACGGCGGGATGCAGACTGCGGGTCATACCGGCGAGGTCAACGGCAAGATCAAGCACTCTTCCCAACGCCCAGCGCGGCATGGTAAGGCTTAAAATACGCTCTTCAGCTTTTTTTCTGAACTCCGCGCTCTGGGGTTCGATTGAATCAATAGTTTTCTGTAATGAGTTCATTAAAATATCCTTTCAATATATCAATATACTACTTTAATTGTAACGGGATGCCGCAAGATACAAAGGTAACATGTTCAGCAAACGCGGCAACAACCTGAGAGCATCTCCCGGAAAGATCGCGGAAACGCCGGGCAACAGCATTGTCAGGGACAATGCCCAGACCAACCTCATTGATAACAAAGATAATTCTGCCGGGATGAGCACCGCAGGCTTTTTGCAATTCAGTGCAGCGTTCAACGATATCAAGTTCGGCAAGCTCCCGGTGCTGCTGTTCAGCATGATACATCAGATTATTCAGCCACAAGGTAAGGCAATCAACCAATATGGTGTTGTACATGGTATTTTGTTCAATGACCTGGCTCAAATTGATTTGTTCCTCGATGGTAACCCATCCGTCGTGCCGGCGGTTTTCACGGTGTCTGGCGATGCGTTCAACCATTTCATCATCCAGGACGGGGCAAGTGGCAATATAGGCTTTGGAACCGGGCAGAGCTTTTGCCAATGTTTCAGCATAGGCACTTTTGCCGCTTCTGGCGCCGCCGGTTATCAGAAATACTTCAGCCATAGTGATATTCCTTTTTACTTTTCCGGTTTATAGTTCAGTCCGGTGAGTACGCCGGAGCCGTCGGGGAAAAGTTCAACAGTCGAAATTGAGCCACGGTCCACCCGCATGGAAAAGGTCTTTTCCAGCGGGAGTTCCAGAAGATTGCAAATAAGATTTAAAATTATCCCGCCGTGAGTGAAAACCGCAATGGTATCCTCGGTACAATTCATTATCATATTTTTCAATAAAGTTACTCTGGCTCTGAAATCACTGTATTTTTCACCATCGGGGAAAGTGAAAGAATCCTTGAGCATACTCCAGTTGATAACCTCTTTGGGATATTGTTCTGAGATTTGCGTAAAAGTCATTGTTTCCCAGCGACCAAAGTTTATTTCACGGAGCAAATCATTATAGTCAACCTTGGAATTTTCCGGTAAGGCGGCGGCAACGGTTTGCCTGACCCGGAGCAGAGGACTGGCAATAACCTTGCCAATAGAATATTTTTTCAGATAATTACCGATATTCCGTGCGTCCTGAACGCCGTCCGGACTTAGCGGAACGTCGGTTACGCCAATATATTGTCCGTCATAACAGACGCCGATATTGCCGTGACGAATCAAAAAAACTTTTTTGCCTTTATCCATTGCAGCACTTCATAATAAAAATTAAAAAGAGGCAGAGCATGGTGAAGATAACAGTGGTCAACGCTACCAGCAACTGTGCTTTGCCAATATGTTTAATCATCAACGGCTCAAATTCTTCGCCCCAATCCGGGTAGCTTTCCCAGTGTCCGTGATAGAAGGTCGGCCCACCGAGTTTTACGCCGAGCGCGCCGGCAAAGGCCGCCATACCCCAATTGGAATTCGGGCTGGGATGTTTATCATGGTCGAGCCAGGCATATTTTACCGCATTGCATGGACGCATAAATCCGGCAATGGCAGCAAAAAAGATGGCTATCAGGGTCATCCGCGCCGGAATAAAGTTGAGGCAATCATCCAGCCTGGCGGCAAAGGTTCCAAAGAATTGATAGCGTTCATTGCGGTAACCATAGGTTGCGTCAAGGGTATTCGCCGCACGGTAGAAGAGCGCGGCAGCGGCAGCGCCCTGGATTCCCCAGCACAACCAGCCGACGGCGGCATAAAAAATAGCCGAAGTTACCGCGTCAACAACATTTTCGCCGAGGCTTTCAACCGTGGAGCGAATGATACCGCGTTCATCTAATACACTGGTATCACGACTGACAATCATGCTGAGTTTGGCTTTGGCGCCGTCCAAATCATTATTGACTAATGCCTTTTTGATGGCGCCGGCATGGGAAATCAGGCTGTGCGGGGCAATGCTGATATAGACACAAACCGCGGCAGCCGCAATACCGGCGGCAGTATTGAACATCATGCCGGTCTCGACAACGCCCCAGGCAATCAGCGTGGTCGATGCGATAACGATAACTGCGGCGACCATCCCTGCAAAAAAATTATTCCCGAATAATTTTCTGGCAATATTTTCCACAATCAAGGCGCTTTTGCCAATCAGCGCAACCGGATGGAAGCGTGATTGCGGGTCACCGATCAGGCAATCCAGGAATAAAGCCAGGCCAAAGATGCAAATTATTTCAATCATTTCAGTCCCATTATGCGATAGATTGTTTTCATATCAACGCTTTGTCTGACCGTGTCAGCAAGCCGGTTCAGCGCATTTTCGGTATTATACTCTGCGGCGATCCGGTGAAGCGGCGTTAAGCCGTGTTCAATTTTGATTTTGTCGATAAATTCGCGGCGGAATGCATCATCGTCAAAAATACCATGCAGATAGGTCAGCCAGACTTTGCCGGAGGCAAATCCCACGGCTTCGCCTGATTCACTTCGCATACTGATCAGTTTTTCATCGTTGCAGCGAGTGACGCCATGGTGGATTTCGTATCCGCTGACTGAACGTCCCGTATCGCATATTGAAGCCTTGGTACGTTTGAGAGTTTTTTCCTGCTCCAGTATGGTGTGCAAAGGAACTATTCCCAGACCTGCTACAGTTTTACAACTGGACTCCAGACCGTGAGGGTCGGCGATAGTTTCACCTGCGATCTGCAACCCGCCGCAGATGCCGATTAAATACTTTCCGGCTTGAACATGGGCGCGGATTGCCTGGGCAAGTCCGTTATGGTGCAGGACATTCAAATCCCCGATGACATTTTTACTGCCGGGTAGGATAATAATATCCGGTTGACCTAATTCTTTGAGTGTTCTTACTTTACGGACGGTCACATCCGGCTCCATTTCCAATGGCGCGAAATCAGTGAAGTTGGAAATGTGTTCAAGCGCAATCAATGCCACATCAAGCGCACCTTCCTGTTTTATGACCGGCTGGAATAGTGAAAATGAAACGGAATCCTCTTCCGGCAGGCCGGGATTTTTAAGGAATGGAACAACGCCCAGCACCGGTTTACCGGTGTAATTATAGACATAATCATGCGCCGGCGCGAGTAAGGACGCGTCGCCGCGGAATTTATTAACGATAAATCCTTTGAGTAATTCCCGCTCCCAGGGCGCAAACGTTTCCATGGTGCCAATGAACGAGGCGTAAACGCCGCCGCGGTCAATATCACCGACGAGCAAAACGGCGCTTTCGGCATAGCGCGCCATATTCATGTTGACAATATCGGCATGTTTTAAATTGATTTCCCCCGGACTGCCTGCACCTTCCAGAACCATTATCTGATGTTCTGATGAGAGTGAATCATAGGATTTTTTTACAATATCGAATAATTCCATTTTGGCAGTGTAGTATTTTCTCGCCTCCATATTGCCACGGGGTTTACCGAGAACAATAACCTGACTGCCGGTATCGCTGGAGGGTTTCAGCAGTACCGGATTCATCCTTACATCCGGCGAAAGGCGGCAGGCTTCGGCTTGAACAACCTGAGCCCTGCCCATCTCACCACCATCATCGGTAACATAAGAATTTAACGCCATATTCTGCGCTTTGAATGGCGCGACATCATAACCATCCTGGAGAAAAATACGGCAGAAAGCCGCCGTAAGAATACTTTTCCCGGCATTGGAAGAGGTTCCCTGCAACATCAACGATGGAACTTTTTTCTGGCCGGTTTTGCAGAAAAAACGGGATGACTGGGAGGAGTGATTCAAGGCGGCATGGAGTGCCTCCGCTAACCGGTCATTATCATTTTCCGTCCGCAACCCGACGCGGAAGTAGTGTTCATCAAGACCGTGAAAGTTGGCGCAGTTCCTGACCGCGATATGTTTTTCTTTTAACAGTTTGAGATAAAACTCAGCATTTGCCGCCGGGGAATGCAACAGGAGATAATTGGCCATTCCGGGAAATACAGTCAGCTGCGGAATGGTTGCGAGATTTGCCGTTAACCGGTCACGCAACCGGGCGATTTCATTAATGGTGGCAAGGGAATAGTCTTCTGTTTCATTGAATAATTTAACTCCGGCGTATTGCGCAAAAGTATTCACCGACCATGCCGGAATCTGTTCCTGTATTTTTGCCGTAATTTCAGGGGAAGCAAAACTGAACCCGATGCGTAAACCGGGAATAGCGAAAAACTTGGTCATGGAACGCAGTATGACAGCGTTGGGTGGTATTTCCGGTAATATTGTCAGTTTGGACTGCGAGAAGTCCGCGAAGGCTTCATCAATGACAAAATATGCTTCGGGATGCTTACCGATCAACTCAAGTAATTGCGTTGGATTCATCGCGGTTCCGGCGGGATTGCCGGGGTTACCGATAAAAATTAACATTCCCGGTTGGATTATTGCCGACAATTTGTCAGCATCGGCAACAAAATTATTCTCATGGGTGGTACAGAAGTAATCTATTTTCATCCCTGCCATCCGGCAGCTTGTCGCATAGTCAATATAAGCAGGGGTGACAATGATTGCGTGTTTTAATTTCAGCGCCTGCGGAATGGCAAAAATCAACTGATTGGAACCGTTGCCGGCAACAACAGAGGACGGGTTGACGGCAAAAGCGGCTGCTGCGGCTTTCACCAGTGACGCGGCATCAGGTTCCGGATAATGTAATGCTTTGTCGAGTGCACAGGAAACGGCGCCACGCAGCCATTCCGGGAATCCTGCCGGATTGATGCTGGAGCTGAAATCCAGGATTTCGCTCTCTTCGCACCCGGCAATTTGCGCGAATTTTCCTGTATTACCGCCATGTTCCAATTTCATTATAGTCTCATATTCAATTTGAAAGTTCGTTATCAAAAACTGTAAATAGAAAGATACTGTTTTTTGTGAAAAATTCAATCATAATGAAGAGATATTTATACGCTATAAGACTAAAATTTTAAAATGGATTGTGAAGTTTTGAGACCGATTCGGTCACATTGATAGACACCTGATTGATCTTTGTCGCCGATTTTTGCCATAAATCCTCGTACAATATGGATATCGTTATACGGTTTATCGCCAAAATCCATCATCAAATTATAAATAACCCCATTCGCGTCCGACCGGTAATAAACTGATCAAAAATGAAGTTATTTAGTTGAAGATCGACGCACCTAACCAGGATTGACGAATTGCGGAGATGTCCGTTACGGGAGAAGTTTTTCTTGAGATTTTACTAATTGGGCACAATTTTTAAAATAAGCTTGTTGATTTATTAATTCAAAATCCAGCTCGATTTGTGCGATGGTTAGCGTGGGGGAAAGCGACTCAATGGTCCATTGACAGTCAGGCTGGTCAAAGGTAATTTTTACTTGCTCTCCATAAAAATTCTCAATATCAACCATTTTTTCCTGATTGTGATTACCATAATAATTTTGCCGGTCGAAATTGACCGTTGCCATGACTACCGGAGAACCAAAACCAAAGCGTCTGGTTTCACTGCGATAACCGCCGGAAACGATTTCTTTGCCGTCCGAATTAATAATTCTACTCCATTCGGAGTAAGACAATACTACTATCATATTCATCCGGCGGGCATAGAAATCCAACTGGCATCCTCCCGGCCATTGGGATGGGCAGAGAAGTAATTGAGCTCCTTCCTGACGTTTATAAGTTTCGTCAAAGAGTGTGTCAAAGCAAATAGCCCCGCCAATGGTTATATCGCTCCAGCGCAGCAGTTCTGTTTTACCCGGAACAATTCCCCAATCTAATTCGGCTGGTGTTGGAAATTGTTTTTGGTATTCGCCTGCCGTTTGTCCGTTTTCATCAATCAGAAAAAAGCTATTGTAGATATTGCCATTGTTTGCTTGATATATTATTGGCAACACTAAAGCAGTTCCAGCCAGAGTAGAACTATCAATCAGCATCTTGCAACTCTTTCGCCAGTCGGTTAATATGCATTGCTCAAAAGGTATTGCATTGGGACGTTTGGGGTTATGTTCTCCATAGATATTAATCGCTTCCGGCAAGACAATTAATTTAGCTCCCTGCCGCCCGGCATGTTTAATCCATTTGGAGAAAACTGTCATTTTTTCCTCTAACGAGGAATAATTTTTATCCAATGGCGCTACGCTTGCAATAGTTAATAATTTCATTAATTACCCACTTGTACCTTAAATGCTTTGACAATTTCATCAAAATAGATATTTAAGCCTCGAACATCTGCGCGACAACAGGCAAATTTAACTTGCGCTTTTTGCACATTATTAAACGCTTATGGTCGAGTTGACCAGTAACCCCTGATGCGCCGCTGTAATCGCATCATAAATTTTTGCCGACATAATCACATGTTCATGGCAGTGCCACAGGCAATTGTAACTGGACATCACTAAAATTTCAGATGCCCGGTAGAACTGCTTTTCCTGCTCTTCGCTTAGACAGTACTCTGCGTGGACACACTTGATTCATGGTTTTATTCATCTATTTTATTGTTGGCGTCACGTATTTTTTCCAGAATGCTTACTACTTTTTTACCATATTCGCCGTTTGCTATAAATTTAAAGTTATCTGTAATTGCCTGATGAAGCTCCAACCATTCTAAATCAATCGGATCAGTTTGGTTTGAACAATCGATAATTTCTCTTTGATTGCCATGGCAGAAGATAACTTCCGGCTTAAAAGCGGGGAGCAAAAGGGACCCTTTATTCCCTAATATCCGACACTCAATTCTTCCCGGTTCAATTAAGCGATTGCTAATAGAACTTGTAACATTAGCTACTACTCCATTGGCGAAGCGAATCATAGCACAACAATCGGTGTCAATCTTGCAGTCAGGGTAAAGGTTGCTTAACTTTGCAATTACTTCAATCACGGGAGAGTCATTAAAAAACAATAAATGGTCAATTTGATGGGGAATTAAATTAAATAACGCACCGCCGCCGGAAATTTCCGGGTCAAGAAACCATGCAGAACGGTTTTCAAAATCATAATACGCTGCCGCATCGTCGAAAATCATTTCCAATTTGCCAATCGCACCCTCTTTAATCAGCCTGGCAGCATGACGAAAATGAGGACGAAACTGGTGAGTGTGCGAAATAAGCATTTTGCGTTTATAGAGCGCCGCTTGTTCAATTAATTGTTGACAATGTATTGTAGACACCGCCATAGGTTTCTCCAGGAGAAGATGATAACCCTGCTTCATTGCCTCTAAACCGTACTCTAAATGCAGTAAATGGGGCAAGGCGATCAGCGCCACTTCGCCCCTGACCTGTTCAAGAAGTTGCATGCCATTGTCGTTGGGCACAACGCCAAAAATTTCCGCAACTTTTTGGGCTGACGCTAAATTAGTGTCGGCAACGCCGACTACTTGATATTTATCCTTCAAGCGTTGCAGCGAGGCCACATGGAACTCCCCGATGGCTCCGCAACCAAGCAATACTGTGCGTAATTTAGCTTGCGTCATAAGACTCCATGCTTTTTCAGTAAATTCACCGCGTACGGAACTATTTTGCCCAATTCAATTTTACCGTCAGTGCGCACGGTAGCAAGAAAAATATCTGAGCATTTGTCCATATCGGAGAAATTCAAGTCAGTGAGATATTCATGTTGAGAGTAATAAGAAATCAACATGCGTTGATCGTCTAATTTAATTATGGCAGGATAGGAACAATCGGCGGCGCCTGGCAGTTGCAGATAATTTACCCAATATCCAATTTTGGGTTCCCATACATAGCCCTGGACGCTGATGAGTGAGCGATCGCCATAGACACTGCCAATCATACTTGAGGATATTTTTTGGCGGCCAAAGAGGAAGCGCCGATTATTGATTTTCTGGACAATCATACCCTGGACACAAACACCGAAATCCTGAACTGCGCTCCATTTTTCGAATGGACTGAAGGAGACGCGCATTCCCATGGTGCATGGACAGTTTTCCCTGCGGACAAAAGCGGTGAGCTTTTCACCGTCATAAAACAACTCGCTTTCATTGCCGGCCTCGTTGCGTGAAATTTCGGAGACAAACTCCCAGTCCAACCCGTTTTCCGAACGAATCAGATCGACCTCCCAGTTCCCGGCGGGAAAAATTCCGTCTTCTGTCATATTTTCGCGTGTAGTGAGGCGATAACGGGTAGCATAGAGCGTGTCCTCAATAATTACAGGATGCCAGAAACGCCATTTAGCCGGTTCAATAGCCTGTGGCTCTGACCAATTTATCCCGTCTTGCGTCCAACTCACATATTCACTGGATAGTTGCTGACTGACGGGAAGATTGCTTTCAAACGCCCCGGCATACATAAAGAGTTTTTCTTTATATTGTATTAAAAAACCTTCATAGTAGTTGCGCCCGACTTGAAAAGGCGAATTCAACTTTTCCCAATTTCTGCCCTCGTCTTTTGAACACAGCAGAACTACTTGACCGTCACTTGCGCCATGTCCGCCGGATGTGCGATACGTTAAATAAATTGCTTGATTGAATCGTGTCATCGAGGTAAAGGCATTATGTCTGCCATCGGCGACAAGCCGGACTAATTTTTCTAATTTTTCCATATATTTACTCCCAGTCCAATTGGTTAATCGTTGAAACAGGCAACTTAAAATTAATTTGATTATTTTCCCTTGGGTTGCGCAGTCAGCAATTCGCCATTATTGCATAACGCCAGTATCTCTTTTTTGATATTCATTGCCGCATCTAAAAAATCGCCAGCAAGCAGCAAGGTTAATTTCCCGCCGGAATAAAGATATATTCCTTTCGCCGTAGCAATCAAGGCGCTGTCGGAATTTTTGATTGCTCGAATCTTGCGGACATCGCCGTCGACCGTTATGACGCTGAATTTCTCTAATTTGCTTAATTTTTCGTTAAAATCCAGCGCCCATAGTTGATTGTCAGTAGTGCTTACTAAAAATTGTCTGGTAGCTATCCTGGCGGCTGCCGTAAGCGGCAACGGCGGTACCCAGGTAAACTCCCATTGCCATTTTTTGGCATCAAAAAAACCAAAAAAAGACTGTCTCACTACAGCAATAATTGGAGTTTGCTGTATTTCGAAGTAGAGTAATTTGTCAGCCTCTACACCGTTGCCGCCACTGGCAGGCAATGTATGATTTTGACGTTGAAAAATCTGCGGGAAATAAAAATTTACTCCGCCAGGGGTTTCGACACGACTGTTTTCTTCGCCGTAAACTTTGCAAAGATTATGAGTGCCTAAGCCGTACAATTCTGTTTTGCCGTCACCGTCAAGGTCTGCCGAGTTGTCCAATAGCGAATTCATCCCATATTCCCCTGAGCTTAACAAGCCTGCCAATGAACCGTCGGGACGGATAAAAGAATAATAGCAATAGCGTCCAACAACCAGTAATTTTGGTGAGTTCGGGGTAGCCTGCCAAACTCCCAGACTGAAAGGCAGGGTATATCCCCCTGCCG
>CAYMSF010000104.1:0-11362 GCA_964392985.1 uncultured Victivallaceae bacterium | reverse complement strand
GCCAGGCAAATCACTCTGGACCTGGAAACTCAAGACGAGGAAGAGGAATAATCAACAACCGGGTAAGCAATCTTGGTAACGAATATCTGATACCGGACAAGAACCAGTGCAGGCTGTCCGGTTGTCATTATAATCTCTCGACATTCGATTCTGATATGCAACCTGTATCCACCGCAAATTATGTATGAGTTTTTTACACTTGCTGCTGCGAAATTATCAGGCGGAGCAAATCCCGATTGGACAGCAGGCTAATCCGGGCAGATTTTCCATCAAGACCGACTATTCCGATCTGACCGGAAGTTGCCGACACAATCTTGATACGATGCTGTTTTCCAGTAAGTTCGATGCTGAAATCACCGGATGTGGAAAATTCGTCAGTCCGGAATATTGGCCAGCGGGCGCCGGAATAACTGTTTCGCAATTCTCCGCATTCATCAATTTTCTCTGTCAACTCCACACATGGCATAGTCAAACGACAATCAGTCATTTGTTCAAGCGTGATGCTCCAATGCAGTAAACTGGCAAATGCAGTCCGGTCTCGTGTAATCGTCACGGCTAAACTGCCGTCAGGTAGATTTTGGTAACGGCACCGACAATTTTGTTTTTGCATTTTGTCATGATCAGGCGCGGCTAGAGTAAAGGTGAACTCCTGATTGAATGCATCAAATGCCGGCTTGCCGCAAGGAGTCATGATGATTCCTGGATGGCAGCGCCAGGATGAATCAGATTCGATGGTTTCATGTCGCCCGTCAGCATATTCCAGATCAATTGCCGCAATGATTCCGTGTCCGCCGTTACCCCGGTTTGATGCAACGGCAATTGCATTCCGGCCGGAACGCAACAGATGGTCAATGGCGACTGGCGAGAAATCCCATTCGCTGTTCTCTCCGTTTATGCGCCGCCCGTTGATCCATATTTCACAGTGATTGGTTGCGTTAATCATCCTGGAATCAACCCCGCCATTGGCTACTGCCAGATCAAAATCGTAAGTTGCCGGAGCAATCAGGCTGATATTAGCGATGACTGGCTGTTCCGGACAGTCGAAAGTTTTGCGAAAATAGGCGACACCGGACCGCAACCGCGGCGACCGGCTCCAGAGTGCATGCAGTTCGTATGGCGAAATGTCTTCAACATAGCGCCCCTGATGGGATTTACCAATAGACCAGTACGGCAATCTGGTAGAAGGCGCAAACACCTGTGTCCAGTGGTTGTCACAATATTCCGGGGTTGTCCATTCCGTGCTTTCAAAACGATATGACGCCAGCGGCACAGTTCCTGTATCAGATCCGGAAAAGCTGCCTTCGTCAAGTTGCCCCTGCCCGTCCGGACCGGCAATCAACGGTAATGGCAGTTGTTCCATAGTGATATGATTTTGAACGAGAGCAGAATCGGATTGCAGCAAGCCGGTGGACGCTGAAACCGTCAACTGGAGAAAAGGCGCAAGGACTGACAATTGTTTGACTGTAGCGGATTTTTTAGGGATTTCGCCATCAAGTTTCAGAATGCTGCAACCATAAGGAACTAAGTACATATCAATCGCCTGCTGTTGAGGAACATGGTGATTGCCATGTGAACTGAATAGTTCGTCAACACGGACGTATGGAAAATCCAGCGTCAGGCAGCCGTGCTGCGATACGGGTGAAAAATTAATTGCGACTACGGATACGGCATTTTTATGGCGACGTATAAAACAGAAGACAAAAGGATTATCGCAATGGATTCGTGAAAAATCCATTTTCCCATAGCGAAATTCGGGATATTCGCGTCTGATGTCGGCGAGTTTTTCAATTTCGGTGCGGTAACCGCGCTCCATTCCTTGAGTAATGAAAGGAACTCCGTCGATGGTGAATATCAGATATGTCCAGGCAAGATCAACGCCTCTAATGGCGAGCCCGAACGATTGCAGTAAGGCGGTATCGTGGATTTTGGTATGATACATGGTAATGACACCGGGACGCTCCTTGAGAATTTTATCGGCAAAGATGAAACGCAAGCGCCTGACCAGTTCCGCCAGTTTATCGGTATTCCCCGGAGTCATGTTTTTGAGCATTTTCAGGTAATGGATAAAGCCGTGCGTAACATAGCGAAAACCATTGACACCCATTCCTTCTTCAAGATAAACCAGATGCTTGATTGGGTCCAGCTCTTTTTTAAGCGTCCGCAACAGTTCGGTTTGTCCAAGGATCCCCATCCCCGGACGCTCATATGCGGTATTCGGTCTGTCCCAGTTGGGCAATTGGAATCCGGCGACATCAAAGCGGAAGCCGTCTATGTCGAACTTCTCCACCAGATTACGACAGCAATCAAGATAAAATTTTCGGTATTGGAGATTGCGGGTTTCCGTCAGTACCGATCCTATAGAATACGACAGCGGATTACCGAGTTCGTCGCGGCGGATAAATTGCGGAAATTGCGCCGCCGGACTTTGCCGGAACAGATGGTGGGCGATCATGTCCACAATTACTCTGATATCCGATTGATGGGCGGTCGCGACGAAATCCCGGAATTCCCGCTCATTGCCGTAACATGCGGCAACTTCGTCCGGCTGGTAGTTGAGATAAGCCTCCGGCGATGCCAGCGGCGGCAGATAGATGATCCCGACCCCTAATTTTTGCAATTCAGGCAGTTTTTTCCGCCAGCCGGTGAAGCCGCCGCCATCTGCGATGAATCCGTGTATCTGGTAAATCATCGTGCCGTGCAGATAATCAGGGACTTCCGGAGCCTGCCAGTCATGCAGGCGTTTAAGCGAGTCTACTTGTTCCAGCATAAAATCCCATTCGCCAGTAAAATGAGTAAGGATGAACCGGCGGCAGCGAATGACAGTACCTTTATTCAGCCGTGAACATGCCCACCAGTGCGGCGCGAAGCTCAACGAATCTGAACGTTCCTCATAGCTGTAGCACATCGCCTCATAATCTGGAGAATACCCCCACCCGAACAACGTTTCCCGCCGGTCAGTATGATGTAGCAGAAATGATATCTCATGGTGTAAGTCGTTATCCATGGCCGTCAGCCGGTGTTCCATGCCGGGGATACGCCCGTCCAGCAGATCACGAACGGGGGAACCAAGCTGACGGCGGAGGTTGACGCTGTTGTTGCGGACATCATAAATTTCCAGCAAATTTTCATCCCCTGACGGCCCCAGTCGGAAGAACGGCAGATTATATGCGAATTCATAGAGATAAATTTCCTTATCGCCATGATATTTTAGCGCAATTTCAATATTAATATCCGCCATCCTGTCCTGCAATGTGTATGCTGCCGTAAAAGTATAATCGCTTACGGCAAAATCAAGTTCCAGCCGTTGTCCGCCGGAAACTGTCGCCTCCCTTGATGAAATAAAGCGCATGGAACTGCCGTCAAGCGGAAACTCACCTCCGCCGCTGATGTCGCGCTGGCGCGATTGTACGCCTGGCATGCCGAAATTGGTAACGGTTTCGGAATTCATCTCCGACCTGGTCTTCAGGCGGAACGGCGTAGATGCGGCGGCGACAATAACGTTTTTGTCGCTGCCATTGCGAAAACGCAATCCGGTCCAAAGGCCAGAGGAAAAAATAAGTTCGACCTGAGAATTGCAAAAGACTAATGGCGAAACCGTCACAGTCTGCGGTTCTGTATTTATTGTCGGCATGTTTAATCCTGAATATTAAGGTTATTATAACTAATGACAATGACATCAATGTGAAATATAATAATGCGATCATCTAAATTAATTATACTCTTTAAAAAACGACTTGTCAATATTATTCTATAGAATTATAAAAAAATAACTCATTATCTGGGCTTATAATTAAAATTAACCAAATAATTCTATAGATTTATGTTTTTTGTTATTGACTTTTGGTAAACTTTGAATTATAATGTTTTTTATACAATTACTTACTGGAGCCTGATGATGAAAGAAACGCTTCATACCAAAGCATATGATTGGATATTGAATAAGATTCTTCGTGAGAACTGTCCGCCCGGCACTCCGATGAAAGAGGAAAAACTGGCGGAAGAGATCGGGATCAGCGCCACCCCGGTGCGGGAGGCATTGCGCCAACTGGAACGCGAAGGCTGGCTGGAGACCATCCCTTACCGCGGCTGCTTTCTCAAGCAGTATACGGCAATCGAGATTGAGGAACTTACTATTCTGCGGGAAAGCGTCGAGGTTGCCAGCGTGCCGCAATTTATCAAGTCGGCCGTCCAGGAAGATTTAGCCCGTCTTGATGACAATATCCGCAAATCTGAAGAACTATTGGCGAAGATCGGCAAACATGAAATTCCTGAAGTCCAATGCGATTACCTGAAGTCGGAACTGGATGCGGAATTTCATCATGCCATTGTTGTCGGCACTCACTGTCCGCGTATTATTAAGCTGGCTGCGATGTGGAACCAGCAGCTGCATCATTATGCGTTCCGTTCATGGCAGCAGGAAAACAATGAAGATTCTACTCTCAATGATGACAATTATCACTATGTGATCAATCAGCACAAAGCAATCCTGCTGGCATTGGATCTTGGCTGGGAAAAGGCGGCACAGGAATTATTGCGGGCGCATATTGCCGGTTCTTATATGGCGCTGAAGGGAATTTCGCCGCACGCCAAGAGAGAACAGCAGCAACCGGCAATTAAAGATGCAAAAACTAGTGCGAAAAAGTTGAATTCACAGGAGTTGTAGAGGTTATTTTTTATTCTTAAACGGCGCCTAAGAGTATAATTGGAAGCAAAAAAACAAAACAGACAAAAATGAAAAGAAAGGAGTTGGGAAAAATGGACAACAATTCATCCGAACACAACAATGGGGAAAACCGCCTCCCGCGCTTGTTCAAAAAGGCCAAACAGGCAATTTATAACTCATTGATGATTAGGTATTTCACTCTTATAGAGCTCCTCATTGTGATCGCGATTATAGCGATTTTGGCCTCAATGCTGCTGCCTGCGTTAAATAAAGCCCGTGAAAAAGCTAAAGGCGCCACTTGCACAAACAATCTGAAGCAGATCGGACTAAGCTTCAATAGTTACAGCATAGACTGGGGTGGACGGATGGCCATCAATACTCAAGGCGCAGTCGGAGGCTCGATCCAGGCTCTGCTTGTTCTCCAGAAGAGCGGTTATTTAAACAAGCTTAACGTCTTTGTATGTCCGTCCGAAACCCCGTTCACCTATGGCAAGAATATACCCAGCGGACAGGAAGTAAACGCCACATACGGCGTAATCAGAAATAGCGCCGTGCCGGTAGTCTATCGACCAGCAATTCTCGTTACAGTCGAAAAATATGAATATCTCGTCCTCAGCCAGGTACGCGGGAAAAGTGTGCCATCTCCCGCGAAATATTTTATCGCCATGGATTCAATATTACTCATTAGCGGTAACACACTTGATAAATACCAATATGGTTTGATCGGTTATAACAGTAATCAAACGTTGGTTCATCTCAGACATGGCGCATCGGCAAATATGTTGTTTGTCGATGGACATGCCGGCGGACAGGACCGGAACGTAATTCGAGATATGGGATTTACTCAAGCCGCAACCAAAGGCTACGGCATATTTACTCCTTAATCAAGACGGCAGCGCGAAATTCGTCATTTCAGCCGACCGGCGCAAATGGACAATAACTACTGTATGAAACACTCATGGAAAAAAGTTTTAGCAGAAGAATGTTTTTTACGTTGCAGATTAATGCTGTGAAAAGGGAGCTGAAGGGATGAAAATAATGAGAGCATTAAAATGTGAAAGAATAATGTCATGGCGCTTGTCGGCGACATTATCTTTTTCGGCAGCCATCTGCTTCGTCACATGTGGAGCACAAGGCGCCGAATGGCAAAACACGGCTCCAGAATGGACATTTGAGTATAGCGCTCTTAGCGGATTCCGTCCGGATGAGTGTGCAGCCTGCGGCGCTCTGGCAGTGTCGCGATTCGGCTATCAGACGAAGGCGTCTGATGAGCCTGCCTATTCAAGTATTGTCATAACCGAAAATGGCACTCCTGCTTTGCGGATGGTTAACAATGGCAGAGATAAGGAATCCAGCCAGAACGAGTTTGCTCATTACCGGCTCACCGGAAGCCCGTATTTTTATAAAACAAAGATCTTGACCGTGGACTTTAAGTTCAGGCTTATGGACCGTCAAAGCAAGGCCGCGCAGTTTTCAGTCGGAATCAGCATCCCCGTGACGGGAACAGAGATGGAAAACTTTAGCGCTTATGTGAGTTTCGCCCCGGAATGCATCAAATACTTAACCGCAACGGGAATTCAGACGACAGCCTTCAGCGCCGGCTTCGGATGGCACGAAGCCAGAATAGTTCTGGACGCGGAGAAAAGCAAATTCGAATTGTGGGTTGACGGACATAAAAGTCCGGTAGCGGAAACAGTAACTTTATCGAAAAGCACTCCAAGACTGCTTAAAATTCAGTTCGGAGATGGTAGCGCGCTTGTCGAAGGCGCTGCTGAAATTGAATATTTCAAATGCGTAGCAAATCAAATAATAAATAATAGAGACAAAAAATGAACGGAACGATCGGAATCTATAAAACAAGGACATGGTACATGCGGAACAGTCTTCTTACATGGATAATTCTCGGCAGCATTATTTGGACAATTCAAATGGTTCCAGCGAAAGCTTCGAACACTGCTCAAGACGTTCGTCCTGAAATTCTAATTAATGTAGACTTCTTCGACAGTATCGCTACTGCAGGACATTACTACGGCACAGACAGACAGGGCCCAAAAGAAATTGACGAGCTTTTTAAAAACTGCAAAGAAAGCGGCGCATCCATGGTGTTCTGGCGCTGCTATTCTCAAATCGCCAATTATCCATCTAAATTGAATTATAATATGGCTCAGGTGCATGAAATCCGTTCAGCTCCGGATGACAGGCGCTCGGCCGGCGCTTTCGCCGCTAAAGTCGGGGTCAAGTCGCACGCGAACGGAAAGTCAGGCGGCATATCGCAAAAAATCAGCGTTCAAGGAGGTAGCCACTATGTATTTTCAGGTGACATTAATTCCAATTGTCCTGGAGCATTTCTTGCGATAGTTGATCCGGTGTCAGGTGCAATCATTAAATCATCGGAGACGGTGATATCCGCGGGAAAATTTGCAAGAGCAGAAATCACGTTCGAATACTCCGGGCCTTTCCTTGCCTGTGTTCTGTCTAAAGGATCCCCGGACATTCACACTTTCATTACAGACAATCTTTCGCTGAAAACTGGAGAAGGAACCGAGTTGCTGAAAAATGGCGGCATGGAAAAACCATATATGCTGAAGCCGGAAAACTGGACTCCCGTCAATGCCTGTTTCCTGACTCTGAACGGCGATTACAAATCCGTCTCGCCGGAAAACAAAAAAAAATACTTTCCGAACGGTGATGCCGTCTTCAATATGCTGCGTAAACCTCATGAAGCAGGCTGGGCAAAAAACACAATGGACTCATGTGACACTTTAGCAGAAGCGGTTAAATGCGCAAAAAAATACGGTTTGAAAATTTATGCATGGATTGATCCTGTGGACGAAGGCAGAATCGTGCTTCCGCCTTTAACCGGCTGGATGTCCAAATACTGCGAAGAACATCCGGAGTACAGGGCAGCAACCATTGACGGCAGAACTCACTGGGGCATGCTCTGCTTCGGTTATCCGGAAGTCAGAACACACAAAACTGAAATTATAAAAGAGCTTCTCGCCTACGGAGTTGACGGCATAGCTTTAAAAATGAGCTATCAGCATAATCAGTGCTGGGACGGCAATCAGTATGATTACAAGGAATTCCTTTTCAATGATATCGCGCTGAAAGAGTATGAGCGGATAAAGGGCAAGCCTAAGAACGGTGATTATGATATCGGTCTTCTGCAAATCATATACGGTAATTTTTTTATGGAATGGTTGAAAGAAATAAAACCGGTCATGGAGGCTTCGGGCAAAAGGCTCTGTCTGTTTGAGGCTCCATCTAAATACCTGGACAACAGTTACGGTTCATGGAAAGTAGATCCTGTAAAAATTGTTGATGCGAAGCTGGTTGACGACCTGCTGATCGAGCCGCGCTACAACAGTGAATATAAGAATTATTTCAGTCTTCTTGACTCAATAGCCGGATATTCCGCAGCATGCCGCAGAAACAATGTCAGACTTGGTTTTGATTTTTATCTCAACGGGTTAATGGAGTCGCGGAAAAATATAAAAGACAAAGGTGCTTACATGGAAGACCAGCTCTGCGCCGTAGCCGAGGAGCCGGTAGATTTTGTAGGCGTTTATGAGGCTATGTATTTAGACTGGAAAAAGCTTTGGCCTTACATCAAACAGGCTAATAATAGAATACATGCGCCGGATTTCAAAAGAAAGGGAACAGGAGATTTTATTTTTACCGACGAAATGAAAAACCGGTGCAATGTGGCTTCATATGCGTCAGGAGCTTCGGCAGTTTTAAAAACAGCCGACAGAACTGCGAACGCGGTGGAAATAATTGACGACGATATTTCTGACGGCTCGGCATGTGCCGTCAATGGAGTTCCTTTTGACATTGAAATATCATTAAATAAACCCGAAACCATTGATGCCTTAAGAATTTACCCGTCCAGAGTAGCTTATGCTCATAACCCCAGCGGCGAATCCGGCCCCAAATCATTTCGAATCCAAGGTTTTTATAAAGACAAATGGTTTGACCTTGCTCCGCCTGAAGAAAAAGCGCCGCGGCTTCAGGACTCAAAAGATAAATCATTAGCGTACAACTGGCTATGCAAATTCCAGCCGGTCATGCTCGAAAAAATCAGATTGCATGTGACCGCGTCAAACGACACCGGACGCAGAATGAACATGGGCGACAATCCAGTAATTCAGGATAAAAACAAAGTGGTTTTTATAAGGGAAATTCAAGCCTTTAAAGTTGAAAAATAAGCTGTAACCCAAGAATTTCAATAATTCATAAACTCAATAAAAAGGCTAATTAGCAATAAAGGGTATAGCTCTATGAGTAATCAGAGAAAATTAAGAATTCTTGTGATCGGCGCCCATCCGGCGGATATTTTTGACCAGTCTGGTGGAACTATGGCACATCATGTCAAGCGAGGCGACTGGGTGGGTGCTCTGGTTATTACGCATGGTGCGCGTATTCACGACAAAGTAATATCCAATAATTTGTTTACCGCTGAGACAATACCGCAGGGCGACAAGCTGGAGAATATGATGAAAGAGCGGGCGGATATCAAAATAGAGGAGGTGTTTTGTGCCTGTGAAATTCTCGGAGTGAAAAGGGATAATGTTCATTTTCTAGGCGAGGATGACGCAGTAATACTTGAAAGTAAAGACACTATCCGTAAAATTGCTCAGATCATACGCAAACTGCGTCCGAATGTAATCATCACTCATTTTCCGATGGAAAATGGCGGTGTGGAGTGCCCGCACGCAAACACCGGGAAAAATGTGATGCGCGCTATTTTCTGGGCGGGAGGTGTTGATCCAGAAGACCCGAATCCGGCCAATAAGGTCGCTCAAGTCTTTTTCTTCGGCGGCGGCGCGGCATGGGTACGGGGCGGATTGTGGGACTCGCTGCACGGCTACACGAATGATGTTTTTATCGATATAACTGATGTTGTAGAGTTGAAACTCAAAGCCATTGATTCCATGGTATCACAGGCTTACGCCGGAGCGTATGCGCGTAAAAGGATTGAGTGCTCCGATGGCGCGTTCGGGCAGAGAGTAGGAACTTCATATGCCGAACCGTTTATTAAGCTTTACTCGGAATTGCATGAGTATCTGCCAGTAACGGAGGATGCGCTGAAACTATCCAGAATGTCTGATCATGAGATTATAATCAGAAGGTCTTATAAACTGAAAACAGACTGATCCAAATATAAAGCAAACGCGTTACGTAGATACGTTTTATTAAACAACCGGACCAGGAGAAATAATCAGTGGTTGATAAATTATTAAATAAAATCACGACTCATCCCGTCGAAAAACGGAATGTTCGATCTCTGTCGCTGAATATGATGATAAAGTCAGCGGATATGCCGCTTTTTACCGGCACGGAAATGCAGGCGTTTCAGGTAAAATTAGGTTTGACGACCGGCCAGATCGGCATGATCGCGTCATTCGGACAGATTATTTCAGCAATATCTTACTGTTTATTTATTGGCGTTGCCGACAGGATTAGCAATAGGGCGCGCGTATATGCCATGCTTACTGCAGGCATGGCTTTTTATCCGGTCTTGCTGATTCTTATTTCCATAGCGCCCGAATCGTTGCGTTGTCCTGCAATCGTTGTGCCGGTTATGATGGCCGGATCAATCGCTGAGTGTGCAATGATATCTCTTATGGCATTGATATTCTCGGCGCTATTCGTGCGCTCGATCAGCGCCGGAAGCCAAGCTAAATTCACGAGCATAATAGGAGTCGGCGGCGGTCTGCTAGGACTTGGTTGCGGGTATATTTCCAGCAACGCGCTGCTTTATCTGGGATATCCATATGGCTTTACGGTAGCCTTTGTCATGGCCGCCGGCCTATTGCTTGTTGCCGGAATAATCGTAAGAAATATCAAAGAAATACCGGAATTGTCGACTGGCGAAATATCCAATTCGATCTCTCCAATTAAAGCGTTCAAAAGCGTTGTCGGAACCAGGGAATTTAAGCTGTTGCTATTGCCGAACTCAATGCGCGGCCTGGGCGGCGGAGCCGGATTTTTTGCCATGGCTGTCGGAATGAAGCAGTTAGGATTGGGCGTGGAATTTGCCGGTTATACAACCATGCTTATATTTTTAGGCGGCATGTTTGGCACCGCAATTATCGGTTTTACCGTCGATCGGTATGGCGCTGGAAAAGTATTATTATTTTCCAATCTATGCATGGCAGTCTCTCTTATGGGAATCGTGCTGTCGTCATCCGCATGGATCTTTTTAATCTTTTTCTTCACTATGTACATATCCTTTGCCTGCGAAGGAGCAACCATTCCATTGGCGCATTATGCGATTGTTCCGCAGCAGATAATCGGAGCTTTCAGTGCGGTAAGATTGTTGCTTTTTAACGCAACATGGGGGCTTGCCATCGCCGTAAATGGTTATCTGCTCAATATATTCGGCTCAGTTTTAGTATTCAGCATCAGCGCTTTTATTTATGCCGTGACAGGAATACTCTGGCTCTATGCGTTCAACAAAGGGCACAAACCACAGCCCGTCATAGTACCGATGCAATCAGAAATTGTATAATTCATAAAGGCCGGGATCCGCGGTTGCGGAGTCGGCATTCTTCCATGCAGTCTGCCGCAGATGTTTTTTCAGACACATTTCGGCAACGTCCGGAGAATTAAACCCCAATCAGAGAATCAATCGCGGCCCACCGGATATCGGACTTCGGACTGGAGCCGGTACAGGCGGTCAGGTTATGATTATAA
>CAYMSF010000103.1:0-11452 GCA_964392985.1 uncultured Victivallaceae bacterium | reverse complement strand
CGGGATGAAACATTGATTTCAGGCATTCCAGGATACTGCGGCTTGGCTTGAATGATCCATCTTGTTGCAGGGTTAATTCATCCGCCATGGAGAATAAGACGGAGTTATTCTTTGCCATGAACTGCTGAATTTCCGGGGCTATATTTTTTACTGTCGGTACTATCAGGATAAACGGTTTCTGGAGCGAGAGGTAAATCGAACTTATGGTATCGGTTAGAGTTGATGTATCATAGGTTAAATAAACCTCCGTGCCGGAATAGTCGCCCAGATGCCAGACATGCTCGTGTTCTTTCCGGCGGTCTGCTGAATACTTGATATTCAGTGACGAGCAAAGCGCCTGATGCAGAGCATCACGGCGCAGCGAGTAGATCAGAATATCCCTGAATTTTAGCTGAATAGGAACAGCGTCATCCAGCGGGCATACAGCTGTTATACTGGACGGGCTGTCTTCGATAATCCGGCGAGGGCAGTCATGTTCGCACAATTCCGTGCAATTCAGCAGTTTGACGCGACGCCCCTCAACTCTCAGATAATGGGTATAGAAAATATTAAAACGATGCCAGCCCGTCAAACCAAACTGCCACTCCCGCCACGCCGCCTCCTGCTCCGGTAACTCATCCAGATACTCCCATAAAATATTGTCTGCCATCCCCTCTCTCCGCCTTTAACTTTTTCAATAATTAAAAATATACCAACTTATGCATTGCCTGCCGTGATCGTATCCATTGGCATAGGAAAACTGCGTTCGGCTCTTGACAGCACGAAAACACAGCCCGCCAGCATCAAGTTCACCACAACGTGGGCAATACCGAAGACTATCGCGCTGGTATCCTGATGCAGATTGACGGTCATGAATATCTGCATTATCCAGATTACCAGTTCAGACAGATAGGTAACAGCTACAACCATCAGCACGCCATGATGCGGGATGCCATGTAGCGGCGGCAGATTCTCGCGAGAACGTTTCATATCAAGCCGGATCTTGTTCTCCAGCCATTTCCAAAGCAGCCATGTAACAACTGATGCAGGCAGTATAAGCCACCCATGCCAGTATAAAGCCTTCATAGCCTGCTTCTGATACATCCACCACATCATGAACGGGACAAGCGCAATAGACGACAGCATCAGCGCATCGAACGTCCGCAGCGCGATGTTAAGCCAGCGCGATTGCGGGCCGACTGTGGGAATGATTGGCATCTCCTCGGTTTTCTTTTCGCTCCACGGCGTCGGCGGATGGTAATTGGCGTCACCGCCCAGACGATGCCAGCAGATATAGAGATAAACCGCGATTCCGGCGGCGATTGCGTTGAAGGGCAATGTCCAGGCAAACAGGAACCGGTAGGCGTAGTCTGTGCCATTGCAATAATATCTGACAATATCGATAAAAAAGCCTGCGGCCATTCCCGCCGGTAACCTGAACAGCGCGCCAACCAGCGCATTGGCCGAACAGAACTGGCCGAACCTGGACTGCGGGAACAATCTCATCAACATTGGGAATCCGCAGGCTCCGGCCAAAGCGCCCTGGAATGAAGTGATCAGGATGGTTGACAAACATAACCAGAAATAGCAGTCGCCGGGAATGTTGATGAACGGCCAGACCCAGCCCATCGAACATGATACCAGACCAAAGACTGCGATATAGGTATTCACCCGCATCGGCTGCCAGCGGTCCACAAAGATCGCGGTAAAATACATCGTTACAAGCGCCGCCACCGAACCGATCGCGCCAAGCTGTCCCAACTGTTTCAGCGAGAGTCCCATTTCTCTGCTGAAAAAGATATTGAAAGTTCCAATGCCTCCAGCCACAGACTGAACGCCGGTTAACAGGAACGCCAGCCAGTAAACATTGGCGGAAAAACTCTCCTTGAAATAAGTTTTGATTCCACCCATGCCTTTATTGCCTTTATCCGCTTCCCCTTCTATTGGCGGATACTGGCCTTCCTTGACCCGGAGCGTCATCGCGCTGAAACCGATGAAATACAGGATTGAAGCGCCGAGGAGTATCTCCCGCATGTTTGATTCCGCATACTGGAAGATGAAATAGCTGTACAACGCTCCGGCGCAGGTGCCGGCTATGCGGAACGCCCCCAGGAAACGGGCAAGGAACTGCGGGGGCACGACATCGTTGAAGAGATACCAGAAGACCGTGTTGACAAACATATTAAAAAACTGAAATACCGTTATAAAAACGCAGATGACGCCAATTGCAATCGTTGCTGGTGCGAACTGCTGAAGAAATGGTGCGTTGCGCTGAAGTACCACTGCTATGTCTTCACTGAATCCAAGCAAACACAGACTGATGCTCAGAAATGGCAGCGTCCAGATGATGAACGGAAGCCGCCGTCCCCAGCGGCTGCGGTATCGGTCGCTCTTAAAGCTAAGATATGGCGTAATACCGATGTTCAGGATGCCGGGAACCGTAGTCATTATCATGCCCAGCAGCCAGTTCGGACAACCCAGCGCCTTTAATTTCAGCGGCATAATGCTTGGCACCACCGCTTCCATCAGCGTGAAACAGAAATCCCCCCACAACAGCCAGGCAAATAGCGCAAATAGCCCGAACTTTGTATAGGTCAAGGTGCCGCAATGGTAGTTTTTGGGCTTCAGTTGCAAAACTTCATTCTGGCTTTCGATTATATTCATTAAGTTGAATCCTATGACTTTTCTACTCACATAACCAGGGTACTGGTTAGAAAAATATGTTAATGGAAGGGTTCCCGCCCGGCAGATAATCCGGCATCAGATCGGCCAGAATATTCCATGACGCGAATTTATCGGCATAAAGCGGTTCTCCTGTTTCAGCATGGAAATTTTCCCGCATATAACCTAGTTGGTCCAAGCTCATGCTAATAACTTTAAATGTATCCTCCGCCAGCGCAGCAGCCTCATTTTCAAATCCATAATGCAGTAGCGCATGAAAGACAAACCAGTTGATGGGAATCCATACCGGTCCCTGCCAGTTTGAGTTGGTCAGGCGGCGGTGATCACCGAAGCGCGGCGGGTTTCCCCAGCGGCCATTATTATAGTATTCACTGGAACACGACAGACTGCGGATACCATACGGACTGCGAAAATGTTCGTGGTTCAGCACATAATTTTTTATCATCTGTTTAGCCTGTTCCGGTTCGGCAATCCGGGCAAACAGCGGAATCAGCGCCGGACAGCTCAAATAGGCATATTTGCCGACATCGGAGGTAAGATTGCCGTCACTCCAGGCAACACGGGTTTTGCCCAGGCACAGGTCATGCGCGGCATACGTTCCGTACTGTTCGTCCCAGAGCTTATCGTTGATTGCCCGCTTCATCTTTTCCGCCTGATCAAGATAATCCTGCTGCACCGTCGCGTCATGTAGCATTTCTGCAAGTTTGGCCATACTGCGCAATTCCAGATAAAGCCAGGCATTGAGATCAGGCGAGATTATAGTATCAGGCGGAAATACTGTTGCCGTGATTTCGTTGTCGAACCCGGACATGTACGGATACCGCCAGCGGCATAATCCAAACGGCGCGGCATGGTTCTCCAGCCAGTATGACAAATAACTCTTCAATTTTGGAAATACTTTTTTCACCCACACCGTATCACTGGTTAACGTACTGTAGATGGCGGCATTCTGCGCCAGAAACGGCTGGGCATGAAAATCGCTGATGGAACCATTGCCGCCGTCAGCCGCGCTGATAACACAAGGAACATAATCGGATGAAGCCTGAAAGGACAGCATATTGTCAACGAAATAACGCATCTGCTCCGTTTCGCCGCCGGCGGCGAAACGCAATGACATGTGGTGGTTGTCCCAACTGAAAATATGCCCTCCGTAATGCTGTCCATGTGTGACCGACAGATATGGATACGGCAAGCGGCCTTCAGCTTCATGCTTTATTAACGGCATGATTTGCATAATATGGCTATGTGTCGCTAGAAATGCTTTCGAATTCATTTAAATTTCACCTATTTCATCATATTTTACATTTTATCAAATTACCATGTATTGGTTTATACATTCTGTCATTCCACTAAAATAAATTTTATGTCATCAACTAACAAGCGGGCATTTTTCTTAGGGATAAAATTATAATTGCCGAACCAGACAAAAACCCGAACATATTTTACCCCTTTCCAAAACTTGTCGGAGGCCGCGCCACATTCAGATTCCCCTTTCATTGTATTCGAAAAAAGTTTCCATTCAGCCGTCAACCAGCCTCTGGCTCCAGTACACCAAAAAAATGGAGCCCTATACGGTGAATGCAGCCGAATTTTAGTTCCCTCCGGGTAATTAGATGGCATAGAGCCTTTGAGTATAACTTTATACGTATTGCCTTCATCTATTATTTTCTCAATCTCCGGCGATAATTCAAAATTAGGTAAATCATCATAGTTATCTTTGATATTAAATGCAATGATAGCCTGTGTTCGCTTATGCCATTCAGGATTTTTTACTACTCGTAACTCTTTTGTTCCTTTAACGGCATTAATGGCTATACTTGCTTCTGTATTATCAAAACATCCAACATTATTCAAGAATATTTCTTTTTTATCTTTATCATACATGCGTAAGCCGCAAAAGGCGCTAGCAGGGAACTGGTTATCGGCTGAACGCATCCATGCAGACAGTTTATATGCTTTATTAATGTCAATTGGAATCATTTTAACCGATATCAATTCTGTAGGGTATTTCCCGTATAACTCAAAACTGCCAGTTTCTGAACGTTTTATCTGAGTATTTACTTTAACCATTCCCTCCCATTCAGTTTTATTTTCGCTACCCAAAAGAACCTCATCTTTAGCAGATGCCGTTATCACATTCAAAAAACATGAAGTTAAAAACAATATAACTATATATTTTTTCATTAATTTTCCTTGTCATAGTTTGGGGTTTTACTTTGCAAAACAATTTCAGGGAAGCTGCAAAAACATTTTAATACCGATTTGCAATCATTAGATGACAATATATATTAATCTCCATATTCTTAATATTGTAGGAACCGTAAAGAAATAAACTTTACGGCTCCTTAACTCATTTTTAGTTTTATCAGTCAGTCGTTATTTTGGTTAAATTGATGTCACATATTCGCATGAGACCATTATGCGAATGAAATACTAGTCCAAAATATTTAGCATCTTCAGGGATTGTCAGCGTTAATTCGCAAGGAGTCCAAGTTGAAAGAATCTTTCCTTCCTCGAGATAAGCACTCAGATCTTTTGAGTTTTTAATTTCAATTTTATTATTATCTCTACAAAACATGCGTACTCCAAGAACATTTTTACAATCCTTTTGCAATTGGAAACGAATTAGATATTTTCCCGGGGACATCCCAGCAATCCCCCATTGCGAAATACTGCCGCAAAATTCTATTGCATTCTTTCCATCTGTGACATTCTCAATCACGCGAGTTCCTTCGGTCGGCAAGTTCCAAAATGCAATTGTTCCACCAGCACCATTTGCAAAATTACCGTTACGAATCAGATTTACGCCCTCCGCCCCTTTCATGGCAAATACGAATGAAGCACAAAGCAATACAAAAATAGCCTTTTTCATAATCAATCCTTTAATTTGGGTAAACGTTTAGTTCCATAAAGTAAAATATTATTCTTTTCTTCAAAACCTATCACTGCCTCCCACTTATTTTCATTAACCACCTTTTTGCTTTAAAATAAGATTATGCGCAGTCTTCAATTTGTGTTGTCCTTTACTCTTCAAAAACTATCATAGCATATCCTTTTACAACCGGAATAACCGCCTCGATATATCCATTCTGGATATCAAACTTCAGCTTCTGCCGAGCAGGTGCGAGATAAATCTGTTTCGGCGTTTTGCCATCCAGCCGCATATCAATCCGGACATTAAGGACTGTAACAGGTTCTTCAATCATCTGGGTAGTTTCACCGCGCAATTCCGGCACATAGGCAAGAATGTGGACTATCCTTCTTCCTGATTGCTCTGTTACAAAGACCCTGGCAAACGATGGCAGATTTTCCGTCTTCACCAGCGGATATGGCAGAAAATTATCCAGCACGTTGGCAAATATCTGCCGGAGTTCTACAGATGCCTGGCGGTTGTATCCGGAAAAAATCCGATGGCTGAAATGAGCGACTTTGCCGCAAATTGTCAACGCCGGATTACCGGTAACTTTGTCCGGCGGATTGTAGAAGAAGGCATGCTCGCCATCCCAGTGCCGGTTGTAATACGGCTTTATCAGATATGCTTCCACGCTGGTATCCAGCAGCGCTTTAACCTCGATCCCGGAAGAGTAAAGTGATAACGGCATGTCCGGCAGGCCTTGATTGAAGTTTTTGCCGATGGCAAAATACGCCGGATCGAAATCACATTCCCTGCCAAATTTTATGCCCCATTCCTGTTCCAGCACAAATTCTGTTTTCTCCGGGTTCATGCCGGAATTGCCGCTGGAAATGACCGCTTTCCCGGCGGCAATATGAGATTGGACGCGCCGTGCGGTTTCCGCGCTGAAAGTAACGTTATCCGGAATCACCAGCACCTGATATTTGCTCCAGTCGGAAAATTCGGTTACAATGTCGAACTGCTGCTTAAGTTCGCAAAGCATCCGTACCGCGCCGGATACCGCCTTGCTGTACCGGATTTCATTAATGGTTTTCGGATATACGATGGCTATTTCGGTATAATTTTTTGCGTTGTCGAACCATGGCTCCATGGTCTGGAGTTCCTTGTAGATTTTTTCGATCCGGTCCAGCACCGCAGTTTCCAGATCGCCGCGCGGATGAAAATGTCCCCCGATGTTCGGACGCATGCCGTTGGCCAACCCATATAAAAGCTCCGATTTTATCGCCGCTTCCGGACGCAGCCCGCCGAAATCGCCCCAGTCGTAGAACCGGCCGGTCATGTTAAGTACCGGCTTGTCGCCGAGTGTGCGCATGTAGTGCGAGAATGTCGGCAGAAATTCATACCCCCAGCCGCCTGTGGGCAGACATTCGCATTCGAGATACGTTCCGACATCCGCCTGTTCCTCAAATGACGGACCATTGAAATACAGCAGATATTCCGGATTGACCGCCTTTGCGGCTTGCGCAATGTCGCGGGACAAGCGGAGCGCGGAAAACTCGGAAAATTTTACTACTTCGGATTCAACTTTCCAGTCAATGCCGCGCTCTTTCATTTCCTTGACGCAGGCCGGGCAGACGCACGGATAAGCCACCAGGCAGTCAATGAAAAATCCGGCAACCGGATAGTTGCGAGCTATTTCCCCGATCATCGCGATCAAATGGTCGCGATACGGCGAATTGTAGCACATGGTGCGGACAAAAGGATTTATGCGGTCTTCGCGATATTCTCGCCCGTCAAAATACAGTGTAGTCCATTCGCGATGCCGCAACCCTTCCTCATGGCTGATGCCGCCATTCAGGTAAGCGGTGAGCGCAATACCCTTGCGCTGACACGCTTCCGCCAGTCTGCCGAACAAGTCATACTTCAGCGACGGATGCCTGATGCCGATTTTCGTGTCATAGTAGGCCATGCCCATGTTGCAGCGGGCATGGAATGTCAGATAATCCACGCCGCAGCGCCTGATCCGGTCGGTGAATAATTCCGCGTCGAATTTTTCACCCATGTCCGGACATGCCGGCATGGTGTGATTGTCATAAAATAAACAGTACTTAGGTTGGTGCATTTTAGTTCCCTTTAATTTTTTATTGAGAGTGCGACAGGGCCGATAAGACCTGATGGCAAAGACGTATCCTTGAAAAGATTGTTCGGCGTGTTTATGATTTTTACTGATAAAATTACGCGTTTCCCTGAAAACGGTGTAATATCCAAAGTCCAAGGGGGCGAAATACGAGTACCGACAGTTTGCCCGTCAATCTCCACCCGGCAGGCGTTTGCTACATTCTTTAACTCAAGAATGACTCGTTCCCCTGATTTAACGGAAGGAATTTCCACCATCTGCATGTAAATCCCCTCTCCTGCAAAAAACGGATATCCCTGAGTAGTCCAATCGCCGTTTTTTATTTCACTTTCCGATTCAGTCAGCACAATTTTACCATTCAGTTGCTGCAATCTGAAATCTCCTGCAATCATGGGCGGCCAGAGTCTGTATTCCCAATCTATGAGACAAGCCAGAGTTTTTATTTCCAGCCAGTTCTCGCCTTGCCTTATGCCGCCGGGCAGTTCTGCTTCATATATATTTCTGTCCAGATAAACTCCCGGAGCAAATGAATCAATCTTCTTCCCGTTCAATGAACAACTGAAACGATACGCATACGAGTGGCTGTCGAATTCCGGCGTGCTCCGCTCCTGATCCATCAGGAGGACGGCTTTGGATAAATCTGTTTCAGAATAGAAAGTGAAACGGTGGATCTGAATCCCCCCTTTCACCTCCGTGATCCATTGACGCAATGGCAGAATGTTCATTCTGTCAGTTTTAAATTCCCATGTCTCCGGCAACGGCATGGTTTTCAAAAGCATGGATGATGTGGAAGTTGTATCTCCATCGAGCCGACCAGACGGTCGGCGTTCCCGGGTACGCCAAGCGTCTGCTTGGCTTATATTTGAAGAAGAACTTTCGCTGAGCATATCTTCATTTTCAAAACCTGAAGTAAGAAGCAACCCGTCAGCAGGCGGAATATCATACTGCCGGTCATTGAGCCAGCCAATTACTTCACCTGTATCCAGCGAGATTCTGCGCAGCTGCCCCGCATCATTGATTTTTATTTGTGCATTAAAGATGGTTTCGCAGGTGGTATTGAAAATAAAATAAAAATGTTGTCCTTCTTTCTCCCAGGCTCGCGTGATAACTTGATGCAGAGAAGTCCCGCTCTCTGATTGCAGAATAATATTGCGCTGACAGCGCCTCAGGATGTTGTCGGCAAGGAGATTCCCGGTTGCGCCGTCTTCCTCGCGCGGCATAATCTGGAGAAGTCTGGCTTCACCGTTATTCCCGACGCTCTTTTCCCATAACATCATGTTCTTATCCGCATTCATGAGCGGCGGCGTCCTGAGCTGGCCCAATATTCCGGTTGTCGGACTGACGCTCAGATTTTCCGGATTAAAAACTTTTTCCGGTACGGCGTTCAAGAACAATACCATTCCACCGCCTTCAATGAATTTCTCAAGAATCGCGGCTGTCTTTTTCTGTACCACTGTAACCGCAGGAAGGATCAGGACTCTCAACAGCATGTCAAAATCACGGTTCACCGAGTGGATCCGCAATGTCCCATTGCCGACAAGCTCGGCTGCGGCGAGGAGTTCCTCGTCAATAATCTCGAAGTCAATGTGCCTGTAGAAAAGATTATCCACGGTGAAGCGATACGTGGACTCGATGAAATCATTTAATTTCCCGCGATCAGACGAAGAAGAGTTCTCCTTGGTCGCTCCAAGCTCCAAAGATGCGCGCAGGGAATGGACTGGATATAATACCGCTACTTCCGCAAGGGTTGCACCGCCGGCGCCAGCCAGTGACAAACGTGATACCCAATCAGTCCATTCCGAATAATATGACCACATCGGATTGTGCAGGTGATCCGGAGTGCATTCCCATTTGCGGTTACCTGCTATCGAGTAATACATCCCATGTGGAACAAACACATTAATACCGATGGCCGCCAGCCACCCGGCAATTCTTTTGGTTTCAAACAGATCCAGTTCCCATGGGCTTGAGGCGCACCCGAAGCTTTCACACATCACCTGCGGCAATCCCATAAAACGGGCTGCCGAACAGGTGTTTTTGATAGTTGCATGCGGGTGTTCCCCGTATTCCCATGAAGTGAGAGGATTACCGCGTTTCACCGGCCCCAGATGGTCAACGGCGCAAAAAGAGAAATGGCGCATCACATCAAAATAATCACCGATCTGCCGGACATGTTCTCCCAATCCATCTTCCAGGCATAGATGACCCGTGCTTAAAAGTCCGACCTTGTCGCAATAATCCTTGATCCTGCCAAAATACGAATCCAGATAGGTCTGACCGAAGAATTTCCAGAACATCAGCCGAGACCTCTCGGAATCAGGCAGATCGGAACAGAACAAATTCGGAATGTGTTTCCTTATGCTCTCACCTGTGGCGCTTTCAAATCTCGCCTCCATATCTTTTCCCCACGGGACAGACCTTCTTATATGTCCAAAATTCCCGCAGGAGTTGTCGGAAAAAATACCCCGAATCGTTTTCCCGAACTTGTCGCCGAAATGCTTATGATACCACTGATGCGTCAGCGCGATGAATTCATCCGTCAAATCCGGGTCCAGATAATCCGGATAAGTGGAGAATTTATGACTCGGATAGGTCGTGTAACTGACTTCCTTTAAAACGATGACAATAGTTTTCCCCCATTCGCCGGGAACGCGCCAGTTGAATACACCGTTGCTGACGGATGAGGAAAGATCAGCCGCACGGGCGTTGTCAAAAGAAGCCGCCAAAACCATCACATCTCCGGGAAGTTTTTCAGAACCAAAATGAACCTCTTCATTCGAACCGGCAATTATCTCGCGCAAGACTTTCAAACTCTTCATCGTGCGATCGGGAGCTTTGATTTGCAGATTGTCTCCGGCAGTGCCGCTGGGATAATGGTTCTCATCATACAGCCATACCTCCATGCCGTGTTTCTCCGCTTCTGAGATGGCCGCGTCAAGCGCTATTTTCCATTCATCCTTCAAGTAAGCCGTACGCAATCCGTCTCTGGCGTGCAGCATGATGCCACCCATGCCCTTCTCGGCCATCTCCCGGACTTGCCGGCGCAGTTCAATTTCCTCCAGCCGGTGGTTCAGAAACCAGAACGCCACCGGCCGGTATCTTAAAGGCGGATTGCGGAATAATGCAGTTTCGATTATCATAGGGAACTGACTTTCAAAATGTTTCGCTTCCGGCACAATTCCAGAAGCCTCTTTCTGGCCTGGAGGCCGTTGGAGAATCCTATTTCTTTCAACTCCTTGACGCATGACTGTCCGTTGTCCTCATCGTCAGAGTCAGACGCGAAAAACCAGAATCCGTCAGGCTGATATTTTGCCACATCCTCCAAATCAATCTCCCAGTGCGCTTCCAGTGGGATTGTCATATCCTTCCAGTCATAACTCATGACGCCGCGTCCGAGAAAGTAGGTCTCAATCCCCTCTAATCTCGGTTGCTCCATGCAAAAATCTACTCCAGCCAGACGGTTGCGATATCTCCAGTAATCGTATGTGACTGCCGCCCAGCCGGGTACAGTTTTATGATACTGCTCCAGATTTACAGCCTGGGTATAACAACCGCGCTCATTGCTGCTTTCGCAGATCATTGACATTTTCCCATTGAATCCGGAGGCTCTGACAGTCTTCTCGATCTCTTTTATAGCCAGGCATCTCCTTTCGGTCAGGAAATCCCTCCAGTGATGTTTCTGATAGGCTCTGGCATCCATGAGCTGAAGTTTTATCTCTGCATAGGAAGGTCTCTGATTCGCCTTAGCCCACTCGTTGTAAATCGGTATTCTGTGAGGCCAGTCAAATTCGACACTTTCT
>CAYMSF010000102.1:0-11703 GCA_964392985.1 uncultured Victivallaceae bacterium | reverse complement strand
CTTTGCCGGCTCGTTACAAAGCTACGGCTTTGCTCCTCTCCGGCAACCCCAAAATGTCTCCCCGATACCCTCAGCATAAAAATACCACTTATTTCTTTACAACTCCTATGAATTTGATTTTGTGACGCAAAATCAAATTCACGGCGAAATATTCATTCGTGTTAATTTGTGTAATTAGTGGACAAACGTTTCCCTTTTTAAAAACTTTTATCTTTTTACTTTTGTCTTTTATCTTTCGTTTCTTAGTTTTAGTTGCGGCTATGCCGCGCGGTGTCATCTTTGGATAAATCCGCGCCTTCGGCGCTGTCTCCTGACTCTTACTGCTTTTTCATTAATCACTATCTCTGCTTCAATTATTATAAACGATATTGAAGCTGATTGCGGCGCGCGCTGAATCAACTGCAATGAGCGATTCATCATTTAAATTCATTTGCCCGCCATATCCAGCATTTGCTGCAACTTGACAACTATACGCTCCAGGCGTATTCATTGAACAGCTTCAAATAAAGCCGGTAATCTTCCAGCGAAACCCCCGGATGGGTCTGATGATCGCAGGAAATTATGAATCCGCCCTGCCGGGCTACCGGCATCAAGCGCTCGAATTCAGCGCGCATGGCGGCTTCCCCGCGATTCATTGTCATTTTGTCGAATGCTCCGATATAAATCTGGCGCGGATGTGCCTGACGCAGTATTGCAATATCGGTTCCGGCCTGCCGTTCCAGCGGCAGAAAACCGTCAACGCCGCAGTCTTCGAACCAGTCCGTTAATTTATAAATATCTCCATCAGAGTCAACGATTATTTTTATTCCGTGTTCCCGCAGCATCGGCGTGATTTTCCGGTAGTATGGACGAATGAACTCGTTGAAAACATCTTCGGAGACCATTGGCCCGCGGTTATAGCTCATATCCTCGGCAAAAGTCATGAAGTCCGGTTTGCAGACTGAAAGCAGTTCATGCAGTGTCCGCAGATGAAAATCCAGCAGGTCGGAGCAAATCAGATGAATGAGTTCGGGCTGGTCGTAATAGGTGTAAAAATGATTTTCAATTCCCAGCAGCCGGCGCGGAAACCAGAAAAAACCTTCCAGCGTCAACCACACAGCGGCGGAACCTGCCTGTTGTTCAGCAGCCCAATCTTTCCACGGATCCAGCCGGGCAGCGTCTGACGGATAGAGGAATTGCTTTATTTTCAGGTATTCGTCAATGCTGCCAATCAACGGAGCGCCGTGACAAGCCGGTTCCGGGCAGCCTTCGCTGGAGAAGGGAATCCAGCCTTGATAATGCATGTCCATATCGAAGTAGCGCATAACTTCGTAGCGGTCATGGCACGGGAGTCCTTCGCTCTGCCAGCGTTCAATAGTTTTATCCCACCATCCGGCCCATTCCATAACCGGCAGCCGGTCAACCGGCTGAAAGTTCATCACTGCCTGAAAACGTTCACGCGTATTCATTATTCAAGACCCTCTCTTTTATTTTCCATGGCGCTTCCGCTGCTAGTATTTATGCGGAAATCATTAATCATTTAAATTAATTGTTCAAAGACGGCTATTAAGCTAAAACCTCAGCGTATCCAGATTTTTCCTCAAGTTCATGAGGGCGTTCACATACATTTCGGGAATTACTCCATGTTTATCCGGGGGCACATCCAGCAGCAGATTGGTGTGGCGGGAACGGCACACCAGATACATGCCCAGCAATTCTTCATCGCTGCGCGGCTTGTCTCCGTCAACATAGAACCATTCTTTGCCGATGGGTTCGCAGACTTCTCCCGGCATATAGTAATTTTTGCCTTCGATTTCCCGCCAGCGGACATGTCCGGCGTGACTGTTCGGCAGGAAGCGCTCAATTGCAATGATATCCGCCGGCCAGGCCCATTGCACCGGATAGTTAGAGCCATCGCCGATGCCGTTATTCATCATGATAACCGTCTCCGGTTGCCATGCCGCAATTTGATTGTATAACTCTTCACGGTAACAACGCGGCAGCACACAGGGAATATCCACCCACATTTCGCCGATTTTGCCGTATTGAGTCAATAACTCCTCAATTTGAGCAGTCTGAAAATCCTGATATTGACGCGTGGTGAATGACAACACAACGGGAGTTTTTATTTTCTCCTCGTCATGTTGAGCATCGGACGGAGTACGGGAACCGAGGCGGTGATGATTATCCCATGAGCAATAATATAAGCCCGGCATTATCCCTTTTTTCTGACAAGCTTTGACAAAAATCTCCACTACATCGGTTTTATTGCCGCCGGCGCCAACATGATAATCAGTCTGTCTGCTCGGCCACAAGCAGTGTCCCGCCACATGCTTGGTGGTCAGCACCGCATATTTCATTCCCGCGTCGCGGGCGACTGAGACCCATTGTTCGACATCAAGTTTATCCGGCGCGTAAAGCGCCGGCGCGGCATTGCCGTCAGGAAGTTCCTTGCCCTCGTAAGTGCTCATTCCGAAGTGAATGAACATCCCGTAGCCGAGTTTTTCCCATGCCTGCAGTCTTGACAGACTAAGCCGTTGATCGCCTTTAATTTTTTTTATCATGATTATTCCTTCAGTAATTTGCCGCATTTAAAATTAAGCGATGACCGCAAATTAATATCCTTTTAATTTTCTAAATTCATCACACATGACCGCAATTTTATCCTGTGCGTGGCCAACTGAATCCGGAGTTGTGTATGCCATGGAAATCATTCCGCCATCGTGGTTGCCTACGGTATCGCGTATGCGCCGGACATAAGCGCGAATGTCAGCCTCGCTGCCTTCAACCATCGTCTTCTGAATATCCACCGGGCACCAGAATGCCAGCTTGCCGCCTACTTTTGCATCAAGATTTTCCAATCCCATGTTTTCCTGCTGATCTTGCTGGATAACGTTTAGTCCCCAAGCTTTGAAATGGGGCAATAAATCAATAATGTATCCGCAGGAATGCATCCATACGTCCATGCCTAAACTGCGTGCATAATTCCAGTTGCGTTGATAAAACGGCATAAAAAATTCTTCTATCAAATCCAGTCCCACCATCTGCCGGTTCTGCAATCCCCAGTCATCATAAGCCATCACTCCGTCGCAACCAAGTACGGCAAGAATGCGAATATCCTCCATTTGAGCATCTGCCAATCGTTTTATTAATTTTTTAAGCGCATCCGGCGATTCATAATAGGCTAATAACATTTTATCCAGTTCGATAAGATTGTGGACCCCTTCATTCAGTGTGGAATAAGGCATAACTCCTAAACAATATTTCGGGTTGCCGGTCTGGTTATTTTCGTTTATGTCAAATCTTATTTTCTCAAAAGTTGCAGGAGTATGGAAGTCTGGGAATATATAATCATCGTGTTTTTCCACATCAGAAATTGCTATTTTGATTTTTTCGCCATGTCCGACATATGAATTTGGCGTACGTTCATAAACCGTATCCCAGGCGTCAATGCGTCTCTCATTGCCATCAGCCTGCAGAGTCCACGGCATTTTGTCGGGACGGACAGGCCAGAGCCACAATAGATCATTTTCTCTACCGTCCGGGAGAAAATGCGGCACGTTATCCGGCTTTTGAAAATGAACAGCTCTTTTTACTCGTTCTCGTGATGTCATTTATATTGCCTCTTCATATTAGCTTTCAAAATTAGTCTTCCTCAATACAGTGCATCCAATAGGCAGCAGCTCCAGATTTTCGATATGCATCACGACAGGCGATTTATCCCAGGGATACCCCTTGCTGTCACGGTGCGCCATGACGATTTCCGCAACAGGCAGCACCTGGTCATAAAACCGTTTTTCAGGCACAAATTCACGGTCTGCCAGATCCGTGGCGTAGCGGCGTCCAAATGATTCAACATGAGCAATTGGCAACGAATAGAGCAACGGGCCGTAAACATGGTAAATGCTGCCGTCCGCCGCATTTTGCGTCCGTGGTTTTGATTTTAAATCAAGTTTGAGCACAGTATCCCCGGTAATTTCTAAACGCCGAGGAGCGGGTTCCCCGTTCAAAAGCGGCGTCTCGCACCAGCCGGGCAGATGCAATTCAAAAATAAAAGATTTCCCGGTTTTGATTTCAAACTCGATGTGATGATCAAAAGGATAGCCGGTATGCTCTTCAATAATCACCTTGCCTCCGTTGATGGTTGTTTCCAGCCTGCATTCCGAATAAAACTGAACCTTGATTAAATTGTCACGGCAAAGAAAAAGATTATTCGCAAAATAGGCGTCCAGCCGCAGAGAATTAGGATTGCAGCATACAGCCACATCCTCATGAGCCGGAGAGTACTTATGACGCCAACTGAATATATCATCGGCATGTTTAACTGCTTCAGTCCGGTTGTCGCTGCCAAGATATGCCAGCGCACTGCCGTCCGGCAGCCGGCTGCCCATCGCCGCGTTATAAAACAGCCACTCCGCGCGATCAAGGTAACTGTCGTCATTGAGTATTCGCGCTGCGGCAATCCAGCTTAACGCCAGTTCCGCTGTAGTGCAGAATTCGTACCATGAGTGGCTGTCTGAAGCTGTCGGACGCAGTATGTTAGTGCGGAAAAATTCATGGGAGTCGCCAATATGCTCATCACTTTTTATCGATCCGCTTGGAACGAAAAACGGGGTTAATTTCTGTTCCGCGGCTCGGAATAGTTCAAGATAGGTCTTTTTGCCGGTAGCGTGAAACAGCAATAAAGGAATTCTCAAATGTTCCGCGGTGTGAGCCCCATGGCCTTGCAGCGGACGGCTGGCGTTTTCGATGTTCCGGGCTTGCATATCGGCATAATTGTCAATGATGGAGGCGTTGGAGAAATCGGCATAAGCCCATTCGGCGAAATCAACGTATTCTTTTTTTCCAGTTTGTTCATGCAGTTCCACCAGCGCTTCTATAATCATCAGACCATGAGCGGTTCCGCAGCCGCCGCGGTCACTATGATTGAAATAGGACCTTCCTTCGCCGTAGTGTTTTATCAACAGGTCAGCCGCCCGTTCGACCGCTTCAATTTCCCGCGCCCCCATAAGGGCCATCCACATCCGGCCCTGACACCAGAACTCACCGTTTTCATTGTGATGGTTAAAACGGTCGCCCCGCTTATAAATGCCGATATATCCATCAATGTCCTGATTTTTAAGTTCATGGGATATATATTGTTTAATTTTAGCGTCAAAATCCGCATCGGAAGTCACATTGGCCAAACGTATCACTCCATCCATCCAGTTAGCGCGCGACTCTCCATTCCACCACTGTTTTTCGCGCTCTTCAAACTCGGTTTTCTGGAAGCCGTTGCTGTTGCTGATTCTAGTAGCGCCAAAAATGTCGTCACTGATAAAGGAGCAAAATTCATCCATGCGTCCGGCAAACCCGTTGATATCGCGGCGGAGATACTCGCCCAGCCAGCCACCGGGAAGTATTTTCTTCTTTGTCTGTTTCATTATTCCAGTATCCATAATCCCGTTTCATTTCTTTTCATAAAAATTTTGAATTCATCGGCGTTTTCAGCAATCAGCTTATTGCTGTAGGCTTCTGTCACCAGGCGAAACTTTTTCGGCAATTTGATTTTGCGCACTCCATCATAGGCGGCGTGCACTGAAACCATAAAATTATTTGCGCAAACGAAATCATCAGTATCCGCATAGATATGAACGCCTGCGGTTTTAGCGATATTCCTGACTACAGTTGCAGGCAGAACAGGGATAGCGCACCAAATGCTCCGCCAGCCGCTTTTTTGAGTTTTTTCCATCATCCCCGGGGCACTGGTAAATCCGTTTCCGCTCGCCTGAAAATGATCTCCGACTACCGCAAGTTCCAAGGCGTCCTTATCAACGCTGTAAATCATCGGACCATAGGAGCCGAATATTTGCATGACAGTTGAAGGCGGAAGACCGCGGAAAATTTCATTGTTCATGTCTGTCGGATAAATACCCATGCGTCCGGAGATTTTGCGGCTGGCAAGCTTAATTCCGACTAAATCACTCATTGCCTGGTCAGAGTATCCTTCAGTAGTAATCCATCCGGGGGCAAAAAACCATAATGCAGTTGCTTTTGCGCGCTCCAGAGTTGAATGAATCATGGCCCGCTCTTTATCATCCAGATAGAATGAATTTATAAAAATATAGAGTTTGTAATTCGGCGCATCTAACAGGTCTTCCTGTAGAATCACGTCAAAAGGAGCTCCGATCCGGCATATGCTCTTTTTTAGCTGCATACGCATTGCATCGTAAGCATATTCATTTAACGTTTTCATCACATAATTACTCTTTGCGGATATCACCAGCGCTATCTCATGCTGCGCGTTACGGTTCATGGTCAATCCTTTCCGGGATATTTCATAGCACTGGGCGATGGTGTCGCGTAACGCAGTATCTTTAAACCACCCTCTTCCCCAACTGAAAAACCACTGCCCCATAGATTGCGAAAGGACATACGCAAAATCCCGTTTTAATACATTCACCGACTCAAATTCATCTTTGGAACGTCCAAACCCTGCATTTAGGGGAGATAAATGAGTGCGGGTATCATTTTCATCAAACATAATTTTGCCATGCATTCGCAATGACTGGTTAGGAGTATAATTAATGGTATTTCCGCCAGGATATCTAGTTACATAGTCATGCGGGGAGCAGAGAGCGTCAATATGCTTGCTGTCCAAAACTTTGCCTACCGCGCTATGACACCCGGTGGAGGCCATTAAATTTCCGCCGTCAGCAAGAACATAGCCGTAGAAAGCAATGGTAAACATCCTGCCGTCGCTGTTCTCTTTTATCACTGAAGCAAAGTCAAGCAGGCAGTCCGCGACTACTTGACAATGATAAGTGAAATAGTCAATCATTTTTTTCTGGGTGGAGGGATTATAAAACTCCAGAAGTTCTCCAGAGCGCCGCTGAACAGCGGACGGTATTTCCACCTGGCTCAGCCTAAGGCCAGGTTGCTTCCAGGCGGCTGCAAGCCCTTCCTCTGTTGAATAACGCTCTATGAGCCATTTTTTAAATCCTTCAAGCTGGACAGCGCTGAAGTCAAAATTGCCGTCAAAAAAACCATATACCCATTCATGGGCTTGGCCGTAACAAATATTGATGCCAGCCATCCGCCATCCGTCCGGATGCCTGGCTAAATAATCAAGTAAATCCGCCAACGCTTTTTTAACCTCTTTCCGCCATAGCTCAGAGGAAAAACTCGCGAACGAAAAATTCCTGGTTCCCGGGTTTATGCCGCTGGAATATTTCATCATCTGATCCGGATTCTGCTTGATCCACCAATCAGGAGGAGTCATCTGAAAACGCGGAATAAGAAGTCCTTCCGGATCGCTTTGCCCGAGTGTTGTAAGATATTCACCAATACAGCTCCAGTCATATCTTCCAGGCGCAACCATGCTTGTATTCAACTGACCGATATCGCATGTGTAGATATGAATTCCCGCTTGAGCAAAAGTTTTTTCCTTCCCGGGAAGCGGCGTACCCTGCCAGTCAACAATAAGCTTTTTTTCAGACTTAAAATCATCTGCGAATGCCGTTTTGCCGTCATTGCCGGTAATTTGCAGATAATCAAAAAAACCGGCAGCGCGATACGCCCCAAGTCTTGCGTTGTCAAACCCTGTGATTTCAGGAACCGGAAAACTTGGGAAAGTAGTATTATTTACCGAAAACTCAATCTTCCTGTCAGTAATTTTCAGATCAAGACAAAACGGTTCTTTGATACTCCATTTGACCGGATGCCTGGTGATGACTTTGGATATTCCAGCCCCCCGTAGTTCCACCAGAAAATATGAAGCGCCTGCACAGGAATTTATTGAAAAATAAACCATGGTCCCGGCTTGCTGGTCGCCAATCGCAAAATAAACTTTACTGCCTTCGCCGTCTTCGGCAAAACTTTTTTCCATCGAGTATTTTATTTTTATTTGCGATGCTTTAAATTTTGACGTCGAACTAATTACTATGCCCTGATCTGCTAAATCCGCAATATGCAATCTGCCGTCTCGAATAGTTACTCCAATCTTTGAATCGGCAATCAAGGCAGGCACCGCCTGACCGTTGCGAAAAAACGCCGGAGCTCCGTTAAGCTCCTGCACCGTTAACAGGTCGCGGCCGCTCCACTTCATTAATTGCGCAGGTCTAACGGCAGGCTTAACGGAAACGGTTATTTTGTAATTTGGCGCATTTAGATAGTCTTCAATAGCTTTGCGTTCCGCTTCCTGAACTGCCCTTGGATATACGATCAATTCGGAAAGTTTAAAATTGCCGTAAGGTGGAGACGGCAGCCCATTACCGGTTTGAGCCCGGGCTCCAATAATATATCCTCTCCGAGAAAAGCCTCCATTGCCTTTCTCAGATAAGCAATTTGAGGATTGACCGACGGCATTCCCGTTTACATAACAATCAAGTTTATCCGCGTTTTTAACCCATACAACTGTTACAAATTGCCTGCCGGAAATTGATGCTGCATTTCTACCAATCTTGCCTTGAATTAAGCTGAGTCCATTATTGTCTTGAATTATCGTAAGCGCGGCCGGAGTGTTGAAATCATATGCCCCTGACGGCGGACAGACTGTAAACAAGCCGCTACCGTTTTGAGTTGTCAGTGGCTGATAGCGCATGACGATAGTATAATTTTCAGAGAGATTAAATTCCATCCCGGAGGCAGAATGCAGAAAGCTATTTTTACCATCGAAGACAACCGATGAAGTATCATCAGTTTTTTCCAGCAGCGGACAATTTTCTTTCTTCAACGCAATGGCGTCCCGCTGATGACCTGAAAGGTCTTTCCAGGAAGCAACCATGTTGTTTTTGTCCGCTACCACCTGGTCGCTCCGCAGCCATAATGCCTTATCGCCTGGGATTTCGGCAAATCCGGACAAAGCGGCCAGGGTTGTTAATATAATAATTGTAATTCGCATCAGTGAGTCCCTTTATTCCGTTGGGTTCAATACCTCGCACCTTGAGGTGACTTTGTTCTTTGTCTTGGCTTTTGTCTTCGAATCTCCGGCCCGCCCGCAGGGCGTGGAAGGATGGACGGGAGGAGATTCTTTATTTATGCCTGTAAATCAAATATCTGTACATTTAATTAGAACAAATCCATGGCGCACTTTGCCACATTGGCGGAACTATGGTTGTACGGCGGATATGGGAATTGTGCCCGTCCACATAGCTGTAAACATAACCATCATGATGCGGAAGTCTATTATACGGAGCATAAACGTTTATTGAAGTTCCGCTGTAAAAATCGCCAGGTCCGATTAAACCAATTGATGCGCCTTCTCCACCGGTTTCATAACGCCTGTCCCCGATTGCATATTTTGTTGACGGAGTTTTCACTCGGTTAATCCTGACTCTTACACTGCGGGCATCGGTATCAGAATATTTGTAGCCAAGCCCGGTTCTGCCTGCTGTACCGTTCCAGCCTATCCCGTTCCAGCCATAATCAGTCCGGTATCCGGATGTTGGGTGCATGACATCATATCCGCCAATCATATACGTCAGTCCGGGACAGTCGAAAAGTTTGCGGTTGCCGTTCATGTATTTAATCCGGATTTCATCATGCCAGTAAAATCCGGGATTATTCGTCGCCATAAGCATCCAATCGTTATTGTCGGATGTATAGAAAATTACGCCAGCCATAATCTGTTTTTGATTGTTTTGGCAAGTTATAGTCTTGGATTTTTCTCTCACTTTATTTAATGCCGGCAGCAACATTGAGGCAAGAATTGCTATAATAGCAATGACCACGAGCAATTCGATGAGCGTAAAATTATTATTTTTCATTCCGAAATCTCCTGCCTTACATTTTTGACGTTTCATTTTTACATCCTTTCTATTTATATTTTCTTCACGGCGCTAAGCACAAATTAAACATGAACGAGAACTCTTTGATTATGTTGCCCCCTTAAATAAAACGAGTTATTATATAAGGATCTTCTATTCCTTTTTTACTAATGTCGCGATGTGTTTCGCCGGGATGCCAGCTTGGCCGGTTAGAGAAAGAGCACAGCTCCTCCCTGGCGGTGGATATTTCCCGTAATAAACTTTCAACGGCAAGGCTGCCTACTTCTTCCGGACAAAACTCCAGCTTGCTCCATTTATAGTCATCCGGCAAAGGCACTCCTCTGATCGAAAGAGTTATGATAAAAATGTCCTTTCCCGGAATAATATTCTTAGATTGAAAATAGCCGGCGGCTTCCTGCAGAAGATTATCATCCGAAATGTAAATAGCTTCAGGCCTTTTGCTTCTATTCAGCAGTTTATCCAGCGCGAGCTCGACAGTAGAAGTAACTGATTCCGCCGCATGGTAGTCAAGATCATTCAACATCATTGACCTGGAATATGCGTCTTCCTGCCATTTGCGCGGATTGGCCGCGGGATTCTCGTTAATAAGCATGCCGATTCTGGAAAAACCTTCCCGCTTGAAAATCTTAACCGCGCGCTCAATGGCGGCGGCTGTATCTATCAGCACCATGGGCTCATATTCCACAGGACAACTGCATACATATATATAAGCAATGGGCGGCGCATTTTTTCCAAAAGCCATTATGTATGCCTGCCGGAATACCCAGGCCCAGTTGCTCACGACAATATAGCCGTCGCAACGGTTGTTCGAAAGGCTCTCCGCAATCGACTCAACCATCAGCGGCCCGTTGTCATCATCCAATATTGATTCCACAACCAGGTGATGTCCAAGCTCTTTTATTCTCTTGTCAATCCCCTGAAATGTCAGAAGATTGGTTTTTGTCGTGCAATGCAGGTTTCCCCATAAACCGATAGTCAATTGGCTTTGCTGTACGGGAAAGCTGAATTCGTTTCTGGACTTAACAACAAGTCTGCTGGAAACTTCGCCGGCCTTTGTCAAAAGTGCCGCGTCTTCAGTACCGTCGAGTTTAGCAATTTTCCGGATATAAGTGCCGCTTCCGTGTTTTCGCACCAGAAAACCTTTTTGGGTGAGGCTGTTCAGCGCCCGATTAATCCGCATCCGGTCCTCCCCCATAATCTCTGCCAGTTTACGTTCTGAACAGATCCGGCAGCCGGCTTTGAAAGGTGCCTGGCTCAATGCTATTTCAATGACTTTTTCTAATTCATGCATCTGTGTGCCTCATTGTGGCTGTAATCTTTTACTCATACAGACACTATACAGTAAGTGGTTGCAAATGTCAATACAATTTGTCTATAAATATTGTATTTTTTCAAGTTTATTAATTTACAATTGGCATCATGCGTTACGGATGGGCGAAACGGCCAACGCCAGGACGGGCCAAAACGGGCCAGAGGGAATCACTATTGTCATTCAAAACAACAGCCTACATAAATACCTGCTTGACAGATTGTTATAAAAACTTACAGTATAGCATTTCAACTAATAAAGTGGCACAACAGAACCCGTCCATTGACATTATGAATTCAATTATCAAATGAATAATGCCCGCTTCCTGCATGTACCATCATAATAGTGGAGCATTACACGATATTCTTTCAACAATTACTATAATTCATTACATATGACATTTGAATAATCCCGAAAACAGCGAGACACTATCCAATAAGTGGTTCACATAAAATCTACCTGAATATAGCTATTACCATCTGAAAATATTTACGCATATTCGTCATTTATAGACGCGCAAGATAATCAACGCTCATTTTGTATTTGATATGTTATGTTGCTTTTAACAACTCTTCTTGACCGAATCTTCAAGGTTTGAAAATATGGTTGCTCCATGCGGATAGATTCCGCTGAAATCCGTGCAGACCT
>CAYMSF010000101.1:0-12145 GCA_964392985.1 uncultured Victivallaceae bacterium | reverse complement strand
GACATTTTCAGATTATCAGGTATTTGCGCATTGTCTGTAATAAATGTAATGTCCGCATCTGACAATCTGTCTTCAATTCTCGCAAGCGCGTTGAAGGCTTTCAGTGATTGGCTTACCGGGACGCTACCTTTGTGTCCGTCATTGATGCCGGTATTTATATCCAACGGGATTTCTGTCGCGTTCTGCAAATATGTGCATGCTGAACGGATAGTATACTGCCGGTCAACTTCCGGGCTGGTTCCCGGCGCGCCTCCGCAAGATTTTTCCATGCTTTTGTCATAACCTCTTTTACCCAGCACACATTCTTTGTGCCATTGTTTCAGGTCGTAGATTGGCACCCATGCCGAAGCAGCGGCCCAGATATCTCTTGCTCTGCCTGCCATCAGCAGGGTTGCATACCCGCCTCCCGACGAGCCAATGATATAAATCCTTGAAGGATCTATTTTGGAGTGTTGCCTGGCGTAATCAACGGCGCTGATGATGTCTTTGACCACCAACTCGGATCCCATGGCTTCCGGGCGGTTGTTAGCTCCGCGAAAATCAGGATGAATCATTACCCAGCCTTTTTTTATGCACCACTTTGCGTAAGCGACTTCCTTCTGTTTGTAGTCTCCTGACCATGTGTGCAGCGCCACCAGCAAGGGGACGGCTTCACTCTTGCCCGGATCGTAATACAGCGCCGGTTGCATGGTGTTGTCAGCTGACGAAAGGTACTTGATTTCCACAACTCCCTTGGACCATCCATCAATATTGCCCGTTTCTTCCGCCGCCATCAGAGGCAGCGCAATGGCGGCGAGCATTACCGCAATAAAATATTTTTTCATTATTTACCGGTTTAAGTTATTGGACTTTGATTATTTTTCAGCAACGATATAGTCGCCGGGGCCGACTTTGATCTTTAAAACTGTAGTATCAGTAATACTTTTTACTAACTCAACTTTATTTAAAATCGCATAAATCCGCTTGAACGCAGGATAACCTTTAATCGTAACTACAGTTTCGCGCTCTGCGCCATTCCAGTTGGCAAGGGCAATGATTACTGCCGATGGAGCATCGATTAAGTTACTCTCAACCAAATAATCAGATGTTTTCAGTCGAACATTGCAAGCGGCATACTCCAATATTTTGGCAAACAACTTGCGTTGCGTTTCAGGGTAAACCCGGCATGAATAAAAATTGGCAATATTCACAACCGGAGTATCATCTTCAGCGTGTAAGTCCAGCTTTACCGGTTTTCCTTTAGCTATAATCGCCGCTTGAATATAACTTAATGCCGGAAAGAAACCGCAGGAGATAACGCGACCGCTGCCGCATTTTTGCACATACACTGACGGAGTGCCGGCGCTTCCGGCAATAAAATCACCTTCAAGTCCTACTGGAGCATTTTCACGGCCACAGATGACCTGAATCTGTCCTCCGGAAAAGTTGACATTGGACAATGGTTTTACTTTCAGCAGTTCAAACGGTGGTCGTCCTGGTGCCGTGACGAATTGATATTTGCCACGCTTGATTCCAAGCACATTATCCAAATCCAGCGGGCGGTTGAATTCATCGTATTGCAATGCACCGGCCCCGAGATATAATGTGCCACCGCGTTTTACCCATTCGGACAAAGCTGTAATTGCGGCACGCGGGAGATGTGAATCCACAATGAATAGCAGCTTATATTTATCCAGAAATTCTCTCTTAATGTCCTCGTCTGCCAAGATATCGGTACGACAGCCAATGTGTTTGAGTAACAAATACAGATAACTCCGTTCCATGCCGAAAGGCGCATCACGGTCTTTTTTTCCGTCAAGATTCCAAATGTCGGAAGTAATCGAATAAAGCATGGCGGCGTCACCGTCCGGGATATTGCCATTCAACAGGTAATCTTCAACCGCTCCGGTAGCCGCGGCAAAACGTTTTATTGGCGGATATATTTCAGGGCGCTGGCTGGTTTGATCATTGCTTGGAGCATAATATGGACCATAATTGAAAAACCTGATGGAGTTTACCCCGTGACCGGTTTCGACAAATCCTTTGGCTTGAATTTCCCATGGGGAGCGACTGACCAGAATGTTAAGTATGCCATACTTCTGATTCAATGGGCGACAGGCAGCTCGCATTACTGCCATTTGGAATCCGGCCAACTGATAAGTACCGCTCCAGTTGCACCAGTCTTCCGTGCCACCGTAAGTTAATGCCCCGCTACGTTGAATTTCAAAGATGTCAGCGCCGCGGGAGGCCATATTCCATATCAATTCCGTAGAATAATTAGTTAAGACTGGAACACCTGGAAGTTCTTTATTGATGGCTTCGGTGGCAGCCCGGAATGAATCTGCCATTGTCCGGTTTCTGAATTTCATGGTGTAATAATATAAGTACGGATTTATACTGCTATCCTTTTGGAGAACGGCCTCATCATAATTTTTTATCTTAAGTGATTCCGGCGTTATTCCCGACTTTTTCAGGAATTCCACAAATTGTTTACTGCATTCTTTGCACTTGAGAAAATGCTCAAGAACAGTTCCCGGTTCATCCCTAGTATTGATGAAGCAAAGTTTATCCGTCAATCCATATTTCTTCAGTTCTTCCGCATATTTTTTCACCTCATTTGAGATTTTATCGTAATCAATCGAACTTTGACAATCTGGTATCTTCGTTAAATAGGTACGGAGCCCTCCATAGTAAAGCCGGAAACCGTTATCGCTGAACGCCGAAGCGGCGGCAGTTGCCGGTGGACATTTCAATGTGTTCAGATTGAGCAGACGCATTGCCTGCAATTCATTCCCTATAGTTTCCGGGGTGACAATCTCATTATCCAGAGCAAGCGCAGTTCCAATACTAAACTTCTCAGGTCTCCGGCCGGGGACTTCAGGATCCGCCTGTGCATATTTCAAGTCATCCGCACTGCTTTGCAGATCATCGGTAATTTTATCCGGATGCTGCAGGTTAATCATACAGAGCATCCCGGCGCCGTGACCTTGCCGCGTAAATGATTTAATCAGCCCGTCCATGCCGGATGTTCTGGAAAAAGATAACGTGAAATTTGCATCCGCCGGAAACGGAACTGTTGTTACGGAACCAGTTACTGCACAAAATTGCAACCGGTTGTCGCCTGTGGCAGCCAACAGTGGTGCAATATTAACCCATGGTGATTCTTCACCCGATTTCAAAAATGTACTTTTGTCTCCCAGTCCGGCGTTTACACCTTCATCGGTAAATAGCCCTTTGCTGGTAATATTACTCCTTGGCACCGGCCATGGCCGGTATGGTCGCCGTCCGGAAATGTGAATCCCGATTGCCGTCTTCTGTTCCGGCAGTATCTTGACTTTTACATAAAGCGGGGAATTGGGCGGTGTATTTTTCTTTATCTCTGCAAATATAGATATGGCGCAGAAATTAAATATCATGAGGCTGAGAATTATACGTTTTAACATAATCATCCTTATCCGTTATTATTTCATTGCAAACATATCATCCAACCGGAATTTAAATGCTGGCGACGGCTTGGAAATTGCCCCGGAACGGTTGCGATAAACGATGAATGCATAAAAATCCGTGGCGGGTTTAAACCCTTTGACCAGAATCCCGGATTTGGTAATATTCTTACCCATCAGTAATGCGCCTTTCCCATCCTGATTCAAACTGAGCCAGATATCATAACTTGCAGCATCTGCAACCTCTTTGAACGAAAAGATTCCTTTCGTGCCGTCGTATTCATAATCCGGATGCTTTACCCCGGTTATACTGGCAGGCGGCAATGTACCTGTATTTTCCAGATCAGCAATTGGATTGGGTTCATTCCAATTGCCCGGCGGAGGTGACATGCGGATTTTTGACAGTCTCACCGCATCTTCAGTCATATCCGCCGTGCATCTGTACTCGGCGTAAATATCTCCCAGTAATACTGGCGTTGGGTCGGTTTTCTCCAACGAGTTAACATACATCGCCATTGGTCTTTTTTCGACAATAATCTTTTCGATTTTCAAAGGAAGATCAACGATGCCGTCTCCTTCGCTGCATCCCCACCAAGTGGAGCCGCGCTCACGAAAACAATCGTACGGAGCGTTGCCAGGCAGTTCAAATCTGAGCAAACGCCACCCGTCATAATTAAAGGCACTCCAACCATGCATATCGTCACCGTTCCATCGCCCGACAGAACCTGCACTGATCCATTTTTCATTTTCGGCGTCTCTTAAGACGTAAACTATCCTCCCCCAGTCGCTGGCCGCTTTTATCCAAATGCTCAGCAATTCCGCTTTCCCCGGAATTAATATATTGTCTGCCGGATAAAGAGTGGTGTAAAACGGCATTGTACCGCGGTTTTTGCTTTGAATCGGTAGTTTTACCCCCAAAGCGGTTCCGCCATTTTCTGCAGGAGAATCAACTTGGCTTAATTCCATTGTCGCAGGAAAGCGACGGATACAATCCGGAAATGATTCAGTATAATTGTTGTCATTCTCCTGTTCCTGCCGCCACTTTATTGATCCAGCAGCCACAACTTTTTTATTGAATTGTCCGACAGCTGAATCCGAATGATCCGGGGCTCCAAGGCTGATTTCAGGCGCATCATTGAGCCCGTAAACAAAAACAGGCTCTGGTCCGCTTATAACTGAAACTTTGTTTCCGGCAATATTGACCGGTTGAGCATTATCCATATAATCATAAACAGACACCTTACTGCCGTCGTCTGTCCCGAATATGACCGTCCGGGTTCCGCGAATGGTCCATACCGCATACATCGGTTGACCGGAAACAATGTTCCGGAATTGCAAACAATAGGTAGATAAACTACCGGTCGGCTGCCATTTAACGAAATCCTTGTCATTTAAGTGACGTGTCATAGTGGCGTATGCACAGTATGCAACATGCGGATTTAAGCCGTTGATCCGGCTGATCAGACCGCTGCCGTAGTGCTGTTCCCCCCAGTAATTGCCGCAATCGAACGGGGAGGCGGTTGCAAATTGCCGGTTAATGCCGTATGCGCCAAGCAGCAGTGCGGCTCGTATGGTATGCGCGGCAAACTGCTGTTCTGTCAGTGCTCCCGGTAGCACACCGGTGATGCATGGCCCTTCAAAAGTTGCCATTACAGGCGGAGTTTTCTTGTATTTTTTCCACTCACTCAAAAATTGATACAGTCGATGAATTGAACATTGATGAAACTGTTGTTCCGGCAGTCTTTCAAAGTAACCTATATCAACTGCCACCCCATCAATCAGAGCTGCAGCTTCGCCTTGTTCCTGTAAAAACGGAATAGCAAAATTCGGGTCGCCGTGAGGCATCAGGATTTTTGCTGCCGGATATTTAGCTTTTATGGCTTTTGCGGAGATCAGAAGACGCTCGGTGTAATCCTTGATTTTTTTTACATTCTGCTCGCCAAGTTTGAGCGGCGGCTCGCCAAAATATTCCGGTATGCTGCCATGTGTGGAAGGACCAAGGCTTGGTTCTGCAAATACACGTACTAACAGCGGCTCAGAAATCTCACTTGCCTTCTGTTCATTCTTTTTAAATTTTTCCAGCAGCACCTTGCCCATTTTTTCCGGTTGACTGCCATCATAAGGAATTCCAAAATATTTTTCAGGAAATTGAAAAGCGGTGTATCTTGAATCACCACTGCCAAAAAGAAGATAATTCCGGATGCCGAACTGCCGGGCGATATTGTGAATTTCTGCATTTGCCCAGTAATCATACATTCCTGACGACAGAGAACCTGCTCCAGCTTTACCCATGACCGTAAATGAATCCTCAACGCCGGGATTGTAATGCTCGCCTTTCCAATTCCAGAATCCGAATATAAAACCTTTATCAAAAAAATTGCGCTCTTTGATATAATCGCGTTGCCGCAAGTAGGCCAGAGATCGCTCATGAACTTGAAGTTCATCCGGAGAGGAACTGGTCAGTCTGACTTGATGCCAACCGTAGCGATTCAGCTTTGTCTTGAGAATGCATTGTTCGCTGCCCTGTGGCGCTAACTTGATTTCGGCACCAACAGTTGTTTTCTCCTGTTGATCAAGACTGGCGGTATCAAACTGCAGATTTACTTTCAATTCCTTGTTGGAACGGCTTTTTAATTTAACAGTATATTCCGGAGTTTCGGGGGCGGTCCAAACATTGGCGTAATTGCGCGGGGTAAATGTAACTTTGTAAGGCGGTAAACCCAATGTCAAGGCAAAGACTTTTACTGCACTCGGAAGGCCGGAACCGTTTATGCTGTAATACGATGGGTCAGGATAACTGCGATAGATTTCTGTGTCTTTTGTCAGTTCAAATTCAAGACAATTCAAGTCACTGAATTCCTGTAATTGACCAGGCGCAATAGGAACTCTGACCAAGTATAAATTACCCTCAGTGTCATCACTGTTTTTCACCGGAAGCCGGGATGTGTCTCCTTTTATACTGAACAGCGGAATTTGCGGAGAAGGAAAGTTTTTTGGGAATCCTGCGTCCGGACGGTAAAATTGCACTGTAAACCGTGGAATCATGTCAGTTTTGCCTGTTGATGTGGCAATCACATATAATGCATCATAATCTTCGTTCGGGACGCGAAACTGCAACCGTCCGGGATTACTGTTGAAAGCCCCTGACCAGCGTCCGCCAAAACTGCCTTTATTCGATTTTTCGCTCGCAGACTCATTCAAATTGCTTTCCCTGACCCAACTCTGACTAATATCAAGATGATTGAACTCCGTTCTTTTGGGAAAAACAAATGGTATATCTTTAATCAGCACAAATTGGTCCGCCGGTGGCAGCGCCAGTTCTGCGACAACTTTCCCATCAATGTTTTTGCCATTAATGCGGGAAGAAATATCCACTGGCTGGAATTGCTGATTTGTATATTCCTGCCGGGAACATACCGGAGTTGTCATGGTTGTACCGGGAGAAAGACGAAAAGTAAATATGCTGTTTGTTGAAGATGGTTTTGCGAATCGTGATATGAAATTTCCATCGATATATAATTCCTGCGCGCCTCCAACAAATTTCAGTTCAGCGGCAAACCATTTGTCATTTGCCGATTGAGAATTATAGTAAAAATACTTGCTCCAGTTTTGAACATTTTGCGGCCAGAGAAAACTCTGATTCATGACTCCGCGAAAACGGTAATCAAGTGAAGCGGAAACTGTCTTGCCGTCAATACCGCAGGACGAAATAATCAACTTATCTGGCTGTCCTTTAGGATTTATGTGCAATTTCCACGATTCTTTGCCATTCCCGGTCAATATTTCCAGCATTGCAGGGGAACCAGTCGGGGACAAGATGTTGAACCTGAAACGGAGAATGTCTCCATTGTGAAACGGTGTGGAAGAATTAAGAACACGCATGGTCTTAATTGCGGTGAGCGTCTCGACCGGTTCGATTTTTCCAGTCTGATTCTGGAAAATCAAATTTGAACTTTTTGACAACTGGTTCGGCATAGACCACCATTGAGTTTGCTTAAAGTCCGTGCCGGAAACAATTGGAATAAACGTCACATAAGCAGTCGCGAATAGAAACATTGTTCTTAGTACAAACATGAACTTCTCCCTTGTATTACCCAATATGTTTTACTGGTAGATATTTAAAAACACTTATCAGAATCTAGTCGTTGATTCACTTTAATCTTCATTGGGTAAATTCCCCGACCCTTTGGTAGAATTTAGTTTTTATGTACTAGATTTTTGTTTTCGGATCTCCGTCCCGTCAGCATGGCGTGGAAGTCTGTCCGTCCGTAATACCTCGATGTTTGCCTCAGGGATAGGATGGACGGAGGCGATTCTTTATTTGATTAGTTAGAAATATAGCCTGCACTTCTGATCATAATAGTGAACATAACTTTTAAAATCAGTTCTATTAGTCCATTTCACATGCCCGTCCATAAAAGCAGTATTGGATCCGCTATGAGACATGAGAGAGCCGGGCACAGTAATACCGTAGGGCAGAACCATTCCGGTTAAAGACGCAACATCGCCCATCATGGGCTGTTCACTCGGAGCTGCAATATAACATCCATCGATGCTTTTATTGAAAAATTTGACACTTGGGCATGGTACTCTGGACAAACCACCACGAACAGAGGTATTGGGACGCCATAAATACCAGTTGCCGGCTGCAGTGCGGGTGCCAGTTCCGAACGATAACAAATAACTGGAGTATATTCTTCCTCCGGAAGCAGCATTGACCGTTCCAGCCCAATCTGTAAGCGGGGGTTTCGTTCCGGGACAAATCAGTTGCTTGGCTTTTTTAGGGCCTGTAGCAGTTTTTGCCGGAATCAAGTACGATCTGGTTGCATCATAATTATAAGCATTGGGTCCCGCGTCATCTGTCCCCGATGGACCCCAGCCATCGTAATCATTTGAATACTGCAGCAATGCAAGCCCATTTTGTTTTAAATTGCTTTGACAGCCTGCAATCTGAGCTTTTGCGCGGGCTTTGTTTAGAGCAGGTAGTAACATGCTCGCCAAAATTGCAATGATAGCTATCACAACCAGCAATTCTATAAGTGTAAAAAATCCCTGTCTGTATATCATTTTACTCTCTCCTTTTTTGTTAAATTGTTTAACCATGCAACTTGCTTTTGCGATGATGGGCGATGCTCTTGACCTCCTTTTGGTTCATTTAATTGATTTGAATAAATTTGTAATAGCGTCTTCAACGCGTTGATTCAGTCCATCTTTAATGTTAATTTTTTGATCATAGTATTTCGGTGGCAGAATCTCCGCGCCCCATGAGTTGGTAAAAATATAGGGACGTTTACCGGGCGGAACGTTATGCCTGTCCAGGTATTTTTTTAATCCCAGTGCCAGATCATCATGAACATATATCGCATCCGGTTTTTGGATTTCCATAAGTTTTACCACCTCGGCATATCCGTCAGCGTCTGCATAACAAATTAATTCCTTTTCTGCCGTTAAATTGCTTTCAGTAATGGCATCAATTGCGCCTTGCGTAAAATCGCGGCTTGCTTTCAGTTCGCTAATATTAACAATTACCGCAAACCTTCTATACTTCCCTTGTTTTAGTATTGGCAAAAAAGCCTCTTTTGCGTTGCCGCGTATATCCGTCGTTCCTTGTGGATGTTCTGGCAAAATATCATAGTTACCAATAACTGCATAAGGAATTTTATTGCGAAATGGATATTTAAGCAGTTGCTCATCCACGACACCCGCAAGCAACACTCCATCAAGTTGTTTTTCATTTTTCAGCCAATACGACAATTCAAATTCCTTTTCAAAATTTGCACCTAATACTGCCTGATAACCTATTTTATGCACTTTTTGGTAAACAGCAGTAATAGTCGACCCCATGCTCATTGGATTTTGCCGGTTGATAAATAAGCCGAGACGATAGAATTTGCCAGGTTTCAGATTCGGATTCACATAAGTTCCGCTGCCGCGTTCAGTAACTACAAAGTTCTCCTTTGCTAAAATTGCAAACGCCGCCCATACAACCCGCCTGCCAACTCCAAGCCGTTTCGACAAAGTAATTACACTGTCCAGTTTGTCACCCGGGCGATATCTTCCCGATTTGATTTCATCAATCAGATGCCTGGCTATAATCCGGCACTTCGGAGCGACAACATATAATTTTTCTTTATTGCGTAACAATTTAATATCCCGTAAAAGTGACACTTTTAAATATTTTAGGTGACACTTTAATTATAATAGATTATTGCAACAATGTCAAGACCTAAACTAAAAAAAAGACAAGATATATATGCGGTTATCGGCATCCTCAGGTTATGGTAATCATAATTTTTTTTATTGATGTCGCCCGAATATCCTTTTCAATCGTGACCATAATCAGGATTGTTCATGAGATTTTATCAGCGCAACCAGTTGCCGTATGACTTTAAGAACATGGCAAACATTTCAACGCCTTTGGCCGTGCCTTCGGCGTCAGGTCCGGATATCAATAGAATCTGCTTGTTGTCTTTACTTAATTCCCGGATGAAATAACTCTTTTTACCCGGAGATATCTCTGAGGCGTCTTTGATATTAAAGTTTTTGACAATACTCGAAGTTATTGGATTTTGCTTCCCGTTCCCGATAATTATATGAACCGGATAGTTCTCCTGGAAACCGCTGCTCATTTTAAAGACCGGGAAATCAATGCCGGAAAGTTTCTTCATTTGCTGCAGAAGTTTTGCCGCTGAAACATCACCCTCATAAATTGCGGCAAAGATTTTACCGTCCTTCAGCAGGGGGACCTCATTCCACACTAATGAGGCTTTGATTTCAGCTTTTGCGGCCGGGGCAATTTGAGTAAGCATGTTGAGCAGTTCTTTTTTCGCTTTCTTGTAATCATTCCTGGATGCTTTCAACCGGTAGGTATCAATGTCCATGCCGTAACGCTTCAAAATGGTTTTTTCGCGCCGGATTGTCGCGCCTTGCATATCGCTGACCAGCGTGTCCAATCTACTGCTTAACTCCGGTTGCGGCTTGCCCGCTTTATTCAAGGCGTCCAGATACCATGTCATGATTGCCGCCAGATTGCCTTCTTCAATGCCCTCGCGGATGCCTTCCCAGAACGGACAGGCTGCCAGCGGAACTGACAAATCGTCCTGCCGGATATATGAGACCCAGCGTTCGCCGCCGATGCCACCGGTTTCGCCTCTCGTTCCGTAATCGCAGTAATATATCCAGCTTTTGAAATAAGGGTTCGGCGTGCAGTTTTGGACTCCGGATTTCCATGATTCCCACCCGAGGTAGCGGGATTCGCTGAGCGGTTTGCGGAATTCGGAACCGCGCCCTTCGCCGGCGCCATAAGTTCCGATAATGGCGTCTTTCCTGACTTTGATTTTCCCGGTCTTGATATTATCAATAAAGCCATAGATCAGCCCCTGATTCAATGTCCACAATTTAACGTATGGCGAAATATCTTGCACAAGTTTGGTGTAGTCCATATTACCGAAGCTGAATGCTGAAGTGCAGTCCCAGCCGGCTTCCGCCATTTGCTTTGCCCATGGCAACCAGGTGGAATAGATCTCGTCACGGCTGAGTTCGTCACCTCGACTGGTTATCAGAATCCGGACACCTTTCTCCTTGATGTATTTTGACGCTTCCTTCAAAAACCAGTATTCAATGCGCTGCTTCAATTCTTCGGAAAACTTCATCTGCTTCATCATACTGCGTAATTGACTGGAACTGTCCGGGGTTCTGAACATTGTAAAATTGTGACTTATGGACTGTTCCATCCATTGATCAAGTGAAGAAAAATCTAAGTCAGGGTATTCATTCCTTTCAAAATTGTTTTTCAGCGAGAGCAGCGTGCTTTCATTCAGAAAACGGTCAGTTCCGGAGATTTTAACCATATTGAGGCGCAATATATTGATCAGGCCCCACTCATTGCTGTGCGCCTGAAGGTCATTTGCAAACGGGACTGCTGGATCAGGTTTATTCACGTCCCCGTAAACTTGTCCGCCGACGCCAAGCACAATCAATTTTTTATCCGGCATCGCAACGGGATAAATATTGATTTTTACCGGTATGTCAACGCTTTTGTCATCATCGAATGTCAGCTTTAAATTGGGCGCGTAGGTGCCGGGCTTTATATCAAAACTGCTGATTCTCAGCCATACCGTCAAAGTTTCTCCCGGCGGGGGACAATTAAGTGTATCGGCTTTGAATGGTTCCAAGTATTGCGGCGGAATCAGCCAGTACGGAAACTCTTTGGCAATCGCCGGATTTTTTGGCCAGGGAATCGGATTTGGTCTGGATTGCACCAGAAATTCCATCTTTTCCGCAGGAAAACCGTTGCCGGAGACTTGCCACTTGATCTGCTTATATGCTTTGACCGGTGTAATGTTAAGCTGGATGGATTCATATTCACCGATTGCCATGTCTGCATTCAATTCGGTTATAAGCTCATTGGCGGACGGCAGCGGCGGATCGAACCGCGGCCCGAACACTTCGCCACGCTGCCATTCACGATCCCATATCAGCAACTCAGAGTTTTCCTTCCGGAATTGGCCCAATAAATTATCTTTTAATTGAGTAGCCTGTTCAGGGTCTGCCATTTTTATAAGGTTCTTAATAATTCCAAGCCAGTATTTGGCCGGAGCCGGATTTTTTGTGAGCATTCTGAAATATTCTTCACCGAGAAAAGCCACCCAGCCTTGCTCAACTTGACTGAACCCGGCAAGGCAATAACTGCCGCTGCCGATGACATTCTGCATGTTTGCCGC
>CAYMSF010000100.1:0-12175 GCA_964392985.1 uncultured Victivallaceae bacterium | reverse complement strand
GCAATGTTTAAATTCGGGTTCCATTTTACTTACCTCCCTTTTTCCCTTTTATCCCTTTTAATTTCTCCCTCACATACTCCCTAACCCCCTTCGTGTACTCGTGCCGTTCCCTGTCCTCCTTTGCTTGTAAGCGTTTATACATCCGCTCGGTTGCCTGTTCGCTCTGTTCGCGGTGGGTCATAGTTGCCCCTCTTGCACGGTTATCTGAATACCTTCGATATCGCAATGGAATTTTTCCATATGCAGCGAATACACCTGTGAGTCATCTTTCCAGAATCCGGCCTTGGTCATCGCGTCCAGGATCATTTTTGAAGCGTTGTCAAGGTCGGGCTTGGTCTGCTTGCAAATCCGCGCCAACTGGCCGGAAACCGCGTTTTTTGCGGTTTTAGCGGTGTGCGGGTAGTTCAGTGACACCCGAAGTTCAACAGGGCCATTTATAGGGCTTTGCGGCTTATGCGATTCCATGACGGCCTGCCAAAAGGCTTTGGCGTACCTACCGGATTGCGGAAGGTAGGATTTGCCGGACCTGGTGAACTGCCTTTGCTGTGCTGTCGCTGTCGGAAGGTGGCACTGGTGGAAGAATTCAACTTTCATTTTTCGTTTTCCTTTTTTTTGATTTTCTTCATGCGCGATGACATCTGGTCGGTGTGTGACTGGGTAGTAGGGTTGAACGCCAGTGAAATATTGGCGGGCTTTGACGCCAATTTCCCTACTCCCGTCCACACGTGCCAGATATATACCGTTAGGTATACCGCAACGTTTGATTTTTGTTACGTTGCTAGTAGCAGTGTTTGATTTATCAAACGTTGCTAGCAGTGTTTGATTGTTTGATTGCCTCACTTTTAAGCCTCTTTTTGTGCGACCCAACGTTGTTAACAACGTTTGATTGTTTGATTTACTCTTTTCCGGTATCGTTTTTATGTACGAAAACAATGCCGCCTTTGAACCTTAATCCGGTTTCTTTTGATGCTTTTTTAAGCCGTGTCCTGACCCCTTCCTCCGACATCACCATGTAGTCCGCCATGTCCTTGATGGTGACCGGATTTCCGGCATTGAAGTCCTGAACCGCCTTAAATGATTCAAGCGTATTCTGGATATTGTTTTCCTTCTTCGCTTCAATGGCCTCCTCCGGTGTCCTTTTGCGGGGTTCCTCGCCTTCCGCCCTTGCATCAGATAGCAGTTTTCCGGTGTCTACGACATGGGTCGGATAGCTGAAAAACAGCTCCTTTTTCGCCAGTTCCGGGAATTCCCTGAGTATCCCTTCAATCCGCCAGCCGGTGGTCTTTTCGGCCAATGTCCTGGCCTGGACTGATAATGTGCGGATCTCATCGGTGTCGATATGCTTCACGATTCTTTCGGCTATCAATGCATCATCCTGAGTCATGTCGAACCGCCAGGCTGGTTGGGCCTTGTCCAGGTGCCTGGCTAACGCGTCGCATGTCAAGCGGTTGACGATCTGTTTTCTGCGGTTGTCGTCAATATCCAGCTCGATCATGTCCAGGAGCGCGTCAGGATCTCTGGCGAACACTCCGGAACCGCTTGCGCGGTCACTTGCCCGCTTTTGTCCCTGACCGCCCTTGCTATGGTGGTGGCAATAAATAACGGCCGCATTGAGTTCGGCACATAGTTTGTCGAATTGGTTGCAGAACTTCGCCATTTCATCGGCTGCGTTCTCGTCGCCGGTTATTACCTTATATATAGGATCAATGATTATGGCGTTATGTTTCTTTTTGAGGGCGCGGCGGATTAATCGCGGTGCAAGTTTATCCATTGCCTGGGACTTGCCCCGTAGATTCCATATATCTATATTGTCCAGGTTGTTGGGAGGTATCCCTAGCGCCTGGTATACGGCCTTGAACCTATGGAGGCAGGAAGCCCGGTCAAGCTCTAGGTTGACATAAAGAACTTTCCCTTTTGCGCATTGCCATCCAACCCATTCCATGCCCTCGGCTATAGCGATTGTCATATTTATAAGAAGGAAGCTTTTACCGGCTTTGGATGGTCCGGCAACAAGAAGTTTATGCCCTTTCCGCAGAATGCCATGGATTAACGGTGGCGCGAGATCCGGCATCCGGTTCCACCAGTCGGACAATGAATCAATGTCTGGGAGATCGTCCGTACTTTCTTCAACGAACTCCTTCCATTCATTAAAGGAAGGTTTTCCGATATTGCTGGCAAGAATGAACTGCTTCCTTTCTTTGCGGGTGACTCCTGGCATTCTGGAGAGCCGGGAGGCGTTCCGGTTCTGTCGGTCTATCTCCAGTCCGTTCTTCTTGCATACGGAATAAAGGAAGTCCACCCGTTCACGGAATTCCTTTGCATCCTTTGCGTCCACCCGACACAAAGCATGTAAGGATTTTCCGCCCGAGTGGACTAAAATTGATATGGGCAACTCTAATTCCTTATATATGGCGTACTGGCGTTCAACCGTCATGCTGTCGCTTTCGACAAGTGCGAACTTAAAGGATGTTACATTCTCATCTCGGCACCCTTTGCCGTCCAGGGCGTTGAAGCGTATCCAGGCACCGCATTCCTTATTCCAGTCTCCGATGACCGCCCCTAAATCGCCTTTGCACTGGGAAAGCTCTTGAATGAGCTGGCCGGCCGTACGGTCCCATACTCCTTTTTTTGGAAGGAAGGCACCTTCTTCGTTCTGCCAGCATTCGGTGACAAATCCCACATGATCCTCTGAATCATAAAGGACTTCGATATATTTCTTAAGTTCTGCAGCCGGGTTCCATTCAATCGGTTCGGTTATGGTTTCGGTATCTTCAAGCCATTCGGTCTTGACTATGCGATCTTCCGGCTCCTCATTGCCTCCTCCTATGGTATCATCCCATTCCAAGGCGCGTCCGGTGTCCTTGACCGGTGTATGCCTGACATGTCCGCCGTGGTCCTTGCAGAGCTTTACGAGGCTGGCTATTGTCACCGGCTTGGAACCGGACTGTCTGAATCCTGTCCATTTACGTGCGCATTCACCGGCTTTATATCGAGTATCTCGTTTGCTCCAATCCTCCCAGTCAGCCGGTGAGCATCCGGCGTGCTGCAAAGCCATTCCGACATTAAGCCAGTCCTGATAATCAAGAATAGCTGGGTTGATTTGGTTGAGTGCCTCTAATGCTTTTGTACGGTCATTCATTATATTTGTTGTCCTTTTCGTATCGGCTCATATTCCGCCGCCTTGATTGTGTTTGGTACCCGCCAGTTATTCGCCGCTATTCGGTCAATTAATCCTTTTGCTTCGCTGAATTCCCATGTTCCGACATGCTTGAAACCTACTTTTTCGAGGAAGCGGATCTGTTTCGGAGTTGTTAAACCTTCAGCTCTTCGGGTGTTTATCCGCTCAATCAGCTTTGAAGCAATTCCGGCATTGCTTATTTCGTCTGGACATATTCCGGCTTTCTCGAGCATGGCTTTCTGTTTGTCGCTGGCTGGCCCCATCTCAGCGGCGAATGCCGGTTGATAGTCCGCCAGGTCTTCGGCCTGTATGCTCATTTCAAACTGCAAAGGATCTACAAGCGCCTTCTTCCGGTGCCTCATCTCTTCCAGGCGTTCGGCTAATTTCTTTTCACGTTCCGCAATGACTTCGAGGCTACCTTGTTCGGTTGCGGCTTCCAGGTCTGAACCGTCTGCGTTTTCTTCCCTCGCCAGTATCTCGGTCACCTTGTCCGCAAGTTCGGCGTTGTCACAAATCAAGCTTGCCGGTCTGCATAGCGCATGTCTGTTGGTATGCCATAGGAAGTCCAATATCTGAAGATTTTGCTTGCCTGGGAATAGGCGGGTACCCCTGCCGATAATCTGGGCATACAGGGAACGGATCTTTGTCGGCCTTAGACAGATTATGCAATCCGCTGAAGGTTCGTCCCAGCCTTCAGTTAAAAGCATGGAGTTGCAAAGGACGGAACCGGGACCGGCTTGATTGAACCAGGCCAAAGTTTCCGCTCTGTCCTTGCTCTCGCCGTTCACCTCACGGACATTGAATCCGTAACCGTTTAATATTTCCGCCATTTTCTGGCTGGTGGCTATCAATGGAAGGAATACAACTGTCTTCCGGTCTGAGCAGTGTTCTTTCATCTCTCCGGCTATGGCTCCGAGATACGGCATCAAGGCGGAATCAACGTCCGATAGTTTAAAATCACCGGCCTGCTGGCCAACGCCGGTCAAGTCAATATCAATCGGGATTGTAAGCGCCTTGATTTTAACAAGGAAGCCGTCCCTGATAGCTTGGGGCAGTGTGTATTCATAAGCAAGTGAACTGTAAATTTCCCCGAGGTTTCGCATATCACCGCGATCCGGCGTTGCAGTCACACCTAGAACTTTAGCGTCCGGAAAATGTGACAGCACTTTTCTATAACTGTCGGAAAGTGTGTGGTGTGCTTCATCAACTATGATTGCGCCGTAGTAGTCCGGTGCATATGCCGACCGCCTTCCATCCCTCATCAGGGTCTGGACACTGCCCACTGTAATGCGGAACCATGAATCAACGGCGGTTTCTTCGCCTTTCTCGACAGCACAGGCCAGCCCGGTGCTTTTTGCGATCTTGTCGGCTGCCTGGTCAAGCAGTTCTTTCCGGTGTGCAAGGATTAACACACGTTCACCCCTGCGGACTATCTCCTCGGTAACGCTGGCAAATACAATAGTCTTACCGGTTCCGGTAGGTAGGACAAGTAATGTGCGTTTTATTCCTCCATCCCATTCCTGAAGGATTTTTGTTTTTGCTTCGCTCTGATATTTTCTTAATTCATATTGCATAGACTTCTTATTCTCCTTAGATCTTTTTGAAGCGCTCCATATTTAGCCCTGGGGCTGTTCATGTTTCCAAGCGCATCTCTCTTTAATTCCTTTAGCCATTCGGCTGTATTGATGACTGTCACATGTGGGTATAGAAGAAAGGGAGCGGCCGGCAAATCCTCCGGCCTGACTCCCTGGACCCATATGAACAGGTCCTCAAACATCAGAACTGCCCTTCTACAGCTTCCTTGGCGGGTTTGGTTTCAGGGTCGTAGAACTTGGCGATATTCACGAAGATGATTTCCTTTGTTGCATCGTTCTTGCTTTTCTCTTTTTTGTGGATGACCTTGCATTTTCCGTTCTTGCCGGTGACGGTGTTCCAGTCCATCTTTATTTTTTCGCCGTGCTGCCGCGCTCCGATGCTCCTGAAGAACTGGCAGATCTGCCATTCACTCTTGGAACTCAGGAAAAGATTATGCTTGATTGTCGATATGGTTTTTCCGTCCTCGTTGAAGATATCAATTGACAGTATGGCCTTATTGCATGGCGCCATATTATCGCTACCGTTGAAACGTGCGCGTTCAAATTTGGTTATCTGGAAATCATAATCGCCTTCCGGAATTATGGTGAAATCTTCGCCGTCATTCTGAATTTCATCATTCCAGTCGAGTGCTTTGCCTTGGTCTTTCATAATACTTTTTTACCTTTTTTTGTTTTATTTATTAAACTGTCTGTCTGTTCTGTTTGATCATCTCCACAACCTTGGTCCAGGCGGCTATCAATACGCCGTTTACGAAATCAGTGGAGTATGTGCCGATCGGCGTATCCTTCGGGTAGTATCCGCGTTTCGCAACCGCCAGTTGCACCTCTTCTCTTGACACCTCCGACATCTTCATTAAATCCGAAAGTTTTTTGATATGGCCGGGAACATTCATCTCCAATTCTTCAGTGGGTTCGGCTCCTGGCTGTGGCGGAATTATTTTTATGCTTTCCTTTTTGATTGCTTCAGTAACCTGCTTTTGAAGAGGTTCCGCCATTTTTACGGGTTCCGTTTTTCTTGCAGTTGCCGGAATGTCAGACAAGATGCTTTGTATTTCCCTGGGCAGTTCCTTCTTTAGTACTATGCAATCAGGAAGTTCAAAGCGGTTCTTTCCGTCCCAGCAGCTGTGGTGCGTGGTGTAGAGTACGCGTTCACCGCCCTGGGCTTTCTTTTTGCCGTCGTTGTCGATCACTATCGTTCGGTAATTTGCGAACAATAAAAGATCGCTCCATTCCTTTAATAATGCGGATGTCTTCTTTTCGGTCTTCATTTCCCAGCGGTCAAAGGCTCCGGCCTCTTCCGGCAGTTCAAATTTGCGCATCTGCGAATGTGCAAGAATAAGGATGTTCATTCCCTGTTTTTCCTGAAGCTCACTGATTAAATCAAGAAGGCGCTTCCATTCATCCGCCAGGCATACCCAGCCCTTACCGTATCCGAAATCTTCTATCCCTGCTTTATTCGCCTTTGCGCATACGTGGGCCTGCGCAAGCTTATCTATCCAGTCTGCTGTATCAATCACCAGTGTTTTGTATCCGTGGCTGTCGGCTGTCAACTCTTTGATGGTTTCGCAGAGCATGGACCAGCTGGTGATCTGCGGTGTCCTTGCTATGTCAAGATGTCCGGTCCCTTTTTCGGCATCCACAAAAAGCGGTTTGGGCCAGAGGCTTGCAAATGTGCTTTTGCCGATTCCTTCGGGACCATACATGATGGCCTTGATCGGATGTTTAATTTTCCCTGTCGTGATATTCATACTGATTCAATTCCCTTCTCTGTTATGCGTTCAACTATTACTTTGATTTCGTGTTCAATGAATGAGGCGGGCGCTTCATTCAGATCGTTTGTCTCACCTTCAAATGCCGCAAGATCCCGGAGCATTTCAATTGTCAATTTTTCCTTAGTCATGAAATCCTTCATCCGTACGGTCATGACTCCGAACCGTGAAAGGCTCCGTTTGCAGGCGCTTGCGTAGATCTCGTTTGCCAAATCTTTCAAGATTTTTTCATTCCTCAGCTTGTCTTGATTCATTTTTTGCGTTAAATTCTTCTTCATAGACTTTTTTCCTTTAGTTGACCCCGGCTTCTCGCCGGGGTCTTTTTTTTGTTTAAAACTTGCCTGTCTCGAATACCGGGACCGGCATCAATTCCTTTACGTGTCCGTCTTCAATGATGATTGAGCATTCATCACCCTGGCTGACTCGCGTTGCAATGGCCTGCATCCCCTTGGATTCCAGCCATGCCCCGAACGTGGCCAGCGTCTTCATATCCATCTGTTCGAGTCCGTCAATCAGGATAAAACCACATTCCGGCTTAAGTTCCTTGACTATTGCAGTGGAAATACAGAGCTGCTCCGCCCCGCTCATGCAGTCCCATTTCTTGCCGTTCATTGTCAGCTCTCCGGCTTCAACGGAAAGCCCCTGTAGTGGCATCTTTGCACCATCAAGCAGGGCGTTACGCTTTATTCTGACCGCTTCAATCGCACCCGACAGAGCCTCGTAGTCCTTACGCATTGCGGCGGCATCTTCAAGCGCTTTTTGCTTGTCGAGATTTGCGCGGATCTTCGCGTTCGTTTCCTCAACTTTTGAAAGTTCGCATTCGAGTTGTTCGGTGCTTTTGTCCGACAGTTCAAGCGTCGCGGCTTCAGCGGCCTGCAATTCTTTGCGGATCTTGTCTGCGTCCATTTTGGCCTTTGCCAGTTCTTTTGAACACTGTTCAAGTTCCTTCATTGCGTTGCTGTCATCCCTGCGTAGATTCGCAAGGTTTGCACGGAGTCTGTCATTCTCCGCATTCTTCGCCAGTATGCTTTTTTGTCTTTCAATAAGTTCTGAAGCTGTTATCAGGAATTCCGGCACGTTCGCAAAGCTGGCCTGCTCCTCTGCGAATTTCGCCTTTCTGTCTGCAACGATGCCAATGCCGTGGCGTTCGTTGTATAGCTTCTGTTCCTCCTGCTCCAACTTTGCCAACTGATCGCCTACTCCAATAATCCCCAGGAGCGTATTCGCTTTCTCTTTCGGGGTTGATTGGATGAATTTCGGCAGATCGATCGCAAACTCGGATATGAAACCGTCAAGTAATTTCTGTCCGGCCTTCTTTCCGCTGGGGTCCGTCACTTTCAATTCTGAATTTTTGCCCCTGCGTTCAATTATCAAGCCGGTACTGAGTACAGCCTTGATATAGGGATCTGCGATGGCGCCTTCGCGTTTGAGGTTTGACGGCCTGAACTTCTCTCCGCCTACGGCATAGGCTATGGCATCGAGCACGGAGGTTTTGCCCTCCATGTTATCACCGCCTATGATGGTCAGGCCTTCCTGGGAGGGTGTCAGTGTCAAGGCCTTGACTTTTTTTACATTTTCAAGTTCGAGACTTCGGATCTTAATCATGGCTGCGCTCCTGCATAGCGTGGGCATTCCATAGAACATGCTTCCTTGCGGACGCATTCGGAAGCCTTGCCGAATATGGTGAATCGCTCGGCGCATTCCTCGTTATTACAGGCACAGCAGCCTTCAGTTTCCTCACCGCATGGTGCATCTATGTCTTCGAGATCCTTTTCCACCTTCATCGTGTCGCCTTTTGCCTTCTTTCCCTTTTTGGGCTTCTTGGCATCTTCGGCGGCCTTGGCGTCCTCTTCCTCTTTTTTGCGGCGTTCTCCGTCAATTATCAAATCTTGGATTTCATCGGCGGTCATGTTGGTGACTTTGTAGATCTCGTTGATATCGTTACGGATGATTGTTTTCTGTCCGTTGATAGGCGTGTTGAATTCCGTTCTGATTTCCACTTTGCGAAATTCGCGGCCGGTTGAAACCTTTTCCGATAATGAATTAATTTCGGCTTTCGCCGCGTCAACCTTGGCGGTGTACTCTGAGACTGTGGCTTTTTTCTGTGATTCCAGGCGGGTAACCTCGTTGTTCCTTCTTGACAACTGCTGTCCGTATTCCAGCAGCTCTTTTTCCGTCAACGTGCATTCCAGTAATTCCATTTCCTTTTCTTCCATGATTCCTTTTTCCTTTTTGTTTGTTAAAATCCGAATTCCAATTTTCTCATTCCCAACTCAACCGGATTGATTTTCGCCCTAGGCGCGTTCAGTATCCGCCTATGACGCGGTATTGTGATTGTTATCATCTCCATACCTCTACGGTTAAAATTGACGCGCTTAGTGATTCTCATACTGGTATCCTCCTATGTATGAATTCGTGGTTAGCAAACGCCAGTGTCTTCTCTACATCGAATTTGTGTTTAGGATCTGCGTTGAACTTTCTTGCAATCTCATCAAAATTCTTCCCGTTCTCAATGTATTTCTTTTTGTCTCCTTTCATCTTTTTAGCGTACCGCTCGGCTGCTTTGATCAGCCTGCATCTCTTGCAATAGCGGTCAGTGTTATAGAATTCATCAGCGTCTTTCTCTGTCTTGCAGTTGGAGCAGGTTTTCATTATTTATCCCCCTTAAACACCAGCAACCACTCCCCGCAATCCTCTAAAAACTCCTCTTTTGTTTGTTTCGTTTGTTTCATTTCTTCCTTTGTCGTAATTCAGATAACGCCCTGTTCCCGGCGGTAGTAATTCAGTCGGCTCCTGTTCCCGAGTTGGTCGCGTCGCACTTTTCCGGCATCATCACGGCTGGCATGCCGTTTCCTGCCGTACTGGTTACGATCCGCAACTGTGTAGTTTTTTCAAAATCTTCCTTGGTGCAAAATTGAATACCCGTAAAACCTTCAAGCGGATTGGAGAATTCATACTTGACTAAATCCCCGGCGAAGCCCACAATCTCAACCTCAACGCCTGTCTCAATCCCTGTGTAGATTTCGCCGATTTTCATTTTCCCGCCGTCCTGTGGTTAGAGCTTCCCGCGTCCCAGTTCTCCTCGGAGGTCATGTGGAAAAACGCGCCTGTCATTGCTATGAAGACGATTGTGATGAAAATTGCGTATTCGGTTTTGCTCATTTTCCGCCCCCTTTCTTCTGCTCTTTCATTTTTCCCTTGACCCTCTTTCCATTTCTGTAAAATCTGGTAATCATTTTAAGCCGCCTTATTTTCATTGATATATTTTTTCAACGCTTCCTCGGTTACGCGGTACTGCGACCCGACCTTAAAGGCGCTGATCTGCTCGCCTTTTATCATCCGGCGGACTATTTGATCCTCCACCTTTAAGAGTTCCGCCAACTCTTTGACTGTGTAGACTTTGGGGGCTATGGCTTCGCTTATCTTTTCAAACGCCTCGGCAAACTCATTCCTGATTTCCTTCAACGCCTCAATAAAAGCGTCGGCATTTTGTGTTTTGATTTGTGTGGACATTTTAGTTACTCCCATTCTTTCATAATTATTGGATTTTTGGAAGACTTGCCCCTCGGCATAAACTTCATGGGAATTGTCAAGTCTCCGACCTTAATAATCATCCTTGTGTCTTTGTCGGATATAGGGGCCGGAACTTCAATATTTAGCGTGAAAACTTTGTCAACGCTTTTTGAGTTTCCCATGAATAAGGTCACGGGAAAAGTCATTATTGTTTTTGTTTGCAGATTTTACTTTCATTATTGCACCTTTTTTATTATTGAATTTGATTGTTTTTGTATTCAATTTCTTTCCCATCTTCATCGACAAAATACGCAACCTGTTTGTATTTAATGTGCGCTATTTTTTCGGTCTTGATTATCTCGTTAGCTATTGCCTTGTTTCCATCCTCGACAATTTCAAAATAGGCTTTCTGATTTCCAATTGGAAGATGAGCGGCAGGCATCATTTCAAGAGCCATGGGGATGACAAGATTTAAGCGGAGATTCCTTGTCCCGCTTGCAAGTTTTTGCTGTGAAGCTGATATGCTGTTCACATGATCAAGAAGTGCAGGTGTTTCATTTTTACCGCGTCCGTAAGTGCAAATCATTCCTTTGCCTGTAGCTTCAGGGACTATGATAATTCCGTCCTCATTTTTCGCCCTGTCAAGAATAGTATCAATAGTGCTGGTGGTTATGGTGGGCCATATGCCATATTTTGAATGAAAAGCTGTCTTGCAAACATTCATTGCTTTTCTTTTTGAGTGAACTTTTCGGCTTGCTGAATTATAGATTCCAACTACAGTGCCCTTGCAAAAGTCTTTCTGTTCTTTTGTCATTCCTTTGTAATTCATTTCTCGATCTCCTTTGTATTTTTGATAAATAAATCCTGATATGCTTCCATGTCCGACATCCATTTTTTGAAATTCTTTTGGACTACTTTTTTACCCTCGTCATTTATGGTTTTCATAATGCGAGGCGCAAAGGCTTTTAAGGCTAGCGATTGGGTTTCCATAAAGAAAGCAAGGCAAACCTTCACGCCGGAATTTTCAGACATCTTATCTTCAATGGCGTTGAGTTGCTGGCATACGGTCGCACCGGAAAGAATCCGTTCGGCTTCTTCAGGGGCTTCATCTGCAATTTTGGCGGCCTTGATTATCTTCTCATTGCTTGGATGTTCACCGGAAAGATATTTTTCTTTAAATTCGGGTTTCATTGAGTTGATTTTCTCAACGGCCTTGGAGATTTTTTCAGCACGTCTAACTTGATTTGCTTTTTTGCCAAACTGTTCCCCTATTTTTCCAGCGGTAGAAATCAAGTGTGAATCCGCACACTTGATATTTTCACCCTTACGATCCCCGCCCTGTTGTTTCTTCTGCAATTCGTAAGCCTTGCCCATCATAAGAGTTTCTTCTTCCTCTGACCAATTCCGGCGAGACGCCTGATTCATTATCATCCAAAGTTTCGCATCGTCCTCATTGTCAAATTCCATTTTGACAGGTTCAGGATATGGCAGATTATTATTGAGGCAAATTTTAAAACGCCCATGACCATCTATCAGGATATTTTCACCGGCCCACACAACAAAAGGCTCACGGACTCCGCCATCTGCTATGATTTGTTTTTCAAGCATCTCTTGACGCTCTGGCGATCTGTGCGGTAAGTAATTCTCAAATTCCGGTTCTACTTTGAAGTTCATTATTTGCGATTCCCTTTCTTTTCTTTATACGCTACAATTGTAGCACTCTTGTTTAAAAAAATGGCGCACCTTTGGCGAACTAGCGCAGAGGCAGAAATTGATAATCGGCGGGCTTCGTCTTCTATTGCGGATTTCAACTCGACAGGCATCTGGACTGTAAATGAAACAAGCTCTTTTTCCATCGCATCTCCTTTGTTATTTGATATTATTATACGCTACTTTTGTAGCTTGTCAATAATTATTTTTAATTATTTTTAATAATTTTTCTTGACATTTGACTATCAAAGAGTTATAATTTATTTCAGATAAAAAGGAGGTGTTTAATGGCTACAATTGGACAGAACCTAATACCCTACTAAATATCTCCGTTGTCTTTCCGCATTTATTCGCCGGTTTTACTTTGCAATCATCGCAATTTTGCAGGGTGCATTTAAGGCAGGGGTTAG
>CAYMSF010000099.1:0-12255 GCA_964392985.1 uncultured Victivallaceae bacterium | reverse complement strand
AAATCTACTTAAATATGGAGGTCTGTAAAAATGCTAGAATTGAACAGCCCTGCTTTTATCCCGGGAAAAAATGACGCCTTCGACCATTACATTTCATACACAACCAATAGCTCTTTTATTGGACATACCTCCGGGGATATGTCGGTCAGCAAAAAAATCTCACGATACACCGGGTTGTCATATATCTATTTAGCCATTGATTCTTCGACTGTACCATATAGTGCGGCAAATTGGGGAATCATGGGGATTCACCGGTCATTGGATGCGTATCCGGGAGTACGACATAATAATAAAGTAAACAGTCTTTTTATGGATATGCATGTAGCGGCAAAACGTGTCTGGCCGGTAGACTTTTACAAAAAAATCGGCAACAGCGGTAATAATATATCAAACACACAAACTCCATTTATACGATCCCATTTTAATGGTCTTGTCGCCAATATGTCTCAAAATAGTAGTCTTCTTGGCAATGAATAAAATTAATAATATTGGGTTCATAAATATGAAAGAATCGATAAAAATGAATTGTTGGATTTCTAAAAATTTTTTTTTGTCATTGGGAATTTTATTTGCGATCATCCTGATGGCAAGAGCCGAGTTTGATTGTAACGGGAATGTATCAATTAAACTCGGCGATGATATGTTCTTGACCCAAGATTATGTTAACTTGTTGGGGAAAAATACCAAACAACCAATAGATCGAATCGATTGGCGCACTCGCGGCGCGGTCTCCCCGCTGGATGGAACCGTATCCCGAAAAGGGGTGGAAGGACTTCTTCAAGTAAAAACTTTGGTTGAAAAAGTTCAGGATGGCGCACGGATTACTTGGACATGCTCTATGCCGGAGGTCAAAAGCCAGGAAAAAATGATTGAATTGCTGGTTCCGATTCCCGCTGAAGCATTGAGCTTTATCCCGCAAGAAAAACCGCGTTCAATTACAGAATTTGGCGCTGCTAAAAAAGGGATAATCGAAGGCGACCGCTATTTTTATCATTTTGATATCAGTGAATCCAATGTGGAGTTCCGCCAAGCCGGAGTCGAAGATTTCAGATCGGCGGATTGGTTGAAAAAGTTTCGGTTAACTGTCAGAACGAACTATTTTTCACAACCTTCGATTATAATCGTCCTCAAAGTAACCAGAACCGTCAACGAAAAGGTTTTCCAAAAAAGCGAAAACTCCCCTTTTGTTTCCCTCCCGGTCGCTCAAAACTCAAACCGCTCGCTGGTCGATCAAGTGGAAAATGACGGCAAGGGCGGTTGGACCGATCAAGGCACCAATGACATGAGTCCTCTCAAGCCGGGAACCATTGTTGCGCAAGGAATTCCATTTGAAATCAGCGACAAGGCAATCATCCTCAAAGGAAAATTTCGTCAGTCGTTCCCGGAAAAATCGCAGGTAATGCCGGTCGGCAAAAAAGTCGAACGCTTTGCATTCTGCCACACTGCGGCATGGAATGCCATGGGACGGACCGGTTTTATTTATCAGGTTGTTTACGAAGACGGTACGATCATGGATATTCCGGTGATCGGCGGACTTGACGTTGCGGACTGGGCCGGGCTGCTGCCGGTGACCGCCCGGGTAAAGACCGCATGGCAAGGCAATAACAACGATCATGCCGTCCATCTGGCGCATATGCAATGGAAAAATCCGAGACCGGATGTCGCAATTCGCTCCATCCAAGTGCTCTCCGCCAATGCGGAACCGGTCGGGATTGTGCTGGCGATTACCGCGGTAAAACAAGAAAAGGCGACACCATCGCTGATCCAATTTTTGAACACGGAATACGCCGCCTTGAACAAGGTTCGTGTATTACCGGAAATCAAAAAGGACTGGTATGAATCAACCCTTCCCGTGGCCAGAAAAATCACACCTGACAGTGCCTTGGATGCTTCTTTTATCAACCATGCTCCGGCCGGAAAGTACGGTTTTGTCAAAAAAGTCGGAAGTCATTTTGAGTTTGAGAAGCGTCCCGGAGAACGTGCCGTCTTTTGGGGAACTTGTTTGGGTCATCTGCCCGAGAAGGAACATGCAAACAAGATCGCGGAGGCCTTGGCGCGCGCCGGAATCAACATTGTAAGAATACATCTTTGGATGAATAATTTTGTCCATCCTCAATATCCCAAAGATATTGCCCGCAGTTTTATTTTACCGGGCGAAAAACTCAATCCCCAAACCCTCGATGATTTCCATTTCTTTGTCGCAGAGCTGTCCAAACGCGGGATCTACATTTACATGGATAATATGGGACCGTTGAGGTGGATGGAGAAACCCGGCAACTACATGCTTCAAAAAGAAAAAACCGATCAATGCAAAGAGTTTGTCAAAGAGGTCTTTCTTGCCGTCAATCCATATACCGGGAAAAAATTGGTGGATGATCCGGCATTTGCCATGACCGAGGTCGTCAATGAACACAGTCTGACTTATGCCGGAGATTTCAAAAACCACTTTCCGGAAGCGCAGAAAATTTTATCGGAACGCTGGGAAAAATGGCAGCAGGACAAGGGGATCACGCCTGAGAAACCGCTCACCGGCCCTCCCATGGAGGGCAATGGCGCAGAAGGTCGTCGATTCTTTGCTGCCCAGCAAAAAAAAATATTGGAGGAATATTACAAGTTTTTACGCGAAATCGGCGTAAAAGTGCCAATATGCGGTACTAATCTTGAGTTAACCGCCGGAGATCTTTGGGCGAGTCAAAACATGGATTTCATGAATGATCATACCTATTTCGGCTCATCGCCCCGTGGCGGCGGATTTTGGCAACCCAATGATACAAGTTGTGTCAAACAACCGTTGACCGGAGTCGCATTGTTTGGCGAAATCATTCACTCCCGGTTGACCGACAAACCGATTGTCTGTACGGAGTGGAGTTTTGTCTATCCCAATATTTACCGGTGCGAAGGGTATCCGTTTACTGCGGCATTTACCGCATATCAGGGAATTGATGCCATGTTTTCATTTGATTGGAGCGGAGCTTATCTGCCGAACCTCCAACATGTGGCTGACGATCACCGGATTGTCTGTTTATCACAAATGGCAGACCCCAGTACATGGGGTTTGAGTCAGGCGGCCGCCATTGCAGTACTTCGCGGCGACATCAAGCCCGCGCAAAAAGAAGTCGTGTTAAAATATTCGGAAGATGACATCTGGAGCAACCGCCGTCAGCTGGCGCTCACGGTGTCGTTTCTCTACCAGATGGCGAAGGTGTCGATTGAGCTTCCGAAACCCGGGGCGAAAAACGAGTGGCCGCTGGGAACCGGAAAAGATACCAAAACACTGTATCAGGAAGCGATTCGGAAACTTGGATTGGAATCGGGGCCGGACTACATTGTCTCCGACACCAAAGAGTTGATCCGCTTTGCCGAACCGTCGTTAATGCTAATTGACACGCCAAAGTCGCAATTTGCCGCCGGAGCGCTCTCCAGCATGGGAACCGCACCGCGTCGAAATCTTTCGGCATTTAAGGTAACTTCAAGCATGCCGTTTGCGACGTTGACATTTTCCAGCCTGGACAATCTGCCGCTGACCGAAAGCAAACGGATTCTCTGTTGCGCCGTCGGCAACTCAGCCAACGCCAAAGCGGTGATTGATCAAAACGGCTACAAAGAGCCGTCCAAAGGACCAGTTTTGAGTGAACCGTTTTATGCGATCATTTCAGCCAAACAAGTTCCCGGCAGTGCGTTGAAGGTTTATAAGCTGTCTCCCGATACAGGGGAACGCTCCGGAGAACTCAAAACTGCGGTTGCCGATGGGACAGAATCATTTGAGATCGACAAAGATACCAAAACCATGTACTTCGAATTGGTAAGATAAGTTATTTAATCTGTTTCATTCGGCGCACGAGTGTTACCGTTGGCTGAATTTTAATTTTATTTCAAAAGGAAAAATATTTTATGTCTATGCGTTTTCGTCAGGTTCATTTGGATTTTCATACGTCGGGAGAAATTCCCGGCGTTGGCCGCGCATTTGACAAAAAAGAGTTCCAGCAGACCTTAACGGAAGCGGCGATCAATTCGATCACTTGTTTTTCGGTCTGCCACCACGGTTACAGTTATCATCCGACGGAGATCGGAGAGATGCATCCCAGCTTGAAGTTCAACCTGTTGCGGGAACAGATTAATGCAGCGCACGCCATTGGAATCAACGTTCCGGTCTACATTTCGGTTGGAGGAAATGAAGTAGCCGCGACTGCGCATCCGGAATGGCGGGAAGTGTTACCGGCAGGAATTACTTCCTGGGGTGCGGACGGTCCGCTAAAGCCTGGATTCCATAAATTGTGTTTTAATACGCCGTACCTCGACTATCTCTGCCGACTGACGGAAGAAACGGCGAAACATTTTCCTGATGCCGATGGTTTTTTCTTCGATATAATATTACAGGGGCAATGTTGTTGTCCTGTCTGTCTGAAAGGGATGCAGAACGAAGGAATGGATCCTGAAAACCAGGCAGACCGCCGTCGCTTTGCCAGTCAGGTACTGGAAAACTATTACCAGCGAATTAATTCTGTGGTACAAAAACATCATCCAGACATGCCGATTTTTCATAACTCCGGTCATGTCTCGTCCGGATTGATTGGCCGTTTGCAGTACTTCAGCCACTTGGAACTGGAAAGCCTCCCTACCGGCGGCTGGGGATATGACCATTTTCCGCAATCGGCGGCGTTTGCGCGCAAATCCGGACTGGAATTTCTCGGCATGACCGGCAAATTTCATTCTTCCTGGGGAGAATTCGGCGGACTCAAGCATCCCAATGCCCTGCGTTATGAATGCGCCGCCATGATTGCATCCGGTGCGAAATGCAGCATTGGCGACCAATTACATCCCTCTGGAAAACTTGATGCCTCAACTTATGAGATTATCGGGCGCGCTTACCGCGAAGTCCGGGAAAAGGAGCCGTTTTGTCATGCTGCCGAAAATATCGCCGACATCGCAGTAATTCCAGCGGAAGCTTTGCAACTGCCGGATCGCGATGCGGATACCGGTATCGGACGATTTTTGCTGGAAAGCCATTTCCTTTTCGATGTGCTGCATCCAGACATGGACTTATCACCGTATCAAGCGGTAATTATTGCGGATGATGTGCCGCTGACCGGTGAATTTGCCGATAAACTGGCGGCTTATTTGCAGCGGGGCGGAAAAGTAGTTCTCTCTGGAACTACCGGACTGAAGAGTCCTTTTGATATTGGGGGGGAAGTCGAGCAGAAGAGCGAATTCAACCCGACTTACTTGCTGCCAACGCCAACATGCCGGCCGGAGTTCTGTTCGACGCCATTTGTCATGTATAGCTCGCCGATGAATTTACGGGTAACTACAGGAGAGAGTCTTGGCGATATTTATGATCCTTATTTCAATCGAACGTTAGCGCATTTCTGCAGTCATCAGCATTGTCCCAATCGCCCTGTTCCAAATGGTTTTTCATGCGGAACCATAACCGCAAATACGCTTTATTTCGCCCATCCGGTCTTTAAACTTTATTATCAAACTGGATCGGTAGTATTGCGGGAATTTCTTGCCAACGCGCTAACCATATTCCTGGGCGAATCAGTGACAATTCGGACCAGCCTGCCGTCGCTGGCACGACTAACAGTCACTTGCCAGAAGTGCGCAAACCGGACACTGATTCATCTGCTTTACGGCAATATGGTCAAACGAGGCAATGGTGTTTCCGGTACTTGGCTGGGTGATAAAATTGAAGTAATTGAGGAATTGCTGCCTCTACCCGAAACCAAAATTGAACTGAAAATTACCTCCCAGGTCAAGCGGGTATCGCTGCAACCACAAGACGTGGAGCTTCCTTTTAACATTCACGGGCAATGGTTGGCAATAACAGCGCCATCATTTGTCTGCCACCAGATTATTGCAGTCGAATGATAATAATATATAAGAGTTGTTTATTACATTAAAGATTGAGAAATCCTTAAACATTCAATACGGTAAAATTTAAAATGGCGAAAAATATTTTTACAAAAAACTATCTTCCCGTAGCACGCATTATGCGAAATACCGGAATGTCCGAGGCCGGGATACTGGTCGGCAACCGTCTTAACCAGATATCTTTTGCTCCGGATACTCCCCGCATCCGGCTGGCGGAAGGAACCGCGCTAGTGCTGGATTTCGGTATCGAACTCGTTGGCGGCGTGGCGCTGGTAGTCACTTCTCCGGCCGGACGTCTCCGGCTGCGTTTCGGTGAATCTGTAAATGAAGTGATGGGCGAACCAGACCAGACTCATGCAATCCACGATACTGAATTGCAAACGCCGCGCTTCGGTACGTTCGAATACGGACAGACCGGTTTCCGTTTCATTCGCATTGATGCGATAAATGAGATCGAGCTTCTCAATGTGATGGCGGTGTCATGCGAATGTGATGTTGAATTTATTGGACAATTCGAATGCAGCGACGTGCGCCTGAACCGGATTTGGGAAACCGCCCGGCGTACGGTCCATCTGTGCATGGGCAACTATATCTTCGATGGTGCCAAAAGGGACAGGATGGTCTGGATGGGAGATCTATATCCGGAAATCAAAAGTATTCTTGCCGCTTTCGGCGGACACCGGATCATTACCGACAGTCTCGATTTTGTCCGCAACGATACTGCGCTTCCCCGGTTCATGAATAATATATCCTCTTACTCTTTGTGGTGGGTTGTTTGCCAGCACGAATATTACCGTTATTCAGGAGAGACTGCCTATCTTGCAGCCCAGCAAGAGTATTTATCCGCTTTATTGTTGCAGTTTGCCCAATATGTTGAAAATGACGGAGCGGAAAACATTCCGGCTCGCCGCTTCCTAGACTGGCCCAGCGATGACAAGGCTGACGAGGTTCATGCCGGCTTGCAGGGGTTGATGCTGCTGGCGTTTCGCTGCGGCGAAGAACTAGCTTCCGCGTTGCATGATGATAAATTACAAGAACATTGTAATGATGTCATTAGCCGTCTTGCAGCGCATAATCCATCATGTAATCTCAATAAGACCGCCGCCGCCTTGCAGGTATTGGGCGGGATTGCCGATCATGCGGATGTGCTGGTACAGGAACCGTTAAAAGGTATCAGTACATTCGGCGGTTCTTTTGTTCTGGACGCACTGGCTCGACAGGGTAAATATGGGGCAGGACTCCATTTGATCCGAAATTACTGGGGCGCGATGGTTGATCGAGGAGCCACTACTTTCTGGGAAGACTTTGACCTTAACTGGTTGGAAAATTCCGGACGAATCGATGAATTTACGCCTGCCGGAGTGCGCGACTTGCATGCGGATTTCGGCAATTACTGTTACAAAGGACTGCGGCATAGTCTATGCCACGGCTGGGGAAGCGCTCCTTGTTCCTGGCTGATGGATAATCTCCTAGGGGTGCGCTTTGCCTTGCCTGGCGGACGGGGAATTAATTTTGCACCTAATCTGGAGGATTTAGAATATATGCGCGGCAGCATACCAACTCCAGATGGTATCATTGAGGTTATTGCGGAAAGCGGACATACTCCTGAAATTAAACTCCCCAAAGGTATGATTGTAACAAATTAGTCTAAATTATTCATGGAAAGTGGATGGACGTGACATGGAACTACATTGTCGGGAATGTGTGGTGGTGACACTAGTTTTAAAGTTATGGATAACGATGTTTTTTGTTATTCAATAACAATATAAAAAATGCTGTTTAGGCTATATCCGACGCAGAGCATCGAAGTATTACGTCCGAACTTTCACGCCTGCGGACTGTCCGAAAATTTGGTTCGGATTGAACGCCACAAAAGAGCGTGGAATTAAACCCGGCGGATTAGGATTTTGACTAAAAATTAGCAACAAAAGAAAAAAAATTAATGAAATTTATAAAAGTAACGATTACCGTATGGGCGTCGTGCATGTTTTATTCATACGTTCAAAGTCAAACTCAACTGAAGGATGATGCCATGAATAGCGGGTTTGTCGTAAAATCGGAAGAGGTTGCGGTAATAAAAAAATGGTTGGCCGGACTTGGAGATATCACCAGAACTCAAGTTGGCTGCGTGTCCTGGAAACAAGGCTGGGGACGTCTGCACCAGGCGCAATCAATTCTTGATGCTCCGCTTTGTCTGGCCGGCAAACAGTATGCCTGGGGCCTGGGCACTCATGCTGACAGCGAAATTGTTATCAAATGCAGCAAACCGCTTAAATCGTTCCGGACATTAGTTGGAATTGATGATAACCGCGATAGCGTCAAAGGCAATGCAGAATGTAAATTTTCTATCTGGATCGGCAATAAGTGTCTAACGGAAAGCAACATGCAAAACGTTAAGTCTGCGCCGGGGGAAATTGCCGCCGAACTGAATGGCGCTACAGAGTTTATCCTGAAAGTCAAAGCGCTTAACACTACTCATTATGCCCATGCAGACTGGGTTGAATGCGAGGCAATAACTGCAGACGGTGAAGTGTTGAAACTCGGAGACCCCGCAACCAATGGACTTTCCGATCTCATGCCGGTCTCATTCCGATTTGCCGGAATAGATTCGGAACAGTGGTTTTGCAAATGGGGCATCAGGCATACACTGTCGCAAAAATCCGGGTTCATATTGCATCAATTTGTTACCCGCGACACCGAGACCGGGCTTGAATGCCGTGTTGAATTAGAAGAATACGAGCAATTTCCTGCGGTACTCTGGAACGTCTATTTTACCAATCACGGCAAGACCGCTACGCCGATTCTGGAACGGGTCAAAATTCTTGATATCACATGGCCGGCAGCGACCCGCAAAATCCTCCATCGTGCGCACGGCGCGTTCCATTATGAAAAGGAAAAATTTCGAGCGGAATCCTTCCGGGATGATTTTATGATGGTTACGGAGGATCTCAACCGGACTTCACCAGTTATTATCGCTGGTGTCGGCGGGCGTCCGTCGGTGGACTGGATGCCTTATTTTAATTTTGAAGGAAAAGACGAAGGATTGATGTTCGGGATCGGCTGGACCGGACAGTGGAAGGCACAAATTAAAGACGGCAGCGAATCCGTTAAATTCCTGGCTGGCATGGAATTTATCCATACACGTATCGAACCTGGTGAAACCATCCGGCAACCGGCGATCCTGATGATTTACTGGCAGGGTGAAGCTATCCGCGGGCATAATCTGTTGCGCCATTTTCTACAGGAAAAGATTTTGCCGCGTGACCGTCATGGTAAAACTTTACAAGCTCCAGCCTGTAACCTGACCTGGGGCGGAATGGTGGCATCCAGCCACCTTGAGCGTATCAGCAATATCAATAAAGAAAAAATCCCGTTAGATTATTACTGGATTGATGCGGGGTGGTATGGCAACGCAGGTCCAAACATGGACGAATTTACTCCCGAATGGGGCAGTCAGGCTGGAAACTGGAAGATTAATCGCGATACTTTTCCCAATGGCTTCAAGGAAATCAGCAATGCCGTCCATGCCGCCGGGAAAAAAATCCTGCTTTGGGTGGAACCGGAACGGGCAATTCAGGGAACGCCGATAACGCTGGAGCATCCGGAATGGTTTCTCGGACAGAAAGAACATGCGGAAAATATGTTGTTGAACCTCGGCAATCCGGAAGCGCATAAATGGTGTACTGAACTGATTGCCGGACTGATTGCCAATGAAGGGCTTGACTGCTATCGCCAGGACTTCAATTTCAGTCCTTTGCCTTACTGGCAGAATAATGATACGCCGGAAAGAGTGGGCATTAGCGAAATCCGTTATGTTGAAGGGCTATACGCGTTTCTCGGGGAACTGCGCCGTCGCTTCCCGGAGCTGCTGATCGACAACTGCGCCAGCGGCGGCCGCCGCCTCGACTTCGAAATGATGCGCTACAGTCTTCCGCTCTGGGGCAGCGATATGCAGTGTTTTCCCGGCTACATTACCGAGCGGAATCAGCAACAGGTTCAGGGTTTATCCTACTGGCTGCCGCAATTTGCCTTCGGTACACAGAATAATCCCGGAGACACTTATCATTTCCGCAGCACCATGGCGGCTGGCGTGATCATCCATATGTTCACTTATGAAAAATGGCCGGCTCAAGCCGATTACCCGTATCCATGGTTACGTGAACGACTCAATGAATATCATCGGGCCAGGGTTTATTTTTCTGGCGATTTCTATCCGTTTTGTGACCAGACGGCATCGTTTAAATACTGGACAGCCAATCAGTACAATCGTCCTGATCTGGGCGGTGGTATTCTGGAAGTATTCCGTAAGGCGGAAAGCGATTACGAGAAAATGCGTTTCCGTCTGCATGGACTCGACGCGAATTCAAATTATGAGGTGGATGATGCCGACAGCGGGAAGAAAGTAATATTGTCCGGCCGTGAACTGAGAGAAGTTGGATTGCCTGTTGAGATTTCCCAACCGCGAGACTCCAGGCTGTTCTTTTATTATCGAAAGTGACGGAGTTCAAGTGAAAATAATGAATAAATTGACAGAATGACATGATTTCAAAATATAGCTTCATGTATGTTTATAGTGTGGATTGAGGCATTAACCAGTAGGTCGTGCGCCCTGTGTGCCCATTTCTTCCGACGAGTTTTGGACCCCGTTCTCGAAACGGGACACGCGCACTCCGTAGCATCCGTCCTGTGACGCAGATGTGGCATTGGGATAACCCGTAAAATAGGGGGAGTCCCGAGTTTTTTGAGTACTCCCGTTCAAATAAAAATTAAATTGAGCTCAAACCCTAAAGAAGAAAGGGGGCTGGGCTTTGACAAAACCATATCAGTTCCAAGGAGTTAACTATGATGACATCGACTGGTGAATATCGCGAAGAACATGATCTTCCCTATTATGATATCGGCTGGCCTGGATCCGGTGATATTGATTACCGTCAGGAACGTTGTAAACTCGACATTTATTATCCGGCACAAGAACCGGGATTCATTACGCTTGTCCACTTACATGGCGGAGGCCTGCAGGCGTGTGAAAAAGAATTCCCTGAAACATTAAAAAATCATAATATTGCGCTGGTTGCACCGAACTATCGCCTCTCGTCCGCTCGCGCAAAGTGTCCAGATTACCTGGAAGATGCTGCCGCCGCGGTAGCATGGGTATTCCGTAATATCAGCCGCTATGGCGGAGACCCGGCGAAAATTTATCTCAGCGGGGGTTCAGCCGGCGGCTATTTGGCCGCGATGATTGGACTGGCTCCTGCTTATTTGGCGAAACATGGATTGTCCAATCAGCAGTTGGCCGGAGTAATGCCTGTCAGTGGTCAGATGACTACTCATTTTCAGGTTGTCAACGAATATTCCGGCATCATCTCCTTTACTTCCAGTCCGATCCCGGTTATTGACAAATATGCGCCGTTATTCTATATCCACAAGAATGTTCCGCCATTAGTATTGTTTGCCGGAGACTCCGCCATTGAGATTCCAGGCCGTCCGGAAGAAAATAAGCTTCTCGCCATTCTGCTATCCCGAGTTGCCGGCCATTCCCAAGTCGAGTGTATTGCATTGCCGGGATACGATCATGGCGATATTTACACCCCTGCGTATCTGCTATTGCTAAAAAAAATTCAAGAGATGGAACTGCGAAAATTCTCCGTCAACGGCCCCCGTTGCATACCTATGGAGATTCGTAAAACCGGGCAACTTATTGATGGCTGTTTCCCTGATGAAATGGATTGGGCAAAAGCGCAGTGGACCTCTCTTGTTTCCCGCAATGGTCAGCCATTCCTGCCATCCACAACCACAGCTTTCCTCTATGACTCCCAAAATCTCTATTTTAAACTTATTGGAGAAGAACCTGTACCCGGGAAAATGGTGCAAAAATATTTTGGAAATGATGCGTCATGTCTGTCGGACGGAGATTGCGTTGAACTTTATCTGGCATCAGATCCGGCCGATTCATCAAAAGCGCTCCAATTTGTCATCGCACCTGATGGTTCGGTATATGATGCTGAACTCGCGGCACTGGGCGGCCTTGGAGCTTGTTGGAATCTATCCGGTCTTCAAGTTTCAAGCAAAATAGCAAATGGGCATTGGACGATAGAGATGGTTATGCCTTTAAAAGGTCTTGGTGTAATACCCTCCGCCGAGGGCATTAAAGGCAATGTCTATCGGCGGCGTATGGCAAATAGTGACGACCGTACTGCTAACTGGTCGCCGACGTTAGTCGCGCGCAATTACATTCCGGAACTATTTGGACGCATGATATTTACCTTGTGACATGCAAGTGGTTTTATCAAGCACAAAAAAAATACGGTAGTGTCAAATCTGACATGAAGGATATGAAAGATATGAAAGATATGAAAGATATGAAAGATATGAAAGATATGAAAG
>CAYMSF010000098.1:0-12323 GCA_964392985.1 uncultured Victivallaceae bacterium | reverse complement strand
CCCAATAAACATAATGCCGCAAAACTTGTCAGGGAGGCAAGACGCCGATGGGTAGTTGAAGAAGCATTTAATATCCAGAAAAACGGGGGATATGAGCTGACGCACAACTTCGGAACAATCGGATTTGCAATGAAAAACTATTACTATCTGCTGCAGATCGCGCATATTCTGCATCAGTTGATGGTAAGAAGTGACCTCTTTCCAAAATTGCAGGCTAAATTCATTATGCGCGAATTCGGCTGCGATCAGGAGGGAATGAAAACCCTGCTGGCCTGCATCGCCGCGACGACGCTGGAGCATTTCCGCACCGCCAAAAACTTCGTCAAGCGGCTGGCCGAATCGTTCAGAAACCAGGTGTTCTCGGAAATGGCGACCGTGCCAGGCGCCATTGGCAATATCCAGATCCGTTTAGTGAACTCGTCTTGATTCACCCGTTCCGCAGTTGGTCTCCCATATCCCCCGTTACAATCGAAAAATAAGGAAAGCGCCTCGCGCCGGTGATTATTCATCGAGCAACTGGTGACGCGACGGCTATTGGACTTCTTCAATTTTAAAATTTAAGTTTGATTCTTTTTTGCTGTTTTTTTTGTCCCTCCTATTGACAAAATCAAAAGGCTGTGTTATAATCTTACTTAAACCGGTTTAATAAAGGATTGTTTACACAAATGCGGGTTTCATTAAAAGATATAGCTGAGTATACAGGACTGTCCAAATCGACAGTTTCAATACATTTGAACAAGCATGTTCTGGCAGAACAGCTAAGTACAGCGACCAAGGCCAAAATTGATGCGGCTGTAAAGAAATTCGGTTATGTTCCGTCGTATACAGCCCGTGCCCTGTCATGCGGGAAGACACAAACTATCGGTTTTGTGGTGGCTGATCTGGCGTTGCCGTATCCAGCACGGATGGCGTCAGCATTGATGGATGAGGCCAGTAAACATGACTTGCAATTGCTGATTTCAGCGACTAAATACTCGCCGGAGAATGAAATAAAATGTCTTGAAGATCTACGGGACCGGCGTGCCGATGGTATCATATATCCGCTTGCAACTGATATTGAAGTGTGTAATAGACTGGTTGAGGAGCATTATCCGATGGTATTGGCATTTAATAGTGATGACCGTTTTAATTCAGTCGTGAATGATTTCAGCGATGCCATGCGAAAAGGCGTGGCTTACTTCAGCCGGGCCGGAGCAAAAGAAGTTACAATAATTGCAGATATCAGCTCTATCCGTAATGATGATGAAAATATGTACGATTCGTTTATCAAAGCATGCGGGGAGTCTGGCTGCATATCCAATACCGAACCGGTTAATTCTCTCAATATTGCGGAAATCAATTTCTGTTTTGAACGTATCAGTCGGAATCCGCCGGATTTTATGATAGTTCAAGGGCCGTTGTTCATGAACATTCTGGAGCAGAAATTGCGCTGCTATCAAAACAAATTCCCGCGCATTATCAACATCATTGCCAGTTGGGAACTTCCACCGCTGCGGGATGAAATGCTTATAGGCGTCATAATATGTTATCCTGATAAAATTATTAGAACAGCAGTTGATACTTTAGTGCGGCTGATTAAACGGCCAGTGGACAACAAGTTTCCTTTTGTATTCAAAGAACCGGCGGAATTTCTGCTGTCATGGGCTGGCGATGCCTGCAAAGACACCATTTACGAAGTTAAAAAAATGATGGGATATAGCGCGTATAAGCTGGAACAGGGTTGAATAATGCTGCCATTGAATATTTATAGCGGCATTAATTACCATAAAATATATAATAACAATTAATTGAAGGAATGGTAAAATGAAGAATAAATCAAACTCACTTTTTACGCTCATCGAACTCCTGGTGGTGATCGCGATCATAGCAATTCTGGCCTCGATGTTGCTACCCGCGCTGAACAAAGCCAGGAATATGGCGAAGACCGCGTCATGCGTGAACAAGTTAAAACAACTGGACTTAACCGCCAAAATGTATCTGAACGATTATAAAGAATATGTTCCTGATGATAGCCTTGGCAATTATGGTACGGTAATGTTTGGAGTTTTGTCATCTTATGCCAAATGGAAACGCACTGACGGATATATCGGATATGTGAATGCCAACAATACAGGAGTCAAAGAAATATCATGTCCGTCCGAGGAGGATAAGACTTGGTACTTGAGTTACGGCTTCAACGGAACTTTCGGAACCGATAATCGCTGCCGGGTAACTAATATAAGAATTAAAAAGCCGAGTAATTGCTGGTTTTTCGGCGATTTCCTGAGAAATACATTGACTTATCAGAGGGCCGCTACAAATTTGCCGGCAAATGCCGGGCAAATGATATACTGGACAAACCGGCATAACAAAGGCATAAATATTTTATTTTTAGACGGGCATGTGTCATACGAAAAAATATCCCTTTTCCCAGCAGACCGCACTAACTGGTATTATGGCAGATAAAAATTAAGACAGTGTCAAACATGGCATTAAAGAATAATTAAATTTAAGGAGTAAGCAGATGATCAATGAAGGGCAGAATATCAACTTATTTTCCAGGCGGCTGGATCATGCCGGGGTTGTTATGGAATCAACAGGAAACATCTTCGTAACCAACTTCAATGCCAGTACTGAAGTAATCAGTACTGGATGCTTCAGGGTTTGGTTCTCAAGGGCTTCATTAAAAGGTCAATATAATATAGGGTTTGCTGACTGGATGCCAGGGGAAAATGCATCTGTTCATGACGCGATTTTAACATCTGAAATTCCCGATGACCCAAAATCAATGTTAATCATAAAAAATCTTCCGGAAGGCTGGATGCCTGTTCAGCCTAATCATATTATGTTACCATCAGGAAAACACCGGCTTTACTTCTGGGTTCATGGCAAAGGCGTTTGCCGCTTTCTGGCTGCTGAAAGTACAGACGGAATAGTTTATACTGTTCTTAACGCTTATGATCCATGTCTTTATCATCACAATGACAGAACTGTCAGTGCGCGTCTGGCAGGAACAGCCGGATTGACCATTGGAGAAAAGCATGTCCAGAAAGAAGCGTGGGAACAGGAGGCTTCGGTGGAAATGCTTTCGAATGACTCGACAAATGTTTATTTACTCCCCGATGGAAGTTTTGAAATATTTACCGTGGATCTTAAGCAAGTACCGCCAAGTGATAAGCGTTATATTCCTATTGACAATGCTCCGGGAATGATCAGACAGATAGCGAGGAGAACCAGCAAGGACGGATTAACGTGGAGTTCCGGGCAAATTGTTATTGCACTTGATGAAGAGGATGCACCCGGTCTTCAAAACTACGGGTTGTCTGTAACTCACACCGAAAATGGGCGCATAGGGCTGCTGGGGCATTATCGTGCGGACGAACAAACCATGGATATAGAATATTGTTTCTCAAAAGACGGAATACATTGGCAGAGAAACTGGAGGGATTCATTAATGGAAAGACCGCATGGCGTAATGATGCAACTGTCGCCTAACAGAATTATTCAGGCTGACGGCAAGTGGTGGTTTTTTTACACCGCCTGTAATTTTGACCATAATTTCAAGTTTGAGGGCAACAACGCAACTGCAAAGATAAAAGCGGCCAGCATATCGCTGCTGAATCAAGCATGAACTCATCCCGCTTATTTTTATAATCAAAGAGTGACTATCAATATACTGGATTTTTTTGAATTGTGGAGGTAATTGCAAAACTCAAGTTTTCCATGAATTCAGAATTTAGAATCCAGAATGAAATTCGAACTAAACTCCGGATTTATTCTGACTCCTGGCTTCTGACTTCTGTCTACTTTGCAATTACCTCATATAGCATAACATTGAAGGAATTATACCAATGCGTTACGAACCAATCCTAAAAAAATATCCTCATTTTCTACATGGCGGAGATTACAACCCGGATCAGTGGCTGTCCCACCCGGAAATAATCGAAGAGGATTTCCGTCTGATGCCGCTGGCCGGCTGCAACACTTTTTCTATCGGAATTTTCGCCTGGACCAGTTATGAACCGGAAGAAGGCGTTTTCAAATTCGACTGGCTCGATAAAATAATGGACAAACTAGCGCAGCACGGTTACAACGCCATTCTCGCCACCCCCAGCGGCGCCAGGCCCGCCTGGATGGCGCAACGCTACCCGGAAGTCCGCCGGGTTAACCGCGAAGGCCTGCGCGAACCCTATCGCGCCCGGCATAATCACTGCTGGACGTCACCGGTATACCGTCAGAAAGTGGCTTTGATCAACCGTAAGCTCGCCGAGCGCTATTGTCGTCATCCGGCTCTTGCCTCCTGGCATATCTCCAATGAATACAGCGGGGAATGTTTCTGCGACCTCTGTCTCAGTTCTTTTCACCAGTGGCTTGAAAACAAATATCAGCATATTGATAAGCTCAACGAAGCCTGGTGGACCGGATTCTGGAGTCACTACTACACCGCATGGCATCAGATTGATCCGCGCGACGAATGTGTTGACGGCCTCGCCCTCGACTGGAAGCGTTTTAACACCTGGCAGTGCTGCGACTTCATCCGCCACGAAACAGCCCCGCTCAAGGAACTGGCGCCGGATATTCCGGCCGCGACCAATATGATGGGCGTCCTCGACTGCCTCGATTACTGGCGCATCGCCGAAGTCTGCGATTTCATCGCCGATGACTGCTACCCAACCTGGGACGATGCCGCTGGCTATGACCGGGAAGCCGCTGTTTACGGCATGTATCACGATATGCACCGCAGCATGAAACAGGGTAGACCATTCCTGATGATGGAATCAAGCCCCAGTAATCTAAACTGGAAAGACCATTACCGGCTTAAGCGTCCCGGCGTTCATCAATTTGAAATGTTACTGGCGATGGGCCACGGGGCTGACGGGACGATGTATTTTCAGTGGCGCAAAGGTAAAGGAGGCAGCGAAAAGCTCCATGGCGCTGTAGTTGATCACGCTGGGCATGAAAATACCCGTGTCTTTCAGGACGTGGCTACCATCGGCGAAATTCATAAACAACTTGATGCCGTCATTGGTACCGCCACCCCCGCGCAGACTGCCGTCATTCACGACTGGGAAGTCCGCTGGGCGCTGAACGTCTGCGGCGGCCCGACCAAAAACAACAAGAAAATACTGGAAACCATCCAGGCGCATTATCGCAACCTATGGAATTTGAACGTGCCGATGGACGTCATTGAAAGCACAAGCGATTTCAGTTCATATAAGTTACTGATCGCGCCGATGCTCTTCATGCTCAAGCCCGGAGTGGCCGCCCGCTTAAAGCAATTCGTCGCTGACGGCGGCACCCTGGTCTGCACTTATCTCACCGGCTATGTGAACGAGACCAATCTCTGCTTCACCGGCGGATGCCCGGGCGACGGACTTCAGGAGCTTTTCGGCATCTGGAACGAGGAGCTGGACGGCTTCGTGCCAGCCGACTGTCAGACAATAAAAATGATTGCCGGCAACGAACTTGAATGGGAAGGGGAATTTCGCGCCGTCGAATTTGCCGAAATTATTCATTTGCAGGGCGCAACTCCGCTGGCATATTACGATTGTGATTTCTACGCCGGTAAACCGGCGCTGACGGTCAACCGATTCGGCAGTGGCAAGGCATATTATCTTGCCGCCAGGACCGGTGATGATTTTCTTGCCGCGTTCTACCGTAATTTGATACTCTCGGAAAAAATCGCCACCGTGCTGCCTGTTGATGTTCCGGCCGGCATTCATGCCACTATTCGCACTGACGGTATCAGAAAGTTTATGTTCCTGTACAATTTTGCGCAGAAAGAGGCGGTCGTAGACCCTGGTCCCGGCACTTTCCGCGATCTGTTTAAGGAACAGAATGTCAACGGCAGACAACTCCTGCCTGGCTACGGCTCGACAGTATTGGAGATACTCTGACACTGGCTGTCAGGTAATATGAACTTGTCAAAATAATCATGATCGAGGATGTGAACAACAACCACAAAATAAAAAAATAAGGATTGCCGTCAGTAAATAGATGTATAAGTTTTTGATTTTTCGCATTTTTTTCGGGAAAAATTGCATCGGCATGTAAAAAAGAGCTTGATACGCAAAGTACTAAAGTTATTAACAGGCAAAAGCCAATAGTTTTGAAATTGGCTCTGTGGTATAAAAATTCAACCGCAAACGCAATGCAAATATGAAAAGGAAATCGAATTATGACATGGATCAAGAATATCTGTCTGGCGGCATTGATGGCTACATTCTTAACCGCGCATGCCATCGACAATGACGGATTGCTTTACTCGGCAGACTCGCCTTCCAGGAACTGGTCAACCGGCGAGCTGAAAGTAAAAAGTGAAATTATCAATAATTCATTGCGTTTGTTTTTTCCGCCGTTGAAGGAAAGTCAGATTGCATGGACAGGTAAGTCGATTAACGGAAAAATCTTCGAAAACAACAAGCGCCGGTTCTTAATGTTAGAGATAAAAGGGGCCAATGCCGAAACTGCGGGACAATATATAGCAATATCTTTAGATGTATCTCCACGCGAAAGATACTGGGCCGGTTTTAAAATTTTGAATACTGACCAATGGCAGACAGTTATTATTGCGCTAAGCGGTAGTCCTGATAAAAATCAGTCATTGAAGTTCAGCCCGGAAATCAGAGCTGAAGATTCAAGCAGAGTAACAAGCATAACCTTTTTGAGAAATTCCAAACCGCCGGGCAATGAAATGCCTCCGATACAATTTTATCTGAGGAAAATTATGGCGGTGTCTGACGAAGACATTAATAATATTTATGAATCTAATAAATCAAAAGCGGCAATCAGTTGCGTGAACAACGACAAAACTGTAATTCCGCCGGTTTCTCTTCTTTCTCTGCCTGTCACTTTTGACAAATGGCAGCGCCCGGAAAGCAAAAACGGATGTTTTTACAAAAACGGAAAACCGGTGTTTTTAACCGGAATAAATCTGGCTTCGCATAACGCTATGCAGGTGAACGCAAAAAAAAGTGATAAAATCAGGAATATCGTCAAAGATGATCCCGTCTATAATAAACTTCTCACTCCAGAAATTATAGAAAGCGTCGGAATTCAGTCTTATCAGATTAATCCTGTACCGCAGTTTCTGAGGTTCGAAAATCCTTTTATTTCAAATCCACGCCTTCGTGAAAATGTAAAGAAGCTGATATGCTGGGACAAATGGAGAGCTGAAGGCAAGCGTTCGATGGGACTTTATGATTTTCTTATTTCTGAATACAAAGCTAATACCGAGCAGATAAAATTGCTTGAAGGAACCCCGGTACTGCCGGATTTCTGCCCCCATTTCGATACTGCGGAAGACGCCGTCGGGCGTGTAAAAGACGCCAATCTGCCAATGGAAATATTGAATAATTTAAACGGCTGGATATTGGCGCAAGACTCGCCCTGGTGTCATTCCAACGCAATGGGCAGAGAATTGGACAACTCTTATTTCAAAAACGGAGCTTACTGGCTGCTTTCCAACGGGGCGAATCCATGGGTTTATGAATTTTGGAACGAACTGCATTATTTCAACTGCACATGCGAAAACAATCAGAAATTATTTATTCTGTGGCTGCAGAAACGCTACGGGAATATAAAAAGCCTTAACAAAGAGTGGAATACCAAGTTCAAAACATTTACGGAAACTGTAAAAGTTTCGAACTACCGCCTGCATCGTGGTTTATGGGCCGACTGGATGAAATTTATGGGCGACCGCTGGCAGGAGAATATTAAAAATTCTGAACTTGCCTTGCGGGAGGTGGACGCACGCCCAAACACCTATGTCTCATGGGAAATTTCTTACGCCAGCGTATTCTACCCGGAGCAGGCTGCTGATCTATACAAAGGAGCCATGGCGGTGGATTGTTTTGGCTATGAGGGCAGCGAAGTATTTGGCTCTCCTGGACTGGGAATGACACAAAATGTTTCACTCCTTGATGAAATTATATATGGTTTTGGCGGCCGCTCCCGCACATTTTTCTCAGACATGTGCCGGGGCTTGTCTCCTGATAAGCCGATTATAAATTTCGAGGGCTATATATCAAGAAGATATAAAGGGATAAAAGATGCGCAGCCGGTTAAACGCGGCGACATTATCACCGCTCTATGGTCTGAAGCAATTCACGGGGTAAGCGTTTTTGAGACATATGTTTGGTGGATGCATCCGAAAATAGATCCGGAAAAAGCTGATCAATCATGTTTATTTCTGGAATCCTCCTTGCTTAATCCACGCATATATTCAAGAGACACGCTTAACGGATTCAAAGATTTCAATAAAGAGATGGACAAACTGGGCGAGTTAATTCTGCCGCGGCCGCGCACAAAAGGGATAATCGCTATGATGCATTCCCAGCCGACAGTCTGGCAGGATCCGCCAATCCGTAACTGGACAGGCCAGAAATATAATGTGAAGCAAAAAACATTAATAAATTACGACGCTCTGCTTTTATCGCAATATCCGCTGGACATAATATTCGAAGAACATTTCATGGAAAACAGGGCTTTCGATTATAAGGCGATTGTCATTCCCAGCCTGGAGTACTGCTATAAAGAGACAATTCCCTTGTTGATAGAATATGTCCTTCAAGGCGGAATCCTGATTGTCACCGGTTCTGGACTTCTGTATGATGAATACGGCAAGAAGAACGATTGTGAAAAGTTGCTGGGCTTAATACGCAAAGACATTCCCGATAAAATAGAAGATTCTTTTTCAGTCAGTTTTGAATTCAAAGAAAAATTGGCGGTCAAAACAGACTGCTTCAACAGCATTGCAATAGACAGCGCAAAGGCATTGCTTATAACTGAAAAAAATAAGCGTCCATGCGTCACAGAAAATACCCTGGGCAAAGGCAAGGTCTATTATATTGCAATGGAAAGTTTAAGCGCAAAGGAATATCTGGCCTTATATTGTAATATTTTAGAGCAGGCCGGGGTGAAGCGCCCGTTCAGATTGGAAAGCGATGCGGGCAGTTTTACGGACAATGTTGAAGCTCAGTTAATTGACCGCAGCGACAAGAAAATTTACTATATGGTGAACTGGTCATTCCCCTGCTCCAGAATAGTCAAACTATTTCCATCATTGCCGGAAGGAAACACTTTCTATGTAATAGACATTATTGCAGACAAAGCTTTGACTTGCGGCGATAAGACAACATGGACAAAAGACGAAATCGAAAAAGGGATTCATGTCCTGCTGCCTCCACAAACCAGAACTCTTATAATGGTTTCAGCCACACCCTGGAAATATCAGAATGGTGTTTTATCGCTCAAAGATATTAGACTTCAGTTGGAGCAATCTTTAAGAGCTGAAAAAAATGAACAAGATAATATTATTCAAAAAATTGAAAATGAGCGTAATCACTCGGCGCAATCAGAGAAAGCAAGAAGAGACCGGCAGCAGTTCAGAGATGTTAATCCGCAGAAATGCTTTTTCATTGACCTACACAAATATACAAATATGGGATTTGCTGACGAGACCGCGATGGACAGAAAAGGCGGCTGGCTTGATCAGGGCAGCAACGCGGACCTTGGCAGTTTGCCGACAGGATGCCAAATGTTTTCAAATGTTCCATTTCAAGTCATTGACCCAAAAGCAAACAATGGCAATTCATGTATCATGCTATATTCAAAAATTCGCGATTATTTCCCGGATAAAATTGAGGATATTCCTGTTGGGAAAAAAGCTGTGAAAATGTATTTTCTGCATGGGTCGGGATACACTGGCAATGAAAAAATATTCAAATACATAATAAAATACAATGATAACACGTTTGCTGAAATCTCTGTTGAAGGCGGAAGGCAAATATCCGACTGGAACGACCCGCAGGAAGTTCCTAACGCAAAAATTGGCTGGGAAGGATCAACCCCGGCGTTTAAAAAAATTGGATTATATGTTTTTAAATGGCAGAATCCCAATCCAGAAAAAATAATTGACTCAATAAGTATAACCTCAATGAAAAATCAGTCAGTGGCAGGGATAATCGCTATCACTGGCGAATAGCAGAGCTTGAATCCGTGATAAAACTTAATTAAAAATGGCTAAACATGTTTATTAGCAGTATATTATGACTCTTGCAAAGTGTTAATAGACTACTAACCTAACAGGTTGTTATGCACAAAAGACAGCAAGGGAAAGAGGAATCAATTCCAATGGGGGGATTTCTTTAATCGTAGCATTGCTCAGCAATGTAAAAAGGTTTATGAAGTTTGACAAAATGACATTTGTCAAGATAAAAAAGGCATAAACAGGCATCGCGGCATTCTGCGAAGCATCAACAGTTTGCTTTCGCTTAGCCGCACTGATTTTGCAGACATTAAACTATAAGATATTGTCAGCACCGATTTAAAATGTCCCAATTTCGCTGGTCTAGAGTGTCCCAGTTTCGCCGACAAGCAATAGAATCCTGGGCTCCCGGCGACACGAATACTGAAAGATATAGGGAACTGGATGTGACATGCCCGTCCGGCATTCAACGGCAAACCATATTCGCGGATGTTGGAAAATAAAGATCTGAAAATAATCTGCAATGGGAATGTGTTGTATGTGCATTGCCCGCAGGGGTTAACTTCATCCACCCTGTCACTGGCCCCGTTGACCGACGAGCCGGGAAGCGTGGTTCTAATGAACAATGGACAACCGATTGACTGGACTTTTCAGCCATTGGTTTATCAGCGGCACTGCGAGAAGAATATCTTGCGCGTCAGGAACATTCCGGTAGATGAACTTATCGGACCGGCAGTAATAAAATTAAGCTTTGGAACTGAAAAACTTTTTAACTAAGGAAATGTTATGAAAACAGAAAAATTATGTGGAGTTTGGTCGGCAGCACCTACGCCTTTGACTGGGGATTTAAGAATTGATGAAGCCTCCGTTGAACGGCTGGCTGCTCACCATGAAAAGCTGAAAATTAATGGCATATTTATTGCCGGTACCTGCGGGGAAGGCCCTTGGCTCAGCGACTCGATGCGGCTGGAGCTGGCCCGTTTAAGCGTAAAACACAATCAAGGAAAAATGCTGTTAGCCATGCAGGTGACTGACAACTCGGCATTGCGGATTATTGACAATATCAAACGCATTGCCGATACCGGGGTTGATATCGCGGTGATCGCGCCGCCGTTTTTTCAAATCAATGCCTCGCAGGATTATTTGAAAAATCTCTATCTGGAGGTGATTGAAGCCAGCCCGCTGCCGGTAGGCATCTACCACCTGGGCAAGAATACCAAGACCCTGGTCGAGACCGGGACTATGACCGAAATTATCCGCCATCCCAAAGTAAAAATCATCAAAGACAGTTCAGCAGACCCGGTGACAATGTCAGCCATCGCGCAGGCTCGCGATCAACGCAAAGGCGAATTGTTTGCCCTGAACGGCAATGAATTTGATTGTGTAACTTACGCACAGGCCGGATATGACGGGGCATTGCTCGGCGGCGCCTGTTTTAACGGTTTAATGGCTAATGAGATTATCCGTTTGACTAAGCTTGGTCAAATCGCCGCTGCCAAATTATTGCAAACCCGGATGAATAACCTGATGTTTGACGTTTTCGGCGGCAAGGATATCCACTGCTGGCTGGCCGGACAGAAACTGCTGATGGTTAAACTGGGTATTTTTTCCACGAACAAAACGATTATTAATTACAGTATTGATCACGCTTGCGAGAAGGCAATTAATGCGGCGATTGAGCGGGAAATGACGTGGCTGCTGCCGGAGGCGTGTCATGCGTTATCGTGAGACCGGAGAGCTGCACCTGGATTTCCACGGAGCAGCTAACACCACCATTAATTACATCGCTAATAACTTTGGCAAAGAAGCGCTGCATGAAATATTTTTTGCCGTCGGGCAGAAAGTTTATAAATCCATCCACGAAAAGCTGAAGCAGGGCGACGCCAGTGAGTTAATTGAACACTGGCAATACTTTTTCAGCCGCGAATGGCGGCATAGCTTGGCGAACTGGCATCGTTTTAACATTTTCTATACCCATTACTTGAGGGTAGAAGGCCGCCGCGTCAAACTGCTGAATTGCCCGTCGCCATGTGAACATGGTTATCCGCGCCAGGTGGTAGAAAATTCCCCGTCCGATATTGTAGCATTATGCCCGCAGAACCAAGCTGATCCAATTCAACTCAAGTTCCGGGACATTCTCATCTATTCGCTGCGCCGGGAAGCCTTTCATCAGGTGCTTTGCACCGCGCTTAAAATTAATTTTTCAGGAGATTGCAGAAAGGAACACGCACATGTCTGGCATCTCGGCGACCATTCAGGTACGGAGGTATATTTAACCTATGAGATATCAACTCTGACCGATACCATAAGTTCGCTTTACCTTTCGCAACAGAAGCCGTTCATCCTGATGATGCCG
>CAYMSF010000097.1:0-12470 GCA_964392985.1 uncultured Victivallaceae bacterium | reverse complement strand
AACAGTGAAAACAAACCTAACCTAAAAGGAATATAAACGATGCCTACTCGACATGATTTATTGAGAATTATACTGAGTAGCAATCTTTACTAATGCTATTCAGTATTAGCTGTTAAAATGAACATTCGGAAACAGACCAGGATATTTTGCGAAACTTGGTAAGTTTATTTATGTACAGCTATTACGCAATAATTTCCATTAATTTGCCGCAGCAAATCGGGATAGTTTCACCGGCTTTAACATCCTGGAATCTGTTGCAGATATCGCAATAGCAGCGGCAATCTTCATCTACGACGATTGGTGTGTATGAATCTTTATTTCCTTCCATGCCCTCGATGAGAAAAGTGGCGCCTTTGTGGTTTTTGCCCGGCACAAATTCACCGACCGGCACTAACTTTTTGGCTTTGCCGTTGCAGTCAATCGCCATCCGCCAAATCTGTTCCAGTTTTGCGGTCTCTTCCGCATTTTCCGGGACGAACTCCACTAAACCTTTTTCATAGTTGATTTTCATTTTTAAAAGCCTTTCACTTATTTTTGGAGTTGCTAAATATTGGTGTAAACTCTACGATAAATTATAGAGTCAACTCAACTATAAATCAAGGCAGTAATCAAAAAAACGTGTTTATTTTTATTACTTGATAACAAGTTCCCGTTAGTGTTTTGGTTAGTGTTCGTCAGTGGTGAAAAAGAGTATTCGGTACAGATTCACGGGGCTGACCACTGAAATATTTGTAAACACATTAGCGGTCAGTCACCGAACGGCGACCAATGAATTGAAATAGCTGATTCAAGATTGTATTGTAACATACCGTATATGAGTTTTTTGCTTGAATATCATGGTTTGAGACGACTTTGCAATACAAGCGGTTCTCATTTATGATAATTTAATGTAAAGTTTATCGGACAGTAGTGAATAATTATAAAAAAATTGTACACAAGAGGACTTATTTCAATGTTAACAAAATATCATCTTAGAATTGAACAGGATATTCCGGTAATCGCTGAATGTGACGTGTTGGTTGTCGGCGGCGGTCCCGGGGGGATTGGCGCCGCGGTCATGGCGGCACGATCAGGGGCGAAAACCATTCTGATTGAAAAATCCGGAATACTTGGCGGGATGGCATCTACTGGTGAAGTCCATCCATTCATGCCAAATCATTTCAATGATAAAAAAAACAAACCCGGGAATTCGTGGATAAATGATAATGCAACCTCCATGGACCGCCCGGTTTATTTGGAATGGATAAGAGCCATCGCCGCTTATCTGCCGCCTGTTCTTCGTGAGAAAACGTTTGCCGATGCAGAAGCCTGTAATGTCGCCAGAAACATTGACAAAAACGCGGCTTCGCTCGCAGCCGAGGATATCTGTCTAAGGGCAGGGGTTAAACTGTTATATCATCATACGCTTGTCCGGGCATCTGTAACTGAACGCCGGTTGGATTACGCCGTTTTCTCTTCAAAGAGCGGTTTTGTTGCGGTAAAAGCCAAAACCTATGTTGATAGCACTGGAGATGGTGATCTCGCGGCGCTTGCAGGTTGCGGTTTTGAAATTGGCGGTCCTGACGGCAACTGCCAGCCTATGACATTGTGTTTCAAGCTTTCAAACATTGACCGCGCCAGGATGCCTGAATATGCGAAAATGCAGGAACTATACCAAAAGGCAAAACATGACGGTGTTCTGGATTGCCAGCGTGAAAGCCTGCTTTATATGGAAACAAACGAACCGGATGTCATGCACTTCAATACTACGCGCGTCGTCGGCAAAAATGGTGTTGACGGCATTGCGTTATCCGAAGCGGAAATAGAAGGACGCCATCAGTTCCGGCAATACCTGGAATGGTTCAGAAACAGCGTGCCGGGATTTGAAAATGCTCAAATATACTCGATCGGGCAGCATATCGGAATCCGCGAAACGCGTCGCATAAACGGACTTGCCCGCCTGACCCGTGAGGATTTTATCAAACGCAGCAAGTTCAATGATGCCATTGCCCGCTGCAATTACCCCATTGATATTCACAGTACAAGTGGTTCGGGAACAGAACTTGTCTTTATCCCGCAGGATGAATACTATGAAATCCCTTACGGTTGCATCGTAGCCAGAGATATCTCAAACCTTACGATCGGCAGTCGTTGTATTTCAGTTGACCACTCGATACATTCCAGTATGAGGGTGATGCCTGTGGTTTGCAGCGTAGGGCAGGCGGCCGGTCTGGCAGCCGCACTTACCGCCAATGCCGGAGCAGATCCGTCAAAACTTGACGGTGTTGAAATCCGGGAGAAACTTAAGTCCCTCGGCGCATGGCTCTAAAATACTACATAAAGACTAACCCACCATGCTGTGAATTTCTTTTACCACGAGGGCTTGTCTGCTGAAGGTGAGTTTAAAGCCAAATCAATACATTTTTTACCATGAGATGGTATGTCAAAAATCAATTCGCAGAAAGACATTTTTTCGCGAAATTTTTATCATACTCTGTTTCATTGACAACCACTGCCCTAATTAAGATTAAAAGTTTTCGCATGACAGCGCAACGAGCTTGCATAGGCTTTTTCCCTTTGGTGATAAGTCGGTTATAAAACGCTGCGATTTCAGGGTTATACTCAATTGCAGCAATAGATGCCATGTACAGCACTCGTCGCAAGTATTTTGATCTGCGCTTGCTGATTCTGCTGCCGGTTACGCTTGTCCCTGACTGGCGGATTTGTGGAGCCATCCCGCTGTATGACCCGAGTTGGCGGCTACTATGACGATGAAGCGGCCCGCATTCTCCCAGTACAACAGCGGTGACAATCAATGCTACACCTGGAACTGTGACTGCGTACTTCAAGCTCCTGCGCAGTTCATCGGAATCATTCATGCAGCGTTTAATTTGCAGTTCAATTTTTTCCATTGCCTTCTCTAGGGATTTGATTACGGACTGCTGTAATTTTTTAATTTCTTTGAATTCGCCTGCTTCAGTCAGTCTGGCTCGCGCTGCCGTCAACTGGTCACTGAAAGCCGCCCGCTGGCGAACCAGTTCCCGTAGATATTGATAATCTTTTGGCATTTCTTCTGTTGGTTCCGGCATCCGCTCCGCCCCATAACGGGCCAACGCACCGGCATCAATCTGATCTGTCTTATTGCGCAGTTTGAGACTTTTAATAAAATCTTTGACCGCTTTGGGATCTTCAATTACCGGTCTGGTAAAAGGCATTTCTGCGTTAAGCCAACACGCCAGTTCTTTGGAATAACGGCCTGTTGCTTCCATAACTATCCGCATATTGCCGCCCTTAAGACCGGCTTTGTCTCGAATTTGGAAGCTCCAGTCATGAAACTGCCGAACACCTTCTAAAGTCCTGGCAAAAGTTTTTTTTGGCAGACTCATAATATCACGCGGTGCCTGACCAGGTTCCACCGGCATATAGATTGCAGAGTCGAAAGTAGCTTTGGCAACATCGATTCCGTTCCATGTCGGCAACAACTGTTTGTTTTCCACTTGCATTTTCATTTGCATTCCTCCGATAGTTTGACTATAGTACAAGAAGTGCCCGCGATACCTGTCTTGCCTCACATGCGACCTTTGAAGGCCTGGATGGCGATACGGTCTTTAACGGAGCACGGTAGCGGGAAACGGCTTATCTCATGGACGGTCTTCCTTTCGGTGACCTGGACATGAACGATGCTCATTTCCCGCGATTTTTTTCCAGGTGCCCCAAGAAAAAAATCTGTTATTACCGTGACACAACTTTTCACGATTTCCACTATTCCTTTTCTCCGCTCCCTCTGGAACTGCCGAAAGGTTCCCCGGTCGCGGAGGGAATAGTGAAAACAGAACAACTATAACATACAAGGAACATGAAGTTCATGAAGGTTTAAAACAAAAAACCAATGCATTTCTACCACGAAACGCGAAATTTCACAAAAAGGTACTAAACTACCGATTAACAGTCACACTTGAAGCTGGTGCCGTGCATAATATTTTTACGGTGATTTTTTTTGGCTGATAAACCTTCATGTCCTTCATGACCTTCATGGTAAAATTGGTTTTTTTCGTGGTTAAAAATGTATTTGATTCGGCTTTAACTATATCGCCGCGGGTCGTACCCGCTTCGTGGTAGAAACATTCCCGTTTTTTACCCCCCCCATCCGTTATTGTTTTGTTAGCGCAGGTTAGTGGTAAAAAATTAAGACATTATTAATTTGCATTTCCCGCGAATGCATAGCATATTGAAGCGAAGCTAATGTTGCTGACGATACGTAGCAATGAAAAATGATTTAACGTTTTTTTCGATATAATTTGGTCAATTATGTATAGACTTTCAATGATTATTAGTCAGATCAGAATGGAATCAATCCCATATTTCACCCAAAGGAATCACCATGGTAAATGAACCCACCTCACAAAAGAAAAGAGAACTGAACCTCTTGCCGGAAATTTGGCAGATATTTGGACCGCTGGACAGGAAGCATCCGCTCAGTCCGGATTTGCTCGCAACAGTCCCGTCGAAAATTCCGTTTGCAGGAATTGACTTGCCGGCGCAAACGGCGACAACCCGGGACGGCATTGTGGACATGGCGCCATTCATCGGCGGAACCAAAGAGGGAAACAGCGCTTTGATCTATCTGCCTCTTGAAGTTGAGAAGACCGGAGAGACAGTGTTCGGTTTTGCAGCGGATTACTTGTTTGAAGCATATTTAGACGGGAAACGGCTGGAGAATTTAGTTCTGGAGATGCACCCGGATTCACCGCGCGGCGGTCGCATTGCCTGCAAATATGCGAATATTTCTGCCGGGAAACATCTGCTGGTTGTACGTTTCATCAGCGGGTCTTGCGGATCAAAAATTTTAATTTTCGTTGAATCCGGTGTACCTGTTGAACTCGGGAATGAAATCAGTCCGAACCAACCGGCCCAAACAGAAGTCAGGGCGGAACGGACGGTTGCGCGAGTCGATAGTTTGTCCGGTTCTGAATCGGTTTTTCATCTTCCGGAAGGGGTGGTCAGTCGCTGGGCCAGCGAGGAAAATGTCTACGGACGGAAAGGGGCGGCAACCAGGGGGAATAATGGACGAAAAGCCTCCCCGGCCGTTACCTTGAACAGTGGCGATACGATTGTTATTGCTGAAGCAAAGAATACGTCAGGGATTGTCCGGCGGATCTGGCTGGGGAGCGACAACCGGCTCAGCCCGGAATCGCAGCGGGCCTTACGCATCGACTGCTATTGGGACGGCGCGACCACGCCGGCAGTCAGTGCGCCGGCGGGGGATTTTTTCTGCCAGTCACTAGGGAAATATTACCCTTTCCAAAATGAATATTTTTCCAACCCGGAAGGGCGCAGCCGGATATGCGCCATACCGATGCCGTTCAAACGGGGTATGCGCATTACTCTCACCAATGAATCCACTGACGGGCGTGAGTTTCTTTTGTTTTACGATGTCAACTATACCCTGGGGGATGCGCTCGGAGAAAATGACCTGTATCTGCATGCCCACTGGCGACGGGAAAATCTGACCACCATCGGTCGTGATTATGAATTTATGCCGCAGGTACGCGGACAGGGACGTTTTCTGGGGGTGAACTTTGGAATGTCCGCTAATACCCGCGCTTATGACCGGACCTGGTGGGGAGAGGGGGAGGTGAAAATGTACCTTGACGGGGACGACAAATACCCCACCATCTGCGGCACCGGCACCGAGGATTATATCGGCACTTCGTGGGGGCAACGCCACTTTGTTCACCGGTACGCCGGTTGCCCGTATGCCGACCTGGATAAAATGCAGTTTGGATTCTACCGGCTTCATGTTCCAGATCCGATATATTTTGCCACGGACTTCCGCGCCACCATTCAGCAGATCGGCGGCAATTTTTCAGGTTATCTCGGGGAACAACCGGAGGCAAAACGCGAATCAATGGCCTACATGATTGGCGCCGGCACGCTATTGACGCATAATGGCCGTCCGGTGGATATGGCTAAAAGTCTTGCCGAGAGTGGCGGACCGATGTTTGACCGCTCCGACGACTGGTCAAGTTGCAGTTGGTTCTATCTCGACCGTCCGGAAAACGACTTGCCGCTGCTCGCGCCGGTGGAAGAACGACTGGCCCCGACAAAGATGTTGTAGCATGAATGTGAGTCTGTAGATTCCGGTAAACGGTGCGATGCATTAATCAAATTTATGTACCACACCATGCAGGAAAATACCGCACCACTTATTGACACTGACTAAACACTAACCAACCATGCTGTGAATTTCTTTTACCTGACTGGGAAAAATCATTCACAGCAGAAGATTTTACTAATTGATAACAAGTTCCAGTTAGTGCAATTTAGTGGTGAAAAAACGAGCCATTATTAATTTGCATTTCCCGTGAACGCGAAGCATATTGAAGCGAAGCTAATGTTGCTGACGATACGTAGCACTGAAAATTGATTTAACAGCATATATTTACGCAAAGAGGAGTGTACTGATGAAACTCACGATGGGTGAAGAACATGTTATTGTGAGAGGTATCCGTCCAGAAGAACAACTCTGGGGGGCTTACCAGTTCCCGCGCCCATACAATCTCGGCGACCGGCTGGTCGTGGCTGTGCATGTTACCGATGATGATATCAAGTCGTTCGGAGAAACCAACCGATGGTTTGAAAGCAGAGATAATGGCGTGACATGGAAAGAGATTGATGCCTCGGTATCAACACAATGCGGACTGCTGTTGCAAAACGGTGACCGTATCTATTTCCCCATGGAATCCGGAATAAAACTGGCTGACTACAAATTTCCTTCCCAGCAGGAGCTCACTCCCGGCTATGACTTTGGCAAAAAGGCAGAGGAAGGGACTATGCCGATTCCGGACGGCATGACCTCCTGGCAGGGCGGTGTCCTTATCAAGGCATACAATGCTACCCGTCTGCCGGACAGTTTGTCAAAAAAAGAATGGCTGGCAAAGCGAGTTCCAGCCGGACAAACCGAACCGGTGACGGAACATGTACCAGTGGACTGGCCATATTTAACCCGGGTTGTTTATTCCAATTCCGGATACGACAATGTTCTGAAACCAATCTTTCCCCGCGGCAACCCAAAGCTTGGTCCGGACGGAGCTGTCTGGGTAAGCGCCTTTTCGGGCGAAGGACACATTAATCCGGCGAACGGCCAGTACAGTCCCTATTACTCGGCGGAACTGTTTCGTTCCGAAGATTATGGGAAATCCTTCCAGCTTCGCGGACATATGGAGTACGAGGCTGACGGTCACGAATATCCTTATGTAAGCGGTGGCTTCAGCGACAGTGACTTTGAGTTCATGCCAGATGGTTCAATCGTATGGTTTTTCCGGTCAACCTGGTATGCCTATACCGGCTGGGAATGGGCTCCCATGTATATGTCCCGTTCCACCGATGACGGCTATAGCTGGTCAAAACCGGTCAAGTTTGCCGAAGTCGGTATTTTGCCGCGTTTATGTAAACTGGAATGTGGCACAACGCTGTTATGTTACGCCCGGCCGGGTATGTTTATCCGCGCCAGCGCCAATGACAGCGGGACGGAATGGAGCGAACCGCTCGAGGTTATGACTCCCGGCGACCGGAGTCATCAGGCCAACATAATAGTTGACCCGCCAAAATTTCACGACTGGGTCGGCGCCTGTAATAATCCGGAACTGGTGCCTTTGGACCGGAACAGCGCTCTTTTCTTTTACAGCGATTTTTACTATCCTGATGCCGATGGCATAAAACGTAAAACCATTTTATGCAGAAAAATTACAGTAGAAGCCTGAGGACATAGTGATTTGACAATTAAAACATGGGTTAATGATCAATTTTGTAGATGAACAATAAACAAAGATTAGAAACCTGGGGAATGTTTAACCACATCGCGCAGAAAAATGCCGCACCGCTGATTGACAAACCACACATCTGTAATTTAGTGGTGAAAAAAACGAGCCATTATTAATTTGCATTTCCCTGAACGCCGTTGCTCTGACCGGGCGCAAATCTTAACAATCAAATACTCCGCGGACATTCGCCAAGGCATTTGGAACCAGTTCGCATGCCATCACAAACTCGGCAGGAATTTCCAGCACATGCCGAATCCCCCAGTTTGCGGAAGTTTTGAATCCGAAGCGGTGATAGTAGGCTGGATCGCCGACCAGTACGACGGCCTTATAGCCCAATTCCCCGGCAATCTTGAGACTTTGAACCATCAATGCTGAACCGATTCCACGTTTTCGGTATTCCTTGACCACCGAAACCGGCCCGAGAAAAAGCACTTCGTTCTTCGTGTCACCATCAACAACCAGCGTCCGGGTTAACATAATATGCCCCAGCAGTTCGCCGTTATCTTCGGCAACCAATGCCAGTTCAGGGATGTAATTGGCGCTATTGCGCAGTTTTCCCACCAGTTCCTGTTCCTGCCCGCTGGTAACCGCGGCTGTTTGAAAAGCAACTTTAACCAACTCATAAACAGTCGAAAAATCTTTCTCGTTCTCTTGTCTGATAATCATTTTTAATTTTCCTGAAAAAAATATTATGAACAAATTTATATACCGCACCACTAATTGACTAACTAAACACTAACCTGTTGCTAATTGCAACATCGCAGTAAAAAATATAATGAAACAAGTTCCAGTTAGAGCCCGGTTAGTGTAATTTAGTGGTAGAAACATTCCCTGTTTTTAAACCTTCATGTCCCTCCTGCTCTTCATGGTAAAATGTTTTTCCCTGGTTCAAGTTAGTGGTAAAAAATGTGCCATCCAGTTCAGCGCACGTTGGATTAGTTAGAGTTTTTGCACTGATATCCGTCATCCTGTTTAAGATATCGTATACTATGTTTTTTATTTCCAGCCCGCTAATTAAAGATATTCTGATAAAATTTTTCTCTTCCTAAATCATCAAGATAGTCGATTTTCCTTTTCTCGTAGAAATCTTTGGCATCACCCCGGTCAAAGTACCATACACAATCAAGCAGAATACTCAGTTTGTAAACATCAAACAGATGTCTTCTTTCATTATTGTTCAGAGGTCGGTATTTTTCATATTCAGATACAACTTGCCTCGTTTCCTTAAAATCAAAAATTTTATCACTACTTGCATGTGTCTGCCAGTTATCCCAGCGAAATGATGTAACAAAAGGTTCAATCAAACAGATGAGATCAAACACGAGATAAGTATAGTTTGCGTCGTCAAAGTCTATTAATGCGTTAAATGCCCCATTCAAATAAAGTACATTGGTAAAATGAAAATCACAATGACATACACCTTTAGGTAAAGACTTTGGTATTTTAAGTTTAGTTAATTCACTTTCAAGCCATATTAGTTTTTTTCTTGAGTTGGCTGTATTTATTTGTCCGGCTTTCCTTTGAGCTAAATCTTGGCAAAGTTCAATTCCATAGTTCCATCTATTTTTTTTATGGGACGGGTTATATGTTTTCGTAATATTATGTAATCCGGCAACCATTTTTATCAGTTCTTTTTTCTGGGCGTTATCAGGCTTATCCAGATGTTTTCCTTCAATAAATTCAAACATGACATAGGGGTTATTATCGTAACAACCAACAACATTGCCATATTTATTTTTAATAGAAGCCGGACAGGGATAATTATTATTTTTAAGGTGTCTGATTAAATTTACTTCAAACAGAACAGAACTTTCCGGTCGTCCGCGTTGATAATATCTGAATACAAAGTTACCCTTTGTCGTTTGCAACCGTATATTTATTTGTACGGAACCGTTGGCAAAAGGTTTTGCGTCAATCAATTCCCCCAAATTGTATTGAGAGAGAATTTCACTTAATTCGTTTTTTGAAAAGTTTATCTTCATCGCATTTTTCATTAACTGAATTTTTCCTGTTAATCCTGAAATTATTGCTGATAAAGCATGAATTAATTATCAAATTGGTATGAACGCTAAAATATACGTAAATAGTTTAATTTAAAAGTAAATAAAAAACAATTTTGTACAAACTGCAATAATAAATAAGATTGTCATTGAATTTCAGCGGACAATAAATGGTCGCGCGGGGATTGTGGTGGCGGCGATATCAAGTTCCATTCTCGCCCCATTGCGCAATAATTTCAGGTGAATGTTTTCCCCTGGTTTACGTTCAAAGATGGCGTTAAGGAGTTCGGCGGGAGTGCGGATTGCATTCCCGTCAATTTCCAGAATTATATCTTCGAGGTGCAAGCCGGCTTTATGTCCGGGCGAGCCGGCGATAACCTTGATGATCATAACCCCGGAACTGATATTCATCCGGTGCCTCGCTTCTGAGGCAAGTTCAGCGGTTACTATTCCCAGCCAAGGGCGTTCAACTTTACCGCGTTCAATCAAGTCATTTGATATTCGTTTGCATAAATTGCCATCTATCGCGAAACTGAGTCCGATATTACCGGAAGAGGGGGAAAGAATAAAATCATTAACCCCGATGACCTTGCCTTCCAGGTTCAGCAACGGTCCGCCGCTGTTGCCTGGATTGATTGAAGCATCGGTTTGAATAAAGTTCTCATGTAAATTCATCCCTACGGAGCGTTTCTTGTGGCTGACAATTCCGGCAGTAACGCTATGAGCCAGGCTGAACGGAGCGCCAATGGCAATCGCCCAATGCCCGATGCGCAGTTTGCCGGTATCAGAAAACTCTAAATAGGGTAAACGTTCACCGGTATTGATTTTTAATACTGCCAGGTCGGAATACTGATCCGCACCGACAAGTTGCGCTTCAAACTCCCGCCCGTCCGACAATACCACTGTACAGTAATCCTGACCATTAATAATATGAAAATTGGTCAGAATATATCCATCCGGACGAATAAAAAAACCGGAGCCTTGACCGGTGGCAACCTTTCGTTCTTTCAATCTGCCGCCATGAAAATAGCTGAAAAGCGATTCATAGGGATCTGAATACTCGGGATAACCTTGAATACTGCGTCCGGTTCTGATTACTACCACTGCGGCAATCGAGCGTTCTGACACGTTGGCGAAACTCTGTTGTAACGCCTCCAGTGGGTTGACGCTTTGTCCGGTAATTTTATTCTGACGGGGTAAAAACAGGTTCAAAGCGCCGACAATCAACAAACTCACCAGGAGCAGCAGTAATACCACTTTTTCATAGAGTTTCATAATGGCCTCAAGGTTTTACAATTAAAAAATAAAATATTATTTCCGGTAAAAGCGTATTTAAAAAAAATATCTGCATAGTTTCCTACTATATAGACAATATTATTTTATGTTTGTTGCATTGGAATCAGATAAACGGTGGGGTATTTGAGTAGTTCCCGATGCCTGTATTTCAAGTGAAATAAAACCTGATGAGCCATTTTTCAGGGTTAATCCTGCCATTTTTTGAGCTGAGTGAGGTTGTTTATTGAGTTCATGGTATAAAACGGTGAAAAAACTTTAAAAAAAGTTAGAAAATGATTTGCTTCTGATGAGGAGAGTGCTAGATTAAAAGTCCGCCCCAAAAGAGTGGAGACATTCTGGTGGGAGTCGGGGTGAAAAAAATCCAAAAATTTTTAATAATGTGATTTGCAAAGTTAAAAATTGTGGTGTAGTTTAAAAATCTGTCGCTGCTGTTAGGTGGTGATGGGGAGCGGGCGAGAGTCTGCCGGTTGTTTGAAAATTGAATAGTGCGATGTATCCGAGTCAAAGAACTTTGAGTGACTTTAAGTCACAAATTATTGAATGAAATCAACATTCGTAAAGTACGGAACCTGCTGAGGTTCCGTTGAAAATTTTTACGGAGAGTTTGATCCTGGCTCAGAACGAACGCTGGCGGCATGGATTAGGCATGCAAGTCGAACGCATGTAGCAATACATGAGTGGCGAAAGGGTGAGGAACACGTGAGTAACTTACCCCCAAGTTGGGAATAACACCGGGAAACTGGTGCTAATACCGAATGTGGTTGTGTTATCGCATGGTAATACAACTAAAGATTTATCGCTTGGGGAGAGGCTCGCGTCCCATTAGCTAGTTGGTAGGGTAATGGCCTACCAAGGCAACGATGGGTAGCTGGTCTGAGAGGATGGTCAGCCACACTGGGACTGAGACACTGCCCAGACTCCTACGGGAGGCTGCAGTCGAGAATCTTCCGCAATGGGCGAAAGCCTGACGGAGCAATGCCGCGTGCAGGATGAAGGCCTTCGGGTTGTAAACTGCTGTCACCCGGGACGAAGAATTGACGGTACCGGGAGAGGAAGCCACGGCTAACTACGTGCCAGCAGCCGCGGTAATACGTAGGTGGCGAGCGTTGTTCGGATTTATTGGGCGTAAAGGGTCTGTAGGGGGTTTGCTAAGTCTGATGTGAAATCCCGTGGCTCAACCACGGAACTGCATTGGAGACTGGCGGACTAGAGTTCTGGAGAGGTAAGCGGAATTCCAGGTGTAGCGGTGGAATGCGTAGATATCTGGAAGAACACCGATAGCGAAGGCAGCTTACTGGACAGCGACTGACCCTGAAAGACGAAAGCGTGGGGAGCAAACAGGATTAGATACCCTGGTAGTCCACGCCGTAAA
>CAYMSF010000096.1:0-12537 GCA_964392985.1 uncultured Victivallaceae bacterium | reverse complement strand
GCAAATCAAAAAATCAGTTCCGGGAATGGCTGGAATATTTTTCCAAAGAAATTGTCGCGGTGAATGTTGCGCTGGAACATTTTTACGGCGCCGGCGATGATAAAAGTAAATTTATATCAATGGTCATGGATAAACTGTTGAGTAACCATGACGAAATTAATCTCACTGCGGGTGAACAGTTGCGCGATTTTATTTATATTGACGATGTGGTTGAGGCGTTTGTGCTGATTCTTAAACATGTACAATCGGCGAATAATGGTTTTTACAATTTTGAAATCGGCACGAATGAGTTATTTTCAATCCGCAGCGTGGTCGAACTCATCAAAGACTTTACGGGTAATACCGCCACCAGACTTAATTTCGGCGCACTGCCTTACCGTGATAACGAACTGATGGCATCCGCGGTTAATACTGAAAATATTCGAAAATTGGGCTGGATACCGAAATATCAATTTGCCGATGGACTCAAATACACCATCGCCAATGAAAAAAAATTGCGGGACAAATATGAAAATACTAATTAACGGCGGCGCCGGCTTTCTCGGCTCAAATCTTGCTGCAGAAGCATTAAAGCGCAAAATCAACATTGGTATCGTTGATAACCTGAGTCGCAACGGTTCGCAAAAAAATCTGGAATGGCTGAATACTCTGGGTAAATTTGAGTTCAGTCGTACCGATGTAAAAGACGCTGAAGCTATTGGCAGGATAATTAAAGATTACCGCCCGGATATTATCTTTCACCTCGCCGGTCAGGTCGCGATGACCACGTCAATTTCAAATCCCAGATTAGATTTTGAAACCAATGCCATGGGAACATTTAACGTGCTCGACGCGGTCAGAAGATATTCGCCGGAAACGGCAGTATTATATTCATCTACCAATAAAGTTTACGGAGATTTGGAAAACATCAGATATGTTGAACAGGAAAAACGCTATGTAACTCCGGATTATCCCGATGGTTTTGATGAGCAACTCCAACTGGATTTCCGCAGTCCCTACGGCTGTTCAAAGGGTGCAGCAGACCAGTACATGCTGGATTTTTTTCGTGTCTATGGCATTCGCACTGCGGTATTCAGGCATTCATCAATGTTTGGCGGCAGGCAGTTTGCCACATTTGACCAAGGATGGGTTGGTTGGTTCTGTCAGCAGGGTATCGCAACGCTCAATCGCAAACTATCCGAACCATTTACCATCAGCGGCAACGGCAAACAGGTACGGGATGTACTCATCGCCGAAGACATGGTGAATTTGTATTTCCTCGCGGCCGAATCCATGGATAAGATTGCCGGCAATGTGTTCAATATCGGTGGCGGTGTCAATAACAGTTTTTCACTGTTGGAATTATTCGACTTCATCAGTGAGGTTTTGCAAGTGCCGATGAAATACCGCGAACTGCCGTGCCGTCAAAGCGATCAGAAAGTATTCATCGCCGACATCAGCAAAGCCAAAGAAATGTTAGATTGGTCACCGCGCATTGACAAATATACCGGAATAAAAAACATGCTGGAATGGGTGAAGAAAAATGGCTGATATCGAACTGAGCATTGTCATCCCTTCATATCTTGAAGAGGAAAATCTGCGTATTATTCTGCCACGGATTATTGATACGCTCAAGTCCATGAAAATAACCTGGGAAGTGAACGTAATTGACACCATGAAACCGATGGACTATACCGGACAGGTATGCGGGCAGCTTGGAGTAAATTATTACAATCGTGAAGGCGGCAATCAATATGGCAACGCGGTACGTACCGGTATCGCCAAAGCCACCGGACGGTATATCATGTTCATGGATGCGGATGGGTCCCACTCGCCGGAAATGATTCCTGAACTGTTTCAATTTTGTTCCTCCAGTGATATTGTTATTGCCTCCCGTTATATTGAGGGTGGAGGAAGTGACAACAACAAAATGCTGATTATGATGAGCCTGATTGTTAATCGGGTCTATGCACTCGTGCTGGGTTTGAATTGCAAAGATGTTTCCAACAGCTTTAAGATATATCATGCGGAACAACTCAAAGCATTACAGTTATTTTGCAGTGAGTTTGATATCATTGAAGAAATTCTGGTTAAACTGAAGCGCAATCGTCCAAAATTGACAATCAAAGAGGTGCCATACACCTTTAAAGAGCGCATGTGGGGACACACCAAACGCAATCTGTTTGTCTTTATGTTGTTGTATCTGAAAACTCTGATAGTACTGAAATTCAGAAAATAGTTATTATGGCGCCTGCGTCAATAATAGATTATAATTTTGTGGTCGCCGGTTTGAATATTTAATATAAAGCACTCATTTTATCTGCGTGTTGATAGCGAATAAACCGTGAGAAATAAGATGGAAACCGATATAAAACTGGAACATTTCTCGAAACATCTCTTCTGGGATGTGAACATAAATGAACTGGATATTAAAAAAAACAAGAAGATGATTATTCACCGGGTTCTTGATTATGGTTTGATTGATGACTGGTGGATTATAAAAAAATATTACGGCATAGTACAAATTGCTGAAATAGCAGTAACCATTAAAGATTTAGATAAAAAATCAGCAGCATTCATCGCCGCCATCACAAAAATACCCAAAGAAAAATTTTTATGTTATTCTACCAGACAATCGACACCGGAACTCTGGAACTTTTAAAGAGAATTCAAGCTGTTCCGGAGTTTTCCGAACTACGTTTAGTCGGGGGCACGGCGCTGGCATTGCAGATTGGCCATCGCAAATCTATTGATTTGGACTTATTTGGCAAAATCAAACATGATGAATTTACTATTGTCGAACGATTGAATAAATTAGGAAATGTTACCGTCCTGAAAAAGTCTGAAAACATTAACATCTATACTATCAACAATATTAAGGTTGAAATTGTCAATTATCCTTTCGATTGGCTGAAAAATGCCGTCATAGAGGACACAATATGCTTGGCAGACATTGAAGACATTGCCGCCATGAAGTTGGCCGCCGTTACCAATAGAGGCACAAAAAAAGATTTTATTGATATATTCTATTTGTTGAAACGGTACAGTTTGACAGAACTGCTTGATCTTTATCAGAAAAAATTTCACGGTGGTTCTATTTTTCTTGTTATAAAAAGCCTGGCATATTTTGAAGACGCTGAAGCTGAAGCGATGCCGCACATGTGTCTTGATACTCCATGGGAAACTGTTAAAAACAACATTATGCATACGTTGAATAATTTTTCTAAATAACAAACCCAGGTAGAAAGGTTAAGTGAACAATGATTATCTCAAGAACACCACACCGGATATCATTTTTCGGTGGCGGAACGGATTATCCTGACTATTATCTGCAATACGGGGGAAAAGTTCTTGGCGCCACGATAGATAAATATTGTTATCTCAACGTTCGCAGACTGCCACCGTTCTTCAGCCATAAACACCGGATTGTCTATTCAAAATCTGAAAATGTAAACACCGTGGACGAAATCCAGCACCCCGCAGTTAAAGCGGTACTGAAATACCTGAAAATCGATTATGGTGTTTCCATTCACCACGATGGAGATATTCCGGCCAAAAGCGGCATGGGCTCAAGTTCGGCATTTACTGCAGGATTGTTAAACAGCCTGTATGCGCTTGAAGGTAAAATCATATCCAAAGAAGAGCTTTGCCGGCAAACCATCTTCATTGAGCAGCAAATAATCAAGGAAAATGTCGGCTCTCAGGATCAAACTTTTGCTGCTCACGGTGGTATTAACTTGATTGAATTCTGCCGGAATGGCGAAATTGTCGTCAATCCGGTAATAATGAGTCAGGCAAGAATGGAAGACCTGGAGAACAACCTGATGCTGTTTTTTACCGGGATATCCCGTTATTCGTCAGAAATAGCAGGAGAACAGGTAAATAAAACCGCAGTAAATGCCGGTACATTGCACGCCATGAAAGATATGGTGGAAAAGGCGCATAACATTATTGCCGGTAATAATACACCTCTGGCAGATTTGGGATTACTTTTAAACGATACCTGGCAGATGAAGAAAAAATTATCGGCAAAAGTCTCCACCCCGTGGATAGATCAGCAGTATGAAACAGCTCTGAAGAATGGTGCCACTGGCGGAAAGCTTCTTGGCGCAGGCGGCGGCGGATTCCTGCTGTTTTTTGTTCCTCCGGAATATCAGGAAAAGGTCAAAAAGTCATTGAATGGTCTGTTACATGTTCCGTTTAAATTTGATTTTAACGGTTCACAGATTATCGTTTATCAGCCGAACAGTTAATTTAAAAGGATTATCAATGGATATGGATAAAGCAAAATTCAGTCTGCCGTTAATGGAAGATAATATAAGCCGTGAAGATCTGGATGTCCTGATCAAGTTCCTTGACACCATGCCGCGGTTGACACAGTCCGGACAAGTAAAAGCATTCGAAGATGAATGGTCACAATGGCTGGGTGTAAAATACAGTGTGTATGTCAATTCCGGCGCTTCCGCCAATCTGCTGACCATGGCGGCAATAAAATATCTCTACGGCGGCGGCGAAATAATTGTGCCGCCACTGACCTGGGTGTCGGATATCTCCTCAGTGCTATGGTGCGGTTTTAAACCGGTATTTGTTGATATCAACGCGAACAATCTTGGCATGAATGATGAACAGATCATCGCCAGGCTCAATGACAATACCAGAGCCGTTTTCATTACCTATGTTCAAGGTTTCAACTGCCTGACTGAACGTCTGCTGAATGAGTTGCAGCGCCGGAACATAATGCTTATTGAGGACGTCTGCGAGTCGCACGGCGCCACCTTCAATAAGAGAAAACTCGGCAGTATCGGTTTTGCATCAAATTTTTCCTACTACTTCGCCCATCATATGAGTACGATTGAGGGTGGCATGGTCTGCACCAATGATGAAAAATTTTATCAGACAATCAGAATGCTGCGTTCTCACGGCATGACCAGGGAAATGACCGATACGGACATGAAAGAGCAATGGAACACTGACAATCCATCACTGAGCCCTGATTTCATTTTTGCCTATCCGGCATTCAACGCCCGCGGTACCGAAATCGGCGGAGTGTTAGGACGCAGTCAGCTTAAACGGCTGGATGCCAATAACGCAAAACGCTGCGCCAATCTTGAACTCTTTCTGGAAAATCTGGATTCGACAATTTATTTCACTGAATTTGCGCTGGATGGAGCATGTAATTACGCTTTCCCGCTTATTTTAAGGCAGAAGGACGTGTCATTGAGAGGACGGCTGGAAACTTTAATGCAAGAACATAAAATTGAATTCCGGCGCGGCAGTTCCGGTGGTGGCAGTCAGATTCGCCAACCGTATCTGAAACGCGTGATGCCGGAGCTGAAACCGGAAGATTATCCGGAAGTCGAACATATACACTTTTTCGGTTATTACATCGGCAATTATCCGTCGTTGAGCGAGGAACGCATTCTAACTCTTTGTGAAATTCTTAACAGCGTAAATTAATATACAGAAAGGTTCATTTGGTATGGGTCAAAAAATTCTAATCACCGGTGGAGCGGGATATCTCGGTTCGGTACTTACCCCGGAACTGCTTCACGCCGGGCATCAGGTAACAGTTCTTGATAGCTTTATGTATGGACAAAATTCACTGGCGGAATGCTGCCGGAATAAAAACTTTCAGGTCGTTAGAGGTGATTGCAGAGATAAAAACACGATTGCCAGATTGACCGCGGATAAAGATGTAATTATTCCGCTGGCGGCACTGGTTGGCGCGCCGCTTTGCGACCGCGATCATATCGGGGCGGAAACCATTAACCGCGACGCAATAAAAACGATTACCGGAACGATTTCAAAATCACAGCGGATAATTATTCCAATTACCAACAGCGGTTATGGCATTGGTGAAAAAGGCAAATTCTGTACCGAACAAACACCAATGCGCCCGATATCGCTCTATGGCAAAGTCAAAGTTGAAGCGGAAGAGATTGCGTTAGCGCGTGAAAATACAGTCAGTTTGCGGTTGGCGACAGTTTTCGGCATGAGTCCGAGAATGCGGCTTGACCTGCTGGTAAATGACTTTGTGTATCGCGCTGTAACCGACCGGACAGTGGTAATTTTTGAAGGACATTTCAAGCGCAACTACATTCATATCATGGATGTTACCCGTGCGTTTATGCATGTCATGGCAAACTTTGATACCATGAAAAGTGAACCGTATAATGTTGGATTGTCTGATGCCAATATTTCCAAACTGGAACTTTGCGATAAAATAAAAACGCATTTGCCTAAATTTATTTATATTGAGGCGCCGCTCGGTGAAGATCCGGACAAACGCGACTACATTGTGTCAAATGAAAAAATTGAAGCAACAGGATTTAAACCGGCATTTTCGCTTGATGACGGGATTCAGGAACTTATCAAAGGTTTCACCATTCTCAACAACAGTAAATACAGCAATGTATAAATGACGCCAGAATTGTCACAACTTCTGCAAGATAAAGCCAGAAAAATTTGGCGCGAAACTCTGTTATTGCACCGGCTCGCTCCGGAAACAAGAGTGGCGTCATCGTTGTCATGCATTGAAATTCTGGTTGCACTCTATTATGGGGAAATTCTTAAATTCGACCCGGCGCAACCGCAATGGAGCGACCGCGACCGTTTTCTCATCAGCAAAGGGCATGGGTCAATTTCTATGTACCCGATATTAGCTGATTTAAACTTTTTTCCGGCGTCAGAGTTGCAAAAAATTGGCAAACCAGGTTCATTTCTCGGCAGTATTCCCGATCCGGTAATTCCGGGTTACGAAACCATCAATGGTTCATTAGGTCACGGAGCAGGTGTCGGTTGCGGTATTGCCATCGGACTGAAGAGAAAAAAATCGCTGTCACAAGTCTTTGTCCTTACCGGAGACGGGGAGCTTTATGAAGGTTCAAACTGGGAAGCTATCATGTTTGCCTCGCATCACCGGCTGGATAATTTGACGATGATTGTTGATCACAACAAAATTTCCATGCTGGACTTCTGTTCCGAAATCATTGACCACTCGCCACTGGCAGAAAAATTCAGGGCGTTCGGTTGGCTTGCTGAAGATGTTGACGGTCATGATGTTGGTAAGGTACATGCAGTTTTACAAAAATTCCGGCACACTTGCAATGGACAACCCAAGGTAGTAATCGCACATACAATCAAGGGCAAAGGCGGTGGATCGCTGGAGAATGATAAACTCAGCCATATCAAGTCCCTGTCCGCCGCGCAAATTGACTTGCTGCTGGAGGAGAAATGATGTCAACGGCTCCAAACAAAACAATGCGTGATGCTTTCCTCACGGCACTCCTGGAAAAAATGAAGCAGGACAGTTCAATTTTTTTCCTGACCGCCGATTTCGGTTCACCGGTGTTAGACCACGTCAGAAATAATTTTCCAGAACGGTTTATCAACGTTGGTATTGCGGAACAAAATCTGATAAACGTAGCGGCAGGTCTGGCACTCGAAGGATTTAATGTTTATGCGTATGCCATCGCCCCTTTCATCACTATGCGTTGTTATGAACAGGTCAAGGTCAATCTGGCGTTGATGTCACAGCTCAGAACCATGAATGTAAATTTAATTGGTGTCGGCGCCGGGTTTAGTTATGTCGTCTCCGGACCGACGCATCATTCCATCGAAGATATTTCCATTATGCGTACCCTGCCCAACCTTGAAGTGTTATCCCCGGCCGACTGGGTTATGGCACAGGATATGGTGGATTTTACAATTAATTGTCAGCGTCCTAAATATCTCCGATTCGACAGTCAGCCGGCGCCGGCAATATACCGGGAAGAGACAAAACCGTTCCATGAACGCGGCTTTAACCAGTTAATCACTGGTGAAAACATCTGTCTGGTAACAACAGGATATATGACGACACAGGCTATTAATGTCCAGAAAATCATGGCTGCTGAAGGCATTAATCTATCAGTTATTGATATTTTCCGGCTGAAAAATTTTGATATGCCTGGATTAGCGGAAATATTAAAAAAATACGACTCGGTTGTTTCCATGGAAGAGGGATTCACCGGCAAAGCCGGATTGGACTCGCTGCTATTAAATCTTAAAAATGATTTTAATTTATCTTTCAGATTTAGAGCCATTGGAATTAGCGACAATTACCATTTTGAACTGGGCAGTCGCGACCAGTTACTGGAAAATTATCATGCCGGTATTCAGAGTACCTTGGATGTGGTGAGGAAATTAGCATGACGAAAAACGCCTGTGATATTGTGTTAATTAATCCCGGTGACCGCAAACAGGTATTCCAATCCCTGGGCATCGAAGTTGCCGCCATTGAACCACCGTTCTGGATTGCCGTGATTGCCGGTTATTTGCGTCAACAAGGCCATAGTGTAGCAATTATAGACGCGAATGCAGAAAATATCTCACCGCAGGAAACGGCAGAGAGGACTCAAGCTTTATCGCCGATACTCGCAGGAGTCATAGTTTACGGCTCACAGCCATCAGCATCGACACAAAATATGGATGCCGCCGGTAAAATATGTACTGAATTAAGCAAACACGGAACATTCAAAGTGGCAATTGGCGGACTTCACCCGTCCGCACTGCCGGAGCGCACAATCAATGAAGAAAATGTTGATTTTGTGCTGGATGGCGAGGGCATCATCACGCTGGAGTTATTACTGACAAAGTTAAAGAATAAACAGTCCGAATATGCTGATATCGGCGGATTGTGGTGGCGCGATGTGAACCGGTCAATTCACCATACTGCGCGCCTTCCTATGGTTCAGAATCTCAGCCATTATCTGCCGGCCGGAGCATGGGATATGTTGCCGATGCAACTCTACCGTGCCCATAACTGGCACTGTTTTGATGATATTGAACATCGCAAACCCTACGGGGCGATTTACACCAGTCTGGGCTGTCCGTTCAATTGTGCATTCTGTTGCATCAATGCTCCATTTGACCGGCCGGCAATCCGTTACCGCGAACCTGACGATGTGCTTAATGAAATTGGGATTCTCGTCGAACAGTATGGCGTTAAAAATTTAAAAATTGTCGATGAGTTGTTTGTGCTGAAAAAAGAACATTACATGTCAATCTGCAACGGCATCATCGCCAGGGGCTATGATTTAAATATCTGGGCATACGCACGAGTGGACACCGTGCATCCGGAAACTCTGCATATTTTGAAACAGGCTGGAGTAAACTGGCTTGCGCTTGGAATCGAATCAGCCAATCCGGCCGTTCGTGACGGGGCGTCTAAAAATATGCGCAGGAATGACATTAAAAGCGTCGTCCGTGAAATTCAAGCCGCCGGAATAAGAGTCATCGGCAATTATATTTTCGGCCTGCCGCATGATACCATTGCCACGATGCAGGAAACGCTGGATATGGCGAAAGAACTCAACTGTGAATTTGCTAATTTTTATGCAGCGATGGCATACCCCGGTTCAAAACTTTATAATCTTGCGATTGCCAACGGATGGGAACTGCCGCAGAACTGGATTGGCTATTCCCAGCATTCATACGAAACGCTTCCGCTAAGAAATGAGGCGCTCGCCGCGAGTGAAATATTAAGTTTCCGGGACAACGCTTTCCATGAATATTTCAGTAATCCTGCTTATCTTCGCATGCTTGAAGAAAAGTTTGGCATTCAAGTGCGGAAACATATTCAGGACATTACTTCAATGAGGTTGAAACGTAAAATATGCCATTGAACTCAGTAAAAAAGGTGGACGTAATGATTCTGGCCGGCGGACTGGGGTCGAGGTTGAAAAATTCAGTATCCGACCGGCAGAAAGTAGTAGCAACGGTTAATGACAGACCATTTTTATTTTTTCTGCTTGACCAGTTGCAGGAACTGGCAGTCAACAGGCTGATTTTTTGTACCGGACACATGCACGAAACAGTCACGATTGCACTTAAGAATTATACCACAAACGCTCAAATACTTTTTTCCCGTGAGGAAACACCTCTGGGCACAGGAGGTGCCGTCAGGCAGGCCATATCGCTGGCAGAATCTCCTGACATTCTCGTTATGAACGGGGACTCATTCATTGACTGTGAATTGAATACTTTCTCCAATACGTATTTCAGCAATAATTATAAAGCATTAATGTTATTGACCGGCGTTGATGATGTTTCCCGTTACGGAATGGTTAGCATTGACAACAATCAGCGGATTACCGCATTTAATGAAAAAGGCAAAAACAGCGGAGGCGGAACCATCAACGCCGGAATATATCTGCTGAAAAAAAAACTGCTTGAAAGCATACCGTCAGGATGCCAATATTCCCTGGAAAAACAATTTTTTCCTCAACTCATTATAATGAACGAATTATACGGCTATCAGAGTAAAGGTAGTTTTATCGACATCGGCACCAGTGAGTCGTATAGACTGGCACAAAATAATTTAAAATCTGTTAAGCAGACTGACCGTTAATATTTTCATTCAGAATAAGTTGTATAATTTAAATAAAACAGGCATTTGCAGATAACATATTTATTGTATAGCACCAACAAAAAGAGATAATATGATTTACATTTTCAAAGAAATGCTCAAGTTATTCACCTCGAAACGCGACAAATTGATGCTTAGTGTACTGGTTGTGATGAGCTTCATTTGCGCCCTGCTTGATTTAATCGGTATCGGCGTATTTGTTCCTCTCATAATTATACTGTTCAGTCCGGCAGAGCTTACCCAGGACGGAACGCTTAAAACGTTGTTCGGATGCCTGCGGGGTTGCTCCAAAACTGAAATCCTGATGTATGCGTCAATAATCCTGCCGGTGGTTTTCATTGGCAAGAACAGCATTATTATGGCAAATGTCGCGTTGCAGCAACGTTTTGCGTTTTTAAAAATGTGGTCATTACAGGAACAATTATTTAAACTTTATCTCTATGCCCCCTACTCATTTCATTTGCGTAGAAACACCTCGCATTTAATGCGCAATCTGCAAATAATTGAAACAATTATTCTCGGGGTTGTCAGCCCTGCCATAATCATTGTATCTGAATTGATGGTTATAGCCGTGCTTTCAGCGTTTGTGTTCTGGTTCAATCCTAAATTCTTTATCTTTATTGCGCTTACTATGGGTGGATTCACGCTGATTTTCTACATGTTGATAAAACGCAGAATGCATATTCTCGGATTGCGCAAAATGGAAAATAAAGAAAAGGCGATACTGCATATCAACCAGGGACTGGGTAGTATTAAAGAGGCAATTATTTCCGGTAGAGAAAGCTATTTTCTCCATGAATTTTCAGCAAAACAAAAAAATGTTGCATTGATCAGTTTCGAGGAACATGTCTATATACGAACATCAAACATATATATTGAAACGGCGATGATTGTAACGGTTTCTGCAATGATTATTATTGCATTGACCATCGGTCTGCAAGCTGAACTGATATTAACCAGCCTGTCCATTTTCGCCATAGTGGCGGTACGCATGATGCCTTCGGCTAATCGCATCAGTACTCAGGTTTCAATGTTGCGCAACAGCGCCCCTGCCCTGCACGAGATTTTGGCGGACATCAAATATGGCACGCGAATAATACGCGCAGTCACCTCGCCCGATGCGCCTGAAATAAAATTCGATTCAGAAATATGTCTTAACGCGATAACGTTCCACTATGAGGGAACAACCGTCAATATACTGGAAAACATCAACCTGAAAATCAATAAAAATAGTATGGTTGGTTTCGCTGGAGCATCCGGAACTGGCAAAACCACATTGATAGACATTATTCTTGGCTTACTTGAACCTTCATCAGGAGTAATTACCGTTGATGGTATCGACATCAAGCGGAATATCTGCGGATGGCAACGAAAAATCGGCTATATTCCACAACATATTTACATCTGTGACGATTCTATAAGAAAAAATATAGCGTTCGGAATTCCGGAAGAAAAAATTGACGACAACCGCCTGGCTGAAGTAATAACAATCGCGCAATTAGACAGTCTGATTAAACAACTTCCTGAGGGAGTCAACACAATTGTCGGCGAACACGGCGCCAGATTTTCCGGCGGGGAACGCCAGCGAATCGGGATAGCACGGGCACTTTATCACAATCCGGAAGTACTGGTTATGGACGAGGCGACAGCCTCTCTCGACAATCTTACTGAAAGCGCGTTTACAGAGGCTATCAATACAATTTCCGGCAAAATAACTATTTTAATCATTGCCCACCGGTTGACGACACTGCAACACTGCGATACGATCCATTTCATGCAGAATGGCACTATTGTTTCCGGTTCGTTCCAGGAATTATTACAAAACAACCCAGGCTTCAGACAAATGGCGGGAAATAATCCCGACAATGAGAAAGAGCATTTAAACGTCCAGCAATAGTTTCAAATGTTCAGGTTGCATTACTTCTTTTCCTGAATTTTGATTGCCGCTGATGAAATTCCTGTCCAGTCAGCCGGTAGTGGAAGCGTCAATTTAAATACTTCTCCGGGCAGTGTTTTTGATGCCGGATAATAACCGTAGCCGAACGGAATAATCCAATAATAATTTTTATCATTAAAAGAGGCGCGCACATTAATCTCGCATTCATAATTAACTTTTCTTTTAATTCTTACTGAACAAACCAGATATAACT
>CAYMSF010000095.1:0-12553 GCA_964392985.1 uncultured Victivallaceae bacterium | reverse complement strand
TACATTTACTTGATTTTCTGCCTCATTTTTTAATTTTTACTTTTGAAATTACCTCAAATATTTTCCTTCTTTTTTTTTGAAACGGAGTGATTTTACTTGACAAAAATTAAATAATATACTATAATAAGTGTTATGGTAAACCATAATTTAAGAAGGTTAAGATGAGCATTCCAGTATATCAACAGATAAAAGATATTTTAAAAGAAGAGATTAAACAGGGCAAATATAAGCCCGGAGACGCTCTCCCCTCTGTCAATCAGTTGGCGAAGTTGTTTGCCACCAGTCGCAATACTTCAGTTAAAGCCATTACCGATCTGGTTCATGAAGGGATTGTATATACAGTACAGGGCAAAGGCACACTGGTAAGCGATTTTCGAAAGGGAATCGAACGTACAGCATCCGGAAAAAAAAGAAAATCCTCAGTCCCCTGCATCGGGATATTGTTGGCCGATTTTGATAATATTGACCATCCGTACATGGCGAAGATTATCAAAGGCGTATCCGATAAAGCCAAAACGATTAAATGCAATTTGAAAATATTCTGTATCAACAACTACTCGATTAACGATTTCATCCATAATGAAGATTTTGATGGGCTTATTGTCTTGACTGAACTGCCGCAAAGCTCGGTTTTTCTGCTCCGGCAGAACAAAATACCTTTTGTCCTGGCGAACAACGACATCTACGGGGAGGAATTATTCAGCGTAACTGTGGATAATTTCAGCGCAACTTGCCAGGCTATTAAATATTTGCATGGTTTAGGTCACAAGGAAATATGTGTGCTGGCAGGACCTCACTATGCCAGAAGTACGCCAATAAGCTATGCGGCGTACAAATATGCGATGAATGAACTTAATCTTGACGTGGATGACAGTTTCTTCAAGTCCTGTGAGTACGGCGAAGACGGCGGTTACGTTGTCTTCTCCGGTTTGATTCAAGCCGGCAAAATTCCGACTGCCGTTTTTGCGCTGGAAGACTATATCGCCTGTGGCGTAATCAAAGCTGCTGCGGAAAAATCGCTGAAAGTACCGTCAGACCTGTCGGTAATCGGCAACGGCAATATGCTGAACGGCTCATCTTCCTTTGCTTTAACCACTTTTAATAACAGACTTGATGAACTGGGCGGACTATGCCTGGAGCTATTAGATAAACAACTGAAAAACGAACCGGTAAAGAACCATAAAATAAGTATAAAACCGGAGTTAATTATCAAAGAATCATGCGCTAAAAATAAACCTCATAACACAAAGGGCGTTTTGTTGAAAACAGGAAGATTAAAGCCAAAACCAATTACCAGCCTGGACAGAACAGATTAAAACAAATACAACCGAAAGGGAAAGCTAAATGAAGACGTCAAAAAGTCACAAGTCGTTCACGCTAATAGAGTTGCTTGTGGTGATAGCCATCATAGCCATACTTGCGGGCATGCTGCTGCCTGCACTCAATAAAGCGAGAGAAAAAGCAAGGGCGTCGGAGTGTGCCAACACGCTGAAACAATTGGGTCAGGCATTTATGTTTTATTACAATGATAACAATGACAATCTGCCGGTGGGAAGAACATATGGCAATACGCCGGATAAACATTGGAACAAAGCTGCAAAGGGCGAGGGATTCCTTCAGCCTTATCTTAAAACAGTTAACGCTGGTATTGGGCTATATTATGGCGCGTTGTCCACAACAACACGTGGTCCGATGAGTTGTCCATCTCAAGCGACGGTTTCTGCAACGACTATTTATACTTACGGTTATAACAATATAATCGCAAACGGAGGTGTAGGCGCTACAATTACTAAAAATATATTGCGAAAAGTCACCGCCTTCAAAAGAGTATCAGAAACTTGTCTGGTGACTGACGGCATCAGCACTGTAAATGGCCCCTATACGGATATGTCGCAGCAAACCGGTAACTACCCGGTCGGTTATCGTCATGGCGGCGGTGGTACCGTATTTAAAAACAGTGCCAATGTAGTCTTTGTGGATGGACATCTTGAAGCCCGTAAGTTTGGTACAATTCCGGATGCCTATTCGCCAGGATATACCTTCGCGCAGACCAAATCCTATTTCTGGAGTCCGTTCTCAAAAGATCCTTCAACAATTCTGTAAAATAAATAACTTGATTGCAATCTTAAACTTTAAAAAGAAAGGTTCTTATGAAGTACACACATTTGTTATTGTCCGGCGGGCTGTTCGCATTCGTAATAGTTGGCAATGTCGCGGCGCAACAGGTTGAGAATCTGTTGAAATTCGGTGATTTTGAAAACGTGAAAGTCGATTTGAAGCAACTGCCGATGAATAACTGGGCCGGCACTTTTTATGTGCATCAGAAAGATGGCGAGGCGTTGAGAACGAAAATGACGCCACTGGTAACCCGGCAAATAAGTGAAGACAATCCGGCATCCGGAACCCGCTGCGTTGTTCTGATTACGCCTCTTACCGTAAACGAATTCCGTGACGCCAAAGGTAAACCGGAGATTTCCAACCGGATTAATCAGAGTATTATTGTCCCGGAAACTACAGGACCGGTTAAGTATCAGTTAACTTTCAAATCCAGAGGGAAATATGAAAATTCTCCGGGTTTAAACAGTCTGCGTGCGTTTGTAATGTGTTACAACAATACAGAGCGGTCGCAAGGCAAACAACTGGGGGATGTTGAGGTTGGATTTCCCCTGAAACCGGATTGGCAGAACAATTCGACTAATTTTGTTGCTCCGGCCGGAACCCGTTTGATATTTATTTCCCTGGCGCTCTACGGTTGCGGTCAGGTCTTTCTGGATGATGTTGAACTCAAACAGTTGCAGTAATAAAACAGCCTTTCGGGTTTATACCGTAAAACACCACAACGGATAAACCCGAATCTCCCACCCCTGTCGGTATTTAACCCGATTAAACAAATAAATTGCATTCTATAACCATAAATTTTGAGGCTTATGAAAAAATCCTGCTTGTTGCTTTTCTGCGTCTTTTCTGTGTTCATATTACCCGGCAATCTCTGCGCTCAATCTGTTAATGCTTCTGCGGTGAAAAAACTTGATGCCGGCGGGGTCAGTGTTGATCTTGCCAACTGCAAGTCTGAACAGGCGGCGCAACAAGGTGAGAATCTACTGAAATTCAGTGATTTTGAAAATGTGAAAGTTGATTTGAAGCAACCTCCGATGAATAATTGGACTGGTGCTTTTTATGTTCATCAGAAAGACGGCGATGTGTTGAAAGAAAAAATAATGCCACTGTTAACCCGGCAGATCAGTGAAGACAATCCGGCATCTGGAACTCGCTGCGCTCTTCTGATTACGCCTCTGGCTGTGAACGAATTCCGTGACGCCAAAGGTAAACCGGAGATTTCCAACCGGATTAATCAGAGTATTATTGTCCCGGAAACTACAGGACCGGTTAAGTATCAGTTAACTTTCAAATCCAGAGGGAAATATGAAAATTCTCCGGGTTTAAACAGTCTGCGTGCGTTTGTAATGTGTTACAACAATACAGAGCGGTCGCAAGGCAAACAACTGGGGGATGTTGAGGTTGGATTCCCCCTGAAGCCGGATTGGCAGAGCAATTCGACCAATTTTGTGGCTCCGGCTGGAACCCGTTTGATATTTATTTCCCTGGCGCTCTACGGTTGTGGTCAGGTCTTTCTGGATGATGTTGAAGTCAGAAAGGTGCAAATGGAGGATGGCGTAACCGTCAAACTTATACCGTTTGCCTTTCTTGATAATATTTTCTGTCTGGGCTCAAATCAACCGGGAATACTGGTCTTCGCGTTCCGCAATGAAAATGCGAAGAAACTTGACCTGCCGGTGTTGTATCTGAAAGTTCCGGATACATTTAAATTAGTTGATGTTCGCAATATACTTAAAATCGGCGAAACAAAAAAAGATACTGACGGCAATATCACTTATAAAATTGATGTCAGTGCACTTAGAAGCAACATCAGTAAGGAATTTTACAGTTCTTATCATACTGCATCGGTATTGTTGAAGACAGATTCAGCCGCAAGTGAAAAACTTTATCCTGCGGAATATTGGGTAGAGGACGGCAGTTATCGCAGTGCTCCGGAAAAACTTAATCTCAAAATAATTCCGGCATCATCCGGTAATACTCCCAAAATATTCCGCTCTGCGACAATGCTATCCCGTGAAAGTGATTTTTCAGAGGCGGGCGCCAAAGATTTTATCTCTTTTTACATTGGTAACGGATTTAACAGTGTGCACGGCGTCTCTGCCAAGGCATTGGCGGATGAATTTAAACAAGCAGGAATTCCGCGTTATGTTCAGCCCGGGTATTTGCAGGATGGTTACCGGATAGGCGAGGCGAAAAAGAGTGAAGATGCGTTTTTCCGTCTGGCTGACGGTACGCCGTATAATAAACCGGCTGAGGCAATCTGCCCGGTGGAAGTGTATAAGCAGGGACCGTACTATAAAGAGCACGTTGTCGCGATGCTGGAAAAATTTCTGGTCGGCAAGGATACGGCCGACAATATCATGCCGAACTGGGAACCGTACATGTATGACTTCAAAGGCTGTTTCTGCACCCGTTGCAAAGCGGAGTTCATCCAATACAGCAAACTCCCGCCGGAAGAAGTGGAAAAAAAATGGCCGGCGTCAATTATTACGTCTTATCGTAACACATGGATTAAATTCCGTAGCCAACAGCATGGCATGATGATGGAGACATTTGAGAAAACTATTAACGAACTGGGCAAGAAAGGCGGGAAAGATTCTCACTTTATGCCGGAAGTGGCTTGGAGCCATTTCATCGAAAGTTCCAACAGCGAAGGCGGACAATATAATCCGGCGGACTACCTGACCAAATTGCCGTGGCTCGAAGTCTGGGGCCCTTATATTTTCCAGCCGTTCAACAAACCTTATGAATATTATACCGGCATCCATCTGATTACGTTCATTGCCGCACGTGATATCAAGAAATTTATCGCGGACAGAGTTCCTGACCAGACACAACGGCCAAAACTGATTGCATTCCCGCACGGTTATCAGCTTAATGACTGGGTGACGGAACCGGAAGCGATCAGTTTCGAATATCTCTGCTTTTTCCTGAACGGCTGGGAAGGCGTGTTCGCTTACTACTTCCCGCGCGGTTATGATCAACGCTACTGGGGCGAACTGGCCGGCGCGAATTCATTGATTGCCGCGTATGAAAATTATGTGTTTAAAGGAAAGCGCAACTTCTCGGCGAATGTTATGGTGGCAAGTCCGTTGCCCGCTGCCAATTTTCCGGAATCGTGGATTGAGGGCGGTAACTTTCTGCAAAAACTTCCTGATCTGGCCAATGCGTCACTGTTGCAATGTGTCAGCTATGAACTTGATAATCGCGTCATGATTGCCGTCGGTAATTTCTGGATGAAGGGAGAAATTTTCTTCAACCTGAAAATCGGCGCTTTAGACAATGACCAGAAGTATGTGTTGACTCAGCCGGATAAAAAACTCTGCTACGCCGATGCAAATGGCAATATCGCCTTGACGGCAGCCGAATTGCAAAAAGGTGTGCTGCTGCAGGTCGGGGCTTTGCGCTGGAATTTTTATGTGCTGGAAAATTATGAGGCCGGAAAAAACTACGGCGAAATTATTTCCCCGGAATTGATCAATAATGTGATGAAAGAACGGCTGCCGGCGATTGTCAACGCAATTCAGCGCGAGCGGGAACTGGTTTCCGCCAAACAACTACAGACGAAAAAAGAACTCGGGATGCCGGATTATTCCGGCATCAAGGAGATGAGCAATGCCGGCGTTTCCTGCCTTAAAAAAACGGTTGCGGGAAAACCTGTCATTGAATTTAAAACCGGCGATATGATACTTGCCATTGATCCGGCGACAGGGGGCAGATTGATGAGCTGGACAAACGGCAAGGATGAATTAGTCAGTCAGGATGAAAAAACCGGACTGGCTGTGGATGCGTTCTGGTGGCCGGATAAAGCTGTCTGCTCCATCAATACCCCGTATAAAGTTGTTGCCCAGGCTAAAACCGGCAGCGGTTTGAGTATTACGCTGGAAAGAGAGATTACAGCCGCTGACAATCATTACCTTGCCGGAATTTTAATCCGCAAAACTTACGATATCGCCTCAAATGGTTTCAACCTTACTTCCGAAGTCATCAATCAGACAAAACAAGAGATAAACTTCTCTTTCCGCTGGCACAATATGCCGGGATTGTTTGAGATCAGGAATGGCGCCGGCGGTCAGGCGGCAATGTTGAACAAGGATAAACCGGAAATTTTCCCGCGGTTGTTCATCTGTAAACTGTATCGTTTCGCCGCCAGTCCCGATAAAGACCTGGAAAGCGCGTTCAATATGCAGAGCGTATCGACCATAACCGGTCCGAAAACCGTATTTACCGCACCCTGGAGTAAAACAGTGCTCTCCGCCGAAATTGATCCGGCTAAAGAGCTGTATTGTCTTATTTTCTGGGATTCCGGTAAACAGAAAGCTTCTACTTTCGAACCGGTCTTCGGGAAAGTTAAATTTTCTCCCGGACAGACCTGGTCCGCATCCATCAAGTGGACCGTTAATTAATCATAATAAAGACATCAGAACATGAATGATAAATATCAATATCACTACTCGGAAAACTTTGAGCAGTTCCGGATACATTTGGCTGAAGACAGAAATTTTTATTATTGGTTTACCCCGTTATGCCGGGTGGATACGATAGACGCGGTTGATAAAACCATCGGAACACCGACCATAAAAAAGATTGATGACGAAAATGGCAATACTGTTTTTGAAATTAATTTCAAAAGCACGGTCTGGCAGGATAAAAAAGCTTATGTGATTTTCAGTAAAGACAACGTGGAATATTACGTAAAAGTCCAGGGCAAAAACATCATTGACCGTGTTTACTATTTCACCGGAATAGTTGATGAGCAGCTTTTTGGTTCAGTGCCGGGATTCGATACGTTCATTCCCGGATGCACGAATTTCCTTACTAAAAAGGAACTTTTCCCGAATGAGTTTTTCAGTATCAGCGCCAATAATGACACTACGCATTGGGGGCATTCGTTGTGCAGCGGCCCGTTCATGTATATGTTCTCGCGACATGATTCCGGCGTGAAGATCTGGAGTGGGCTGGTTGTCGAAAAAGGCGGCAACACCTTTGATTCGTTCGACTTCAACCACAAGCCACCGGAAATGGAGCGCGAAAGTGAAAGCATACTCAATACCCAGTCTTTTTCCGTAAATTATTCGGGGCGTTTGAAGGTTGACGGCGAATGGAGAAGTCCAAGTATCTGCATCGGTTTTTCCAGGAACAGACTTGCCGCCATTGCCGATTATTGCAAGCTGCTGGAAAAGAGAAAAGCCATCACGAAAGCAGATTCCGGAAAAATAAAATATCCATGGCATCTGAAACCGATATTCTGCGGTTGGCACGAACAAGTGTCACTCGGCAGGAAGAAGGTGATTGCCAAAACCCTTTCCAAAGAGCAATTGGAACGCGGCAGTTTCATAATGGACGAATGCACTCAGGAGAACCATGAAAAGTGGATAGAGATTCTGAGCAAACATCAGATTCCCTTCGGCACACTGATTATTGACGCAAAGTGGCAGCAGAAACTGGCATTGTTCAACGTGGATGAACACAAATGGCCGGATATGCGAGGATTCATTGACCGCTGTCATGCGCGCGGAATAAAAGTTCTGCTCTGGATGCAGGCATGGACGACGGAAGGAGTTGATGCGAACTTCTGCATTACAAAAGACGGCAAACCTGTCGCCATGGACCCTACCAATCCGGGATACCGGAAAATACTGGAGGATGGTATTGCGTATATGCTGGGTTCCGCTCCCGGCGGTTTGAACGCCGATGGACTGAAGATAGACGGTACGGATGGCATACCCTGCGGCAGGGGCGTTAAAACTTATGGCGAAGTCTATGGCTTCGAATTGCAGCACCTCTATATTGAAACAATTTATCAAAAGGCGCTTGCAGTCAAAAAAGATGCCCTTATCTCGCTTTACATCGCCAATCCCTATTTTCGCGATGCATGCAACATGGTCAGACTTGGCGATCTTTATACCGTTTACGGCAGACCGGTCGACACTCTGCGCGAAAGAGCCGATATTGTAAAAATTGCCATGAAGGGCAAACCTGTCGATACTGACGGCAATTTGAGATTTTCCATTGACGATGATTACATGACGGAACTTGAGGAACAGCTTACCATTGGAATCCCATGCCTTTATCAGGCGGAAAACCTTTATCAGCACCGGAGTTTTGTAAAGCCCGTCTTTAGAAAATTTACAAAAAATGATTATAATATTATAAAAAATGTTTTTGTGGAGTACCTTAAAGCCATTGAATGTGAGGACAGATAAAATGGCAAATAATATACTTTGCGCCGGTGTGGCCAAAAGCGATATCACTAATTGTGAGCCGGGCGTTATAATTAATGACCCGTTGTATGCCAAAGCTTTGGTACTGGATGACGGCAAAACGAAAGTTGTTATCATTACCATGGATGTAACGGCGATCGGCGGCAGAAAAATCAGTCAGGGCATGCTGCCGGATGTCGGGGAGGATTTCCTGCCTAATTTAAGGGAACGGCTTGAACGCGAACTGAAAATACCCGGTTGCAATGTTCTGGTCAATGCCTCGCATACTCACCCGCCGGGGCGTATGTTATGCAGTGATGACGAACAGGTCGCCAGAACCTTTGACGCCGTGCGCCGGGCGCAGGAAAATATGGTTGAAGTCCGCGTCGGCTCCGACTCCGGACGCGAAGACCGGATTTCGATGAACCGGACACTCCGGTTGAAGAACGGCAAACATTGGACTATCCGCCACACCAATCCGTCTCCACCGGAAGAAGAGATTGCAGGATTCGGACCGCTTGATTCTGAAATCGGCATTATCCGTATCGACCGTCTGGACGGAACACCGCTGGCGGTAGTGTACAATTTCGCGTGTCATTTGTTGTTTGGTGATTATCAGGGACATATTACGGCAAACTTGCCGGGTTATGCCTCGAAAGCCATTGAGGATAACCTGGGTAATGGCGCATTGGCGCTGTTCCTGCAAGGCGCCGCCGGAGATGTCTGCGATGTGACCTTCAAGGACTTCAGCCGTCCGCGGGATGTTGAACAGCTCGGCACCATGCTTGGCCACAGCACCTTGAAAGCATCAGGTGAAATCAAGACAACAACTGCGATGCTCAAGGTCGTTTCCGCAATAATCAAACTGCCCAGACGTACCGACATCCCCGAACGGATTAACGCATTACGGCAGGAACAAACCGCATTGCTTGAATCACTACGCTTCACCAGTCTTAATTTTAAGAGTTTTCTGCCCTTGTACATGAAATACAAGCACAAACCGGACTGCCCGTCTGATTCCGGCCACGGGACTGAATCCACTTCCGCCATGGACTCATTTAACCGGAAATATCTTGAGAAATATCTTAAGAATATTAAGGCGATGGAAACTCTGGCCAGAATTCAGGACGATATTGCCACGCTGCAGAAGCATCTGGAGATAAATGAAAAATCAGGGGAAACTACGGTTGATGCAGAGGTGATGGGGATCAGAATCGGGGATTGCGTTTTAATCAGTTCCCCTGCGGAAATGCTGGTTGAGGTAGGCTTGAATGTAAAAAAGGCCTCGCCTTATCAGCACACTTTTATGGCGGCGTATTCCAACGGCTACCTGCATTACGGCGCACCCGCCGACTATTACGACAAAGGCGGTTATGAGGTGACCGAATGCTTACTGGCGCCGGAATGGCAGGCCATATATGAGCAAACGGCGGCTGAAATAATCAGTAAACTTTAGCGTTACATGACGAACCCGCCAAAAGTCAAACTGTACAAATTCGCCCAATAAATTTGGTAGCTTTTTGTACTCAGCGAAATCCCTCGTTTATCATTATTGTTCTGAGTACGGGACTTTTGGCGGTTTCGTCTTACATGGGATGTTCATTAAATATTTTTAAATATTTTCAGTATTTTTTGCTAATTTTATTAATAGAGTATTGACAATCAATTGATTTTATGTTATAATCTTGGTATATACCAAACAATATTTGAAAGATATGATGATGAGTAATGTTGTGGGAAAAACAGTTCAGCAGCAAATACTGGAAACATTGCGCCAACGGTTGACCGAATTGCCGGAAGGTGCCCGTTTTCAGACGGAACGTAATTTATGTGCTGAATTTGGCGTAGCACGTGCCACAATGACCAAGGTGATGGTCAAACTAGTGGAGGAAGGTTTGCTTAGCCGTTTTACCAGCAAGGGGTCTTTTGTGCAGAAGCCGCAAAAACCGGGCGTTCCGATCACATTTCTGCTGCCTTGCGCTAATTTTATCAGCGATACTATTCAATCCCCATACTCACTGCATACCCACCAGATGCTTAAAGGCGTCTCGCAAATTGCCTTTGACCATAACTGCCGGGTACAGACGGTGACGGTTTCTCCGACCAACTATCGCCATGATATTGATTGGAAACAATTGGATTTTATTAACTCAGACAGCAGGGTGCTGGTGGACGACTACTGGTATTGCGATTTATTTCCGCTGTTTAAAGAACGCGACTGCAAGGTGGCTTTTATTGAACACCAGACTTATCATTTTAAACAATATACCGATTACCTTGCGAACTGGTTTGTTTTAAGCAAGGATCGTATCAGCGCAATGGGGGAGGCGGTTAAATTTTTGATGGAACGCGGCTGCCGCCGGATCGCTCTGGCACAAAGTAACATTGAAGAAGAAGACCATCCGGTGCTGCATGGTTATAAATCCGGAATGGCTCAATGCGGACTTCAATATGCCGCATGGATAGACCCGTCAAATATTAACAATAAAACAATTGGCGAAGTAATTGCTGATTTTTACAAGAAGAATCATTTTGACGGATTGCTACTTGACCCACTGCTAGTTTACAGACTGCGGACGCAGCGTTCTTTGAATTACTGTCTTGGTCTGCCTGAAAGCGTAAAAATCATGGCAAGTGACGAAATTAACTATAATCAGCAGGCGTTTCCTGCTCTTTCCAGCTTGGATTTTTCATGCGACGAGATTGGCAGGGTTGCTGCACGGATACTGCTGAAAGACGAGTTCAGACCAGGACAGCAGATATTCAAAGCACGGATCATCGAACGCGAATCAACGATGCATGAAACTGAATTGTCAACATTAATAACAACATAACATAACAGAAAAGGGAAGGTATCATGGAAAATCAAAAATCGAAATTTACGCTCATAGAATTGCTCGTCGTGATAGCAATCATAGCAATCCTTGCCTCAATGTTACTTCCCGCCCTGAATAAGGCGCGAGAAAAAGCAAGGGCGTCGGAGTGTGCCAACATGCTGAAACAATTTGGTCAGGCATTTATGTTTTATTACAATGATAACAATGACAATCTGCCGGTGGGAAGAACATATGGCAATACGCCGGATAAACATTGGAACAAAGCTGCAAAGGGCGAGGGATTCCTTCAGCCTTATCTTAAAACAGTTAACGCTGGTATTGGGCTATATTATGGCGCGTTGTCCACAACAACACGTGGTCCGATGAGTTGTCCATCTCAAGCGACGGTTTCTGCAACGACTATTTATACTTACGGTTATAACAATATAATCGCAAACGGAGGTGTAGGCGCTACAATTACTAAAAATATATTGCGAAAAGTCACCGCCTTCAAAAGAGTATCAGAAACTTGTCTGGTGACTGACTGCATCAGCACTGTAAATGGCCCGTATTCGGATACGTCGCAGCAAACCGGTAACTACCCGATCGGTTATCGTCATGGCGGTGGAGCCACCGTATTTAAAAACAGCGCCAATGTAGTTTTTGCGGATGGACACGTTGAAGGTCGGAAATTCGGCACTATTCCGGACGAATATTCGCCGGGCTGGACGAGTTCGCGGACAAAATCCTATTTCTGGTGTCCGTTCTCAAAAGATCCGGCTACAATTCTGTAAAATAAATAACTTGATTGCACGCTTAAACTGTAAAAATAATGCCGCTGGCAGCCCGGCAAATCAGTGAAGACAATCCGGAATCCGGAACACGTTGCGCTGTTCTGATTACGCATCTTACCGTAGAATCCCGTAACGACAAAGGTAAACCGGAGGTTTCCAACCGTTAATATTATTTTTGATGCAGCGCAACGGAGTATTACACCATAACTTCCACTTACTGCAGACGGGCAGGAAATAAAAATGGTTCGAGTTAAACAATACGAGGAGCAGGGAATTAAACATTTACGGATTAAAACACGATTATTTACCAAGGATACAGTAATGAAAAAACAGTTATATTTAGTTATTATAATCGCCTCTCTCTTCTCATTTGCCGCCATGCCGGCAACCGGAAGCGAGCCTTTTTCAGACAGGCATCGCTGTTCGCTTGATTCATCAAAAATGCTTAAGCTGGCGGAAAATGGCGAGTCCCGTGCAGAGATTGTCATCGGCGGGAAGCCGTGCCCGGTGGTGGCATTCGCCGCGAAAGAATTGAAAACATTTCTTGACCAGATTACGGGTGCCGATTTTAAAATCGTCAATCAGCGCAGCGGAAATACTCCGGCAATCTTTCTTGGCGACA
>CAYMSF010000094.1:0-12697 GCA_964392985.1 uncultured Victivallaceae bacterium | reverse complement strand
AAATCACTTCGGGATATTTCGCGAAACTTGTCAAGTTTATTTCTTTACAGCTCCTTATTAAAAAAAGATAGCTTTTTATTATTTAAAATTAATAACTTGTGCTTATAATTATGATAATATGGTTAAATTAAGTGGACAGCCCCCCGATATGCGGGCAGCCCCCGATATGCGGAACGGTCTCGCCTTGCCAGGACATTTAACTTTCTTTGAACGGAAGCAGACTTCAGTTTGCGCTCCCATGATTATCGTGATTTTATTACTTGACAATTCCAGCGATTCATTATTCGCCTCCGCGCTAATGACGCCATCGCCAAGATAACAGAATAAATAGTATTTACAGCCATCTTTCATCCAGCCGGAGACGCGGATGTTTTCAGCGTCGCCGGAAGATACTTTCATCAATGCCGGCAATTCAGTCTTTATGTTTACAGCGGTTAAGCTTTTGAACGGATGCATGTCTATATGTTCAACTTCCGTCATATTTTCAAGATAACACGGGCTGGTTCCATACTGATAGACATGAAGTTTTTCCCCGCTGTACTTTACTAACAAATCCCAGGTTTTACCGGACCAGACCGTCGAACCCGGCACGATCACATGAGAATAAGCGGCTTTTCCGATCCTTAATATTCCATTTTCCAGCATGGCGCGCTGAAAGTCCGCCTCATCCAGAAAATGAATCCCGACATGAAATTCAAGACATTTAAGCAGCAAACCGGTCAATTCCTCTCTCAGTCCGCCTGATTCCTCCTGCCACGGCAGATTCAGCATATGAAATGATTTAATCGGCCACAATATTGCGACCGGCGCGATTTGAGTCGCATCAAGCAGTATTTCCTGAACCGGCTTAAGTTCTTCGGCGAACTTGCGCAAACCGTCGCCAAATTTCGACCACGGGCTGAAATCCGGCGGACATTCAAATTCCCGTTCTTCTCTCAATGAATGAAAGATAGCATGAATTACAGGAGTGGTCATTCCCATGACAGTCTGCCAGTTCAATATCTTATATGCCTGTTCCAGCGTGAAGTCATTGCCGGAACACGCGAGTAACTCGCTCATCACGCCCGGCTGTTCATGCTGCTGCGCGGAGGAAGTCGCGGAAACGATTCCCACATTAATCATGGGATGATTTTTATCCCCGACTGCCGGAATGATAAGATCCAGTCCCGCCAGCGACATATGCTTCTGCAGCGGCATCAGATTGGAAAGATACAGCGACTGCGTTACCGGATCATCTTCGGGGCTCATATGTCCGATTAATTTCAGCCGGTGACTCCGGCACCAGGCGGCAACCGGTTCAAGCCATGACCGTTCAAAACGCCTGCCGCACCATTCCCGGTAATGCAGCCGGGTACGGATGCTTTGCGGCGATTCCAGATTGGAAAAGAGATCAAAAAGCCTCAATCTTAGATCATAGCCGTATGCCGTTTCAAAATCATCCAGTAAGCCGTGCGTCCAAGGCGTTGCACAGTGAAATTTTGGCTCATCGGTAAATATCGCCGTGATTTGATTGCCAAACATATCCCCCGCGCATTGCAGGTATTTCTCATGGGTGTATTCTATAAATTTTTCCGTTGCCAGCGGATTAAGCGAGTCTGCATAATATCCCCATCTCTCGTCCTCAATCGCTTCGACGGTAAATGCGGCGAGCTTCTGCCCGTCCGGTATTTTTCCTGTTTTAATCGCATACTCAGGAGAATCTGCAATCGCCCGGTCAGAAATATGAAGCGGCGTTGCCGGATAATACCATCTGCTATCCCAGCTTTTCAGCATCTTCCAGTCACGGCGGACCATTCCAACATTCCCGGTCTTGTCCTCAATCAGTTCAGAGTCCTCTCCGGCAAGCAGCGCACACAGCAGCAATTTCCCTTTTGCCGGAAAAATCCATAATCCGTCTTCTTTGATTTCATCCGGCGACGCCTGATACATTACAATTTTGCGGGCGATAAATTCTGGATGGTCAAGCACAATCCTGCCGCCGGCGTTACCGCTCGGATACGGATCATCGTCATACAGCCAGATCTCAATTCCTTTTGCGGCAAGTTTCAGAGCCGTCCGGCGGATGAACTCAAACCAGTCGCTGCTGCCATAGGGCAGCAGCAACCCGTCCCGCGGATGCAGGCAGACTGTTGTTATCCGAGCCCGGCTGAACTCCTCGATTTGCTGGTCTATTATGCCATCGTCACAGTAGTCATTCAAACACCAGAAATAAGTCAAACCCAGCGGCGGAAACTTATGAAGTTGCTTCATTGAATTCTTCATGGCAACAGTACTCCTACAATATAAAATAATTATGGTAACCTAAAATCTCAAAACCATCCAGCGGATTCGACATCTGACTCATGCTGAATTCATCTTTGAGTATAACTTCACCCAAATCTTTGGTCAGTTGTACGCATAAATCCTTATAGACAGGCTCAAAATGTTTGCGATTTCTCTTATCATGCCAGACATTGTGAACATCAACAACTTTACCATCATTGATAAAGAGGTATCCAAAAGATTGATCGGCCAGCAACCATCCTTGAGACGTCAGTATCTCAACTACCACATGCCCTACGCCTTTACGCGCCGCTGCAAAAACAATACGGGAGGGGATTCCAGTAACCTGGGTCAATGCGCAAAGCAGTCTGGCCTGCTCATTGCACCATGCATAACCGCTGGCGATTAAACCCTCCTCGTCCAGATTGCGATTGTATGCCAATCTATGCCCCGTCGCCTTATGGTAATAACCGGCCCATGACACTTTCTCAGCGACGAACCGGGTCAATTTCTCAATCTTCTCCAGTTCCCCGGCAATGCCGCCCGTCAATTTCACCGCAACGCCTTCGAGAACAGGACGGCTGCCGGCAGTGTAAATTACACGTCCGCCAGTATATTTGTCATAGATAAAATCCAGCGAGACATCCTCCAGCGCGATATAGTTCAATGCCTGCTCCAAGTCAATTCCGCTGACAGCCGGCATATAACGGGTATCAATAGTCCTCATATCTTATTCTCCGGTTGCAATGTCCTGACTTTTCATATTTAATCTCTATTTTGAAGTATAGATTACTGCCGGCCCCATCAGCCCGCCCGTACCCACTTCATTGACGGTATTTGACCGGGTGGCGACCAGAGTTATCTGATTATCCCCCGCCTTCACCTGCTGACTGATATCGAAGCTGAACGGCATCACAAAGCCTCTGGCGGATCCGGCTTTTTCACTATATGGAACTGCGACGCCGTTGACATATACTTCCACTTCGTCATCCACCGAACTGATCCAGAGATAAGTTTTTTTACTCTTATCCGGATTTCCAAGAGATACTTTCGCGCGATAATATATCCTGCCGAAATCATAAATATGGCCTGAATCAGCCCATGTGTCAACTGCGGAATCGACATTCTGCCACTTTGAATCGTCAAAATTAACTTGAGTGTAACTGTCACTGCTTGAGCCATAAAGATATTTCCAATGACGGATCGGCGGAGTTATTATTTTATATTCACGGGCAATTCTATTCGCGTCATCGTAAATTGACTTATAGAAGGAATTGAAATAAAGCTGTGAAATTGTATTCAATTTCATGGATTTCAACCATGCCGCTTTGGAAAAAGCATAATTGTCCTGATAGCGTTCGGCTAATTCGCCAATCAAAGCTTTATACCGTTCGCTGTCTTTAACCAGATCTGTAAAATTTCCTTTTGCGAAATCGTAACGCATCTTCATAAATATCTCAAACGTTCTGAGCGACCAGTCGGCAAGCTCAATCCGCTCAAATTCCAATCTGGTAATATCGCTGCTCAAGGCTTCATTCATATATTTACGCATAAGCGCCATCCGCTCAGGCGGAAACATTTTATAAAAGCCAAAGGAGCAGCCGGCATATTCACCCGTTTCAGTGGCTCCGGCATCCGCGGTCATCCAGTACTTCTGCATGGCTGCGGCGGCATTGCCGTAACATTTGCCATACAGGTCGGACAGAATATCACTGACCTTCATCTTCGGGTCATAACTCAAGCGCATCCCCAGGTACATGGCAATGAAGTTAGTCTCGTACGCCGCCACGGTTTCCGGCATCCAGTACCGGTAATTGCCGGCAAAAATAACCGGAAGGTCCTCGCTCCATTTTTTTATCATTGGATACGGGGCTGCAACATCTGCCAGATTGAAGGCATAAGCATAATATGATAGTGCCCTGTCTTTGCGGTTCCATGCTTTGACTAATTCCAGCAGTTCTTTTGAGCCCGGCGCTTTCGGATCATTCATGGGATGATGCCGCGCGTAGGTGATGGGGGCAATCTGAAAGATAATTGCCGGATGTATTTTTTCTCTTACCGGCGGTCTGGTGTAATTGGCATAGGCCAGGACACCGAATTTTACATCAGGATATTGACTTGTGACTTTAGCCGCGATCCGGTTGCAGAATACGAGTAGCCGGTCGGTTATTGAAGGTATTTTGCCGCCGAGTGTTATATCAAAATCTCCAGCGTCCAAAGCTGTATCAGCAGGCGAGTTGTCAAAGTTAATCCCGTCTTCGGGCGATAATGAATAAGAGTCTTCGGCATAATGCTTATGTTTTTTTATAATTGCATCCGCAATGGCATCGGCCGCTTCGACGCTGCTCCATTTCAGGCGGTTCGTCTGTTTTTTGCCGTCAACTTCGCCTATCCATTCAGGATGAGCGGCGAGCTGCTCCTTTGATAAGTATTTTATTTCCAGCGCATGCCCGAAATTTATATATATACCTCCCTGGCGGTTGCGTCTCTTAAAATCGTCATCGGCATACCATACATTCCGGTAAATGGTAAACGGATGATTAGTATAGTCGCAAACCGGCCACTCAATTTTGTCCAGCCGGGGCAGGTATTGTCCGGCTTCTCCGGGAAAAAACCAGCGGCATCCCAGTTTATCCAGCAATTCGTAAACCGCATAGCTGACGGCTAAATCACTTTCGCCGATCAGGCCGATCTGATTATCCGTAATAACAATCCGGTACGCCTGCCGACCTTCAAAAGAAGCGCCGCAATCACCAAACTTTTTTCTGGCAATTTCGCCAATAAGAATGCTTTGATTTTTATCATCCGGCGCGGGGCTGCCTGTTGCAGCTTCAATTTGTACTCCGCTGATTTTCCGGGATATTGCGATTAAATCAATGATGGATTTTCTTAATCGTTCGCGATCAAGGAAATCATTCTTTTCGCTGGACGAGTTAAATTTAGCCGGCTTTTTTTCCGGCTCCCAGATGGACTTATCGACATATATCCGCACGATTCCGGCATTTCCCAGGCGGAACACTCCGGCTTTGCCCGGCGCCGCGGAAGGTCCGGCATTGATTTCAGTTTTCTCCGCCATGACGCAGCAAGCCAGAAACATCATGCTCAAACTTAATAATCTTTTCATTGAACTTCCCTGTCTATTCTTGTTGTTTTAGTATCTTTGTTTTAGACTTCCATAGTTCAAACGTTTTATTAATTGTCTGATGCTGAAGTCCGGGGCCCGGCATGCCGACTTGTATCCTGCTGCCACAAGGCTTGCCCGCCGCAGGTAAAAATTTAGTCCAGAAAAGTTGTTCCCCCCGAAAAAAAGTGAACTTTTTCGAGCCGACTGGTTTGTTGTTCATGTTTCATCATCTTTCTTGAACCCTCCTTTAATTTTTTCTTTGCATTATTCATTAACGAAATCTCTACTTCCGTCATTTCATTTACTTTCATGTTCCCATGGCTGACGGAAAAACAAACCGGGCTGCTGGAAATTTTTTCCAGACAACTTGCCGTCATTCTTCTTTCCTGTTTTTTCAGCCATTCTTATATTGCCTCAACTTTTCAGGACTAAATCTTTACGATATGGAATCGTTAGCGAGCCCATATGCTGCTTACAAAGGGGACACAAGCGATTATCTGTCATCACTCCGCGGCGAAGGCCTTCTCGGGTGGCTCGTAGGTCACCATCAGATCCTTCACATAAATCTCCTGCCGCGTAACCGTTTTGTAATCCTTGAGATAAAGCACCTTCTCGGGAATGGTGAATATCAGCTTTTTGAATTTCAACGGATACTTCACCACGCCATCGCCGCTGTAACGCCACTGGCTGCTCCGCGGCCAATGGTAGCCTTCGCCGGGATAATTTCCCGTCAACGGGAATTTGAGATAGCGCCAGCCTTCGAAGTTGATGTAACTGCGTCCCCAGATATCAGTTGTATTCCAGTCGTTGACACCCTTGGATTTTGATGTACTCAGCTTTTCAAACTCTTCCTTGCTCATCCAGTCCGCCATGTTGGCGGAAGGCGCACCGGACTGTTCAGCTCCGATGGAAATCCAGCGCTGGCCGGAAGCGTCCTCCAGTTCGAAGATCACCCGTCCCCAGCCGCCGTTGCCGTTGACCATCAGGCCGATCTCCGTTGGCTCTCCCGGAATTTCAACTCCATTATTGTGTTTCAGCACGGAATACATAGGCAGATAAACCGATCCCTCCGCAGGAAGTTTCGGCCTGATTTCCATAACCTTCGCCTCTCCCGCGAAATTCGCAACATCCCTGTACGTGAAATCACCCTTGCGGCGAGGACATATGAAATCATAGTTCTCCAATTCGGGGCTGTGCTCCTGTTCAACCGTCCACTCGCTTGTGGCGTCGAGAGGCGAGATCACGAAACTCTTGTCCTTCGGACGCCCCTCCAGAACTGCCGGCGCGGATGCGATTTTAACAATCGAAGCGGCACTCGTGAGATAAATCGGTTCGGAAGATATTTCCACATTCACGGCCTTATCCGCAACAGATGCCGTGACACTGTTTCCCATCAGATCCGTGCCGACAACCGGCGCTGCGGATGCAAAGCTTAAGTTCAGTTTCCTTTTACCGCGGATCGTCCATAGGCACGTCACAAACTGCTTGTCCCGGCGTTGAAATTCAACGGCGTAAACCGTGGAACTGTCGGTTGGAATGGCACGGGTGAATTTCGCGCCATCCAGCATTGAGGTCATGGTTGCGACCGCCACATAAGCTGGCTTCGGGCGCACATCCGGCATTGCCTGACAGAGCCCGAGCCCGCCCCAATTGCTGTAATAATAGGAATTGCCCACGTCCACAATGCCCATGAAACGTATAATAGGTATCTCCCATACGAGCGAGTGCATCACATGTCTGATGAGATAGGCGGCCTGAGTACGAAACGTCAAGTTGCCGGGATTGGAGTCTGGATACGTAATTTCATAACACTGCCGCAGCGGAGTGTCCTTGTAGCCATAATGATCCAATATCTGCCGGTCCATCCACAGCCCGGAATTGCTGGATATAAAATCCAGCGGCTGTGTTTCGGGCAATCTGGGTCCGCACATCGACTCATTACCGCGCGAGCCAAGCAATTCCTTGGGAAACTTGCGTTTCAGGAACTCCTCCAGCAAATGCGGGGTCCCGTTGCCGAAATAAATCTCGGTGTCCGGAAACTCCTTGCGGATCGCCTTCGCTCCGTTTTCAGCGACTTCCCACATTTTCTCGAATTTCTTCTGCTCTGATTCGTTAAATTTGTAGGGAGCTTTGCCTGTGAACATGTCCGGCACTCGGGTGACATGATCGCCTGAAATGGCGTCCTCATGAAAAATCATAGCGCGCTTAATCGGTTCAGCATCAGGGGCGGCGTTCTGTTTCGCCTTGGCGTCAGCGACAGCCTTTGAGGCATCTTTAGTTCCGCTGTTGACTTTCAGACTTTCATTTCCCTTAAGAATGCCATACTTCCGTCGTATTTCCACCGGGTGAGTAAACATCCCATAACGGAGGCCGGCCTTGACATACAAGGGGCCAACAATATCAGGACTGTCCGGAGTGTAATGAACTCCGCCGAAATCCCATACGCCAAACGGCGACTCGTCCCGGAATTTACGGGTGTCGGGGGGGAGCAGCGCAAACGCCGTATCACGCCGCAACAGTACTTTCTTTCCTATTTTTATTTCGACCGTCAAATCGTGATAGCCTAATTTCCCTGGTTTGACAGGCAACTCCACGGTCTTGTCGCGGTAAGGCCAGATTTGCACCTCCGGGACACTGACGGTTGTAACGTTTCCATAATAATCTGTCGCAGTTCCGGTCAACAGACATTTCACCGTGGATGCCGAGGTATTGCGAAGCGTGACATTAAAAGTCGGCGTCTGCGGCTCATTGAAGACATGCCCGGATTCGTTGCTGGTCACTTCCATTTGGACAGGTGAGCGTTCAAAAGTCATTCCGTAAATGTGAACCCCGCTCGGAAGTCCCAGCGGACGCAGGTTGAAACGGCAAGGGTCAGGCCGACGGATGGCAAGACGGAGTTCCTTGGTCACATCGACATCCAGGCTTACCTCATTCTTGAAATCTTGCGCGAACGCCCGGACAAGCGGAACACGCAGCAGAAACAGGTTGCCATCTTTCCCCGGAAGTGTCGCCACGACACCGATACCGGTTTTCTCGCTGGAACGGGGTATAGTGACGGAGAAATCGTGGTAAGTGGTTCGATTGGCGCCGCGGATCGCTCCGATTCGGAATGTCGCCACCTGTGACAGGCTTTTATCATTGTCCGCCGCGGCAAGCAGCCAAAGCGCGGAATAGTCCGCAACCGGGATTTGCAGGATGGGACGCTGCGGCGTCTTTTCTTTTGGCTTCTGGTCATAAGCCACGTAATATCCTGAAGGATCAGTTTTCCAATCGCTCCACTCCGCGGATTTGAGGAACAGGTTGTCCGCCCCTGGCTTGTCAACCAGGTCAAACGGAATATTCTTCAACAGAATTCTTTTGGCGGGAAAAGCCTGTTCCTTGAAATCGTTGACATAGTCTTCCAGCGGTACTGTGACATACATCGCGGAAGAATCTCCTGTTCGAGGTTTTACAATGTCATCTCCCAAAGTTGTTCCAACCAGCCCGGCGATTGCCAAACCCAATAATAATTTATTCATTTGTAAACCTTTTTTATTTAACATTATGTAAAAATTCGCATAAAAACGTCTCATAGAGCGCCGCTTTTTTCCATAATAGTCCAGCTTGTAGATGCCAGCCCTGTTTTTTTGAACCTATCTACCGAACCGGAGTCAGACATTCGACTATGGTTCGCCGTTTTACTACCGCCGGGATGGAATTACGAAAAAAAGTCGCTTTTTTTTCGGGCTGCCCGGGATGGGGCCCCGACGGACTAAATTCCCCGATCTCAGTGCAAAATGCGTTTATTTGCTTTTTTAGCAACTTCCTGCTCCGCTGGCGCCGTTTTTCCTTGCTTTTGACAAAAAATCTATTTTCATGCCGTTAAAAGCCATTTTCACCTCTGTCATTTTGCCATGTCATTGACATGGATTTATATCATGCACCAGACTGGAGACACCTGGGCAAACGCACCGGTTTTTTTGTATTCGCTGACATCTGCCGAAAAATCTCCAACGTGCTTCTCTTTTCCGCTGGGCTTCATGAACTAAAATTTCAATTTTCAGGAAAACTTCAGTAAATACATATTTTCATGCCTAATTTTTAACGTCCGGTTACTTTTCCGGCAGCAGCTCGGCAGGCAGCAGCAGTTCCTGCGGAGTTCTGGCAATATATGGCGGTATTGTCAAAAATTGCAGATTGGCGGTGCAGGTGTTGATCTTCCAGGTTTTTCCGCACTGGTCTTCCGGAACTTTAATCAAAAAGTGGTCGGCCTTATTTGCCTGCTCGTAAATCAATTTATTGCTGTCATCATAAATTTTAACATAACCGCTGCCCAGATAACCGCCTACCTCCCTGCATGCGGACGGAATATAAATATAACCGATCAGAGGCCGTTTAACATCCAGCGGATCATCCGGCGATGCGGTTCTGACTGCCGGCACATTTCCGGAATTGACTACGCGGATCGCGCCTTTGCAATTATCCACCGACAGGGTATGTAATCCGGAAAAGCCGGATTTAAACCGGTAGTCTTCCTTTTTGCCGTCAATCGGAATCTCCAGAGAGGCAATTGCGTTCAGTAAGGGATTGGCGTCGGCAAATAATTCAACTTTGGCCTTCGGCATAAAAGTGCGATAGGACGGTATTATTCCATGCGTAATTGCAAAGGAGACTTCGTCCTGACCGCCGGCATGCCAGAAGCGCAGTTTAAACGGGCTTTGACAGTAGAAATCATCCGTCTGCTCGCAAGGCTTGTTCCGAAGTTTCAGCGGACCGGCGGGACGCAGGTTATTTGAATAAGTAACCGGCGCAAAATCAAGCCGCTTATAATTTTTCACCCCGCAATCAATCCAGTTTTTGATTTCCCCCGCCGCAAAAGGCGTTTCATCCTTATATTTAGCGGCGAATTTCCAGGTCTTGCCTTCATTGGTCACCGATTTGTCCCCATTAGCCGGAGACCAGAATGATATAGCTTCAGATGACACCATCATGCGGTCGCGCTGGCGGTAAACGTGAGTCATATACTGGTCAAATGCGGCCTGACGGCCCTTGTCTGCCGGAGTTTTGCGGTAAAGATCATACAGTTCAACATAGCGGACGTAAACCGCCAGATCATCAAGCCTGGCGGTAACTGACGGGTCATCGGTTTCACTATAGGCTTTCTGAAGGACGCTGTAGGCACGTTTGAACCAGTCTCCGCCAATCATTACTTTGCTGGCGCCATCCGTCAAACGGAAGTATTCCCGCATAGTCTCTGCGGCCTTGCCGAATGAACGTGACAGAAAATCATCAATCAGCGCCTGCTCTTTCGCCGTGTTCCCGACGTCCCACAAGTAGCAGGCGGCCAGATAACTGCCCAGGCCGATCGCTCCTGACCGCCCCCCGGATTCCGCGTCAAAAAATCTGACGCCTATTTGGTGATACTCCGCGATCTTATCCTTGATATATTTCAAGTTTCCGAATCTGGCGGTAAACAGTTCATAATCCCATTGAATGATGCAGGAGTATTCGTAAACGCCAAACAGGGAGGAAGCCCCCGCAGCCTGCCAGCTCCTGATATTATCTTCAACGCTCTTGCCGTTAGTCAGAAAACCGGCGACTGCCACAATAATAATTTTATCATTTATTTTAGTTTTCTGCGGCGCTCCGCAATGTTGATTATATCCCAGCAACCCGACATAACGGACAATGTCGCCGCCCTGAATGGCTTCGGCGGCAAAATTGGCCAGCGTGACCGCCTGGTCACTGATATTACCCAGTTTTTTGCAATTTTCGCATTGACACCAGCCGCCGCCGTCGGAAGGCTCCATTGACATCACCCATTCAGCGGGGCGTTTTGCAATGTGCTCTCTGGCATACGTTTGAATAAAGGCTTTCATCGCAGGGTTGGACGGGCAGAATTTCATGCCGCCGGGATTCCGGCGTTTACCGTCATAGAACGCCATGCAATCAGGATTGGATTCAAAAAAAGCCTTATTCTGCGCGTATATGGTCTGATAAACGTGGCTGGAGTTTATGGGCACTCCGCCCATGCGGTTGTGCTCGGCCCATTGTGGATATTCAACGTTTTCGTAAGCCCAGATGCGGCGGAAATTGTAGCTGGGATGCTCGTAAATATCTATATCGACGGACAGATTTTTTAGTTGAGGAATAATTTCCCAATGGGGATTGGGAAAGAAATGGCGGTAGCCCAGTTTATTCAATAAGCCCCACACGGCGCACGACACGCCCAGAGGCTCCGAGCCGATAACCGCGAGGTTTCCGCCGCTGCTTTTTAGCCGGTATTGTTCAGTGTCGTCAAAAGTTGTAATCTTTTGCGGCAGCCGTCCGGACAATGCCGGGAAATCCTGTGCCGTGCCTACTATGATACTGTTACTCTCGTCTCCGGTCCCGGCGCCGGCCTTCAGTTCAAAATTCGTCATTACGGACAATACCCGCGCTAAGTTGGCGGCGCTGATTTTTACCGGTTTAGCGGCATTGGCGGCATGCACCACTCTGGTGCCGGCATTAATTTCAAATTTATCCGCCATGACAAAGCAAGTTAAGAACATCAAACTTAAACTTATTTGAACTTTCATCATAATTCTTTTCTTGTAAAAATTTAGTCCAGAAAAGTTGCTCCACCCGAAAAAAAGGGAAAATTTTTCGAGCCGACTGGCTTGTTGTTCATGCTTCATCATTCTGACCTCTTTGTTATTTTTGTTAATGATTAATCTTATCAAGAATTTGTCCAATTTCTTCTCGGGTATTCAAAATTCCTTCTGGATTACGGTTAAAATAATGTGTGTCTATCATTACTTGATCCGGGATTGACAGAATATCTTCTGCTTTCTTGCGAAGTTCAGCATCTTTTATCTGCGGCAGCGATTTTTGCAGTTCCATCAAATAACCGAGATCTTCAAGGCCGTCGCGAAGGATTTTCATGCGAATGCCGGGAATACAGGGTGGATACATCAAAAAGCCATCGCCGTTAAGATAACCGGAGTACGGCCATTTGGATGGACGATTTTCTTCCCATAAGCTGCCGCTATCCGAAATTCTTTTAGGAGCACAAGTATTTCCGCCATAGATGAATATTCCTTTAACCCCATATTTCCAGGCAATCCAGAACGGCAGGCGATGCTCAAGTCCGATACGCTCAATCATCATTTGAGGCTGGTTTTCGCCTGATGCATAAAAATCACAATTAATCGGCAGACCGCAGTAATAATTCCACAGAGTTGTTTTCCCTTTATGTTTGACGGCAAAATCCATTCCCTGAGCAGTCGATAAGTCATTTAACGGATATTCTTTTGGCACCTTACAGTTAACCTGCTTATTAGCAATCATTTA
>CAYMSF010000093.1:0-12735 GCA_964392985.1 uncultured Victivallaceae bacterium | reverse complement strand
TGTTATCCCGCCGGGATAATAAAACGTCGAACTGTAATGAGATAACGATGACCTAAATACACCCCTCGCGCAATCTATTTTAAAATTTCAACCTTTTAGAGAATAGCTTATTGAACGGTGATATAACTTTATTTTGACGGGAATTGGCGACTGATCCAGGCAGGAACAATGATTGCCAGCCAACACAACAGCAGCAGTCCACCAATCAATACTATAGAATTGCTCACCGAAATTACTGAAATCAGAAAGAACGCCGTAATCAGAGTGCCGGCAATGTTTCCTGCCGTACTGATGGCAAACACATTACCAACTGAGGCGCCAATAATGTTTTCATCGCGGTGTGCAATCATTTTAACTATAATCGGCAGTACTGCGCCGGAGAATATACATGGCAGCATGAACAGCATAACCGCCAGAACCAGCGCGCCGAGACGCGAACCAAAATTCATCCGGTAAACCAGTTCACAGAAAAAATAGCCGTACAGCGGGAATGACATTATCAGCAATGTCGGGATGAACAACATCCGTGCCAGTCGAAGCCCGCCGGATTTATTGTCGGCAATTTTCCCCCCGATGGCGTAACCGATACCAAGTCCACCGAGGAACACCGAAATTATTGCGCCCCAGACATGAATTGAACTGCCATAATATGGCGACATGACTCTCACACCGAGAATCTCGAATGACATTGAAACAAACCCGGTTAGAAATGCCGTCATGTAGAGCAAATATTTATTTGGAATGTACTTATGCATTTTGCCACCATTGTTATTATTCTCAAAATTATACACTGCCCACTATAATTTAGAGTGGAAAAGGCATTCACGCAAATATGTAATGGATTTTATTCATACTTTACAGCTTATCCCGGCGATTTTTTAAATTACCGCGAATTATTAATTTTATCACGTAACATTTGTGCTATATTATACGGTCAATCAAAAATTTACGCGTTGTTTTTAACTTTATTTCAGGGTTGCCATTATGAAAAAAGTATTCTGTATTATCGCCATTGCAATAACAACTTGTTCTTTTGCCGTATTTACCAGTGGTTGCGGCTTTCATACCGCGTCGGTAACTGTCGAAAAATCTAAAACACTACGCGCCGGAATGACCAAACAGCAGGTACTTGATATCATGGGTAAACCACTGGATGAAGAATTCTGTTCTCCCAACGTGTGGTATTATTATACAGACTTGCGCTGGCTTGACGGGCAGCCCACCCGCGATGAATGTATGCCGGTAATTTTTAAAGACGGGAAACTCGCCGGCTGGGGCAATGAATATTACAACCAGATGTATTTCTCAAATCAACATATCAAATAATCCATTTATCTCCCCTCATTGAACTACGGTATTTTTATTCCAAAATTCCGGAAATATCCGATGTCCGGCTTGAAAAATAACTTTTACGGGTTATTTTTTCTGCTCCACTGATTTCCCGGAGGGGTGGTCGAGTGGTTTAAGGCAGCGGTCTTGAAAACCGCCGTAGAGCAATCTACCGTGGGTTCAAATCCCACCCCCTCCGCCACTTTTTTAGCTCTTGTAGCTATCTCCTGCTCAATTTTTTAATATTTTTGACTTCTGGGTGGTACTATTCTGTAATATTATCTCATTGTAAACAGTTGTAATCTATTGCGGAAAATATTCTATTACACCATCTCTATTCTGAACGTTTAAATATTTTGGTTAATTGTGTTTTACCGGAGTATATTATATTTTTGAATCTATGGATAGAATGCTAACCTTGGAAGAGATGCGATTGGAAAAATAATCGCATGAAAAACAAATGAAACTGCTTTTATGGAATATCGAGTGGGCTGAAAAAAACAGCAAACGAGGTCAGATTATAACAAAGATTATATCAAGACACGGGGCTGATATTGTATGCTTTACTGAAACAACATTGGGGATGTTGCCGGATGGCGGTCATATTATTTTATCAGGAGAAGATTTCGGGTATTCGCACGATGGCAGTCGTCGTAAGGTTGCGATGTGGAGCAATCAACCATGGACGCTGGTGGATTGCTTTGGCGATGCCGGACTGCCTGGAGGACGGTTTGTATCTGGCGTGACACATGGTATCAGATTTATCGGCGTATGTATTCCATGGAAAGATGCTCATGTCCGAACTGGTAACCGTAATTGCGAACCGTGGTCAGAACATCTGTCCTATATTGCTTGCATGACACCGGTACTGCAAAAATATTGTTCAGAACCAGAACCGGTATGTATGTTGGGCGACTATAATCAGCGCATTCCACAAGTTAAGCAACCGGATGCCGTTTACGCGGCGATAACGGAATTACTGTCGGGGCGATTGATTTGTGCCACTGAGGGTATCCGTACAAGCTCTGGTCAGCAATTTATTGACCATGTTTCCGGTGATTCGCAATTGAAAATTACAATTGATACGATTATTCCAAAGGAACAGGGTGGCGTCATGCTTTCCGACCATGATGGATTTCTCTGCGATGTGTGGAAATGCCGGTTAATGTTTAATTGTTAACTTTCAACTCTCAACTTTCAATTAAATTCTGTTTAAGATTTTAATTTTTATTGGAAAAAAACTGATAAAATGCTATTTTAAAAGCGTATTTTATTCAGCCGCATGACATTTTAATCCATTTCAGCCATAATGTTTTGCTTTTTATTTTCAGTCTGAAATGGTGGCGGATAAGATACAATAAATGGCAGGATGACATGGTCCGTTATAAAGAATTATACCGTTTTGTTAAACCGTATCGCGGTCTTATTGCGGTCTGCATTGTTTTTCACATGTGCAGCACCGGATTAGGCCTGATCATGCCCTGGGTCATGAAAATAATCATTGACAAGGCGCTGGGCGGTTCGGATTTGAGTTTACTATACTTTCTGTTGGGTAGTGTAGTTCTGCTCTACTGGGTACGGGCATTTTTCTGGTACACTAGCAATTTCTTTACTCACTATCCGGTGTTGCGCATGCTTTTTGACCTCAGGGTCAAGCTTTTCAAACATCTCCAAAGTCTTTCACTCCGTTTTTATCAGGAATATCGTACGGGCAAACTGATTTCGAATATTTTAACCGACGTTTCAGTTTTGCAGGGTATGGTTTCGACGGTTGTCGTCGGGATGTCATCGAGCGTGTTTGCTCTGGTGTTTGTGACCGTTGCGTTGATTCTGCTCAGCCCGACGCTTTCCATGGTTTGCGTATTCGTGCTGCCGGTTGTCTATTTTATTTTCTCCCGGTTCAAACGCGTGTTGAACCGGAGGTCAATGGAGTTGCGCGAACACATGTCCGAAGTTTCTGCCAATCTGGCCGAAGTGATTAATGGTATCAAAGTGGTAAAATCATTTGGCAAGGAACGTACGGAAAATCGCAATTTTATTGAGATGCTTAAGCCATCTTTTGATATGTCGCTTGGTCTTTCCATGACGAACGTTACTCTTGCCATAATCATGGATCAACTTGCAATCTATACTCTAGTTACCGTTCTCGGTATTGGCGGTTATATGGTTTCCACAGGCAATCTGACTATTGGCGAACTCGTTGCCTTTTATGCCTATATGCAGATGTTTTTCAACCTGGTGGCACAGATGACCAACTTTGCCCCGGCGATCAGTGATGGTTCCGTGAGCGCCGAACGTCTGCTCAAACTGATGGCGGCAGTTCCGGAGATAAAAGAAAAAGAGAATCCTATTCGCATGCCGCATTCTCAAGGTCATGTCCTTTTCGAAAATGTCGGCTTTCAATATTCAGTGAATCGCCCGGTGTTGAATTCATTCTCGCTGGATGTTACTCCGGGACAGAAGGTTGCGCTGGTCGGTCCGTCGGGATCAGGTAAATCGACCATCGCCAGCTTGCTCATGCGCTTTTTTGACGTGAACAGCGGCAGGATTCTTCTTGACGGAATTGACATTCGCGATTTGACTCTTGATTCATTGCGCCGTAACGTCGGCATTGTTCTTCAGGAATCGTTTCTGTTCAGCGGCACGATTGAGGATAATATTCGTTACGGTAAACAGGATGCCTCATTTGAAGAGATTGTTGAAGCCGCCAAAATGGCGAATGCTTACGAGTTCATCCGTGATCTGCCTCATGGCTTTAAATCTGAAGTGGGTGAAAACGGGGTATCGCTTTCCGGCGGACAGAAACAGCGTCTGGCAATTGCCCGTGCAGTATTGCACAATCCGGCGGTATTGATTCTTGACGAAGCCACAAGCGCTTTGGACACCGTGTCTGAATCGGTAGTCCAGCAGGCGCTGGATAAATTGATGGAGGGTCGTACCACTATAATTATCGCCCATCGCCTTTCCACTGTTCGTAATGCGGACATAATTGTGGTGTTGAAGGATGGTTGCATGGTACAGAAAGGCAGCCACGAAAAACTTCTGCTTGATGACGGTGTTTACCGTGAACTTTACGCTATGCAGCTTAAAGAGCAGAAGGAAAAGGATGTTGATGCTCCCGATTTTGCTCCGCTTGAATATGATAGTTCCAAAGCCCGCCGTCCTGCGGGCAAAGAGAGGATTTGATGCCGCCAGCAGTCAATAGATCAAAATTAAATTGGAAAATACGCGCTTTTGCCATTATCGGCTTTTGTGTCGCTTTTCTGATAATTTGCGGTGTAATCTCGCTGTTTTTGATTGAAATTGAAGATGTCATCTATGCAGACGGCAAAATTATGTCAGAACTCCCTTATGACATTGTCGGTCACGTTGACGGGCGCGTTATTAAATTGAATGTTCAAGAGGGCAGCGATGTCAAACAGGGTGATGTCATCGCAATCATTGATTCTATTCAATATGAGGAGGAATATGTTTCGGCTAACTCTGCCTTGAAAGAACTTGAGGCGGAACGGGAGGTTAAGAAAGCTGAACTGGCAACGCTTGAACGTAATCCTCTGCCCAAAGAGCTCTGGTACGCCGATACCAATTTAAATGAATGCAAGGAGAAGGCATTGAAAACCTCCGACCGTCTCGAACGTTACCGGAGACTGCACAAGATTAATGCAATTTCCCAGAAAGATTTTGAAGTTACTGAAATTGAGAACATTCAGGCTCAGGCGGAACTTTCCCGCGCGACGGAAAATCAACGCAAAGTACAGAGCGGTCTGGGCGATAAGTATATTGAAAAAGCCCATCGCGATATTGACCTGGTTCAAGCAAGACTTGATGGACGCAGGGCCGCGCGTGATCTTGCGGCTAAACATATTGCCGAATGTAGAATTGTCGCCCCGGCTTCCGGTAGAATTGTCAGTATGCCATGCAAATACACTATGTATGTTGAAAAGGGCAAGGTTGCGGTCAAGATGGCAACCGGAATTATGTTAAAAGGACTGGCGTATGTTGATGAAGGCGTTGTGAGAAAAGTTCGCCAGGGACAGAGCGTTCGTATTTCCAGCGGAGTATTCAACCGCCTTGAATTCGGTAACTTTTTCGGTAAAGTTGACCGTATTCACGATGTACCGGAAGAACAGAAAGACTCTACCATGCTCAAATACCCGGTTGAGATAATTATTGATGCTGAGGGCAGAACGCTGAAACTTGGCTCCAGCGCCGAGTTTGCGATTGTAACCGGACGTGAACCGGTTATCTATTCTCTTTTAGGCATCTCAAAAGAAGATTTCAAAACCCGGCAGGAACGGGCAAAACTCAGGAAGGCTCAGACCACAGCGAAATAAAACACACCGGTCACACTGAAGTTCCGTTTTGTCATATTCGTGATTCCCGTAAATCCGCTCACAATTCTCAGGTCACCCTTTGTTTGCAGAATTTTTCAGACAGTCGATACTGCTGTATCTGAATTTTGCAAAAAGTTTAATCCCGGCGTCAGCCTCATCCCCGGGCATTATTCCGGTATAGATGGTTTTCAGACCGGATTTGATTGTTTCCACTTGCCGTTCCAAGTCGTGAATGGTTGCTTCGTTTACTTGAACCGGTTTCACTGTTCTCTCTGCCGTGGACATCCGAATGGCAGAAATGCCGTATATGATAAGCCGCACTGCCGTTGATAATGGAATGAAACTTACGTTTGCTATTTGTTTTTCCGGATGTGGATTAATCCAGACATTTAAATATCCGGCAATCCGGCAAGTTTCTTCGGTATATCCCGCCCATGATGCAATGCCGTCACTGATTGACTGTGGATACCCGAACCAGTCAGCAGTATTTACACCGCTGACAAATTTGAATTTATCGGTGGAACCGTCGCTGTAGGTAATTATTGTTTCCGCGACAACTGTACCTGCCGGCGCATAATATGCATTATTGCAAAAAGCAATCGCATCATAATGCTCATTAATTATAACCGGTGTCTGCACTTTGTCTGTTGATACTGTTATGTAACCTTCAGTAGCTGGCGGTGGTAGAAAAAACTTTATGCCGCCGTAAGTTTTTTCTCCCGATGGCGGACGGAATGCACCTGCTGTCGCCGGCATACAGTTCGCGGCTGAACTGTTTGCGGCGCCGGACAAATTCAGCGGTTGGCTTTCACCGGTGAACGTTGCGCTGTAAACGGTTCCGGTAAGTTTTTTTAATTTCTGGTCTAAAATATTTACGCATGCTGTGGTTTGCAACAGTTTCATATAATCATGGACCAATGGCGAAGCCCCGGGTTCTGCTGATTCAGTAACCTCAATTTTTGCCTCATCGTCATAATAAATGCACTTATCTAATGCGATCAATTTTGTTGCAAACTCTTTTGACTGAGCGAGAAATGAGTCAACAAAACGTTCCATGAATTCAACATAACCTTCTTCCCGGACATGCCAGGAGAAATCAGCGCAGGCGGCAATTCCCAGCCATCCCCCCGACATCGGACCATTATTGTTCCAGTAGGTGCTTAGCACACCCATGCCATTATTTTCCAATACTGTTTTAGCAAATGTCTTATGGTTTTCAAACCTGAATTTAAATGAACTTACCGGAAACCGTCCACCGTTACCTTCGCTGGCGGCAGTACTTGCCAGACATTTGAAACCATAATCGGTAAAGAATTTAAAAAACGGATAGGGATGATATTTGCCGGAATCGTCCTGTTGCCAGTAATGCTCGAAAAGTTTTACTCTGGCCTCATCGCAAACTCCTTCCGGGTTGGCCTTGCAACAAGGTGAATCCAGATTTCCCTCTTCGCCGCTGTACCACCAGTCGTTAATGACGATATTCCGTGGAAAGTTTGCCAGATCCTCCGGATATTTAATCAGCATATCACCCCAGATTATGGGGATTTTGCCTTTGGAGATAATCCATTCAGACAAATCTTTGTAGTATCGAGTGAAGAGTTTAGCCAGTGTACCGGCATCGGCATGTTTCTGGCATTCAGGGCAGAACCCGCCCTGGCGGAACACTTCATCACCGGTGATGTGCGCATATCTGGCGTCGGGATGGAGCGCCAGCACTTCAGTCCAGAGTTCTTTCATGAATTGCAGGGTGGCAGGGTTGCTGGCACACATTTCTTCAATATGTTCCGGCAATTCTTTTAAATGGGCGTATTCCTTGTGTATCAGGTATTGACTGGCATGACCGAGTGAATCGAGCAGGGGAATAACCTCAATAAAATTGTCTTTGGCAGTTTGCAGTACTGATTGCAGTTCCGGCATAGTATATGCATTCCGGTGGCAAACCGTTTTATGTTGCTGCCAGGGAAAGCGGTCATCATATTCAATTACCAGCGCATTCAGCTTAAAGTTACCCAACTGTTCTATAACTTTTTGAATGTGTTCCGCCGTCGGCATAAAACCATTGCCGAGGGTAATATGAAAACCACGCAGTTTTAAGTCCGGCCAGTCGGTTATCTCAATCGTCCGGATTTTTGTTTCCCGTGACAGTAACTGGCGTAAAGTTTTCAGACCATAAAATGCGCCACGTTCGCTTACTGTGTGGATTTCAATGCCATTTTCTTTGATGATTAAACGATAAGCTTCCTGTTCTATTTCCGGGTCACTTGAATTGGAGATATTGCTCTTTGCCGGTTTTATTTCCAGTAAAGTTTTTATTCCGGTTTCATCTGCCAGAGCTTTGACCGCGTATGAAAGCCTTGCACTGCAAAAACCATCATTACAAGTGAATTCTTTGCCGGGTTTAAGAAATGTTGTTCCCGGTAGCATTATTTTAGGTTTGGGGATAATCGAATTGCAGTTCATAATTGACTCGCTGTCGTTGTTTCAGGAATTTAATATTTAACCGTAACTAGACTATATTTCAATCAGAATCTATTTCAAGATATTGAACTGTAAATAATACCAAATATGTCAAGATTAATTCGCATAATTAAGGTGAGGGGACTGAATTTACATGTTTAAATAAAATGAGCCGCACCCCGAAGAGAGTAGCTATAACGGTGTTTATTTTTTGCCGGCGTTGACCAGCAACCATTCAACGTGCAATCGCAAGCCATCTTTGATTATTTCAGCCGTCATGGCAGTGCCGGATGTGGAAGGCGCGAAGCTTACATTTAAACTTAACCTTTATCACAAATAATGCATTCAGATAATTCAGAATAAACACCCGGTTATTGAGCGGAAATTTCGCGCAGTTTGATATCGTCAAACCATGCAGTGCCCTTGGCTGCTATGATTACCAGATTTATATATGACTTACTTTTTATATTTGTTTGCGGACCGGTGGTGAAGTCATATCCCTGTTTTGTCCATGGTATTGTTCCAGTAAAGGAGTTCTCAGGAAACCAGCGATTTTTATCATCCCATATATTCACCTTTACGCCGCCACGGTCCTTTTCCGGTTTAATGTCATCGGTCTTGACATAGAATGTCAGACGATATTTAGTATTTGGTTTTAATGCCGGCAATGGCTGAAATACCTTAGTATTTTCGTTGCCTTTACACTCAATTTTAATACTGCCGCCGCCAGGCGATGGACTGGTGGATTTGTCTAACGAAACCAATCCAGCTTTGGAAATTACGACTGGAATAACCCATTTACCAATATTATTTGCCACCTGCGTCACTTTGCCAAAACTGCCGTCCGCCACGATTGAGTCGTCTTTATAAACACCAAAAAATATAGACCCGAAGCTATCAATTTCGTGGAATCCGTTTTTCAAATATGGGCTCCAGGTATAGCTGGAAGTGCCATTATTGAGAACACGATTCCGCGTGAAATTTGCCGGACAACCCTTGGCATTCATCCCTGCAATATTTTTCAATGGAATGGCAATTTCTGCAATCCAACCGTCATTGCTCTTGCTGGTTTTAACGATGGCTTCGCTGTTCCAGTCCCAATCTTTATTGGAAACAGAACCTTCCTTACAGGCTTTAGCATCGGATATATTTCCTAGCATATTGACCATCAGATGATAGTAATTTTTACGGTCACCGGAAGGATTAAGGAATATTTCTACAGATGAGTCCGTATATATTTTTTTATCGTCCTTCGCCCGGTCAACAGCAACCGCTTCATCCACTCTTGTATCCTTACAGTCAAAAGCAATGTAAAGGTAATCGCTGTTCCTTAATGCTTTGACAGTGGTATTGACCTTTTCTCTGCCGGGGATGAACTGTACCATTGTTATCTCATTGGCGCCCTGCCAGGCGGGGTCATCGAGTTTTCCGTCTATGTTGATATTTTTATCTCCCGGAACATTTTTTACGCTGAATATCAAATCAGAAACGTCATTTTTAGTGCCCGCATACTTATTAGCTCCTTCAATGAGCGGGTCTAAAAATTCCTGCCGGATGAATTTAACTCTTTTCAATGCATCGCTATCTTTAGAGGCCAGTTTTTCCGCATGATCAAATGTTGCGGTAAGTGATGCAATCTCCTGCGGCGAGTATATTTTCTCCCATAATTCATAGTCAGAGGGCCCTGCCGCCGATGGTCCTTCGGAAGTATCTGAAACTTTCCCCACAACTTTAAATGACCAAAGATACTCGATACGCTCAAAAAACTTTTTCATCGGTTCCGCTGCGTGACCGTAAGCAAGAGTGTAATATTCATTCAATATTTTATCCACATCAACACTATTATCCCAGCACACTTTGCCAAATATATACGCATTCAAATGTTGAAACATAAAATTCTCAGTATTTGACTGGAGGAAAGCGCCACAGATAGATGGTGCCATTGATTTGTAATAACTGCTTATTGCGTGTGGGGTTGAGGGTGGAATACCGGGAAGATTCAACGGTCCGTACCTGTTTACATAATTCCACAGCCAAACTTTGTGACCAAGTTTTTTTGCCCATTCCCGGATTAACTGATTGTCTTTTTTATGTATCTCACTTGCCCCTGCCTCACCCCATGGTCCCAGTGTTGCCACTTGAACCAGAACATTGTCCGGAATGTCTTTGGGGGGTATCATCCGGTATGAAGAATAAGCCATAGCAACGACATATCCCGGAATATGGTTCTGCTTAAGACGGTTGGCGGTATTTATAACCACGTTCCAAACCACATCAGATGTGGCTTGTGCACCCTGTTTGAATTGCCGTTGACATTCCGGACAACAACACAAATACAAACTGTCTTCCGGCATAAGATTAAAATAAATCTTGTACCATCCCGGATGCCATGCTTTCAGTCCGCGACTTGATGCCGGCTTGCCAGTGAGGAAAGCCACAGAATCGCCATATATTTCCTCACAGATACCACTGCTGAAACACAATTGCCCTGGGAATTTCATACCCGGGTCGGAATGTCGTTTCCCATTATCCAGCAAAGCAAAATATTCCGGATGGGTTTTGCTGAATCTATTAATATACTGGAGCGACCTCAAGCCGTGACCGGTTGGAATAAAATCCGTTTCCATCCGCAAACGGCATGCCATTTTATTTTTGTCGTAATATACTGTTTCTTTCTGATTCAACAATTTTCCGGCATAGGTGGAATAACTCCGCCGGGTAAAATCCGGACATTCAACGATATCCATTGATGGCACTTTTAAATTTTCGTTCTTCTGAATGATTGTGCCGATTTCTCCGGGGAAATAGAATCTCACCCCGGCAAAACGTTCGAGAAAATCATAAACGGCAAACAATGTTGCGCGTTCATAAAATTGCCCCCATATCGACTCTTTAAACTGTTCTTCCGGTTTTTTATCCGGGTCATCTTTGCCGGCAATAACAATTGTGTTGCCAAAGTTTTTAATGACAAAACCGTCACGGGGTAGTGACTTCACGTCTACACCCAGTTTTCGGGTAAATTCATTATCGCCGACGATTAAAGCAATTTTACCCTGAGTCGGAAATATGGTCACCGGAATCTTACCATTAATAGTTTTTTCCAGGCACGTTTTCAATTCCATGGCGGCGTATTTCGCCACATTGCTGGAGTTGTTGGGAATAACTATCTCAAACTGTGCGTTACCGTTTTCCGCCAGCGTCAACATTTTTGTTTCGTCGATTTTTATGAAACGTTTTGTGTTTGTTTCAACAGCGCCGATTCCTGAAATCGCGCCAATGGCAATGCAGGCAGCGAACAAATGTCTTAGTAATACTCTACTCATTTCTAATTTCCTTTTGTTCTTAAGTTTTAATATATGACTATCTATTTTAAAGTTTTCCTGTTTTTTTAAACCAAATTCTTTCCGGCTCTTCGATTCTCTGGAACCATATTAACTTAATTCCATTTTTACCCTTGTTTTACCAGTAATTTTACTGCAATTTCCGAAACGTTGTGGCGGTCAAGCCCCAATAAAAACCATTCTTTAAGATAATCTGCATGAATATCAAAATATAGGTCTGGTATTCAACAAATGCCACCATGCAGCCGGATTTAGATAACATTGGAAACAAATCACTATACCAATAACTGTTGATTATGAGTTGGCTGTCTTTATTTACAAAATCCAGTTTGCTACAATTTATATCATGATAACCTTGCTGTACTTCCCTGCCGGTCCTTCAACGTATGCGCTGAAATTAAGCGCGCTTCCCTGCTTGACTTTTAGAATATCCGCGATAATCTGGCAGTATTGCCGTGATTCAATAATGTAAGATCCGGCCATATTAAAGATATTGCCGCAAACTTTTTTGTTCACGGCAATACTGACTACATTGAAGATAGTTTCTGGTTTATTAACTCTATAATATATTACATCCGGTCATCTGGCATCCATTGCGTTTTTCCTTCCAGAGTGTTAGTCGGACTCATGCTGCTGGCAGATGGGGTTCCTTTAATCGGAATAAATTTTACCCTGCCACTGGTATAGAGGAAGTTAGCTCCTTTATTGTGGTAATCATACCCGATCATGTAGTTAGCCGGATAAGTGGCATGATTGTATGACACCCAAACCACCATTGACCTAGCTCGCGGAGAGGCGGTGAAACTCGCAAGATTAGCAGAGCCGCCATCCGTCGAGTAAATACACTGGTCTGGTTTTCTGAACTCACCCAGTTTCCAGTATGGAACCGTCTGGTGGACTCCGGCTTTGCCGCGGCTCGCCCATTCAGTTATAAAACCATTGACCGAATAAGAGTATTTCCAGGAAAGAAACACGTAAGGATCTGGATCGGCAGGACATCTGAACACATGATTGGCGGGTTCAATATTGGGTTGCCCCCAAGTGCCTTTGAATGCGCTGGCTCCTGTTACTTTGGTATCGTATCTACCGACGTATTTGTACAGATATAATCCAGCGCCAGTTACGCCTGGTGTTGCCGGCAACCATTCACGATTGTCATTGATATACATTTGCAATGCCGTTCCGATTTGTTTTAGATTGCTTTGGCAGCCTGCCTGCTTGGCAGTGGCTCTGGCTTTGCTCAATGCCGGCAGCAACATTCCTGCCAGTATCGC
>CAYMSF010000092.1:0-12816 GCA_964392985.1 uncultured Victivallaceae bacterium | reverse complement strand
TAGTGGCCCGTTTTGACCCGCCCCTGGGTGGCCCGTTTTAACCCGCCCCGTGACAGACAACCGAACATCCCAGAAGAGACGATTGCAAAACAAATCAATCGCAGTTTATCTGAATATTCCTATATTATTAGTGTTAAATTTATAAATCAAATGTTCCATCTTCCAATTTTTTTAAGTAGTCACCTCCATCCAATAATGGTTTGAAATCAACATGTCGCCAATCCGCACCACCCCATCGCTCGTCAAAGTGTTGGAATAATTTCTTGTTGGAAAACAAAGATTGAAAATCATCATCAAGAGATTTATCATAGCACCCAAAGTTTTTACCTTTATTCCAAGACCAACATTGCTTATTATTTAATAAAATGAAATAACTGAACAATTGAATTTTCAAGTCTGATTCATTCTCTAATTTATTGGATTCAGAATATTTGCTGAAATATCGTTTTGCGGTTTTCAATAAATATTCACCTCTGTTTTCGTTTTGTTTAATTTCTATAATCATTCTTAAAAACTCTTTACTAATGAGTGCATGATAGTCATTTCTTTGGCAAGTAATAGTCTTATGTGCACCATAATTGTTAACCGTATAATAAGACGTTGGTATTAAGAATCCCCATAATTTGCCAGAAATCTCTTTCCTATCTTTAGCAGGATTTATTGCAAAAAAATTATTCTTTAAAGCACAGAATTTTAGCAAATCAAAATCCAAATTACGAACCTTAACAAAATTATTATCATACTTGAATCTGTCGATTGTATCAATAGTTTCGAACGATGCTTGGATAAGATGACCAATCCTTCCAGAATTTAATTTATAATCTTCTGCATCCCAGAATTCTTGCTCAATCAAATTTCTATTACTATTATTTTTATAAAGCCAAAACTTATATTTTTCTTCCTCAGTAAAAAGAGTTTTCGACACATTAGGTAGTACTGAAATATCTGCAATATCAGTTGATTGCTGAATAAGTTCAGTAATTAGCTTTATTGCATTTATACAAGCAACATTTGGGGATTTGTTTACCGAGTCAATCTCATTTAAATTATAGAAATATCTTATTACCCTATAAAGTTCTAAGTCTTTGATAGTTTCTTTCTTTTTTATCAAAAGTTTGATATATTGTAATACTGGTAGTAGTCTAAAACAACCCTTCTGGCCTATTGTATTGCCTAGAGGGGGACAAAGCCAATTAATATCTAATAATTCATTATTCATGTATCTTGGATGGGTAGTTTTTATATCAGCAAACGAAAATGTGTCAAATAAGTATTTTACAGCCCTATAATAGTGATCTATTTCTTCTATTGGTAGATATTTCGAATCTAATTTTAATCCCGGTTTTTCCCACTTAATTACTTCAATAATAGATTCCTTGTCTTTCCCTTCTTCATCTTCATTTTCAATATCTATTTTGCCATTACTGACCATATTAAGTATCTGAACCCACCTCAGGAATTCATTAAACCCAATATCTGAATTTTCATTGTTCCCTTTTTTTCCCCAAAAGAAATCCTGCCAATTTTCCCATTCTTGTCCCTTTTTCTTAACTTCCTGTTTAGTTAAATTTTCAAATAATTTAGCTCGTAGTATTTCATTTTCAGAAAGTGATTTGCCTCTTGAATTCATTGTAATATAAAGTTCTTCGCCTTGCGACGTTTCTTCAGTTTTGAAGTGCCAGAACTTTATATAATTTAACAGAAAGTCAAAATATCCATTTACTTCACTCGGGTATTTTTTATTTAATTCTGAGATTGTACCTAACATGCCTATAATGCTAGTGTCATTACTATATTCTGATAAAAACCACGTTTTATTTGTAATATCCTGTAAGCTTTCTTTTGTTATAGTATTAGCTATTAAATCAATAAGAAAATTGTGAGTAATTGTTCTTACCCGATAATCAAATCCAATCTTTTCTATGCTAAGATTTATTCTGAAAATACTTTTAAAATCTTCTAATCTATTTTCTAACACTGAAAAATAAAATAGTGCGATAAAAAGGGTTGTGAATCTTTGCTGACCATCAATCAAATAAACATCTTCGCTGGTATCATTGTATATGTAGTAATTGGGTTTGTAAGAATATAGAAAGCCAATATTCATACTTCTGTTCGATTGGAATCTTTCTAATTCTTTTTCAATAATGTTTAACGTGTCTTGATTAAACTCTTCATTTAATGTTGGATTAATAGACTTTTTTAATTCCTGATAACTATCTTTTGTTAAATCCTCTAATTTATTATATTTATCAGATATATCCTTAAAAAAGGAATCTAAAATTTGGTTCTCATTTTTGCCCCATACATATTCACGCTGAATTTCAGGCACAATGAAATTATATTTAGTTGCAAGTTCGTTAACACTTAATTCCTCCATCTGCTGTTTTTTTATCATTTTACTTATCCTTAAAGAATTTTGATATGCTATTTAAAATTGCTTTTTCATTATCTTTTATATCATTATTTGTCCAATGTTCTAAATCATAGCTTTCATTTTTTTCATCAGAAAAGTATCTGGCAAAAACTTGAAATGTATGTGGTTGTATAAAATTACCTTTATTGAAGAAATCAATAACCCTTCCTCGCTTTTTTGTGTATGGAATTCGCCCAAGACTTCGATTAAGAGACAAATACAATAACACCAAGTTGCCAATTGAGTTAATATCTATTTCAGAAACTACATCACCAATAAATGCACTCATCTGATTTTGATATTCTAACTCATCTTTATTTTCTTCATAACCTGATAAATCAAATGCTGATTTGTCTTTTAGAATATATTTGTTCAAAAATTCAATATACTCTTTCTTTTCTCTAACTTCCTCGGGGTTTTGAGGAAAAATATGTTCGATGTCGTTATTGTTTTTGGTGAATGCCAAGTAGGGGAGTTTTGCCCTTTCTTGAGGTGCGCTTGAAATAATATCTAAAACTAATAATACCTTAACTAATCTGTCATCCCTATACCAATTTCCCGTCTTTTCGAAGGTTTCTTCAATTGACATTTTTTCAAATATACTTTTATAAATTTCATCTTTTAAAGCCTTTTTAAATACTATCCTATTTTCTGCATCTTCCCATTTTTTTAAGGCTAGTTTAAATGTCATTTTCTTTTGTCCAAACAGAAACCCCAAATAATGATAAATATCTCTATCCTGATACCAATCTTTAAGGGTATGGTGAAGATTGATAAGATCTTTATAAAGTTTCAAAGCATTTTCCTGTTCTTCTATCAGGTCTAATGTTAAACTAGTTTTACCTCTTTGCTCTGAGAATAAAAGTAACAAATTGTTAAGGGGATAGTTTTCTGCATTAAATATTATATCTCCTTCGCTTTTGTTCTTGATGAAAGTTTTGAAGTAGCCTCTTATTTCATCCTTTGACCACCAGGCATTTATTTCATCTAATTCCAAACCAATTATTACCCTTCGTTCATTTACTCTTACAATGTTTTTAATATCACCTGCCTTATCACTTTCTTCATTGGCTACTCTTGTTATCAGAATAGCTCTTACTAAATCTGCGCCATCTAATGGAATTCTTTTTGAATTAAGATTCCCAAAAACTTTTTCTTCATTATCACTATCAACTTTGTTTACTATTAATTTTACGTGATCGCGTAACCCTTCACGGAAGTTGTTTTTGTAATCCTCATCTTTTCCATCAAACCAGGCATCAATTGTTTTGACTGTTGTATAAATGTAGTAGATATCCTGATGGTTATACTCATGATTGTTTTTAGCAAATTCATTCCAATCAATTTTAAAATCAATCACTTTGCTATTTTCTGATTCTTTGGTGACAAATTTGGTTAAAAAATCATGAGTTGATTCTCTTACAGCATACTCAATTTTATTACTTGCTAATTTTTCTAAACCTAATCTGGAAAGTAAAATTACTAATGCAGTAAGTCGTTGTTGACCATCTACCACATTTAATGCGTTACCGTTTGAAACCAAGGTAATATTTTGAAGACAGTAAAATTTTTCTCCTACTTTTTTATTTTTAGCAATAAAAGTAGCGATGTCTTTCAATAGTTTATTAACCTCATCAACTGACCACTTGTATCCTCGTTGGTATTCGGGTATATGGTAAATATTTTTATCAACACTTCTGAGATATCCATCTTGGCTGTCAAAAATATGACTAACACTATGTACTAAGTTGTTCATAATTTATACCTCTATTCTACTTTCATTAAATTTGGGCAACAATATATCACGAAAGACTTGGACTTCTTCTTGCCAATTCGAATGTATTTCATAATCAATTACCCAAACGGTTCATAATATTTCAGTTAATATAGCCAAACTCTGTGACAAGTCAATAAGACTGCACCGTTTTGTTAAGTACCATAATCGCCACGGACAAGCACCTCATGGTAAAAGTTACTGCTGGTTTTGGTGCCTGGCGCATGAACACCTTCTGCGGTGAATGATTTTTCGTAGAAAAAGAAATCCACCGCTATTGTTCTTCCTTTCGTGTCGTTCGTGACTTTCGTGGTAAAAATTGTATTCATAACATCGCCGCGGGTCGTACCCGCTCGTGGTAAAAATGTTTTTTGCTTTAAACCTTCATGTCCTTCCTGACCTTCATGGTGAAACTGTATTAATTTTCGTGTTGTTCGTGCTTTTCGTGTAGTTCGTGGTAAAAAATTGTTTTATATTTTCACCACCAACCAGATATTTTTCATTTTCCTATTTGTAAATTATCACATTGACGGCATTTTAATGATAGTGCGATTTTGGCAATATATTTTTGTGCTTACGGTATTCATTAATTAAACATTAATGGTTAAATATTAGACAATTTTTGAAGGGAGTGCAGGGCGATGAATACTTTGATTATAACGGGATGGGGATGGAAAGATTATGGCTGTGCCGCGGCTGTGGTGTTGCGTCAATTGCCGGAGGCGAAAGTCATCGGCAGCAGTACTAACCGCCTGCTGGAAAAACTGGCCGAATTAGCCGATTCGCCGCCGGATAAATTGAAAAAAATTATTATTCTCGGTATCGGCTGGCGGGGAGAACCTGAAGACATTATTGCGGCTGTAAAACGTCTAAGCAAGAAAAATATCAACATCTGTTGGTACAGTATGTTGGAATTGCCGGAATGGCTTCCTGAAGAATTCACCAAATTCGTTGATTGCCAGATTGATCCGGAAGATGAATATTTGACCAGTTGGGTGGCAAAAAATCATCAACAGGACGCTGCTGATCTGGTGAAGTTATTAGATAGTGAGGGTAAAAAGAACAACCGGCCGGATATGGCACAGAAACTGCTATTACTCGATGCAGCAATGTATTTTTATCGTAACTATCAGGATTTCGATGCCTATGGTACCGCAATCCGAACGCTGGCTGAAGGCAGAAACCAATTCAGTAAAGAGCAAGAGGAAATGATTGAACATTTTGAACGTTATGGCTCTCGCGAACTTATCGGCAGAAGTCCGATGATTAAGAATTTACGGTCACTCATTGAAAAAGTCGGACCGAAAGATTCAGCGCGAGTATTAATCTGGGGTGAAACCGGCACCGGTAAAGAAACCGTGGCGTTGCAACTGCATTTTAAATCGCCGCGCAAATGTGAACCGTTTATTGTTGCCAACTGCGCCACGTTAAGCCCGCAACTGCTTATCAGTCAGCTTTTCGGACATAAGAAAGGCGCATTCACCGGGGCAGTAGAGAACCATGACGGTTATTTTAAACAGGCGGATGGCGGGACCTTATTCCTGGATGAAATCGGCGAACTCCCGCCGGAGGCGCAAGCCGGTCTGTTACGGGTGTTGCAGGATGGGCGTTTCAACCCATTGGGCAATACTGAAGAAATCAAGGTCAATGTCAGAATCATCGCCGCCACTAACCGCAACCTGGCGGAAATGGTGCGAGCCGGAAAATTCCGGGAAGACCTCTTTCACCGGTTGAATATGGTGCATATTCATATTTCGTCGATGCGGGAACGCCCGGATGATATCGGCGAGATTGCCAATTCCTTCTGGATGAACCGCCATAAACGCCGGCTGAATGCTGAACAGATCGCCGCGCTGGAAAGTTATGACTGGCCCGGCAATGTCCGGGAATTGCATAATGTTCTCGAACTGGCTGACATTCTCGATGAAAATGACTTCTCCAAATTGATTGAAGAGAATCGCCGTCAGTGGGGTCTTAATGATGACGCTTCCGGCGCAACTGCAGAATATCCGGATGACCTGACCAAAATGACCCAAATCCATGTAAAAAATGTGCTGGAAAAATATAAGGGCAACATTTCCCATGCCGCCGAAGCGTTGGGAATTCAGAGAAACACCGTGAAAAAGTATTTGGTTGGTAATGCCGGTGAATAAATTTAATGCCTTATACCTTATAGATTATAATTATGATAGACAAACTTAAAGAATTGTTGGATTATTCGCAGCATTGTCTGGTCTTTACCGGTGCTGGCATTTCCACTTTATCCGGAATACCTGACTTTCGCGGCACCAACGGCATTTTCGGCAACAAATGGCAAGGCATGGATGTGGAAGAAGTGCTTTCTTTATCGTGCTTTAAAAAGCATCCGGAATTGTTCTACGCCTGGAGTAAAAGTTTTGTCTATAACTTGGAACAGTATCAACCCAACGTCGTGCATCGGGTTGTCGCTGAATTGGAAAAACTGGAAATTGTCTCCACCGTATATACCCAGAATATTGATATGCTCCATCAACGCGCGGGAAGTCTCAATGTCAAAGAAATTCACGGCAGTCCCTACTCACATCATTGTTTGACGTGCCAGAATGAATCCGACTATAATACCATTGCCCGTATTATTCAGGCCGACTTAGTTCCACAATGCGATAACTGTGGCGGCATTATTAAACCGGACATCGTGTTCTACGGACAGGATCTGGATATGGAATTACTCGACAATGCCTTTATTGATATGGGAAAGGCGGATTTGTTACTGGTTTTAGGCAGCAGTCTGGCCGTCCAACCCGCCGCCAGTTTGCCTATGAATACCTATTACAGCGGTGGCAAAATCGTAATTGTTAATAAACAGCCGACACCGTTGGATAAGTATGCAACACTAAAGTTTGATGACTTGAATGAAGTCTTTACCGAATTAGAAAATTGGCTGAAATAATTTGTATCTTATGACTTGAAGGACAGTCTCTTGCGAATTCTCGTTATTCCCAAAGTGTAACTTTTTGTATAGAACAACAATGCGTCAAACTTTATTTTTTAATTTATAAGCTACGATATTTGTGCCTTTGGCTTCATATTTTTTCATATCGTAATAAATCTTAAGTTCACTGATGATGTCTGTTACTTTGGTAACCCCATAATTTCTAGGATCGAAATCAGGCTTAGATCTTTTTATAAAAGAACCTGCTGCTGAAGTATTTGCCCAACCTTCTTCATCTTGATGTTTTTCCCATGCGTTGTTTAATAATAAAACGATTTCTTTAAGCTCCTCTTCTTTTATTGTAAACTTTTTGCTGGCTTTAGCTGTTGCAATTGGCGTTTCTGCCAGATTTTCGGTAAAAATAAAATCATCGCAGGCATTACGAAATGAAAGCGGAGTCTTTTTTTCGCCAAAACCGAATACAAATATTTCTGATTCCCTTAATCGTGATGCCAATTTGGTGAAGTCACTGTCACTGGATACAATTGCAAAGGCATCAAACTTTTCAGAGTAAAGTAAATCCATTGCATCAATTATCATTGCGGCATCGGTTGAATTTTTTCCGGTTGTATAAGCAAATTGTTGTATTGGTTGAATCGCCAGTCCGTTTAATGTTTTTATCCAATGTTTTAGATTTTCACTGGACCAGTCACCATAAGCTCTTTTGATAACGATATGACCATGTACGGATAATTCCTCAAGAATGAGTTTGATTTTTTTATCCTGTGCGTTGTCAGCGTCAATCAATACGGCGATTTTCTTTTGTTCTCCAATATCTTTCATGATTCCCTCTTTTTTACAATTTTTCAACAGCTTGATTCAATATAATCACTACATTTATTATTGCAAGAACAATATTTATCCTGAATTATTATTTATTTGCTATTGTTATTAATGCCATACTGGACAATTCATAACCACCACTAATTAAAATTTGAACAGTTGATTGGACCAGATGCCGATGGGTTGTACATAAATCATAATAGAGTATTTCCTGGCATGGGAGTTGCTTTACAATTTGGCATAAACAATATGGAGTTAGTATATGCGAATTGTTGGCATGGATTTTGAGACCGCGAATCCCCGTGATGGCAGCATTTGTGCGATTGGCCTGGCGGGACTGGATAACGGTAAACTGGTGGATCAACGCGAGTGGCTCATTAAACCGCATAAAGAATGCGATTATTTCTATTCATTTTGTGTTGAATGCCACGGCATAAACTATTGGGACGTTCGGAAATCTCCGGCATTCAGCGATGTCTGGCTGGAGATGAGCCAATTCCTGCAGGAATACGATGTAGTAGTCTGCCATAATGCGCCATTCGATATCCGCCATCTCCGGGGAGTATTAGAACTCTATCATTTAGATCCAGTCGCCTTTAACTATGCATGCACACTGGAACTCAGCCGTAATAAACTTCCGGAACTGCCCAGTCGTTCCCTTAACATTGTCGCTGGACATTTCAACCACCATTTTCAACACCATAATGCGCTTGATGACGCTATCGCTTGTGCGATAGTCGGTCATCAGCTCGGGATAGAAGATAAATATATAAGACAATTCTAAACACAAAATTAACAACAGTTTTACCATGAAGGGCATGAAGTTCATGAAGGGGTTAAAATCAGTTTTTTAGGTTATGAAAAATAATTTGTGGTTTTTAATTATTATAAGAAATTATAAATTATAGAAAGAGAATTAATTATTGCTAATAATTCTTGAATTGATATTTTGTATGGTTAGTTTAAATGGTGTTAAGAATTGTTGTTGAATGTATGCGGTTCGATATCATCAAGTAATTATTAGGTAAAACGTAGGAGTAATACAATGGCGGAAAACGATACTGATCATTTCAAAACGATTGGAAAATATTTTGCTGATGCAGGTAAATTCATTATTCCAAGTTATCAGCGAGGATTCAAGTGGAGCGTTCCTCACGAAACTTCTAACGAATGTAGTGTTTCAATTCTGATGGGTATGTTAATTGAAGCATGCAACTACAATATAAAAGAATATTTCCTACAAGGGGTAACCGTTTATGAAAACGACGGTAGTATTGAGCTTATTGATGGGCAACAAAGAACAACGGTTTTATATCTTCTTTTAGTCTATCTTAAAATTTGTTGTCCCGATAAAAATATCCAAGAAACACTTGGTGGACTAACGTTAAATAAAATTAGTTATGAGGTTCGCGAGGATTCAGATAATTTTTTAAATAAAAGCATCTGCCAATTTATCTCTAATAAGAAATACGAACTAAATAAATATGAAGATGTTCAAGATATATATTATTTTAAAAAGGCCATCAAAACAATATCGGATAAGTTGTCTGAAGTTGATTCAAATAATCTGCCGAAAATTGATTTAAAGAAATTCAGTGAGTTTTTGATTAAAAACGTTAAGATTATATATATTAAAATTCAAGATAGACATCAGGTTGTTAAGATATTTACTATGCTGAATGGTCTAAAAGCTAAAATGACGGACGATGAGCTGATTAAAGCCAAGATACTTAGTCAAGCTTCAAGAAATATCGAGGATAATGGCGCTGGCGAAAAACAAGATTTAGAGTGGGAAATAAACTCAATGAGAAGTCGTTATGCCAGGGAATGGGACAGATGGCTCTATTGGTGGAAACGTGATGAAGTTCAAGATATTTTAAATGTAAATGGTACAATGGATTTGTTTTTAAACATATTTTACATGAGAAAGTTGAATGAAGAATCCAAAGACATTCCTAATGGACCTCATTATGAATTTTATCAAGCATTAGACATTCCTAATGGACCTCATTATGAATTTTATCAAGCATTTGCCAATAAATTTTTATCAACAAAGGTTGACGCGAAGGCTACATTTGGTGATTTGCGAAATTTACAAAAAGCTTTTGAAAATTGGGTTGGCAATTATAAAATTTATAACGCATTGGGATTAATTTTACAAGCTGGTTCTGTCGAAAAAAAAGAATTCATTGTTGCAATGATGCAATTATATGAAGATGATAGAATTAAATTTAAATCTAAAATATGGGAATATGCAAAATGGAGCATTCTTGATGTCAAATACAATAAATATCTGGCTAAAGATGATCAGAGTAAACCGATTAAGACAACTGGTGCAGGTAATCCAAGCAATTCAGGCGAGGAAACGGAAGATGATCCGCTCCAGATAGTAACTAATACCGTGCTAAATCTGCTTTCTATTTGTGATGTATATAATGATCCCAAAGCTAAGGAAATGGCCGGTCGGCAATTATTGCGTAGAAATGTAGAATTAGACAATAAGTTAAGCCGTAAATTTGATTTTTCCATATACGCCAAAAAATCATTGGAGCATATTCATGCAAAATCTAGGAAAGATAAAGTAATAGAAGAATTTAATGAGTTTAAAGACATAAATGGGAAACAAAAATTCAGTGTGCATTGTATAGGTAATTTAGTTTTACTAGAAAAAGATGATAATTCAGCCTTGCGCGCAAATGAGTTCAAGAAAAAAAAGGAAATATTGTTTGACAACGCTAAGTATTTTAAGGAAAGCTTATCATTGCTACATACTCTTACTGTATTTTCTGCATCCGATTGGGGAACTCTGGAAATACAACTTAACTACTACGAGGCTTTAATTAATATTTGTGATACATATGCTCATGATGAAAACAAAGAGCTAAAGAAAAAAAGAGATGAACTATTGAAATCAAAAAAAGAGGTAGCCAAACGAATAGCAGAATTAGATAATTTAACAAAGGTATGTGTGGACAGAGAAAAAAAGATTATGCGCCAAAATGAAGGTGAAAATTCTAATGAGCAATAACAATAAAACTTTTACTACTGGTCAGGAAATATCATTGGCAGAATTATTCAGTGACCATAACAAAATTATTATTCCTGATATGCAACGTGATTACTGTTGGGGCGATAAAGTGCACGGCAAAGATAACAAACAGGAAATCGTGTCTGGTTTTATAGATTCCCTATTGGAAAACCGTGAAACAGAAAATTTAACATTAGGAATGCTGTATGCTTATGAAAGCCCCAATAAGTCTATTCATTTGTGTGACGGGCAACAACGAATTACAACACTGTTTCTGTTGTTAGGCATGCTTTATAAAAAATCAAAATTGGACACTATAAAAAATATGCTTGTCTCTAAAAGTGAGCAGGATGATGATTGGGAACCATATTTAAGATATGCCATTAGAGAAAATACTTTGTACTTTTTGCAAGACTTAACCAGATATTATTTTATTGAAGATGAAGAAGGTACGTCTATTGACAAAAATAATAATAAAATTTCTAAATTCATAAAAGGGCAGTATTGGTATAACCAAGATTATGATAATGATCCATCTGTACAAAGTATGATGTTGGCTTGTCAAATTATATATGATAAGCTTGAGAAACTTGATAATCTTGACTTGTTTATATCTTGCGTACGCAACAATATTAAATTCTTTTATTATGATATGGGTGACCGTGAACATGGAGAAGATTTGTTTGTTATTATTAATACTACTGGTGAATCTTTGACCATTCCCGAGAATATTAAGCCTATTTTGTTGGGTGAGATAGAATGTGCTATAAACAACGATTCCAAATTACCTTACAACAATGAATGGGAAAAAAGGGAAGAGTTTTTCTGGAAAAAACGAAAAACAGACGAGCATATTGCAGATCATGGAGTTGAAGATTTTCTTACTTGGTGCATTAAAATTTTAGACAAGAAAGACAATGTAGAATTAATAAAATATTTTAAGTTAAAAAGCGGCGAATCAAAAAATGTCCTTCAAAATATTGAGAAATATTTTAATGCGTTTGAGAAACTACTTGGCTTGGTAGAAACAAAAAATAATTTTACAGAAATATTTAAACAAATTAAAGAAATAAAAGAATCTGAAAATTTTGTTTGGTATTTTAGAGATTATAATGAAGATCAAACTCATAACATTATTTTGCCAATGCTTAGTGCAATTGTTAATTATGGTTATGATGAAAACGGATTATACAGTTTATTGCGTCGCCTTAGGAAAAATTATTTTGACAATAAATGGTCTGAAACTAATCGTCAAGGCAAATATATTGATTGGCGGTATGTTATTCAGTTAATTGAAAACTCAAATAATTTTGATGAGTTTTTAAGTTTTTGTAATTCATTTAATAACAAAATATCCAATATCGATTTGCCTAAATCTAAATGGTATGATGAAGACGAAGAATTTAAGTCAACCCTACCGATAGCATTGGTCATTGAATTGGAAAATCATCTAACCATTGGCGGTCGTCTTGAGCTATTTGCAGATTTACTTAAAAACAGCGATGATAAATTGGCTGAGTTTGAAAAATATAAGAAAGTATTTGAAAAATGTTTCAGTCTCGATGACTCCGATTTACTAAGATCTGCTCTATTAGCGTATGGTGACTATTCAACACTGTGGGAGAATAATAGAAATACTTTATGTTCTGACAAATGTTGGTTTTTGTTAATTTTTTCAAAAAATGATGAGCGAGGGGTTCTTTTAAATCTGCTTAGAGAAATCGATACCAATATTGATGTCAAGGATTTTCTAAAAAATAAATGTGATAAATGCCCCAAAAATCATTGGGTGTCACGGGGCGGGTTAAAACGGGCCACCCAGGGGCGGGTCAAAACGGGCCACT
>CAYMSF010000091.1:1248-12924 GCA_964392985.1 uncultured Victivallaceae bacterium | reverse complement strand
GTGGACAATCTGGTAACAGTAGGAGTTGACCATGGCTGTTCAATGCTAGCATTTTCACACCCCATTATACTTCAACTTTTTTCCAAAAATCCGAATCCCTTAAGCATAATTATGCATTGACATTTATATCGCATAATGTTTAATGCAAAGCTTCGCATTTTGCAATGTTCTGAAGGGTAATTCAATTAGTATTGAACAGCGCCGGGATTATATAAGCGTAAACTTTTCATCCTATGTGTATAGTAATAATTTATTCTAATTTTCTTTTAATCTGTTGAAATTAGATTGTTTACATTATATAATCTAATTAAGAACAAATGATTGACACCTAGGATGAAATAAGATGAGTGCAGCAAAATTTCCAAGTCTTTCAGCTACACTGGAAGCAAGAATCCGGCAGGGAATATATCGGGACAAAATACCCACTACTCTCAAATTAGCTTCTGAATTTGCGGTGTCACGGCAGACTGTTACAAATGCGTTGCGTCCATTAATTGATAAAGGGATGCTGATTGCCGCCGGCCGCCGCGGAGTCCGCATCGGCCACCGGCACAAAGCACATGGACTGATCGGAATTGTTGCTACTGTTGAATTAGACGTGCTAAATACCGACCAGACTCTGATCCAGTTGCGGCGGCAGATCAACAATGACGGCTTCGAGTCAGTTATACTTAGTATTTCCAGTTTGACTAAACATAATAATATTTGCAGATTACTCAGTGAAAATTTTACCGGTTTAATTTTTACTAATAGTTCATTAACCATCGAGATTGCCGAGTATCTTGAAAATTTGAAAATTCCTTTTATCTCCTGCAACCGCCTGCCCATCTATTCCCGCTTGAATTTTGTTGAACACGACTGGGCAAGCGCAATCAGGAAAAGTTCAAATGAATTCGCGCAAAAAGGATATCTCATCCAGGGTTTGTTCTTTCATGGCCGCCTGGAAGGATATGATCGTTTGATAAAAGAACAGTGGAGAAACATCAAAGCAGAATTGAATTTACCTTTGCTGAAAATCGATGAACTGGAACTGGATTATCGTGAAAATCCAGATGTGTGTTTAAATAAATATCTAGGAACTCTGGATGAAACCGGACAATATCCGCAATTACTGATTCTATGGTCCGGTATTACAGACGAATTTATTGAAATATTCAACTCCGGTAAATATAAATCAACAGAGCATTGCATCGTTGTCGGCCCGTTGAAAACGGTTAAGCCGCTACCGAAACAAATACTGACTTTCCCGGAGTGGAATTACTATAATTTGTTATCAACTGCTTATGAAGCACTAAGAGAGTTAATATGGGCGCCCAGTGATAAACTTATTCACCGGTTTGTGGATTACCCGATTGTGTGGAACCAGAAAACGGAATTTATGGCGGGATGAAACATGATGATAGAACGCATAAAAATTACAATTATATCAAGAATCAGACAAAACAGACCGGGGAGGTGACGTAAACCGTATGTTATACTTAAAAATGGAATTTTTGTTTGTTCCATTTCGGAGTTTCGACAAAACAACGAACGATAGCCGGGCATTAGCGCAGACAGGTTCGTAAAACGAAGGGAAAGAGAATATGAACACTAAGAAATTTACACTTATAGAGCTCCTCATTGTGATCGCGATCATAGCAATTTTGGCATCAATATTGCTGCCGGCACTGAACAAAGCCAGAAATATGGCGAAATCGGTTAGTTGTCTTAATAATTTGAAACAGACCGGAATGGCATTGGGGGGGTATGCCAATGACAATAGAGATTTTTTACCATCCATTAACTCCGGAGTTAATTACAATAATACACTTGATCCGTATACAACGGCAACATTTGCCGGGGCACAAACCAGGCATGGACTTGAAGTAGCAAACTTGACTGGCGCATCCGGACTTGGACTTCTAGCCGCCAATAATTATCTGCCGAAAAAGAAAACCGTAATGGGGGGGTATGTTTGCAAGGTAATGACTTGCGAACATATGTCGGCAAGTAAAAACGCCATATTTCCGCCAACCTCAACTGCGAATGAAGCCACCACCAACTGGTATTATAAGTACTCCGCGTTCTTTTATGGTGGCGGTCTGGTTAATTCCGCTTATTATGTCCAGGACCCGCGCGGAGTATCTCGCCCGCGAGCCAAAATAACAGGCTGGCCGCGCGCATGTCTTTCTGTTGATATATACCCGCATCCCGATAGAAAGTATAGCGCCTTGTACATGGATGCTCATGTAACATCCAGATACAAATCAGTCGTCAGCAATCCCAATCGCTTATACAGCGGCTTTGAAGATTAAACAAACTGGAAGCAGAACGAATAGATTCCGGCTACGCCAGGGTTCTAATACCTGTTAATTGTGTTGTATGGCATCATTAAAATATAATGTTTAAAAAAATATCCATAAACGAGGAGGTATTCATGCCTTATTATCTGAAGTTATCAAAAAAAACTCTTATAAAATCGCTCCTGACTTGTGCATTACTGGGCGCAGCATGCGTTAATGTATCGGCATTAGTATATCATGTATCGCAAAAGGCAGAGGCGGCCGATACAAATACGGGTACAGCGGATAAACCGTTCCGTACCATTAATCATGCGGCACAAATCGCCATCGCCGGAGATACGGTTATTATCCATGAAGGCAAATACCGGGAATGGGTCAGTCCGCAAAATTCAGGAACTGCAAACGGACCGATCGAATATATGGCGGCGGCGGACGAAAGAGTGGTTATCAGCGGCTCGGAAGAGTTGAACTTGAAATGGATGCCTTTGTTTCCGGAAGACAAGAAACTTGGAGTTGTGAAAGCTGACATCCCGGAAAATATTTTCCCGGCAAATCCGCGGCTTCCGGGTAAAAATTTTAATCCGTTCAAAATACCGCTTCGCGCCAGTTCATACCGGACGCCAGAAGAACGCTTTGCCGAACCGGAATGGGATAAAGACGGCGGCGGCCATCTTGTTATCGGAGAGGTTTACGCGGGGGGAATTCCGTTGAAGCAAGTGCGGACCGTCTTCGAAGTAGTCAATACCAGAGGAACATATTGCGTGACCGGCAAAGGTAAAACCATTGTAATTAATTTCTTTAAATACAGCGGCCCTGGCATTGAGGTGTCTGTGCGCCCGTACGCATTCGCGCCAAAACTAAGAGGGCTGGGCTATATAAAGGTGAAAGGATTCATTTTTGAGCATGCAACTAATGCCGGCACTTATCCGGGCACAGGCATGGTATCGACAAGAACCGGGCATCACTGGACCATTGAAAATAATATCATCCGATATTGCGGGATGATTGGACTGGATATCGGTTCTGAAGTAATTGCCCATGGCGCATGGCTCAGAAAAGCGGAAAACAAAGACAAAAGTATTGACGAAGGACTATGGGCTCCTGGTGTAAAGCCGCCGGATTATGAAATAAGCTGGAATCGGCAGGAGGAAATATTAAAATCCCTGCCTAAAAATAAAGTTTATGAATTTATGAGAGCAAGAGATTATCCTTCGGCAGATGCACCGTCCAGGGGCCATATTGTCAGGAACAATCTGGTGCATGACTGCGGCTTAACCGGCATATTCCTGCCGAAGTGTGATGACAGCCTGATTGAAAACAATGTAGTGGAAAGATGTAACCGGCGTTTCATTTCCATAGATCGGAATCATGAAATAGAATGGAATGAATGTGCAGGCTTTAAAGCTCTGTCGTCCAGAAATCTGATTGTCAAAAGCAATATAATCCGTGACAACCATGACAAAGGCAGCGGTATATGGTTCGATTTTAACTGCTGGGGAAATATCATTGACGGTAACATTGTAGTCAATAATTATTACGGAATATATCTGGAAGCTTGCGCCGGAACCAAAATACTTAAAAATATTGTCAGTAACAACATATCGATATTCAACCGCATTGACGGCTTTAACAGTTCCGACAGTACCAACCCTGCGATTATTGCCAACAATCTGTTTGCCTACAATGGCCGCTGGGGATGCGCAGTAATAGTAACTGACCGATGGGACCGAGATAACAGCCCGGTGGCATTTACCGTCGCGAATAATGTCTTCATCGGTAACGAACAGGGAGCATTCAGAATTCCGCTTTCGCCCCTTTCAAAAGCATCAGGTAATAATTTTTCCGGGAATGTCTTTCAAGACAACGCCACATTCCAAACCTCTATGGGTACCAGGAATAAACTGGCTCCGGATGATATGATAAATGAAATGAAAGGTTTTCTAACCAAAGCCAATGTGGATAAAAATGACTGGCCGGATTTTTCCACCTGGAGCGTTCAGAATAAATGGTACAGAGGATACTGCAAGTATAAAGCCTTTATCGCTGCGATTTCAGGGGATGGCAATATTGAAACAGCCGGCCTTCAGGTTAATATGTATGAATTGATCAACCGCTTCCGCTATGATGATGCGGAAGGACATCCAGTAGGGGAACATTTGATGCTGGAACTGAAACAGGGATATATTATGATTCCAGCGGGATGGGCCGGATTTAACGTAAAGCCGGTTCCGGAAATAAAAACTGATTTCTTCGGGAATAAACTTAATTCCGAGAAAGTTATCCCCGGACCTTTTCAGGAAATAAAAAACAATTCTCCAATAAAAATATCTATAAATACCGATCACCATGAGCAAAAAAAGTAACTGCTATCCGTCAGTGACATAAAATTACATTACGGTTCGATAGACAGAACCGCAAATAAAATGGAGAAATAAACATGAGGTCCAGGCATCTTCTGACATTACTTGTTCTTTCAACCTCACTAATGCGGGTTGCAAACGCAGAGAATCTTCTCAACAGCAGCGGCGATCTTTTGTCTGCCGACTGGAAATTATTAAACAGGAATGCAACAGTTTCCAAGGCTGACATACAAGATCCTGATCGCGGACAGAATGCCTTCCGTCTGCAAATAACTGGCGGCTACATTGGTCAGATGATTGCCGCCCGGCCAGGGCATTCCTATGTCTTCTCCGTCTGGATGAAGTCAGCAACAGGAGAAACCCAGAAAGTTTCTTTGGCCGGCGAGAACAATCATCCAGCAGAAAAGTCTAGTTTTGTCTCTAAGGAACTTGACACGAACTGGCGGCGTCAACATATCATTTTTGAATGCCCTGCGAACGGGAACTACAAATTCCGCTTTTCCATCAGGGCCGGCGACGTATACGTATGGCATCCACAAGTGGAGGATGTCACGGAAAGCGCCATTAAAGAGCCTAGTTCGTATTCGGAGATTGCTTCCAAATTCCGTTCAATCAAGCCGTTGGTTCCGCAGAACCCGCCCCCACCGGGTATTGTCCAGAACATATCATGCTGGGGAGACAGCCTCACCGCAGGCGCAGGAGGCAATGGCAATTCTTATTCTTCCTACCTTCAGAAGTCACCTCTTCTGGCTGGACGCAAAGTCTCCGCCTTCGGCGTAGGTGGCGAAAAAAGCGATCAGATCAAGGCTCGCTTTATGGCAGCCGAAGATAAGTTTAATGACTTAGCAATTATTTGGGCAGGGCGCAACAATTACCCGGATATATATGCCGTCGAGGCAGATATCGCCGATATGGTCGGGAAACTCAAGACCAACAGGTTCCTTGTCCTGTCCATCATCAACATGAATACAGAACCAGCAGGCTCCAGCAGGCACAATGCCATATTGTTACTCAACAAACATCTCGCCAGCCAGTATCCGGACAACTTTCTCGACATACGTTCCGCCTTAATCGAAGCCTGCGACAAAAAATCTCCTGACGACATCGCTGATTATAAGAAAAATATTCCGCCAAAATCTTTCAGGAGCGACGGAATCCATCTAAACGCAAATGGGTACAAGCTCGTAGCCGAAAAGATAATTTCAACAATTCAGTCAAAAGGCTGGCAATGACAAAGTGGTTTGAAGAGAAGCTGTGCAGACTCCATATTGACTCCCATGTTCCGGCGGCAGCGCGGGAACTCGGCAGAAATTTCAACGCCGAAACCACCGCGGACAAATTTGCCGCGGCAAAATTCGAAATGGTGCAGATATTCTCAAAATGCCATTTCGGCAACAGTTATTACTTCACGGATGCCGGAGTCCGGCATCCGGCGTTGCGGACAGACATGTTCCGCAAGATGAGCGAAGCGCTGGTCGCACGCGGAATCACCGTCACCGCCTACTACAGCCTGATTCCAGATGCGGCACAAGCCGGACTTCACCCTGACTGGGTGATATATTATGATAAAAAGCAGGATATGGGTTTTGATCACGTTACAGACTGTATTAATATGTGCCTGCAAAGTCCATACGTTGATACCATAGTCCTGCCGCAAGTCCGGGAAATAGCGGAAAACTACCCGGTCTCCGGCTTCTTTTTCGACTTCGGACGCTCTTACTGCTATTGCGGCTGTCAGTGGTGTCAACGAGCATTCAAGGCTGACACCGGCCTTGCTTTGCCGGAAAATGACGAAAAAGACCGGAATTGGGGAGATTACATCCTTTGGAAACGTGGCGAGCAGGCTCGTTTCGAGCAGAAAATGAATACACTGCGCAAAACTTTTTCCAAAGATTTAACTTTTGCAGTGAACTACTCCTATACGCTCCGCAATCCGGAACCCGGACCGAAACTGACCGATTTCATTACCATGGATGTGGTGGAGCGGGCTGAACCATGCGGACTGAATGTCAGTTTCAATGCGAAATATCTGGCAACCATCAACAAAAGTTATGAGATCATGACCACCCGGATGATCAACTGGTGGTCATCCTGGGGACTGAAACCATACAACACTCTGCTTTACCAGAATGCCGTAATCCAGACTCACGGCGGCAAATCAATCCTCGCCGACCGCTGGGACATGGACTGGAATTCCGATGATATCATCATGCAGTACTTTGCCGATATGAACACGTTTATTACCGGCGTCTCCAGGCATCTCGGCGGCGCGGCGCCTGCGGCAAAAGCCGCGATTCTGTATTGCAGCGAGTCGCAACGCAGCGCCAATAGATCGCCATCAAACGACATCGTCAAACAATTGGTCGGCATGGAGGCAGCGCATAAAATTCTGGTGCAAAACCATATCCCCTGCCTGATTATTGACGAAGAAAATCTGGCGCGTTATCTTGACCGCCTTGAACTGCTGATTGTTCCCGAACAAACCATCCGCAATCCGGTGTTGCAAAAGCAACTGGCTGGATTCGTTAAAAAAGGCGGACTCCTTATCGGTTCGCTGGAAACCGGTTTGGGTGGCGGTATGGAGGAATTGTTCGGCATTGAATGCCTTAAAGAATTCGCGCGCGGCTTCATCTGCATTCCAGCCGAATTTCTGCACGGCAAATATCCTTTCCCGGAAATACCGATCGACGCCAGATTCATGGAATTTAAACTTCATGAATCAAGGGAACTCGCAAGTGCTCACCGCTCCATCTATGACATCGACAGCGGCTTAGGGTTTGGACCTATCGACCGGAACAACGCGATGCCAGGAGTCTCGGTCCGGCAGCTCGGCACCGGCCATGCTATTTATTGCGGCGCGGAAATATTCAGGAGTTACCGCAAGACTAATAATCCGCAGATCAAGCATTTCATTAAATCGCTGATTATGGCTTATAAACCGGAACTGGTTATCAGTCATGACGCCCCGGACAGTGTAGAATTCGCGATCTCCGAATCGGCGGATGCAACATTTCTGCATTGTTTCAACTATTCTCCGGAAAAAGAACTTGCGTTTGATTGCAGTTATATTGATGTCTCGTCAAAAGTCAGTGGATTTCAGGTGGAAATACCGTATCCATCCCAAATTAAAAAAATCAAAGTTTTCCCTGAATGGTCAGAGAATACGGAGTTCGAACAGAAAGACGATAGAGTCATTCTTAATATAAAAGACCTGGAAGTTTTTCGTTCCATCGGATTGTATCATTAAATAACTGAATTTTTATACATAAATATTCAAAATTATGAAGGACTGATATTATGATCACTTCTGTCATTGTCGGAGCCGGCCATCGCGCGATGGTTTACGCTTCTTATGCCAAATTGCATCCGGACAAATTAAAAATTGTCGGCGTTGCAGATCCCAATAAATTGCGCCGGGAAATGGTTGCAAAAGAATACGGGCTGACTCCTGGCCAGTGCTTCAATTCTGCGGATGAATTAGCGGCTAAAGGCAAAATCGCGGACTCGGTCATTAATGGAACGATGGACCGGCAGCATGTTCCCACCACCCTGCCCCTACTGAAGGCCGGATATGATGTGCTGCTGGAAAAACCTTTTGCCGTAAGCGAAGCGGAAGCCAGGGAACTTCACGCGGCGGCCCAAAAATACCAGCGTAAAATAATGATTTGCCACGTGCTGCGCTATGCGCCGTTTTATTATGAAATAAAACAGCGGGCGCTGGCCGGAGAAATCGGCAAAATTATGAATATCCAGACTGCCGAACATGTGAGCTATCATCATGTCGCATCCTGCTTTATAAGAGGGAAATGGCACCGCAAGGATATTTGCGGCTCATCCGCGCTGATGGCTAAATGCTGTCATGATCTTGACCTGCTCGCCTGGTTTATGAGCGGCGTCAATCCCGTAAAAGTGGCAAGTTTCGGCGGATTGCATTATTTTTGCAGAAAAAACGCGCCGGAAAATTCCGGGGAATACTGTCTGCTGGACTGCCCGATAGAAAAGGACTGTTTATATTCCGCGCGCAAGCATTGTCTGGATCATCCCGACCGCTGGGCTTTCTATGTATGGGCGGGACTGGAACATATAGACAACCCGACGCTGCGGCAGAAAGAGGAATTTTTGAAACGCAAAGACAATCCTTACAGCAGATGCGTATGGAAACTGGACAATAATGTGGTGGACCGCCAATCGGTGCTGGTTGAATTTGCCGACGGCGTCACCGCCACCCACAACCTGGTCTGCGGCGCCAGCCGCCCCATGCGGAAAATTCATATCATCGGCAGCCACGGCGAAATTCAGGGCATCATGGATGACAGCAAATTTACGGTACGCCACATTGATCTCAAGCCGGGACATGAATATTCGGAAACGGAGATCGATTTGAACATTCATGGCGATACCACCGGCGCGTTCGGCGGCCACGGCGGCGGCGACCTGCGCCTTGCCGCGGATTTTGTTTCCCTGCTTGAAGGCAATCGTCCGTCAATTTCATGCACCACGCTCGATGATTCCATCAACGGCCATTTGATCGGGTTCTGCGCCGACAAGTCAATGGATGAAAACCGGATTGTAACTCTGCACGACTGAAAACGGGCCGGGTTTCAGGTAGGGTCGGCCGTCCCGGCGGAACGGGGAAATGTATAAAGCCGGTCTGACGACCGGCGCTCCCAGGTTTTCCGTCACTCCATTCATGCCTTCCATCTGCGTCCTGCTAACTATCAGGTTAGTCCCGCGCATGCGGGATGTCATCTGTGGATAAAAATTCCTCCTTTTTCGTACCTTTCGTGGTTAAAAATGTCCGCCGGGACGGCTGACTCTACCCGAAAACCCGGCACGCCCGAAACCCGGTACGCCGGAACGGCTGACCCTACCCATGGATATTTTTCCGCCCGTCTTAAAAGCTTCGCGGAATTCCGGTTGATTTTTTGTTATTCCGCGATATTGTTGAAGTGATTGCATATTGTTTTCTTGCAGAAAGGGGATTTCAGTAAATGGATTACGCGTTTCTTCCGGAAAAGATCAGAACTTTTCTCGCGGCGGCTAAAACCGGCGAGTCAGCGCTTTGCGTTCTCCGCGGCAGCGGCGGCTTCAGCGGCGAGCCCGGCGAAAGCTATGTGGCGGCGTATCCGGATATGCTTTTCCTGTTCGGCAAATCTTTCGGCGATAATGATTTTATCAACCGCAAAGTTGATTACGCGACGGATGCTCCGGAAATTTCACTGGCCCGGGAAAAATTCAGCGGCACTCTGGAGCTGGGACTGGCCGACGGCAAACTGAAAATGAAACTTTCTTCGCTGGAAGCGGAAAACTGCGCAAATCTGCTCAAGCAGTTCGGCATAGACACAAAACCGCAGGCGGAAACTCCGGAGAAACCGGAAACGGACTCGCCGCCTGACCTGCTGACCGCGCTGGCGGCTTGCATGAGACACCTTGCCGCAAGCGACAATGATGTGGCTGGACCCGAACTGCGGCTGATTGAAAGCGTATGCCAGGGCGACCGGTCAGTGCTTGCCAGGGCGGACAGTTATTGCCGGCGGTGCAGTTATAACGAGATTCTGGAGCAAATTGAACTTGACGAACAGCAGAAATTATGTTTTCTGGCGAATCTCTACGAACTGGCGATGAGCGACGGAATGCTGCGTTCAGCCGAACAGCGTTTGATTAATGATTTTGTCCGGATTGAGGAAATTGCTCCGGAACAAGCCGGCACCGTGCGGGAAGTGCTGCTGATCAAAAATCAGCTTTCCGCGCTTAATTCTTATATTGGAGATAAACCATGATGAATGAAATTAAACATTTAATCACTTTCACATTGAGCATGACGGTTTTATGCGGCTCCCTGCTGCTGTCCGCCGCCCCGCAGAAGACGCTTTTTACTGAAGAGCCTGCCGAAGGAACGGTGTATTTTGTGCCGCAGTTCAGCGATTTTAAGGAAATCTCCTCGCAGGACATGCTTTTTCTTAAAAAAACCCTGAGACGGGCGGAAAAAAATAAAGTAAAAGCGGTAATTTTCGAAATGGATACTCCCGGCGGACGGATCGACGTGGCGCTGGAGTATGTTTCCATGCTGCTGAAGTCGAAAGTCCCGACAGTGGCCTATCTCAACCCGCAGGGGATTTCCGCCGGCATGATCATTGCTCTGGCGGCCGACCGCATCGCCATCAATCCGAACGGCGTGATCGGCGACGCCATGCCGATCCAGATCAAGCCGGACGGGATCAAGCCGGTAACAGACAAAGACAAACGGGACAGCGAAAAACCGGTGGACAAGGATAAAGCCGACAAAGACAAAAAGCCGGAAAAAGATGCTAAAGAGAAGAAAAGTGACAAAGATAAACCGGATGATTCCAATACTCCGATAGCGGAAAAAGTGCTGAAAGAAATCCAGAAACTGAAAGGCAGTGATAAAGAGAAGGATAAAGAGCAGGACACTGAGGACAGCCGGCTGGCCGATCAGAAATTCCTGACCGTGTTTTTCAAAGTGCTGGAAGTGCTGGCGCAAAAGAATGACCGTCCGGAAAAAATCGTCCGGGCGATGGCTGATCCTTATCAGCGGCTGACGCTGAAAGAGGACGGCATTGAGCATCAGAAAAATTCGCCGCTGACTCTTTCCGCAACTGAAGCAAAAAAAATGAAGGTGGTTGATTTCACCTGCTCCAGCAAAGAGGAACTGCTCAAGCAACTGAAGCTGACAAACTGCGCCATTGAAACTGTGGTCAAAAGTCCGACCGAGCAGATCATCTCGTTCCTGGCGCATCCGGCAGTCTCCGGCCTGCTGCTGATTCTGGGAATTCTCGGACTTTACGTTGAAATACAGCATCCGCATTTCGGAGTGGCTGGTGTGCTTGGCCTGACCGCGCTGACGCTGTTTTTCCTGGGACATGTGGCGTCCGGCGCGTCCGACTGGGGGCCGATGGTCATCTGCTTCGTCGGACTGCTGCTGCTGCTGATTGAAATCTTTCTGATTCCAGGGTTCGGAATTATCGGGATATTGGGGATATCGTGTATTATGATCTCATTTTTCGCGGCGTTCG
>CAYMSF010000091.1:0-1148 GCA_964392985.1 uncultured Victivallaceae bacterium | reverse complement strand
ATTATCGGGATATTGGGGATATCGTGTATTATGATCTCATTTTTCGCGGCGTTCGGCATGGAAAATATTGAATCCGCAGTGTCAGTAATCAGCGTTTCCGTGCTGGTGGCGTCAACACTGATTGTTCTACTGACCATATATATCTTACCCAAATCAACGATTTTCAAGAAAATCATGCTGACGACTCAGAATACCAATGCCGACGGTTTTGCGTCGCATGTTAACAATGACGTGGAACTGCTGCATAAACGTGGAGTGGCATATTCGACGCTGCGGCCCGCCGGCGCAGTAATGGTTGACGGCAAGCGCTACGATGTGGTGGCGGACGGCGATTTCATCCAGCAGGGGGAAGCCATTGAAGTAATCCAGGTCGACGGACTTAAAATAACGGTTAAAAAAGTATAAAGAGAGAAGGCGAAAGTGAGATTTTATGAAGAAAAAAGACATGAGATTAATACACTACTATTTCGTCCTGCAATTTGATGGTCATGAAGAGCAAATAATGTTCGACATCCCGAAGGAGGAGTTCGACAGACTTGAAAGCCGACTTCTTAATGTAAGCTACTCTGAAGAATTAATTGGCTTTGAAACGACGAAAAATACAAGAGCATATATTAATCCAAATAAAATAGTCTTTTCTCAACTTCTATATGATGTTGGATATGTCATCCAAGATGAAGAGGATGAAGATGAGGAAACCCCAAAGGACTACCTGCTAACTGTACTGTTGAGTGGAATGAAAGAATCCAAAACGATCTGCACATATGATACAGAACAATTAGGCGAGATAGATGAATACTTAATGATGGAAGAATCTTTCTACGACCTGGAAGATCAGAAAAATCAATTTATCGGGATTATTGATGAAGATGATGAGTATTTCTACTTCAACAGAAAACATGTTCTATATTTCGAGATTCCCATTATCGAAAAAAGTGAATCAGAAGAAAGCATTTCCAATGAAGTTAGTAAAGAACCAAAAACATTAAGGAAAAAGAAAGCCACGGAAAAAAAGAATAATCAAAAGAAACCAAGTCTTTCAAAAAGAAAATCATCCATTAAAAAAGTATAACTAAAAACAGGAGAACGAGACTATGACTGGAGTAGGGATTTTTATAATTATAGTTGTAATGTTTGCGCTATATCTG
>CAYMSF010000090.1:0-13309 GCA_964392985.1 uncultured Victivallaceae bacterium | reverse complement strand
AGGATTGTGGATTGGATTTTTTCGATCCGACTGATTGGCGATATAAATATCGCCTGAAGGAGGAATGGAAAAAGACGACCGCAAGACACCCGTCCCCGCCCTGCAGGATTGCAATCTATTTTTTTGTGATTCGCACTCTTCGTGGCCTTCGATACCCTGGTATCGACAACAACTCATAATACGAACCTATTCTCAAAATCTTTGCAATCTATTTTAAATTTTCGGTCCTATAGAGTATCTTAATCAGTATCTTTTCTGTTTGCTGTTGGCAAGCATTCTCAAGCGCAATGCGTTAAGTTTGATGAAGCCTTCTGCATCATGCTGATCGTAAACGTCCTCTTTTTCAAAGGTACAGATTTTTTCATCATAGATGCTGTATTCCGACTGCCGTCCGGTAATATGACAGGCGCCCTTGAACAACTTAACCCGCACATCGCCAGTAACAAACTGCTGACTTGCCGTAATCGCTGTCTGCAACATTTCACGTTCAGGCGCAAACCAGAAGCCATTGTACACCATCCTGGAATACATCGGAATAAAGCCGTCACGGACAAACATAACTTCTTTATCCATCGTAATCGTTTCCAGCGCACGGTGCGCCAGATGAATAATTGTTCCACCCGGAGTTTCATAGACACCGCGTGATTTCATGCCGACAAAACGGTTTTCCACAATATCGGTTCTGCCGATAGCATGTTTTGAGCCGATTTCGTTAAGCTTCATCATCAACTTGGCGAGTGAATACGTTTTGCCGTTAACTTTAACGGGAATACCCTTTTTGAAACTGATTACGATATCTTCCGGTTCATTCACCGCTTTGGCGAGCGGTCTGGTCATAATCGAAAGGTCATCCGGCGGCGCACTCCACGGATCTTCAAGAATACCACCTTCAAAACTGATATGCAGCAAGTTGCGGTCCATGCTGTAGGGCTTCGCTGCCGTTACCGGTACCGGAATATTATGTTTCTTGGCATAATTAATCAGTTCAGTACGGGATTTGAATTTCCATTCACGCCACGGGGCGATAATTTTTATTCCCGGCTGCATGGCATAAGCCGTCAATTCAAATCTTACCTGGTCATTGCCTTTGCCGGTAGCGCCGTGACAGATCGCGTCCGCTTTCTCTTTGCGGGCGATTTCAATCAACCGTTTCCCGATCAACGGCCGGGCAATCGAGGTGCCGAGCAGATAGGAACCTTCATAGAGCGCATTCGCCTGCATCATCGGGAAAATAAAATCTCTGGCAAATTCCTCTTTTAAATCTTCAACATAACATTTGGTGGCTCCGGTACGGATTGCCTTGGCCTCAACGCCGTCAAGTTCTTCCGCCTGACCAACATCGGCACAAAATCCGATTACTTCAGCCTTGTATGTTTCTTTGACCCACTTGACAATAACTGATGTGTCAAGCCCACCGGAATAAGCTACTACTACCTTCATGGCGCTCCTTGAAATATGTACGAACCCGCCACTTAAACGGATTCTTTGATTGAATTATCATCAGAACAAAATCTACCATAAAATCCGCTTTATTCAATACCTTGAACACTAATTATCCATTTTGACTGCTATTTTTATGATTATGCCCTTGTTTTTTTGAATACTGCGATTATTTTATTGCCCTGCGTGACTCAATGTCATGATGCCAAAATAAAAAATGGGGCATTAGCTCAGTTGGCTAGAGCGCCACACTGGCAGTGTGGAGGTCAAGGGTTCAAGTCCCTTATGCTCCACCATTTTTTACCCTCATTATCAAGCACTTATGACTATTTAGTATCTTTTTTCTAATCATATTTATTTTCTACTGGTTTACCTCGGTTAACCTCAGATACGCCGGTTTACGCTCTGCAAAAAACTATAAAAGAACTATAAGTAGCTTGAGCTTGTAATAAACAATTTGTGCTTAAGGTATAATCTTATAGGCAAGAAAGAATAGTTATTACTCTTGAATCATAAAACAATAAAGCTATAAAATATAGCTTTATTGCATAAGGGCTTGAATATCTGTCTTAAGATAGCGAATCATCCGACTCCCAACAATGTTCACGGGCTTTAAACGGTTTTGTTTCCGCAATTTGAAAAAATATTGTCTCGTACATTTATAATATTTACATGCTTCTTCTTGAGTCATAAGCTCTGGCATAGCCGATTCCGCTTTATTGCCTGTCAAAGTTTTTATTTCATCAATACAAGCAGCAGACAGATAACCTCTTGAAACAAGTGGCTTCATAGTATCTCTGATAAGTTGAAATTCGATTTCTGTCATGCCTAATTCCTGATTAAACTATTCCTCACAAAAATAAAAGACCTGATTGCAAAACAAGTCATAAATCATATTTACATCGTTTATTATAAGCAGTCCTATGCTTGTTGTTTCTTTATTATACCATGTTCGATTAAAAAATGACGAAAATTCAAGAAAGTGGAAAATAATTTGGGATGGGTCAGGAGTGCAACCATTCAACCACATGATACAAGGGCAACACGATGCATTGAGGAACAATGTTAGTTAATAGTCACTAACATTGGCTAAATGCCCAAAAATCCACAAAAATGCTGCAAAAGTGAAAATAATTGAAAAATAGTTGACTCTCCATTTGAATAAAGCGGCTTTTTTCTAAAACGACATCATATTGTATATGGTAGGATTTGCCCGACCATCCGGAATCGCTATAACGGTAAAAAAATAGCAACAATAATCATTATATGAGGTATTATGATTATGGACGGATTTAATGGTTTAAAATTAGGGTTTGCAACAGCAAGTCAGCCGGATGTCAATGGAAAGTCAACAGCAAGTCAGCCTGAAGTCAATAGGTTGTCAGAGGAGGTTATCAGGTTCGGTACTAATCCAAACTTGATTAAAGAGATACTGACAGACTATGAGGCAGCAGGAGTTGCGGACGAGTCAAATTTGTGTTTGCTATCGTATATAGCGGCGACAAGTAGACTCATGGATGAACCGCTTAATATTCTGATTCAGGCAACGTCTGGAACAGGCAAAAGTTTCATCCAGAAAGCTACAATGGAATTTGTCCCACCAGAAGATATTGTCAATGCTTCTTCTCTTACTGAGTGCGCTATCGGCAATATGAAACAAGCAGCACTCAAGCATAAGATTCTTTGTATTGGTGAAGCGGAAGGTATAGCGCATCTTTATCCGCTCCGTGTACTGATTGATGGTGATTCATACGACACGCATAAAACCGTTGGAGCGTCAACTGAAACGACCAAAGTTGAAGGACCAGTTAGTGTGCATGTAACGAATGCAGAATGGAAAATTGACCATCAGACAGAAAGTAGATTTTTCATTTTGGAAACTCACCAAGGCGAAAAGCATAATCACGCTGTCCATGAGGCTCAATGTTTAGTTGGAAGTTTTAATGGATGGAAGCTTGCCAAAAAAACCAATGAGAAACTTGCTGTTCATCATGCTTTCCAAAAAAGTCTTCAACCTTATCATGTTCATAATGATATAAGTAAGGCAGAATATTTTAGTAACAAGCAAGAAGCCAGCCTTAGACAACATCAGCACTTTTTGGAACTGTGCAAGGCTGTTTGTTTCTTGCATCAACATCAAAGAGTTGTTCATACGATTGACGGCGAAAAACATATTTTTGTGGACTATCAAGACATAAAGATTGCTAAGAATTTAGTTAGCGAGATTTACGGTTTTTCGCTTGATTGCCTGAAGCCAAAGGAAATGGAACTTCTAGTCAAACTGGACGAAAAAATTCCTAAAGAATTACGGTCAAATTTCATTTTCACCTTTGCGGAAGTTATGGAATGGACAGGATACTCACATGGAAGTGTTTTTGCTTACATGAAGGCGTTATTGTCCAGAGGTCTAGTAGTTAAGACTGGAAAAGTCAAGGGTATTGACCAGCACCGGCTATATTGGAACGGATTGAAAGAAGGCAAGATTAGTCTTGCCTTCCAATACGATGTTCCTGAGCCTCCTGTTTCTGAGACTGTTTCTAAGCCTGACCCTGACACAGTTCCACCTTCTGTTCTTGTTGCAGAGTCTGAGCCTGAATTAGAGGTAAAATGCAAAGGTTATAAAGCTCTTTGCCAGAAGATTAGAACCGACTTCCCTGACTTGCGGATAGATGGCAAAGTTATTAATTATGGTAATCTGCTGAAATTCCTGCAAAAAAAGGGATGGATTGGGATGAGACAAAAGCGAGAAACAGAGTTGACTGGCAATCATGACTTGTTATACTTCGAGGATGTATATAGGTATAATCCAGAGGGATTAATACATAAAGGCTATCCGACTCTTGTGGTTACGGTAAAGGGCTATAACATGATAATTAGTATGCTGGGCGGTGTGCCTGTTGTCAGTGAGTTGTCAACAGCAAGTCAACCGGAAGTCAGTGGTAAGTCAGATGGTTGTCAGCCTTATGATGAGCTGTGGGATTCTGAAAATCCTCCGTTTTAAGATTCATGGTGGGGCGGTGAAACGCCCCACCCAAAGACCCAAGGCAAGAGCGAGAAGAGCATGGATAGCGGTTATAGTGCAAAAAAAGACCTTGTTTCAGGTTAGTAAATCAAGGTCTTGAGATGGGCTGGTAATTGGAATCGAAAAGTATAAGTGGCAGTGGGGTGTCAGAGCTTTAATGGCTCGGAAAGCGTTTATCTGAAATTCTGATTGATTTGCGTGCAAAAGGAACTATTTTATGGTATAATTGTGGGGTTGCTTGTTATGGATGGAAACGATTTAAAAACTAAGGTAAAAACTCGCAATTGGCGATTAATAGGGCTGTGTCTTTTTATCATAATAGGGCTACCCTTTGCTATGCCCTGTCTTTGCCTAGAAGGCGCAACGACAGGTAAGTATAAAATGATTCTTTATTTGCTTATTTCAATACGTTTGATATGGGATGTTTTTAAGAAGGATATGAAACTTTATGATTACTTAATATATTTTTCTATCCTTATTGGATTTGCCATTTGGGCAAATTTGATGATTCACCTTTAAAACATTACCATCATGGGCTAATTAGTTCAAACAAGAGGTTAATATTTTGACTGGAGAAAACAATGGATAGTACACAAAAAATTACAGAGGGATATTGGAGAGAAATTTGATTATGAAAAAAATTATCCTTTATTTTTTTATTTTACTGGCTATTATTGTGGTTTTACCTAATGGGATAATCATTCTAACCTATATCCTTTCGAATAATAAAAAAGTTTTTGCGGACATGACTGACTTTACAAAAAATAGACCTGTTGAATATAATCGGTTCCCTCTTCCTGATGCGGTTGCGCTTATTCCAAAATCTGCAACAGAAATCGAAGTTAGCTATCGAAGCAATAGAAGAAAAAATATTCTAATTCATTTTAAATTAAATCATTCTCTACAGAAAGATTTCATTAAAATAACGGAGAGTCAGTTACATGAATATAAAAATAAGTATCCGAATGATAATCGAATGATAAGTATAAGTTTTGAGCCAAAGTGGAAAAACAGTTATGTCAGTTTTCAGCAGATTGACTTCAATTTTTCCGGTGATTTGGTTGAAATCCAGACTTTTTAGCATCTGCCGTTAACTGATTTTAATATTGAAGATAAGAGCCGAAAATAATCTGCGCCATGCCTGATTTTTAAGTTATAAAAGTTTTATTTTCAGCTATTTGTAAATGATATGTTGAAATTTTAGTTAACAAATTTATATTTTTTTATGGCAAAAGTTTTAAATTGTTATTTTAAAATTAAGATGAGTAGTAAATTATGTTCAGACGCACCAGACTAATAACCGTGGCGGGTATTTATCATATAACCCATCGTTGTCACATTCAAGATATTCAATAAAGTGGTATCATTATACAAACAGATATTATTGTTAGCGATAGCATTAGTATTAATCATAACTTCTTTATTATTGGCAGAGCAATCGATAGGATTATCTATGCTGATGATAATCCTCTCTTCTGGGTGCCTTGCGCTTGACATTTATCAACTTTTAAAGTTAAAAATCAAGAATAATAAAAAATCAGTTGTTTTAATTACATCCGGAATTATCATTTTAATTTTTACGGTTCTCTATAATGCATTTGTTCCGTTTGCTATAATAAGAGCAAACACAACAGCAATGATGTGCCAAAGTCATATAGCAATAATAAGAAAAGCATTAAATTCGTATGCTGATTACAACCATGGTTTTTACCCTGACCGCAATGGAGTTGACGGGTTGAAACAATTAGCTGCCAATACGGGTTTATCCACAGGAAATTTAGAATGCCCCTCTCATCGTGAATTATGGTTTAAATTGCTAAATTTTTTCAATGGGAAAAAGGCTATATGCGATGAATGGTATGTTTACAGAGGTGGTTTTTCTAAATATACCAATTCTTCCGAAATTATATTATTTGATAAAGGAATGGGAAATCACATATCTGTCTGCGTTTATTTGTTGTCAAATGGAGAAATATGTACTGTTTATAATTATTATTACTATCAAAATAACTTATTTCGGTTGTTTAGATTAGACCAATCGAAAGAGTTGAAGTTGCCAATAATACATAATAATGGACAATATTCCTGGTTGGAATGGGATTTCAACAAAAAAACTAAAAAATAATTGATTTGAGCAATCGGTGCCCTGCCTGATTTTTAAGTTATAATAGTTTTATTTTGTTGAGTAAATAATTTATTTAACTGCATGTTTTGCGATAAAAAAGGTTAATTATGTATGGATACTTCAAGAATTTGTGGTCAGTCACAATGCGTGTTTTTCCAATATTTCAAATCGTTGTATTCTGTTAAAGTTAAGATGTGCAATAAACCCAGCGTAGATTTCTCCGCAGAAGTCGTTCTCCCAATATATACCAGAGATGATATTCCACTGCACCGTAATATTTACTTTCATGCTTTGACTTTATAAGGAAAGGGAAGATAACAAAATATTCATTTGTGGAAATATTTTCTTCGTGCGTTTTGAATTCTTCCCACGTGGGAAATGTTTTTTCTATTTCCAATTTTTGCTTAACAAAAGAATCCAGTTTGTTAAGGATGACAATTTTACTGCCGCTATAACAAGCTTTGGCGTTATCGTAAAATTTATGTAGTTTGGCTTCATCTCCAAGCTTTACTTCTCTGATTCCAAAGAAGAAAGTTAATGCGTACAGCAGAATTATCGTGCTGACTACTGACAGAAGTACAATAATAGTTTGCCTGCTGCATTTGATTTTCATTTGACTAACCGATTTCTATTGCTTTATTGGCTCTATTGACGTAATTAGATAGTGGCCTATGCTTTTTTTCGTTAGTTGGAATAGTAGCAAAGTGTTTTTTCTGAATGGCCACAGCTCCTTGTACATGATTCCTGATTCAGGAGTCGGGAACTTCCGCTCAATTAAAAATGTCAATGTCTTTGCTGAGAATTCCCCTTTTTGCACTTCTGCTACCGTGTATGCTAATTGATAAATGGTATATGAATAGTTTCCTTTTATCGTTTTGCTTAGAATACTTTCCTCCAGAAAAGTTCCTTTTATTTGGATATCATCGGTTTTATCTCTGAGGGAACACCACGGAATGCTGTTGCCCAAGGTCTCGGCGTTTACTTGAGTTTTTAAGGATAAAGGAATCTCAATAACAGATTTATGGGCTGAATCTTCCGTCCCAAAGACAGACACGCAGAGCAATAGAAGTACAACTGCTGGCATTCTCATAATTTTCTTTTTCCATGAAATAATAATTAAAGATGCCATTCACATATCAAGTCACAGGAAATCGCCTGATTATGGAAACCGCACCACCTGTTCCTTTTCTTCTCTGTCATAATATAATAGTGGTCACTTGGAATTCAATGCTGAATGAAAGTATGCGCCTATCTCTGTTGAATTTCCCGACCTATTCATTAGGAATGAATAGGAATAAGCTCAAAACAATCTTTTTTTAGCTTTTTATTAGCAAAACAGCCCTATTTTTCCGTTTTTTTGTAAATTTCTGTCATATTCATTAAATCAAAGGAAATTTCAGAAAATGAAAAAAATGTTTAAAGGGTCTTTGGTAAAGAATGAAAAATACGGCTTCATGTATCAGTATCGAAATGTACAGGGCAAGAAGACTACGGTAACTTTGTATAATGCTGACGGCAAAAAAATCGTCAAAAGAAGTGATGCTGAAAAAGCCGCCTTTCTAATCTGGCAAGAAATAGCGGAATTGGATTCTATTAAGACCAAAGGGGAAGCGGTACAAAAGATAGCCCAAGCGAAAGGGCTTATTTCAAGAGGCTCATTCAAACTTTCTGCTGTCTGGGATAATTTTGCAAAGATTCCCAAAAATCAAAATACTCGGCTGTCGTATCGTCATACGCAATGGAAGAGTTTTATTGAATATATTAATGATAAGGGGATTGTTGCCATCTCTGATGTAACGAGTGAAGTTGCCCAAGAGTTTATGACTAAGATTAAGCAAACCGTCAAGACCGCAACTTATAATGATTATTTGGTGACGTTAAGACTGATTTTTAGGACAATCATGAAAAGTGCTGGACTGGAAGAGAATCCATTCCTATCTATTGATAAACTTGCCATCACCGACCACAAAGGGCATAGTTCCCTGACAGATGGAATGATACAGAAAATCACCGAGACGGTAAACTCTGAAAATTTCAGGGGGCTTACGTCCAAAGCATCAAAACGTATTGAAGTACCAGCGCAAGAAATGAGAACTCTGATTCAACTTGGACTTTCCACAGGAATGAGATTGAAAGACGCTGTCTTGCTTGCCTATGAAAATATTGACTGGAAACAAGGTGTGATAAAGATTAGTACCTGTAAAGGCATCAGACACAATAAGAGAGTTTTCATCCCAATTATGCCAGCATTAAAAGTTGTCTTGGATGAAAACGGCACTGGCTACGTCATGCCAACATTAGCTCGGAATTATCTCAGTGTTGGCGGTTATACTTCGGTTGATGAGATTCAACATCTTTTTGCTCAAGCTGGATTAACTGTTAATGATAGAGACTCTACGGTAAAAGGAATTCGCAGAACCAACAGTTATGGCTTTCACTCGTTTCGCCATGTATTTGTTTCCAAGTGCGCAGCAATGGGTATTCCTCAAGCGATTGTGGAGTCTATTGTTGGAACCAATGCAGAGGTTCTTAAGAAATACTATACTCATATTTCAACCGAAAATATCAGGGAGGCAATGAAAATGCTTAATTAAAGCGATACTCAGGATAAAAATATGCAGCTTAACATTTTTTAGAATTGGGCATAAGTAATTAGGCGGTATAAGGCAATAGTGCGAGAAAAATTTAAAAAATATTTTAGGAAAAATAAAAAATTAAAGTATCAAGTTTTAGTACAATTCAACTATAAAAAAGGAGTAGAAAAATGAAATCACTGAACACAAAAGCGACACAGATTATCCAGAAACTCTATGATGCGATGTCTGACCCGAAGTACAGGCAGGACGAAGAAGGCAACTACGCCAAGATAGCAAATAACCCTGCTCTTATGGCGGTAGTCGTTGAAAAGGTAGGGCATCTGAAAGGATATGGAGAGATTATCTCTATAGCCCACTATGGGGAGCAGAACGGCGACCTGATGGCTGACCCCGAAATGACCTTTACCATTGTTAATGGCGAGTATTTTTCAATCTCGTTCAAGAACGATTATGTCGGGTTGTATCAGGAAGTATTCGACTACAATGAACATGGGGAGCCAGAAGCAATCGACATAAAACTTCAAGCTAACCTGACAGACTTTGCTAATCAATGGATGAGAAATATCAAAGAGCAGCAAATGCTGTAAAAAAGCTCTGGCAGTTAACCGGAACAATCACTTTTCAGGATTATACTTAACTAATTGTCCAGACTCAGAAAAATATCAACACAGTATTCTATGTTCAACAGTAAAATGCGAGACCATCAATTTTATTATGATGTTCCAGCTGTCTCAAAGAGATTACTATACTTATTTTAGTAATTTGAGGGTTAATATTCATTGTTTCAACTATTGTATAAGTTAAATAACCTTGTATATTATGAAATTAGAGAATTATTGGTTGATAAATTCTTTTAGCTATTGTAATTTATTTTATAACCATAATATTATAAAGATTGAGTGTGTGTGAGTTATTTGGATATACGTTAAAAAAGGAGCAAATGACGTGGATACTCCCAAAAAAATGAAATTGCATGTATTATCTGCTGCAAAAAAGTATCAAGGCTTGCATATCGCCTATGAAAGTTTTAACAGTAAGAAAATAGTTGCACATGGAGACAATCCTGCGACTGTCATTAATAAGGCAAGGAAGCTAGGCTTTTCCAATGCTGTTCTCTCTTACGTTCCGCAAGATAAAATGAGCTTTGTCTATTAATCATGCCACAATATCACTTTCCCTTTACACTCCAGCATGAAGGAATTAGGCCTTTTTTGCCTATTTGTCTGAGGAATCCACATGACCCAAGTGCAACAATTCACACATGGGGCCTAATAGATACCGGAGCAGACGCTTGTGCAATTCCTGCTCAACTAGCAAAAGAGTTAGGGCATGATTTTTTAAAAGGATATTCTAAGCAAATAAGTACAGGGAACGGACAATCTGAAGCTTTTGGTCATACTATGGAGATTGATATTTTCGGGTTTATGGCTACAGGCGATGTTGATACATCAAAATCAGTTATAAAGATTCCTAAAGCAACTATTGATTTCATGCCTAATCTTAATGTTATTCTTTTAGGAGTCAGTTTATTTCTAGAAAAATGTAAGCTTACAATAGATTATCCTTCCCAGTATTTCACTATAATCCGTTAGACTTTGCCAGCTTATGTCACGTGGCGTGTTAAAACGGGCCACTCAGGTGCGGGTCAAAACTGGCCACTATTTTAATTAACTTCAGCTAGTGATTCAACGTACAGGAATAAGCCCAATATCATGGTTTTAATTTTCAAGTGCTACAGATGTGTCAAACTTCAAATTCATTTCAGTCTGTATTCCCACTGAGTTTGCCGCTTCAGAACCAGACATCTTATCATATCTTTCCCCCAGTTTATCCCTAAGACGAAACAAACGCCGTCTAGCAGTATCAACTAATTGAGAAAACGTAACTATTCTCAATTCTGTATTATCAGATTTTGTTATTCCCGATGTCATTTTGGGGGAGACTGAATGACCAATCAGAATCGCATAAATATATGGTTTACTTCCAGCAAGAATCCCGCTACTTCTTATAGCATCAATATATCCATTTATTTGTTCTCGGTTTTTTCCATTAAGTTCACTGCCGCCTTTTTTCAATTCCACCAATAGAATTTTTGAGATAACAGACTGTTCACTTTCTGGGTCAAAGCTCTCTGTTGCAGTTAGCGAATAACTAAAATTGTCTTTAACTACTAAATCGGGGCGACGTTTAGTATTTTCAACAATTTCAGCATCAATATCTACTTTAAAGAGTTCTTTAGCCATTGTTTTCAATTGTTGATTCGATGTATATTCAGGAGAATCAAATTCCGGTCCAAATACCCACTTTGCTTCTGTAATAAGTGGATGCAGCACATTAAGTTCATTTATTGTTTTGTCTTTAGACAATTTACTAATAGCCTCTATAATAGAAATACGTCGGTCAATTTCATCAAGCACACAAAGGGCATCTTTCACCGTCCATTGTTTCAGCAAACGGTTTAGTCCTTCTATATCATCTTCTGAAAGTGTTGTAAGCCTGTTAAGCAATTCCTGACCACTTCTGGTCTTTTCAAGCTTAATAACGGCTTCAACAGCTATTGAAATCTGCTCCTCTCTAATCATTGGATATGTAATAGATATATCTTCAATGACCTCGTCAATTTCATAACGTCCCAGAGAAGAAAGATTTTTAATTTCATCCTTATAGAAATTCTTTATATTTTCTTTGGTTTCGGAAAGGTTGGCTCGGGCAATTTCTCCGAATTTACCACATACATATTTTGCAACGTCATGGTATACCAAATCCATATCTGGATGCTTGATGAATCCAGTCCAATCTGACGATACATATTGAGCGAGGTCGTCAGTTTTTACTACAACGGTATAACGTTTGGCATAACGAGTTCTTCCATCAAGCACTGGTTCTTTTCCCAAAATCCAAGATGGCTCTCCTACTAATCGTCCACCTTGCCAAAAGGCAATTCCTTGATATAACGTTTTTCTTGCTACAGCACTTGAGTCGAGGAAAGAAACGTTCAAAGTTATTTTATCATTGACAATAATTTTTTGGCTACCTATTAAGCCTTTATGTTCTTCAAGAGAGAGGCTTCTACCATTTATAATTACTGAAAATGAAGGGTCATGAATAAAACGTGCTGAAATAATATCCAAAATATCATCGTGGCTTGGGCGATTTTGTGATACATACACTTCTAAACGAGTACCAAACCCATTGACTTTAATTGTATGCTTTGATTTAATCACGAAAGGTTGATTTTGGCTATGGGTTGCAATCGTAAAATCAGATTTGACACCTCCGTGTCTTGTTACCACACGATATGTATTGTTGAAGCATAATAAAGCGTGACGACCAATGCCATTACGTCCGTAAGCCACACGATTGCCAGTGCGCCCAGGGGGGAATTCAACTTTTGCGCCTTGATGCCTAGTACGATTGTACCCCAAACACATCCAGCGATTAATAAATTGGTCTTCAGTCATGCCAATGCCATCATCTTCAACTACAAGACGACCACCAATAGAATCTGGTATTGTTATCTCTACTTTTGACGCCCCGGCATCCCATGCATTCGCTACTAATTCCGTCAAAGCGACTTCTGGAGAATGTGCCAATGCCCCCAATGTTCTTACCAGAAAATCTTCCTCAAATAGCGAACCGTCCAAAAAATCAGTTTGAACCTTCTCTTGTTGTATTTTATTCCCCATAATTACCCCAAACGCATAATATGTTACAAAAATTGACGACTTCGTAAAAAACTATTCATGTCATTTATTATTATAGCATCAATCAAAATGAAGTCAATTTATTCATTAAAATCAGTAACAAAACATGATGTGAATATATTCCAGATGCAATACTCAGCCCGTTCAATAAAACGTATCAAGAATTGCGTGTTTTCTCTCATCAGCAATTCCTAATTTTCCGTACAGTAAATTATCCGTTTAATTCTACCATCAAAAAACTATTTTGCAAAACTCGGAACTACAAGTTATCCAGTTTTTTGGGATAAGTACAAAAAGACTTATTCTTACTTTTGGGGAATGTTCGCCTTGATTTTTAACTCTTAACTGGTATTTTTAAAGATTATTAAATCATAATCCCTAGCGTATGTAGTTAATCATGGCATTAAGTTGGAATGAAATA
>CAYMSF010000089.1:3181-13390 GCA_964392985.1 uncultured Victivallaceae bacterium | reverse complement strand
TTTTCCCCGCCCCGCATATTAGTCAGCCAGTAATGCAATAACGCTGTTTTCATGACCTTTCCATAGATATATTTTGGCAATTTGACATAATAATCTACTATCCAGGTTCAAAGCTTTCAAGCTGACTTCTACAGTTACCAAAAGCTTCAGGTTATAATCAGAAACATGCCGATATTTCTACAAATACCATTTTTAAATATACGATTTTTGATCAGAATGCGATAACACTCAAGCCTGGAACATTGTTCCAGCCGACAGAAATCAGCCAATAATACGGCATCCTTTTCAGCAAGTTTACTATCGAATCTAGCGAGAAACGCCTCAGCCTGAACGACATTTTGATGAAAGCGCGCTTTTGTCTTCAGTCTTCCCTCTAGAACTTTTTTGATCAAATATTTTATGCCGTATTTCGAGGCTCCAAACACGTTCTGCGCGTGCTGCCGGTACATCATGGTCGGAGTGTCAAGATAGATGATCCGCCCGAATGCAGCAGCTGTCAGCGCCAGCCAATGGTCGTGCATTACGGCGGTTGCTGGAATCGGTCGTGCCAAGTCCGCCAGAGTACGATTTATCAGCATCGTGCAACCGCTTGGGATATTCTGGACCAGCAGATAGTTCAAGGAGGTTTTACGCGGATTGAGATTTTGATATTTGAAGTAAGATTTTGACAGTACATGCATATCGTCGCTAGCTACCAGTGTATCCGTAAAAACCAGCAACGGCAATGACGTGCCGAACGAATTTTCCGCGATAATCATTTCAGACAAGGTTTTGGTGATTTTATCTGGAAGCCAGACGTCATCATGATCGGCGAACATGATGTACGGCGCGGTGGAGGCATCCAGCAATGCGGAAAAGTTCTCGCATGCAGAGGCCTGCTCGTCGAATGGGATATGACTGATTTTATCCGGATATCTTTGACAATATTCAACAACTATCTGCCGGGTGTTATCGGTGGAGCCGCCATCACGAATCAGCAGACGCCAATCATGATTATCCTGCCGCAGGATGGAACCAATCTGTGCCTGAAGATATCTGGATGAGTTGTAAGTGGCCAGCAGTATGTCTATCATAAATTTTTATTTTGTAAATTCATGTTTTAAAAATTCAGTTAACGCCGCTTGCCAATGCGGCATCGGAGGCAATCCATGGAGTCGCAGCATCAATTTTTCCAGTCTGGAATTAGTCGGGCGCGGCGCCGGACGCGGAAATTCAGCCGTAGTACACGGAACAACCATCTGAACAATTCCGGATTGCCGAAAAATTTCCTGTGCAAAATCAAACCAAGTTGCTTCGCCGGAACAGGTCAGATGAAATGTACCCAAAACTTCCGGTTGGTTTATAAGGTTGCGCAATGCATCGGCCACTGCGATGGTACTGGTGGGATTGCCATATTGATCGTTGACCACTTTAAGTTCCGGCCTGGAGCCGTCGGCAATCTTAAGCATAGTATGGACAAAACTGGGGCCGCCAGCGCCATAAAGCCACGATATTCTGGCAATGATATGGTTTGGACAATGAGTGCTTATTGCCTGTTCGCCGGCGTATTTGCTCTTGCCATATACGCTGAGTGGTGCCGGCAGGTCAAATTCCGTATATGGCGTTTTCTTCTCTCCGTCAAAAACATAATCGGTTGAAATGGCAATAAGCCTGGCCTGGTTCCTGTGGCATGCCGCAGCAACGTTAGCTGAGCCTACTGCGTTAAGTTTGAACGCCAATTCCTGCCGGGTTTCACAATTATCCACCGCCGTCATCGCGGCGCAATGAATGACCGTGTCCGGGCGATATTTTTTAATCAGTCGGTCAAAAAGTGCGGCATCGGTAATATCGCCTTCCGGCAAGTCGGTCGGAATCAGCTCAAACTCTTTCAGATTTTTACAAAGAGTTCTGCCCAACATCCCGTTGGCTCCGGTTATCAGGATTTTATGCATAGAGATATTCCTCAACATTAAATAGTTCAGCATCGGCCAGGCTATCGCAATTGCGGTCTTTCTCGGATATAATCATATCTTTTGCCGGGATTTGCCAATCAATGTTCAACGTAGCGTCGTTATAGCGGATTCCACGCTGATAAGACGGCGCATAATAGTTGTCGCACTTATAAACAAAAATGGCTGCGCTGCTTAATACGACAAAACCATGGGCAAAACCGCGTGGAATAAATAACTGACGCTTGTTGACACCGGAAAGTTCCACCGCCATATGCCGTCCGAAAGTTGGCGAACCCCGGCGAATGTCCACCGCAATATCCAAAACGATTCCGCTAATTACCCGTACCAGTTTGGACTGGCAATAAGGTGCCAGTTGATAGTGCAGTCCGCGCAGCACGCCATATGACGACAGCGATTCGTTATCCTGAATGAAGTCTGTTTCGATAACTTTTTCATGAAAAATATTTTTGGTGTAAGTTTCCATAAAATATCCCCGTTCATCGCCGAATACTTTCGGTTCGATGATGACAAGGTCTTGAATTTCAGTCGGAATTATATTCATGATTGCCTGTCAAGAATCCCTTTTAAATATTGTCCATAACCGGTTTTGCTCAACGCCTGGGCATGTACCATTAGCTTCTCCTGGCTGATCCAGCCATTTTCAAACGCTATTTCTTCCAAACAGGCAATCTTCAATCCTTGACGATGTTCAATCGTCTGGATAAATTGTCCGGCTTCCATCAAGCTGTCGTGAGTTCCGGTGTCAAGCCAGGCGTAGCCGCGTCCGAGTTTTTCTACATAGAGGTCGCCCCGCTCAAGATAAGCCTGATTAACCGAGGTTATTTCCAGTTCGCCTCGCTCCGACGGCTTAACATTTTTGGCGATCTCGACCACGTCATTATCGTAAAAATAAAGCCCGGTTACAGCGTAATTAGATTTGGGTTTGCAAGGTTTTTCCTCAATTGAAACCGCACGTTCGTTCCGGTCGAATTCGACAACGCCAAAACGTTCCGGGTCACACACCCAGTAGCCGAAAACCGTAGCGCCAAGTTGCCGGTTGCATGCAGCACATAAAGTTTGCTGAAAATTGGCACCGTAAAATATGTTATCTCCAAGTACCAGAGTTACGTGATCATTGCCGATAAATTTATCCCCGATGATAAACGACTGAGCCAGGCCGTCCGGCGAGGGCTGGACCGCGTAATTCAGATTAACGCCGAATTCGGAACCGTCGCCAAGCATTCGAATAAAGCCGGACTGATCTTCCGGTGTGGTAATCATCATGATATCACGGATGCCGGCCAGCATCAGTACTGACAGCGGATAATAAACCAGCGGTTTATCATATACCGGCAACAGTTGTTTGGAAATACCTCGCGTAACCGGATGCAATCTTGTGCCGGAACCTCCGGCCAATACAATACCTTTCATAATTTACCTCCCTAATCCTAAACGCTCTCGTTGATAAGATCCGTCCTGTACCCGCTTGCACCACCCGTCTTTGCACTCCAGATACCACAGGACGGTCTTGCGAATACCGCTTTCAAATGTTTCCAGCGGCTCCCAGCTCAGTTCACGCTTTAATTTAGACGCATCAATCGCATAGCGCAAGTCATGCCCCGGACGCTCTGCCACAAAAGTTATCTGTTCGCGGTATGATTTACCGTCCTGACGCGGACTGAATTCATTCAGCAAATCGCAGATGGCATAAACCACTTCAATATTCTTCTTTTCGTTATTTCCGCCAATGTTGTAAGTCTCGCCGACTTTGCCTGTGGAGAGGACGGTGTAAAGCGCCCGCGCATGATCTTCAACAAACAGCCAGTCACGAATCTGGCAACCATTGCCGTACACAGGGAGCGGCTTGCCGGCAAGGGCGTTGAGAATCACCAGCGGGATCAGCTTTTCAGGGAAATGATAAGGCCCGTAATTATTGGAACAATTAGTGACAAGAGTTGGCAGTTTGAACGTTCTGAGCCAGGCGCGGACCAGATGATCGGATGCGGCCTTACTGGCCGAATATGGTGAACTCGGCGCATACGGCGTATCCTCCCGGAACAAATCATGCGGCCCTTCGAGATCGCCATAGACTTCATCGGTGGAAATATGGTGAAAACGGAATGACGCTTGCTTTTCAACAGACAACTCGCACCAATATTTACGAGCTGCCTCCAGCATGGTATAAGTTCCGAAAATATTAGTCTGAATGAACTCGCCGGGGCCGTCGATGGAACGGTCCACATGCGATTCCGCTGCCAGATGCATTACGGCATCCGGCTTGAACTCCGCGAAAATAGCATCAATGACCGCCCTGTCACAAATATCGGCTTGCTTGAAAGTAAAACGCTCATTAGTCGAAACTTCTTCCACCGATTCCAGATTACCCGCATAAGTCAGCTTATCCACCACGCAAGCTTCATCCTGCGTGTTTTGTATGATGTGTCGTACAACTGCCGAACCGATAAACCCAGCGCCGCCGGTAACAACTATTTTCATAATAAATATCCCATAATGTTGCTTGTTTATTTAACTTTTTATTCTTTCAATTGTTGCTACCAAATCTATAATATTGCGCTTCCGCTCTTTTATCCTTCTGCCAGGAACTCCAGCATATATACCCCATGGATCAAGATTATTTTTTATTAAACTCATTGCTCCCACGGCGACACCTTCACCAATTTTCACATTCGGCAAAATTATAGAACCAGCCCCAATCTGCACAAAGTTGTAAAGTTTTATCAAACCGCCCTGCACATTAGTCAACTTAACCGGCACCATCGGGCTTATCATGAACTCGCCAGAAAAATCATCGCTGGCACTAAATAATAAGCAATGCGGCGACACACCGCAATAATTCCCGATTTCAATCCCAAACTTGCCATACAGCGCCGAGAATGCCGAAATATGCACATAATTTCCAATGGTAACCGTGCCGGAAAGAATACAAAAGTCATCAATCCGAACATTGTCCCCAATAACAATATTTTCAGGGGTGTAGATTGAACATTTCTTTGAAATCATCACATGGGAGCCAACATTCTTGAGTCCCAACTGTTCCAATTCATTTCTGTCATAAAAGCTGCTCATAATGAACAATGACTCCCGAAAGCTGCAATTATATCACAAATTGTATCAACATTCTCCAACGCCAAATCAGCATATAGTGGAATCGTCAAAATTCTTTCAGCCACATAACGCGCAACAGGAATGTCTTGAAATGAATACCGATCTCTATAACATTGGCAATCCGAAGTTAACGGATAAAAATATTTCCGGCTGACAACATTGTGCTTAAGCAACTCATCAAACAATTCATTACGATTTCGACCATAAAATTTCTCATCAACCAAAATCGGGAAATAAGAATAAACTGGCTTCATATTTTCTGGATATTTCAATATGCGTATTCCTGCGACATTGCGAAGTTTTTCATAATATCGCTCGACTACTACTTTGCGTTTAGCTATTTCGGCATCAAAAATTTTAAGATTGCATATTCCCATTGCCGCTTGAAATTCATTCATTTTGGCATTCAACCCGACCGCTACGATATCTTCAGCACTGGCAATACCAAAATTCTTCAGATTATCCAACTCTTTTTTTAGCCCCGCGTATTTATAAACTAGCGCTCCGCCTTCGATTGAGTTAAACACCTTGGTTGCATGAAACGAAAACATTGACACATCGCCATAGTCACTAATCGGGCGATCACTAATCCTTACTCCAAACACATGAGCTGCATCAAAAATTAATTTTAAATGATGCTTATGTGCTATTTCTTCTAATCGGGTAACATTACACGGATTTCCGTAAACATGAACCGCTAAAATTGCACTGGTATTGCTCGTGATCAATGTTTCGATTTGTTCTTCATCTATGGTATAATCATCTAGCTTGATATCACAGAATATCGGAGTCAAGTTGTTCATGACAATCGCATGAGTAGTGGACACAAAGGTAAATGGAGTGGTAATAACCTCCCCGCTAAGATGCAAAGCCTTGATTGCGACATCCAGTGCCAGATGCCCATTTACAAAAAGCGTGACGTTATCCGACTCAAAAAACTCTCTTAACTGCTGATTGAACTTCTCGTGTACGACACCATTGTTGGTCAACCATTTAGTATCCCATATTGACGATATTTCGGCAATAAAATCTTTCTTATCCGGCAAAGAAGATTGTGTTACCAGTATTGGTTTATTAATTCTTATATTCATTATTGAATTCCTGTTTTTATTAATCCAAGCATTCGTGCTAATATCTTTATCTTCTTATACAGAAGAAGGTCCCTGCAATGAAAACGCAATTTCATTTTCATATCCTTGAACGAATGAGTTTTCATATTCATTGAAGCAATCCAATGATATCCGATTCCAGATATCCCAATTTGCTTATAGTAGTCAAAGATGGAGAAGCCATATGACTTTTCCAACATCTCCAGAAACTTCTTGTTATGCCCGTGCTGATAAAAAAAACTCAATGCAATACTTTCGAACGATACTGGCGCAAAGCTCTTATCTTTCAACAGAAAAAACTGTTCACACAACAACATTTCTGAAGTAAATGGCAAATCAGGAAGCAAAAAGTGTTGCCGGAAGCCGGTGATAAAAAGTTCGTCGGACATCTCCGCAAAGAAATTCCCGAATATATGAGTTAGCTCTGTTAAATTTCGTCCTATATTCTCAGCATTATGCGTACTAGTATTGTTGCTAGTTCTCAGGTGGCCTACCAATGACACAGGAATCACGTATATCGGATATTTTCTAACCAATCTAATCCACATTTCAAAATCCGGCAACTGTCGCAAGGCCGGATTATATGAACCAATTTCATCGTAAACCGAGCGCTTAATCAACATACTAGGGTGGCATATCGCATTGCCCTTGAAATAAAAATGATTCAACCACTCGGCTTGGTTACGGTTCTGCTGCTTGAAAACATCGGCCCACATCGCTTCAATCCCCTTAATCGCCTTACCATTTTCGTCGATCAAGTCGGCCCAAGTAAAACAGGCTGCAAAAACATCCTGGCTGGTCATCAATTCCACTTGCTGCCGCAACTTATTGGGATACCAAAAGTCATCGGAGTTTAACAGCGCAATATATTTTCCTCTGGACTGCTTGATCAAAAAATCCAAGTTACCCACTGGTCCGAGATTTTTTTTCTGGACAAACAGTTTTATTCTGGGATTACTAAAGCTAGAAATCACCTCAACACTATTATCCGGCGACGCATCGTCAGAAATCAACAATTCAAAATCGCCCAAATCCTGGGTCAAGATGCTATTAATTGCTTTGGCAATATAAGCACCTTGATTATATGATGGTATTACCACGCTAACTAGCGGATTATTTACTGTCATGATTTACTTCATTTTTCAATTGAATATTTAATGTGCTGCCGATAGAAATCTTTTACATATTCTGGAACATATTTTTTTAGAAGTTTTTTTACTTTGGGTTCTGATATTATTTTTTTTATAACTTTTTTAACTTTGCCACTCGATACGACATTTTGAATAACATCTACTTGCTTTAAACCTTTTTGCCTTTCTTCATTCCACGGCAATGGCTGATTAATAACCGATTTGAGCAAACTGATTCTAGGCTCAAGTTGCTTTTCATAACTATACAACTCGCGTGAGCGTTTTGCCCCATTCTCGCCGATTTGCTTTAGTTCATGCGGCTTATTCAAGTAGTACTCAATATTACGCATGATGTGATTAATGTCATAATGAATCGATACAAAATCCACGTCCGGTTCAAAATAAGAAGAGTGTGACGCAAATTCATCAATGCAAAACATAGCAACCCCGCGAAGGCTCGCTTCTGTACAACTTGAAGTTGGGAATCCGTCAAATGCCCCTAACGCTAACTTATTACTGATATTAGGCGACAAGATAATATCCATCTCGCTAAAGAAGCTGTCAAATTGCTCTTGTTGTAAAACTCCATAAAATTTTATTTTATTCGCAATTTTAGTAGTATTAATCACTTTTGCATCAAAAGACCCTGCAACATGAAAAAATACATTATCATACTTATGGCAGAGCAAATGAGCGATATTAATAAATACATCATAACCTTTATCTTCACCGAACTGCGTATACTTATGTGCTGCAAAGCATATATCCAATCGATCTTTGTCAATTCCGAATCTTCGCTTAGCAGATATATCAACACGATTTGATTCCGATACTACCACACCAAAGATCATTTTTATCTTATCTGCTGTACAAAAATTATTGCTTAACAAATAATTATAGGTAACATGCTGGGTTACAATAACCTTATTGAATCCTGGCGACTCCATTACCCGTTTAAGCATTTTGTCACTTTGCTCGTTTTTGAGCATAAATCCGCCGCCCGGGTAGAGCGTAAAAACAAATGGAACTTTATTATTCTCGATCCAAGGCAGCAATTCATAAGTATTTCGCAAAAAGTTACTATAAATTATCCTGCCTACAGGAGGTAAGCTCGCCGGCATGGTATAAACTTTACCTGCGATTTCCGGGAACTTGCGACAAAATTCGAGGATAACATCCGATAAGGTACGGTCATCGACGCACGCTAATGCCCCGGCAGTACAAAAAATCGAACTATTGGGAATCGCTTTTAGAAGATTAGAAAATTCGGAGTAGCGAAAGCCGCTGTAAGCCGATGGAAAAACATCATCAATTATAACCAGATCATTTATCTTAAAAAAATCCCTATGATTATGATAAATCCATTCGATAATGTTGAATTTATTCCTCATCAACTGTTCATTAAATTCGAAGTCAAGGTATCTATTGTAAACATCAATCAAATCTACAAGCTTAAACCCTTTGCTTACGTTCGTTTGCGAACTCCATTCACTGGTGTTATGCTGACGATAAATAGTCATCTCATGTGGCAAGTGACCTAACAATCCGAACTTGGCACAGTATAAATTAATCATCCAATCCACAGTGTAGAATTCAAAAATCTCAGCAGGAATCGCCGCGAGAAGAGAGCCTCGATAAAAACAACATGAAAAATTTCCAATAAAATTCTCCTCGGCCAGATCCATCCCGGTATAGAAATCCTTTGACAACGTCCGCAATGGTTTATATTTACCCATCTGCTTCTTTTCGTTGTAATATAATTTCATAGCATTGAAACTCATAGAACACTCCGAATGTTCTGTCAAAAAAATCAAGTGCTTTGCAATACGCCGGACATCACACCAATAATCATCTCCTTCACAAAATGTAAAATAATCACATCCTTTTGATAATTCTAGCGCCTGATAAATATTTTTAACCACTCCGATATTCTGAGAATTTTTGTGAAATGCAATATCGATATTATCCAAATTGCGATGTTTATCTTTAAATTTCTCAACCATTTGGGCCGTATTATCCATAGACGCATCATCAATAATAATTATCTTCAAACGGAAGTTGCCTTCTTGTGCAATAACTGATTCCAAGCACTGCAAAATAAAATTTTCATGTCCATAAGCTAGTACAATTACTGTAACGGTGGGGTATTCAGTATTAACCAATTCGATCATTTTCGCATATTTTATTCGCTTATCGAAAAGTTCAGTTTGGTTGACTATTCTAATTGCATAATCGGAAGCTAATTGACTACAATAGATGCGCAAATCTGAGAAACTGCATACTCTTTTGAATTTATTCTCAAACCAATTGGTAATTTCGTTATAATCATCTTTTGCATGATCAAGACAAATAATTACATTATCAGCAAATTCCCGACTAAACATTTTGAATAATTCCGTAGATTTTTCAATGTTACCAGAATTATTGATATACAAAAAATCAATTAATCTGTTACCGCGGCTAGTCTTTTCAAAATTAATTTTTTCCAGCTCAAAACTTCCGGATGCTCCCACAAAAAGCGGATTTTTTATATTGAACTCGGAACAAATATAGGCCAACATCTCCATTTTTCGATCACGACAATCATCTGATCCTCGCTTCACCATAAAATCACTTCCTTTGCATACGCTACCAAAAAATAATAGGCAATTAGCCCTTGTGCCTCACTTATGCCGAAATAACTGTCTAAACGGCGCCGTCATCTTCCAAGAGAGCGAATTAATCATTACAGCAATTTCATTTGCCAGTTTTGAGTTCTCCGCCAAGCTCTGATCCACCAAATCATTCGATTTGTTTAACTTCTCGGTTAATTCGTCATTAAATGCTTGTTTTGCATCCCGATCATGGCGCAAAGCGATAATTTCATTTGCCAGTTTTGAGTTCTCCGCCAAGCTCTGATCCACCAAATCATTC
>CAYMSF010000089.1:0-3081 GCA_964392985.1 uncultured Victivallaceae bacterium | reverse complement strand
GATTTGTTTAACTTCTCGGTTAATTCGTCGTTAATCGCTTGAATGTATAATTTTTCCAACTCAAAATTGCAGTACGTTAGCTCTTTTGACGCCATCGCCTTACCTTTTCGCAAAATCCCAAAATATGGATTTTCAAAAACCAAATCGTGACATTTCTTGAGCTCCTTATAAATATACTTGATACTATCCCAGTTGATATCATCTATGACAATAAATCCGCCGTCCTTGACCAGCGGAATATATAGGTCACAATCCTTTTGCACATACTGCGTATCATGGTTTCCGTCAATATGAAGCATATCAACAGTTATTTGATTATCAATAAAATAGTTAAATCCGACTTCAGAGGTTTTACGAATAATTGTGGTACTATTGCTCAAGCTATTGTGCTCAATCAATGATAGTACATCCTGATAAACTTCATCAAAATTAGTTTTTTTAGCCCAATTATCAATAATGATCTTGCATTCAGGGGGGACATCCTTTTCTAACGCATCAGAGTAATTGTATGGATCAATACCGTATGAATGACCGCCGTTCTCGGAAACTTTTACTGCGACCGGAATGAAGCTCATCCCGCGGTAAACACCAATTTCAACATAATTTTTCACGACATAATGTCTGGACAAGTGGGCCATCAATAAGATTTTACTGATAGGACTCCCCCCCCCCTCATCAGTCTTTATTTTGGATATTAACTTAACAATATCTTGAAACAAGGACATAATTTAAAACCTTCACATTGCGCTCAATTATTATTTGTTATTTTTGCAATCATCATCTCATTGTCAACATATACACGATGCCAAATCTTATATGGCAAACGGGGTTTCATTTCAAAAAAACAACAATTCTCGGCATAATCCATGAATATTGCTGAACGATTGATCACCACCAACTGTGACAAAACTACGCTAATACTGAATTTTCCAATATCTAAAGGTAATTTTGTTGCAAATTCAACTAAATAATACTCCCCCTTTTCGCCGTGCAAATAAGATCCGGACTCAACCGTATTACCAGAGCCTAAAATCTCAATATTGTTAAAATCCTTGATTACATAGTATATTGAAATATCAAAAGTTTGATTAAAATATATTATAATTCGAACTCTTGCTTTTTGATTGAACTCAACAATTTCCAGTGTGACGCCATGCTCGTTCACTAAATCGACGTGACAAGTTACTGCTTCCCCTGTACCATGACGAAAATCTTTCACTTTTTTATCAAATACTTCTTTCAACTCAGGAATATTAAATGTATTAGCAGATGAATTCTCCGGTTGAACAGTCTTGACTTTATTGGATGTTCCCTGGGCACTGGCTGAACGGTCAAGTTCATTACGAATCTCTTGCAAATATCGATCTCCAACCATACCTGCGGGTCCAAACGCTTTGGATGAACCATTCTCCAAATATAAACAGCGCTGACAAAATGCTTTTACTGCTCCCACATCATGAGAAACAAAAAGTACCGAAGTTCCGTTTTCTATAATCCTTTTCATCTTGGCGGTACACTTAAATTGAAATGCCATATCACCCACTGATAGAGCTTCATCGACAATCAAAATATCCGGATCAACCATAACCTGTACTGCAAAGGCCAAACGGACCATCATGCCGCTGGAATAGGTTTTAACCGGTTGGTCAATAAAGTCGCCGATATCTGCGAATGCTGTAATTTCATCATATTTTCCATCTATCTCAGTTTTCGTCAGTCCTAGAATTGAGGCATTCATATAGACGTTATCGCGTCCGGTGAATTCCGGATTGAAGCCGCTGCCTAATTCCAATAACGCGGCCACGCGGCCACGTACCGCGACATCGCCGGTGGTTGGGGTTAAAGTTCCTGCAATGATTTGCAGTAATGTGCTTTTGCCGCTGCCGTTGCGCCCGATAATACCGACACATTCACCTTTCTTCACTTCAAAACTGATGTTGCGCAGTGCCCAGAATTCTTTGTAAAATGTCTTGTGCCCCATCGTCAGCGTCTGCCACAACCGATGTGAAGGCTTGCCATACATCTCATAGCATTTTCCAACGTTATCTACTCGTATTGCTAAATTTTCAGATGACATCTGCAAACCCCTTTTTTGTTTTTATAAACCAGACAAGGCCTAGCTGAAAAATGGCCAGCGATATCAGTAATCCGGTTCCATACATAGTCCAGTCAAGCATTTTGCCATACAGAAAAATTGTTCTGGCCTGCTCAACAATGGATGATAGCGGATTGATTTGCATCACCCATCTGTATTGTTCCGGGATTGCCTGGATCGGATAAAATATCGGCGTCATAAAGAACAAAATCTGGATTATTACTCCGATCAGATGCTGGATATCCCGAAAAAACACACTGAGCGATGCTGCCAGAAAGCTTAATCCGCAGGAAAGCAGAATCAGCGGAATCAGTACCAGTGGCAGCAGCAGCATGTTCCACGCGAGGCTTTGCATGAAAAGCGACGCACCTATTAATAACAGTCCAAACCAGATCAAACCCAAAATAGTGGCGGCGGAAACTTGCGCAATCGGCAGTATTTCCAGCGGGAATATCACCTTTTTGACGTAATTGGGATTGCCGGTGATGAGGCCGCAACTGGCGGAAATGCTTTCGCTAAAAATATTGAACACTGCCATGCCGCAAAACATGACCATCGCAAATGCCGCTGTTGAATCGCTGTTGCAGTCAGCTCCCCAGCGCCCTTTAAATATAACGCTAAAAACAAAAGTATACACGGTCAGCATCATCAGCGGCTGGACCAGGCTCCAGAACAACCCCAGTACCGAACCTTTATAGCGCGCGGCAATATTGCGCTTCACCAACTGAAATAACAGATCGCGATTTTCAAGTATGATTTTAATTCCAATCAATGGATTAAAAAGTTTGACCAAATCAACAAATGCCGAATTCAATTATTCAATCCCCTAACTAAAAAAATAGTTTAAAAAGCACCTTTACAATTTATCACTTCTTTCACCGTTTTCAAGAGGATGTAAATATCCAGCCATACTGACCAGTTCATGATATAATACATATCCATCCTGACGCGTTGATTGTAATTAGTCTCGCTGCGGCCTGATACCT
>CAYMSF010000088.1:0-13426 GCA_964392985.1 uncultured Victivallaceae bacterium | reverse complement strand
CTGAGCAAGCAATGGAACGGCGAATTTGCCCAGTCTATAAAATAAAGATATTTTCACGGCGATATATCAGTAAATAAGGCTGAAAAATACAAACCCTATAATTTATTGAGGCAATTGACGGAGTTGTATTTTTAAACAAATTTGATATCGCAATAACTAATGGTTTTTTCCTGTTGTACCCATGAAATTTTCTCGCCATCTGTTATTTCCCGCTATTAACATATCAATTCCCGATTATACCATTGTCAATCTATTTTACTTCGTATATAATATGATTGAGTGTAATCAGGTATTTTGCTTGAAGGGTTATATCTGTTTAGAACAGTGGAAACTGTTATCAGACAATTGAGTAAAAAATTCGACATAGATAAAGATTATAGCCTGGGGTTATTATGGATATAAATCAACTATTTCCAGAGGCGGAAATGTCACGCCGTCGTGCGCGTCTGGAACGTTTCTGGCAAAATGAACCAGGATACCGGACCGTCATTGTTCCTCAGCCAAACATAGACTATACGAACTTTCTTGATCAGGAAGAAGCGCGTCAAAAGTTTAAATTGGCGCTGGAGCACGAATCACGTCTTGGCTATGATTTAATCCCGGCATACAAGACTGTAATTGGCACTCCGGCGCTTGCCAGCGCATTCGGAGGCGCTTGGCACGTTGATGACAACAGGAAGTTCTGGATAGAGCCAATTATCAACAATACGGAAGATGTGTATGGGCTAAAATTACCGCCGCCAATGAGCGGTCTGGTGAAAAAATCGATAGACAACTATCGTTATGCCGTAGCAGATGTCGACGGGTATGTGCCGCCACGGCTGCTGGACATGCAAGGACCGCTCGGCACAGCTTCGATGATGTGGCGGCAGGAAGATTTTATCCTGGCAATGTATGACAATCCGGAAGCCGTACATCACCTTCTTTCGCTGGTGACCGACTATATTATTTCTGTATTTCACTATTATCGCAATGAATTTCCAGATGCGGAAATGATCTGTTGGCCACCAATGCATATGCCGCAGAAATACGGTGTGGGCATAACGGAAGATTTTACCGAACTGATGTCGCCGGATTTATACCGTGAATTCGGACTCCCTTATGTAAATCGTATTGCTGACGAATTTGGCGGGGTATTTATTCACTGTTGTGCCAGATTTAAACAACACTGGGATGTTTTTGACGAAATTCATAACCTGTGCGGACTGGATACAATGTTTCCGTTTACTGATCCCGCACAAATCGCTAAACGTTTCCCGGATATTGCCCACATGATTCAATTATTCAACCCTGCCCGGGAGAAAATGTTCGGTTCTAAAAATGATGCGGTGGTAGAATTCATCTGCGAACAGGTGCCGGAGCAGACTCGATTGATATTTCTGGCATGGGAATCGGACAATGGCCTGGATGACACCTTCATCAATGCAATTAAAAAATGTCGTAAGGAAAATTGGAACTAAATAATAATTAAAAAGAATCGGGGGAAGTTTATGCAACTGAAGTTTTTCGCAACTGTTACGGCTTTATTGTTATGCGTATCGCCTGTTTTCGCGCAAAAACAGGTGGAATTGGCGCGGATCAGCGTTGACGGAACACAAGATGGCATCATCATCGCAGATGCCAAAGTATGTAATGGCGGCACTCTTGAACCGTGTTCATGGGGACCGGAAGATAAACGCAAGCAGATAATGACATTTATTCTTCCATCTTCAAATGCAAGCTGGAAAAGCTCCTCGCTCAGTTTTACTCCGGACAAAGACGGACGAATGAACGTATCGGTTATGGGACCATACGTTCTGGAGAATAAAAAACCGAAAAGGATTGATGTGCTTTTCGATGATGTAACCGTTGAGGGAAGTTCGATTCAAAACGGTAATTTTGATTTAGCGGCAAAATCTGGAAGCGGTCCGGTATCGTGGACGCTTGGAAAAACACAGAATGGCGAGTTGTCGCGTTATCTTCCCGGCAACCGTAAACGCGGTATAAATGGAACTGCAACAGTAATGGTTTGGTCTTGTGGCATGGCTTATCAATCTATTCCGGTTAAAAAAGGGGTTCCAGTCACAATTAATTCAATGACAAAGATGGCTAATGCTGACGATATCGCGGCGGCAATGACTGACAGTGTTTTTGTCGAAACCGAGAATGATAAAAAATATAAGAACCTGCCGGTTCATTTTGTTGATATTGCTCCGGTTGCCAATATGGGTTTCGCCGATGAAAAAGCTGGAGACGGTATCGGCGGCTGGTCGGATCAGGGGTCAGACAACGATTATAACACCTTTGAATTCAGCCAGACTAATTTCGGCGGAATGGATTTTAAAATAATTGATCCGGCTTCTAACGGCGGTCGCGCAATTATTACCCTTTTCAATGGAAAGAATGACGCGCGAATCGAAATACCGGCGAAACCGGAAGCGAGATTCTTATACTTATTGCACACCACCACCCGGAATTCAGAAAAAAAGGGTTCGCTAATCGGCAAAATTAATATTACGCTTGAAGACGGGACTAAAATTGTCCGTGAAGTTATCTCCGGGGTTGATGTTGCCGACTGGTGGAGCCCGGGGTACCTGGAGAATGCTTCAGTCGTAACTAAAAAAGTCAATCCTAGCTCTACGGTTGGCACCTATATTTCAAAATTTGACATCAGCGATATCCCTGCGAAGATTTCCGCAATAGAATTTCAATCGTCCGGGAAAGCCTTCTGGATTATTATCGGAGCAACGCTTTCATCCCGTAACATGCCTCTCCCAGTTCAGCCAAAATTGATTTTTAAAGAAGACGCGAGGTGGAAACCGATTGACATGACCAATGTCCGGATTGTTTCCGGAAGCGCGCTCGACTTAAGCTACATGACTGGCAATGGTGAGGCGGGTCAGTACGGTAGGGCAATTATCAACAGCAAAGGACAGGTTGTTTTTGAAAAACAACCCGATAAAGAGGTGCGGTTTCTCACGTTTAACCAAGTGCCGGGATGGTTGATGGGGTATCCTGAAATGAAGCTTGCCGGAGAAACCGAAGCGCAAACTAAAAAAAATATTGATGAATGGGCTACTCTTGTCAAACGTCAAGGCTACTCAATGGTTCGCTTTCAAAATATTGATTCTTTCCTCATGGGTGCATCGAAAACATCGGAGTTTGATCCGAAAGGTTTGGACCGGTTTGACTATATTATTGCCAGTTTAAAACGGAACGGCATCTATACGTTCCTTGACATCATCTCTTACTATGGTTTTGAAAAGGGCGGACTTAGCTGGGATTTTTCAGAACGTAACCGCTGGAAAGAACGCATCTTTTTTGACCAATCAGTCCGGAATATGTGGCTGGCCGGGATGAATAGACTAATGAAACATGTTAATCCTTATACTAAAATGGCGCTGGCTGACGACCCGGCTCTTGTCGGAGTTACATTTTTTAACGAACAAGACATTCCTATCGAAAATAAACTTTTCCGTGACGATCCGGTTATGACGCCGGAAGCGACAAAACACTGGCAGAAATTCCTGCAAAGAAAATATGGCACTATTACCGCATTGGAAAAGGCATGGAATACGGATAAAAAGCGTATTCCGGAAGGTCTTTCTTTTGACCGCATACCTTCTTTGCAGCAAGAACAACGTTGGGAAATCGGTCCTCGCGGCAATGATGCCGGTACTTTTCTTATTGAACTGCAGAAAGAATTATTGCAATGGTACATAAAAGCGATAAGGGATACCGGATTCAAAGGGTTCACCACACAATACGATGTAATGGGCTATTTCCGCAGTCATGCCTTACGAAACGGTAACGATGCGTCTGCCATGCATTCTTATGCCAATCACCCCAGCAACTATTCTGAACCCGGCTCCGTATTGGAGCAGGAAAGTATCATGTCGTCCTCCGCACGATATTTCAGAAATAATTCAGATGCACGCTATCTCAACCGCCCGCTGTTTAATCTGGAATATGCCTGTGTATTCTGGGGAAAATACCGTCATGAAGAAGGATTGCTCTTCCCGGCTTATGCCGCGTTCCAGCAGTTCAGCGCAATTACTCTGGCGCATCAACCGGTTATCATGCAAAATGCCCAAGCCATGATGAGTTTTTATCATGGTCGCGACCCTGTGGCGCGGGCAGGACAAGTGCTCGCCGCCATGCTCTATCAACGCGGTGATGTGGCTCCTGCATTACATACAACGGCTATGGTCATAAACGACAGCTTCATGTTCAGTAACGGTAATATGAACCGCACAATTAATGGAGAACAAAGCAAAATAGCGCTCCTGACCGGTTTCGGTCTTCAGTATGACGGAGCAATCCCTAAAGGACTTCCGGCGTATCGCAAAGCGGACATGGTCGTATTTCCGGCGGAAGGAAGCGGTACCATGGATGTAAAACAGTGGGCGGCAACAGTTGTCGAAAGTGGCAGCAGCAAGGCTATTGACCCGATCATTGCCAGAATGAAATCTCTAGGGATTCTTTCAAATGATAATATTTCCAGTGGCGCCGCCGGCATACTTCAAAGTGATACGCGTGAAATCACCATGAACACCAAAAAGAAAAGTTTGACGGTTATCACTCCGCGCACAGAAGGCATCTGCATGATGGCTGGTGAAAAGGCAACGCTAAAAAATCTGGTTGTCGATAATACCACAATCGCCGCAACAGTGGCGATTTCGTCGCTTGACGGCGAAATATTATCACAAAGTAAAAGAATTCTACTCGTCTATTCCACCGATGCGGTCAATACCGGGCTTGAAACCTCCGATGACCGCACTACGCTGTTCAATATCGGCAAGTTACCTATCCTGGTAGAGACGGGAAAGCTTAAACTTTCCATTAACACCGGTAATGCGACGGCAAAGAAAATATGGGCACTTGCTTTGGATGGCAGCAGGAAAGAGGAAATTATTCCGCTGAGCGTTGAAAATGGAATAATGAAGATAGAGATTGATACGGCAGCGCTTAAAAAAGGTCCCGCATGCTTTTTCGAGATTGCGGAAAAATAATCAATCGAAGTTGACAAAGACGGTAATTGCGAATAAAAGACATGGTGTTTTAAGATTATGAGTAAGAATTGTACCACAAGAACTGACGTGCTTTTGAGCGGTAAATGGTTGTTCACCCCTGAAGGGGAACAGGTTGCATCAACCATTCATGTGCCATCACAATGGACCCACGGTGAATGCCTCGGCTATCGCGAACAATGGAAAAAGGTTGTTCGCGCTAGTTACGAGCGGACAATCAACATTCCCTGTTTTGATCCGGCGAAAAGTTGCGGCATCGCTTTTGAAGCGGTGATGTTGAGTTGCGAAGTCTTTGTTGACGGAATGAAAATTGGCGGACACAAAGGCGGTTTCACCCCGTTTGAAACATTACTGCCGGATACGTTGTGGCGCCGCCTTTCGGGAATGCAGGCTGTATTGCGGGTAGAAGTAAGTTCAGCGAAAACCGCGTTCACCGAGAATGGTGTTATTCATCAAGTGGGCTACCCTGATGACGGCGAAGAGGGCGCTATCCCCGGCGGCATCTGGCAGAACGTCTGGTTGTTCACCCGTCCTAAGCTTCACATCTCCTCGTGGCAAAGTGATTATAAACATGCATCGAGAACTCTGGACATTACCGTTGATGTACTGAATTCATCAAAAAAAGAGTTCGCGGGTATTGCCTTTGTGCAAATCGGTTCATCCACAAATGCCGTAAAATGCGAGTTTCCCGTCTGTGTCGATTCCGGCATTAAAGGCGTTTTAAGCGGTTCCGTTCGCATACCGGAGACGTTTGGCGAATGGTCAACACACGCGCCGGAACTTCATCATATTTCAATTCGCCTTGTCAATAATAATGGGGATACTGTTGATAAGATCAGCGATAGAATAGGTTTAAGGGAGGTAAGGCTTTCAGGCGACGCCGTGATAATCAATGGCAGTGCAACGCGGCTTTTCGGCATCAGCCTTATCCGCCACCGGGTAGCGCCATATCTTTGGCACCGGGACTATCTGACGCTATATTTCAAGACCTTGAAATCACTGGGATTCAACGCTCTCAGGCTGCATGCGGCAATCGCGCCTAAAATCGTTCTGGATATTGCTGATGAAACAGGCATAATGCTCATCAACCAGTCGTCGGTATGGAGTACTGTCGTCTATGGCTATAGTGCCGGCGGCAGAACATTTATCGAAAATACTAAACGGGAATACACTGAATGGTTTGTTCGCGACCGTAACCATCCATCTGTTATCGTATGGGATGTTGAAAACGAACAGATTGGCATTGATGAGGAAAGCATATCGTGGGTTAACGAACTTGTTGCTCACATGCGGACGCTTACCGCCATGCCGGTTTGCATCAGCTCCGGCGGTTTGTTGGGTAATGATGACTTCATTCACATTCATTGCTTTTCGGCATATATCAGTCGTATGCTTCGCGGACGCAGTTTTGACAGCCCGTTCATTGTTGGCGAATGGTGGGGGCCGAATAGAGAATACCATGACACTATCCATGCTCCGCTGTGTACGCCGGATCCATATTCAGTTGAGCATCAACTTTCGGAACTTGGAATGTATTATCAGCGTGAAATAATTGCACAGCGCGTCAATGGTGCAGCCGGTACTTTTCCGTTTGCGCTTGAACTCCTGCTTTTTCGTCCGCTTTTTACAAAAAACGACCGGCTTGAGGTAAAATCAGGAAGCGCGGATATGCCATATCTCGACCGGGCTGAAGAATTCACCAAGGATGGCAACTGGCACGTCACCAGACGGTTATTAGTGAATCCCGGTTGGAATGATGAAAACCCTCGCGTTAGACTCTCTCCAACCGCGAAGTTGATAAAAAAAGCACTGGCTCCGTTACTGATTGCGCCAGTCGATACGAATGCTGATTTTTACGGCAACGACCTGATTCAGCGCAAATTTGTCCTGTGCAACGATACCGGCGCTCCTTTGAATGCAGCAATATCGGCAACTCTTTTAATCGGGAAAAAACAGATAAAATGTATTGTCGAGACGGATACGAATAAGGTAAACACTGGACGCAATACCGGATTTTCAGTCAGTTTTACCGCGCCTGAGGTAAAAAAAATAGAGAATGGTTGTCTAAACATAAAACTGACAACATCTACTGGTTGTGTCGAGTCGAAGACCGATATTCGTCTGTGGCCGGCTATTGCCGGTTGTGGCAATGCGCGTATGCCACTGATGGTAATGGGTGGAGACAACGCTCTGTGTTCACATCTTAAACGATTGGGATATAGCTTCAGTAAAACGGAAACTCTGCCGGAAAAACCTTGTGTACTTCTCGCATGTTCGCTTTCTGCCACTGTGAATTCATCCGACGTAGAACATTTTATAAATACCGGCGGGAGAATCATACTGCTCAGACAGAATAAAGCACCCAATGCAATGCCGGTACCGTTCAAATTTAAATCTGCCCAAACTGCAATCCGTCCGGTATTAAAAGGACTGATCAATGACGAGCGTGAACTATTCTATGCCGACCGTGTTCCGGTAACCGCGCCACTGCATCCGGTCAGTGCCGTATTACCTTTGCCTGTATTACAGCCTTTTGCCGCCGGTGACCACCGGGTGGTTGACGACGTGTATACCCATCTGTTGGATTCAGGCGTTGATATCAACGGCTCATATACCGTAATCATGGAAGGTGTCAGTCGCGCGCAAATATCACTTGCCGAAGTAAGATACGGTCAGGGTATGATGCTTCTGTGCCAATTGTTCCTTAAGGAAAATCTCGGCATTGACCCTCAGGCAGACAGCATTCTTGCCGCCATGATTAACCACGCCAATAATTTTTCCGCGTCAGTAAAAACTATATCCTGTGATTCCCGGCTACTGGCGAAATGGCTGTCTAAAAGTTTACAGACAAAGGTCAAGGCGGTTACAGAACCGGAACAACTTGATGATACCAATATATTGGTTATTACCACGAAGGAATTCGCGGTTACTGCTCTGTCTGCGAGTCGTGCTTCGGTGCTGGGGCGATGGCTTGCGGAAGGCGGGACATGCCTGATTTCTCTGCAGTCCGCGGAACTGCCGGGTATCACGATTAAAAAACTTAAACATGATGCCATTATTTCTGATATGACGGCGTCACACCCGTTGGGACTGAATTCATGGGGTCTCAATGCCGCGCGGAAAGCCGGAGTCTGTGGGACGGCGACATGCACTGGAAGAAAATTCTCTGAATTGATTCGTGTCTGGAAGAGGAACACCGAAGATTCTTATGCCGGTCTGGTTGTCGGTTCGCCGCTAGGTTCGCTTCTGCTTGAGCAGAAAGTTGGAAAAGGACGACTGCTTGTGGCGGCAATTGATTTGAAACGCACAAAAGAAAAGGTGGTATCACTTCTCTGGCAGGCATTGTTAAGCAACCTTGGAATGCCAGTGCGTTGCAGCGTCAAAACAGAAGATATCAGACTTATTGCCAGACCTACCGTACCATTACCCACGGATGGTGATATTAATAAATGGACGAATGAAGAACCGGACATAAACATCGCGCCATGGTCAAGAGCGATTCCTGTCGCCTTTGATGAACGGCAAATAACCGTTATGAACACAAGCAACTGGAGAAAAAACTCACATGGTGCGGTCTTCTATCTATTGCATGATGACGCAAATCTATATTTTGCCGCTAAACTGGTGTCGGACCACTTTGATTTCAAGGACGTTGAAACCTTGCGCTATGATTGTGACAGCATCGAGATACGCATCAAAGATGTCTTGATTTTTGTTTCCATTGGTAAAGACAACCAACCGTTTTTGCGAACTTTCCGTCTTCGCGATGGAACTTCTAATCTAATTATCGCGACCGCTAAAGTTTTCAATGATATTTCTGATTTTCCCGATATCGGTCTGCTTAATCTCGACAATCCCTCATCGCTTAAAACAGTATTTTTTGAAGTGAAAATTCCTTTTAAAGCGCTGCCCTATGACGCAGCAGTCGTAACCGCGGGAGATTGCGAATGCGGTGTAGCGTTCAATGCCAGAACCGGGACACCCCCAGGTCGTATTCAGTGCAGTCATCCTGGAACAATGCAATGGGACGATCCGGCAACTTACGGTATTCTCACTTTCGAGAAAAAATAAACCGATTATCGTAAAAACACTGGGGAAACTGCTGTTGACTTTGCAGCTTATGCATAATACATTCCGTTTGGAAGCTAAAGAATATCCAACAACGCTACATCAAGGTGCGTCAATGCCGCGACTGATGACGCCGAAAAGCTCTTGATCCCAGATGAACTGGTCTGGAACACCGAGCGCCGCGGCGAGTGTCGCGCCCATAATGCGATGACCGTATTCGTTAGGGTGAATGGTATCGCTCATTATATCTCCCAGATAGCGCCGGCCACGAGCGTTAAACGCGGCAAATTGATCGACTAACGGAATAGAGAACTGTTCCGCCATCTTTCTAGCCTGTTCCGGAAATTTTGCTGACTTGCTGAAATACGGTTCGTTAACAACCAGCGTTGTGCCAGCGAGTATTACCTCAATTCCCAGTTTTTTCAGTTCTGTTATTGCTTTAGTGCTGTATTCGACATAATCCTTGATTCTGTTAGCGGGCATATCGTTAGCGCCATAGAACCAGATGACCAAGTCAGGTTTGAACGCGGTACTGTCATTCAAATGCTCAAAGCCGAATTTGGTATTTTTGCCCGGCGCTCCGACTCCAATGACTTGAAGCCCGTCAAACGGCAGCGTTCCGTCTGCGCCAGGTTTAATATTTTGGTCAGGGATGGCAAATCCTTCACTGGTCATTCCAGAGGCAGTCTTGCCGGTCTTTTTGTTGACCGTTTCCCAGGTTTTGAGTACTCCGCGATACTGCGCATATTTATAATACTTAGCAAGCCGTTCTCCGAGTATGGCCCAATAAGCACATTTTGCCGGGTCCGGATCTTTTCTATACCACAGTTGGGCTCCTGCAGTGATGGAATCTCCTATGGCGAGAATAGTGACCGGCTTGCCGGTCTTAAGTTTCGCCAAGGTTTTCGGAATCATTGCCGCTGCCTCTGCCGGCGCCGGATAAACGAATTTAGCTGCCGGGATAATTCCGCCGGGATCACTGGTTGTGACCGGGGCAATCTCTTCTACTGTTGGGTTGATGTACAGGCTTGGTCTGGCAATCACTGCCCATGCCGTGCGCGGTTTCGCAGGAGTAACTTTAAAATTGAGGAAATAGAAACCTTTCGCTGCTACCGACGGGGTGAACGATTCCCATGGCACAAAATATTTGTGCCATGTCTTGTCTGTCAGCTGGAATTTTCCAGCTATGGCGTTACCCCGGTCGCGTTGATTCCAGTTAGTTCCAACAGAGAGCACGCCGTCGCTGCCGTCACCACGCATCCAGAACGATATGCCTTTGTACTTGGTTAATTTATCGCCGAGTGCGTTGATATCATATAGCTGAATTTCTCCCGGTGACTCGCCTTTAAGCGTATAGATAATAATTGCCGAGTCAGGTCCAACGCTCCTGCGCGTGGTAGCAACGCCGGCATCATCGTCATGCTTGTAGCGCCAGGCGCGAATCGCGGGATACTGGGCATAGGCCAGAAAAGGGACAAATCCTTCAATTTGTGGTGCATTAAGATATCCCAAATCTTCGGTTTTTACCTCAGCAGCAGGCAGTAACCCTGTAACCGTCAGAATAAACGCCAGGCATGATGCGATAACAGATAGGCGAAAACCAGACATAATACCCCTCTCTGATTTGTGTTATAAAACTAATTTTATTGAAATAAATATACAGGAGACATCGGCTCAAAACTTACTTTATTTTCTCAATGTTTCAATGGCATCTTCTCAAAAATAAAATTCTTTGCAATCCGGTATCAATATTCTGCAGTCATTTAATATAAGTAATAAAGTCGGCGAACATCAGAAAATGCCCATTTTCTCAACGCCACGGACCTGTTGTCAATGCCCATGGATATGACCGCCAATACTTATTGTACGAAACGGAACCTCCGATGAGCGTATAGTTGGAGCCGCCGTCTTTGTGTCTGCCATAAACACCGTATAATGGATCAGTGAAATTCGTGCTGGTGACAAAAGAATACCCGTCCACGAGCAGTATCCGGTCCTGTTTTAATCGGGAAAGCATTGTACTTTTTATCGGATTATTGGCAGGTTGAATATAGGGACTCATGCCATACCCCATATATCTTACATTTGTTATGATCGGGGATTTGGTAAGGTAGCTGGGACAAAGGAAGACCCCCTGTCCGGTAGAGTCGTAACTGTAGTTTGTCCTCGGCTTTTTCATGCCGACATAACCTCCATCGGCAAGCAGTTCCTCCCAGTTCCAGGCATACGCCCCTTTCCAAGTCGTTATGCCGGGGTCGGGACAAAGCCCTTTCCAATCATTGGTATATCCCATGATGGCAGTATAAATCTGTTTTTGATTATTGATGCAGTTTGAATCTCTGGCTCTTTCCCGAGCTTTGCCTAATGCCGGCAGCAACATCGATGCCAAAATAGCAATGATCGCTATCACGACCAGCAATTCGATGAGTGTAAAATTTGTTTTTCTCATTTTTTAAATCTCCATCGGTTTAATTTATATCGGTTCAGTACTTTTTCTGGTTAATATTTTAAATGGATTGATTCTAAGCTTGCCTTTTCCTGTCAGGGGATCTGACCATTTTGCTGGTTCTTGAACCATTTCGACGGCCATTTCTGCTAATTTAGCGTAACCGTAGTCAATCGTTGAAAGCGGAGGATTCAACAACCGCGGAGCATCAGGATAACCGCAAATACCCATCACTGCGACATCATCCGGGATATTTAAATTTAATTCTTTCAATGCATCATAAACATAGATTGCATAAAAATCAGAAAAACATAGTATTGCCGTAGGTCTTTCCTGTTTTAAACAGAAATTTTTGACGGTTTCAATAACATTTTCTCGATTGAAATCAACTTTGCAAATCAACGATTCGTCCGGGAGAGCATGATATTTTTTCAGCAGTTGCAACGTTTCTGTCAGCGAATGACCGCGGAAATCAGATTCGGTATAACCAACTATTGCAATCCGCCGATGTCCGAGTCCGCATAGATACGCTATAGCGCCTTCCCAGGCCTCTCTTTGGGAAACAACGATGCAAGGAAGTCCGGTAACTTTAACATCGTTAATCACCCCGTGAGCAATTACCGCAGGGACACCGGCAGATTTTAATTTTTTCAAAAATGATTCCTGACCGGTAAAGCCGTTCATCACCATCACTATGCCCATGACATGGTTGGATTTGATAAAAGCCTTAATGTCGCTTTCTGAAAACATATTTATCGCCGATGTGGTCGTGATAAAAGTCTGCATTTGATTTTCCGCGGCGCAACGAGTTATTGCCGGAACAATATAATGCCATGGTTGTTCAAAGCCGCTTAGAGAACTGCGAATTACCATGATAGTAGCGGTATCAGTGGTTGCGCCATCATGGTGGACAAATGTACCCTTGCCATGAATACGTTTGATATAGCCTTCGCCCTCCAGTCGGGACAGAGAATCGCGCAATGTTACCTTGCCCACACCGAGACTTTTTGCCAATTCTGTTTCGCGCGGTAATTTCCCGGAACGCAAACGACCGGAGATAATCTCTGTCCTGAGATGACGATAAACTGTGTCTTTTTTTAGTTCAAACATTGCAGTCAATAATTTAAGCTTGTTTTATTATTCAAAAACCAGATATATTTCCTGGAAGAAAATCGTGTACTCTTTGTCAGCCGCCAGTGCTTTGGCGTCAGGAGCAAAGTAGAAATGAACGACTTGTTTGAGATCAAGCGGCTGACCACCGTTGGTTACCAGATCACCCAGTGGAATCTTTATCGTATTCTGTCCGGGTTTAATGACATATTTACTGTCAGATCTGGCTTCATAACGTGACTTGCCTTTGAGATCTTTCGGGAAGACCACAAGGTTAAGTTCAGATATTGCCTTCCCGGGATAAAAAACTTTTACAACCATGCTGCTTGCCGCGCTCCAATCCTTGAGGGACGGGTTGTAAACACCGCATGAACCCTGGTCGTTGGCCCAGGTGACTTTTAACGACGCGGAGTTTCCTTCGCCGGCGTTTTCTTCAGCCAATGCCTGTGTTACCCCTTTTGAAAGGTCATTGAAAGTTTGACCGCTTTGAATTTTCACTAGATTGGTCTTTTTTTCGGCGTGAACCGAGAGCGGCAGGATGGCAGCGGCTAGCAAAAAAACAATCAACTTTTTCATCAAAAACCTCACCGTTTAAGTTAGCGATATACAAATTACCATAACCGAAAACTAATTTCTTCAAGTCTTATAGATACCATAAGATACTATGAGATATTATAAGATATATATTAAGCAAAGTCAATAGCAAAAGATTAATCAAATGAAAAATTATTGAAAAAAGAGGTAATTTCAAAAGTAAAAATTAAAAAATGAGGCAGAAAATCAAGTAAATGTA
>CAYMSF010000087.1:0-13473 GCA_964392985.1 uncultured Victivallaceae bacterium | reverse complement strand
TCCCTCATATCCATCAGCACATTGATCATGCCGCGCACCCGGCAGGTCTCCTCAAATGGTGAGCCAGGCCTGCTGAGATAGCCAAAGCCGAGATTGTCGTCCTGGATGGTAAAATTTCCTTCGGTAAGTTCGGAAAATATCGCCAGGCGCTTCCGGTGCAATTCCGGGTCAAAATGATACGGTTGGATTGCGATACGGTCGAAATCGGCTTCGCTGTTTATGAATGGCTCCAGGTGAAAATCGCCGCTATTAAGGTTGTAATCTATTTCATTCCAAATCGGGTTCATCCGGTCCTTGTTCATGATCCAGAGTAGATTGAAATTGGTACTCACTGACGGAGAGACGGGCCAGTCTCCAGGCATCTGTTCAATATAAAAAATCCGTTGCTTCAACTGGAAAATGATTACCTGTTCAGCCAGCGCAACTGGATATTCCCCGGTTGCCGACATGATTGCTTCAATATCTAGCGGTAGATTCAGCAGTTGCATCCACAGATTCATCCGTGCGATTGACCAGTCAAATGGAACAGAAAAATATACCGGAATTTTTTCCGTTATTTCATGATTATTGTGCTTAGTGATCAAGTCAATCCTGCGCTGATTTTCCCGACCATGATACACTTCAAAAAAGTGTTTTAGAGTATCTTTTAACGCATTACCCATAACATTACCTCGTTTACGCGCAATATACTCCGCCGTTAATATCCAGCGTTGCTCCGGTAATAAAGCCATCATATTCTGATGCCAGAAATACAACCGGACGAGCCACGTCTTCAGCGGTACCGGCACGCCCCAATGGAATGCCTTCAACTGTTTTTCTGGCAGATTCCTCTGTTGTATGGGTGTTATGGAAACGTGTCCCCAGCATCAATCCGGGGGCTACGCAATTGACCCTGATACCGCGCCCCGCCAGTTCTCCGGATAATGCACGTGTCCAGGTAATTACCGCCCCCTTACTGGTTGAATAGACCAGAGAGCCGGAATGTCCACCTTTGCGCCCGGCGAGAGAAGCGAGATTGACGATACTTGCCTGACCGGCTTCAGCAAGATATTTCACGGCATATTTTGTCACATACATCATACTGCGCATGTTAACATCCATAACCTGATTCCAAAACTCATCGTCAATATTTTCCAGATAAACCCGTTTAACCAGGTCGCCGGTGTTATTTATCAGAATATCAATTCCGCCTAAAGCAGCCGCGGCGTCATTCACCAGTTTCAACGCCTGAGCCTCATCGGTTAAATCTGCTTGAAATGCAAAAGCATTAACCGCATTACGTCGCGCGTCCACGCAAATTTCTTCGGCGCCAGTTATGCTGGAAAAATAATGTACAGCAATATTGCATCCATGAGAAGATAATTCCCGGGCAATAGCGGCACCAAGTCCCTGTCCGCCTCCGGTTATTAATGCTCTTTTTCCTTTTAGAATGCCCATTTTATTCTCGCTCTTTTTGTAGTGTTATAATTTCAAATTTATTAAAATTCAAGATAAATTCATTTCCGTTCTGCTTCAATTCTCCGCCCAAATTGGTCTTGCCGGTTTTTCCCGGAGAGGTGGAAAACTTTATGCTGCCTGCTCCTGACGCAACCACATACAAAAACTGTGCATCGGTGTTTTCCAACAATGACACTGATACATTAATACCGCTTTCCAGTAAAACCAGTGGTGGTTGTTTTCCAGCAGTGCAGACAGTCCGAAAAAACCGATCGATTTCACCTTGTTGTCCAGATAATATTTTCTCAATTGATGAATCAAAAACGATACAGTATCCCTGCCCGATCTTCAGTTTAAAGACCGAGGGATAGGATATTTCACCTTCTGCATCATAAATTACACTGTTCGCAATGACTTCGGCGCCGGCGCTTTTAAGCGTGATACTTTTGATTTGCGGGAGCAAGTCAAAACCGGGTGATCTTAAATAACAGTCATAACGTTGTTCGCACCATAATTGAATATCCATCGCAGCCTTCAGTCTGTCATCTGAAACCGTTGATTCGACACCAGCAAAATCCGGAGGAATGATACCGGTAAATACGACAGTTCCACCATTTTTCGCAAATTTATGTAAGAATTCTACTCGTGACGGATTGAGTTTGATATATTCCGTCACAAAAATTATTTTAAATGAATTCATCAGTCTGTCATCATCCAGAAACAAATCCGGCAATACCATCACTGGAATTCCTGAAGAATTCAGATTATCGGCAATATTCAGCGCTTCATCAGTTACCTCTACTCCATCAATATCAGCGATAACAAATTGCCGTTCGCTGGAGTTGCGCAGCACACAGGCAAAACGGCACATGACGGCATCTGGAGCTATATTGAGCGCTTTTTCGCTATCAGTAAAAAGTTTTTTTATAGCATCAATATGTTTATCAGAGTTAAAAAATCTGCCGGCATAAGAGACAATCGGTATTCCGCCAAAGCTAAGAGTATTACGTCCGCGAAGCAGGCTTTGCTGTTCAAATGGCGCATCTGAAAGCCGCGGATGCCATGCGTGGCGATTGGTATAGTTCCAAATCTTTTTTTCTAAAGCAGACGCCACGCTGCAGCCTTCGATACCACCGCGCTCTGATTCAATAAGAAAGCAATCCACTTCTTTGAGCATCTCAATTTCGAATCTGGTGCCGCACAATCCTGCAGCGGTACGGTTCATCATCAGCGGCAAATTTTTCATTTTAGTCATCTGCCGGATTTCACGCAGTAATCCCAGCAGATTGTTCCGACTCCATTCCAGATAAATGGCGCCAAGTCCCTTTTTCTGTCCATTGTCCGGCAATGCATGACCGGTTTCTGCCATAAAGCGTTTTTTGCATGATTTGCACTGGCAGATTAAATTTTCCACGCCCCATCCTTGATATGGACCGTCAAGATAGACTGCGAAAATATCGTAAGCGGTAATTTCATTGACAATCTCAAGTATTTCCTGACGGTATGCGCCGAAAGAACATACAGACAATAGCGTTTCACCGCCAAAATGACGATACTGAATTTCAGGAGCAACCGGTTCATCAGTCTCATTGCGGAATATCCATTCCGGCTTTGAGTGCTTCAACCAGCTTGCCGGCAAAGCATGACCGACAGGAATATAACCAATAACCTTAATTCCAGCCGGTTTGCCGGCGACAATCGTTTCCTGTAACAAATCGCGACCGTTCAATTTCGGGTGGTTGGGCACAATTTTACTTGGATAAAGCGCATACTTCCCGATGGAGCCAAAACGAATGGCATTGGCATTAGCTTTTTTGCACAATTCAATGCCACGCGCGGCATCATAACTCAATTCCGGAGTAAAGGGCGGCCAGTAGGCATCATACAAAAAAGTACGTAAACTTTTCAAGTCTTTATCAAACATAATATTCCTCTGTTTTAAAAACTTTCTTCCGCCAGTTTTACCACACCGATTGTAAGCAGAAGATTGGCAAATCTGCGCTGCTCTCCTGTCGCTATAATCAAAGAAGTGTTCGAAGATTTTATTTTATCGTAGAAAGCCCAGCGTTCCATGTCCGACCAGGTTACGCCAGCGCCAAGCAGCGTCCGGTATTCATCGTGAATCTCCGGTTTGAAGTTTTCCGGCGGGGTCATAACTGTTGCTTCCTGAATCACAATAATATCCATTATCGCCGTTAGAACCTGAGTGCAATTCAACACGCCCGGCGATAAATTGAGAAATACTTTTTTTGAAAGCGGATTAGAGCAAGTCGCGACCGGGAAATTACCGTCGGCAATCAGAACTTGTGAGAAATGACCGGAACTGGCCAGCGCTTCCAGAATTTGCGGGTGTATCAACTTTGTTTTCAACATATTTTACTCTTATTTTATTGGATATTGTCCGTATTTAAATGCAACGTCAAAAACAGTAAAAATATCCTCCGGAGAAACCAGTGGTTGAATAGCATGCACCTGATTAAAGACAAAACCGCCGCCGGGAGCAAAAATCCGGATAAGATTTTTAACATGTTCCTCCAATGTCGCTTTATCCGCCTTGCCCAGAATATTCTGAGTGTCGCAACCACCTCCCCAGAAAACAATCTTCTTACCGTATTTTTCTTTCAATTTTACCGGATCCATGCCCGAAGCTGAAATCTGCACCGGATTTAGAATATCAGCGCCCATTTCAATGATACTGTCAATCAACGGTTCAATCGCACCGCAGGAATGCAAATACAGCTTCCAGTTAGTTTTTGAATGCAGCCACGAAGTAAATTTCCGGTAATGCGGCGCAATCCTTTCATAGAAAATATCCGGTGATACCATCGGCGCATTCTGCGCACCGAAGTCATCGGCGAAGGTAATGCAAAAAGTATATTCGCCAATAGCTTGATGCAACATCATATATCTACTGATTAATTCATCGCAACGCTGCGCCAGCATATCCCCGACTTTTTGCGGTTCCAGCATCAGATCCATCATGAATCCCGGTTCTACGGAAAAGAAATTGCCACCAAAATTAGCAGCAATCGCATAATTCGTATCTTCATAAATACGGCGGGTATTGCACCGTAAAGATTCAAGATTTTCGTCGGTAAAATCGTAAGGCCATGAAAACCAGCTTTTACCGTCATCAGCATCAAAATAGTAAGCTCCAGACGGCATCTGGAACCGCTGTCCGACGGCATTTTTCAGCAATCTTGTTCCATTAGCTTCAACCCTGACGTCAAGACCGGCGGGGTACAACACCTTCATATCATCCGGTCTGCTGTGCAGAGTTAGAGGCGCCCATTCCTTATGAAACGCCAGAGAATTTACCTGAATAACGTCTATATGCAACCTCTCTCTGATAACATCTTCCACCTGTGCCAGTTGCTGCATGACATCATCGCATTTTACCGGACTGTCAAGACCGAGATATTTCTTCAAGTTATGATAGGCAATTACGTGAATACCACTAGCCCCGGTGCTTCCGCCAAGGTCGATGGGGATTCTGTCCGCCTCTTTAAAAGCCAGCGCAGTCAATACTCTTTCTCTGCTATTCATCCCGTTAAATCCTTTCCCTGCTTTTGCCGCCGGTTCTGACTTGAAACAGTCAGATAGTCGTCAAAATAAACCAATCCGAATTCCTTTGCTATTTCCGCAGAGGAAATAGCATCTGTCAGGCTGTACAGGACGGCAGTTCCCAAGTCGGGAGCTGTATCAATCAGCACATTACTGCCGTATTTCCGTCGTATTTCAGCAAATTTTGCGCCGTTGCTGTCTAGATGCATATAGAAGCGGTCAAGATTGACTCTTGCCCATGAGATTCTTCCATAGAAATTTGCGGAATTCAAAATTCTGCCGTGCGGATCCAGAATATCGCTGGTGTTGTCTTTACAGGCGGCGGCGAAATAACAACGGCATTGATATGCCCAGTTCTGCTGCAAGTGCGCACCATGAAACATACTTGAAAAACATAACACATCCGGACGCAGCTTCTTGTATTGATCGCGCAACTCATCAAAGTTCAGATCAAAACAAATTACTCCGCCAAGCCGTCCAGCAGGAGTCTCAACCACATTTGCACCATTACCTGCTGAAATTCCCTGGTCTAATTCGCCTATTGTCGGAAAAGTCTTCCGGTAATCCCCTAAAAATTCCCCGTCAGGTCCAATGAAAGCCAGCGCATTGTACACCTTACCATCATCTTCCAATTTAACAGACCCGGCAATGGTGCACTTGTTGCGCATGGCAAAATCTCTGTAGGCGTTGAACATCGGACCAGGATTTTTCGCGCTTTCAGCCTGGGAAATGGTCTGTCCGACATCCTCCATCCCTTCACAGGTGACTACCAGGTCAACTCCTGTGCCGTCAAGCCTTGATTCAGCTTCCTTGAATTGAGCCAGCGCCGTATACTGCGGATCATTTCCTTGTTCGGAAACCTGAAAATGGATTGTTGCGATATTAATAAAACGAGCCATAAATTACCTCTTTAGTATTATAAATATTTTCAATATTGATTGTATAAATTATATTATATTATACTATAAACGTTAAAACGTTATTATTACATGGCAAAAAACACAGAAAGCTTGTCATAATGCACAAAAATTATTTAAAAAACATTAACTTGCAGCGACATTTTATCAATCCGGTTACTCTGCTGTTTATTCAACATGATGAAAATGTGTTAACAAAACGAGTAACACACGCCCATGCATTCTGGCAACTTGAATATATTATTTCAGGTGCAATTGAAATAAAATCCGGCAAAAATAAACTGAAAGCAGAAGCCCACGACTGCATTTTAATTCCTCCTGGATGTCCCCATTGTTTCATTTATGACGGTAAAGCACAAGAGTCATGGTCAATTAAATTTCATACCGATGTCGCAGCTCAACCGGAAAATATTCTTATCCTGAAAAAAACAGAGCATTCAATAAATCTCCGCCATTTGCTACTGGCAGAATTGAATAAACAAAGTTTTACCGGCGAGTCGTTTCTGGTTATAGAAAGCTTGACCGGATTACTGGCGGAAATTGGACTCCAGACCAGACAAGCTGAATTGACTGAACTAACAGTAATTGATCGGATTAAGATGTTTATTGACAACAAGGCAGGACGGAGTATGACGATAAATGAGCTTGCCGCTTTTTTCGGCTACTCGCGCAACAGTCTGTCAAATGTGTTCCATCGTGAAACGGGCATAAAATTAAAAACCTTTATTGACCAGCAACGCGTTGAAACGGCAAAAAAAATGCTTCAATACAGCAACCTAAAAATTGTAGAAATTGCAAAAATTATGGAATTCTCAGATCTCTTTTCTTTTTCAAGATTCTTTTTCAGAAACAGCGGAGAATACCCCAGTAAATTCAGACGCCAGAAATAACTGAATAATAGAAATTATAAGACTATGGATGAATATTGTATGAGATGGGTTCCAGTTCGTGCAACAGTCGCCATAAGATTAATTTATGTTTCATTTATTTATGATTAAGTGCTTAAATTGTAACAGTATTGCCGGAATCGGCTGTTGCCCTTGCTGTGAGTGCAAGACGGGAAACATAAAAAGTATCTTCCATGGAAATCATACACTTGCCGGTGCCATTGATTTCACGGCAGATATCCGTAAAAATATCACCGGGATTTCCGGGTGGCAATTCGACAACCGGGGTGGTATGCGTTGCGGCAAAGGCTTTATTATTCCTTACCCAGACTACCCCGTTCTCCCCCGCCACGCGAATCTGATCGTCACCGTGACTGCCGAATTTTTCCGGCAGCAGAAAATCAGCATTGATATTACCAATGGTGCCGTTGCCGAAATCAATCATTATCGAACAGTGTGATTCGCAATCACCATAACCACGATTAGCGGTCGTACTTTGAATTGCTGAGACTTTTTTCCATGTTCCGACATTCCAATAACTTAAATCAATGGCGTGAACTGCCACCCAGAGAATGGTTCCGCCGTAGTATTGCCGTTTTTTGTAAAATTCCGGGCGATTTACGCCGAAACAATATGATTTCTGCCCGAAAAAAAGCTCAGGCTTACCAATCATTCCGCTCGTTATTGCCTGATGCGCCGCATAAAAATGGGATTCATAACGCATTCCATGCATTCCGAAAATTTTTACCTGATTGTGTTTTGCGGTTTTTTCAAGTTCATTGAGTGTCTCGAAATCGTGAGCTATTGTTTTTTCGGTAAAACAATGAATGCCGCGGCGGAGGCACTCCAACGAGATTAAGCCGTTACGGTCATAACGCGTTCCGATTATAGCAATATCCGGTTTGACCTGATCAACCATTTTTTCCCAGGATTCAAAAAACGGACACTTGATTATTGATAAGATACCGGCAAGAGTTTTTTCAGACAAGTCGCCTTCTGTACCTGAGGCAATCCCGCAAGGAATTGCATCAATGCCCGCAGTCAGCGTTTTAAACGCATAACCGATATGACCAAGCGCACCGATAATAACAACTTTCAATTGCATTATTCGCCTCCAGTGATTTTATAATCATAACAATACTGTTCACTAGATTGTAAAATATCACTTATATCCCAAAAAACTACACCGAGGCATTATGAACGTCGAGGAATCATTTTGCAGTCAGGGGTAGTAATTTGCCGAACCGCCCAGATTTCTTTCAGCAATGCTGCGGTGGTGGTGAATCGTTCATCAGGCGACTTCGCCATCATGCGCTTAACCAGATTTGATACCGGCAGAGGAACAGCAACTCCTGAATGGGATAACGGAATAGCGACTTCGCCGAAATGCTGACGGGCAACATCCTGAAACGTGACACCATCAAACGGCAGTTTTCCGCAAAGCATCTGATAAAGAGTAACGCCAAGGCTGTAAATATCGCTGCGAAAATCCAGGGTTTCACAGGAAAATTGTTCAGGGCTCATATAGGCCGGACTTCCAGCCATATCTTCACTGCTGTTAGAATCTGCGGCTTTTATCGCGAGGCCAAAATCGGTTAGTTTAACCACACCTTTACTGTTAATCATGATGTTTTCGGGTTTAACGTCACGATGAATTAATTGTGCCTTGCCCCAGGCATAATGCAACGCCTCCCCTACCTGCTGGATGATGTGCAGCGATTCATCTACCGGCAGAAACCGTTCATGATTAAGCCGGTGCTGTAATGTTTTCCCGGTAATATAATCCATCGCGATATAACAGACATTATCAACCGCCATTCCGACTTCAATAGTTTTAACAATGTTGACATGTTTTAATTCAGACGCGCTACAGGCATTGCGAAGGAAATCATTTGCTGTTTTGTGGTTGATAAATTCGTGAGATAATATTTTCAGGGCAATATTCCGACCGGAGGATAACTGTTCCGCTTTGTAAACTGTTCCGATATACCCGCTGCCGATTTTTTCACGAATGACAAAATCCGCAATGACACAACCATTATCAAAACGTGTCCGGGGAATTAAACACTTGCGATGACATTCAGGACATTTGCAGTAAGACTTGCCACCGTCGGAACTGACGGTAATAATTGCATTACAGGATAAACACTGAAACCGCATATTGTATTCCCCGCTGAATGTATGAAAGGATGAAACCAACGGTCTTTGTTAATCAGCATCCGATTCGAGGTATATTATATTTCATCAATTCAAAGATTTCAAACTATTTAATCAGGATTTATACCAATTAGCATTCTCAGGTTGATTTAGTATAATTTCAGGGACTGTTGTATTATTAAGCGCTTAGGAACCGTAAAGAAATAACCTTTACATCTCCGCGCTTCTCCCGAATGCCTTTGTGTTTGCCGGTACTAAAAGTAACTCAAGCCCTGGTCGCCTTTGGCGCCGCCTCCAGCGTGTAAACTTCCAGCTTGATAAGCAAGCAGGGATGCTTGCAGTACTCTTTAGCACCCCCCAAAATAAAAATCTGTCAATAATGTTTCTAAAAATACAAAGAAATGGTACGAATACTCTTTTTTCACCACTGACCGGCACTAACAAAGCACTGACTGGAGGCAGGGCTAAAAACTTGGGAGATTTCTACCACGAAAACACGAAAATTTACCCGCCTTTGGAGGGAACACGAAAAGTTAAAGAAAAAATCTGCCGTGAATAATTTTTACCAGACAGGTAAAAGAAATTCACAGCATGGTTGGTTAGTGTTTAGTTAGTGTTCATTAGTGGTGACGTTTTAGTGCCTTATTTGAACTTGACTGAGTGGCTGCACTGGATTAATTAAGGAAAGGAGATTCACTCATCATTTCTTATGGCTATGGATTTTTGCAAAAAAACCTGACCCTTTCATACAGTTCTGCAGACGGTTCTTTAAAATACTGCGTTTGGCATCCAGAGCGATAAATGATATATTCATGTCCAGATTTCAGAAATCAATAAAAGTGTTGAATAAAGTAAAGAAAGCTTATCCGGTAATGGAGAAATTAACCATGACTCAAATAACAATACGTAAAGCGCGAAAAGAAGACACGGCATGGCTGGCTGAACATATTCGCGAATTAATCTCAGAACCGGACCGGTATATTGCGTTTGAACCTGATGAAGTCGCCGGGGTGGCGAAACAACAGTGCAATATTCTGACTGAATCACTTAACCGTGATGATATGCTCTATTTAGTCGCCGAAATAGATGGCAACCCCGCAGGTGAGATTGTGTTACAACGTGGTACATTACATGCGTATCAGCATTTCGTGACGCTCGGGATAACCGTAAAAAAGCGATGGCGGCATCAAGGCATCGGTCGAAGACTGATGGAGGAAGCATTGGCTTGGGCAAAAACCAATCCATGGCTTCGTCGCATTGAACTTTGGGTGGATGCTGAAAATGCTCCGGCAATCAGTTTATACACAAAATGCGGCTTTCAGATTGAAGGATTGCGGCAACAGGCAGTATTTTATAACGGTACATTTCATGATGAGTTAATTATGGCCCTGCTCCTGCCTGGCGGCAAGAGCTGACGAAAATAGTTGAATCCCGTCTTTGCTCCACGGATAAACACCGCATGGAGAATGAATCGTTCGTTTTCAAGGCATGTTCAGCGAGTGCGCCATGCACCTGGCGGATGCCCATGAATTTTACGAAAATGCGCCACAAAATAACTGTAATTGCGAAAACCTGTGCGTTCAGCAATCTCCTTGACGCTAAGACGGCTGAATTGCAATAACTCCAGCACTACTTCCATCCTTACCGTGTTGAGATAGTCGGTGAAGTTGGTCTGAAGACGGCTTCGCAACAGTGCGGTCAAATGACTCGGACTGACGCCGCAAGCTCTGGCGGCATCAACACGGTCAATTTCGCCGGCATAACGGCTTTTGATAAAACGGTGGAATCGTACCAGTGCCGGATGCTCTCTATCCTCACCGGCGTTGCGTTGAATCCGGATGATCAGTTCAATTATCAGCAAGAGTGCTGATTTATATTGCAAAATCAACGCCGGATTGTTTGAATTACGATAATTGTATCCAGTCTCGCGCAACCATCTTTCTAATTGCGACCGCTCTTCAAGCGGAATGGACATGATAAGCGGAAACGGTGATAATCCGGCAATACGACAGAGCGGATCAGACAAGTCACGATATTGGGGAGAAAGTTCGGTAACAGTGCTGTTGCCCATGGCTAATCGTGCCGGTGATTCCTTCCGCCAGGAGAAGTTGATCGTGCCAAGCGCCATCGGTTGCTGACTAGTATTGACGAATTCATGCCGGTCTCCAGGACCGTAGATGGTGAAAAAACCCGGTGAAATTTGTTCGCGCCGGTCATTAATTACCGCCTCGCCATTACCTTTGAAAACATAGAGCAGCTGATAAGCGAAGTTATACCGCGGACCGAGATGAACGTCATTTTCCTCGAAATAATTAGCTCCTCTGATTTCCGGAGCGATATCTGCATAATTTAGTTCCAACATCATCCAGTCTCAATATTTATAGTCTTAAAACAATATTGCAACAATAATAATATGGATGTAATATCATAATATATCAATCTTTAAACAATATTATTTAAAGGAACAGTAATGAGCAAAAAGCCAAATATTCTGTTGATTTTCACCGATATGCAGCGCTTTGATACTATTCGCGCACTCGGTAATCCAATCATTAAAACGCCGAACTTAGACCGTCTGGTACGGGAAGGCACAACGTTTACCAGCGCTTATTCCCCCAGTCCGGTATGTGTACCGGCACGCTGCTGTATGCACTACGGGCAATACCCTACACGAACCGGCATCACCGACAACGGCAACATGCCTGAACATAATCATCAGTCAATAGCCGATTTGCTGAATGATAGCGGGTATGTTACCAAGGCCATCGGCAAGTGCCATTTCACACCGGACGCTCATGAATTACGCGGTTTTCAGAAACGATTAACTCAGGAAGAATGTATCTCCAAGCCTGCTGCAGATGATTATTGCAAGTGGCTGTCTGATCAAAAGCTGGATTACGACGAACCGCACGGAACCCGCGGCGAAATGTATTATGTCCCGCAAATATCTCTCCATGACGAAACAACCCATCCGTCCAATTATATCGGCAGCAAATCCGTCGAATTCATCCATGAACAGAAAAATCAAACGAAGTCATGGATGCTGTTCTCCAGCTTTATTCATCCGCATCCGCCATTTGCTCCGCCTAAACCGTGGCATAAATTGTACCGGGCGCCGGATATGGAACTGCCGGGAATACCCGATAATTACGAAGCCTTACTTACCTGGATCAACCGTCATCAGAATCGTTATAAATATCGTGATCAGGGAATTGACAAAAATCTGGCAAAGCAGATTATTGCTTACTATTATGCTTCCATCTCATTCGTTGATTTTCAAATAGGACGCATTTTATCGGCGCTGGAAGAAAACGGAGCATTAAATGATACCATGATTATTTTCAGCTCCGACCACGGTGAATATCTGGGCGATTTCAACTGTTATGGAAAGCGCAGCATGCATGATCCGTCGTCACGGATTCCGTTAATTATCCGCTATCCTGAACGATTTGAGGCAAATAAACGCTGTGCGGAACCTGCTTCGCTGGTGGACATACTGCCGACTGTCGCGGCAACGATCGGCGCCAGTGTAAAAGACTGGACGCTGGACGGCATTGATTTGAAAAAAGTAGCAGATGGCACAACAGAGCGCAAATATGTCTATTCACAGTTCAGTAGCAAAGAAACTGGAATATATATGATTGCATCCAGAGATTGGAAATATTTTTATTCTGCCGGCGATGAGCTGGAGTTTTTGTTTGACCGTAATAATGATCCCAAAGAAACGACGAATCAGGCAGAAAATTCCCAAAATTGTGAAATCAAGGCAACACTGAAGCAAGATCTGCTTAGCTTCCTCCATTCAGGCAAGTTCAGTAATGCGGTCGATGGCGTTAACGGCGCGTTGGAATGGCGAAAGTATCCTAAATATGATTTCAACTATTTAAAAGATGCCAACGCAGAATTACTTTTCCAGGACCACGACGCATACACGTTAAAACGTAAAGGCTATACATGTTAGTGATTGATTATATTATTTGCCATTGGATAATGTTACTTAGCGGCACTTTTCTAGGCGCTGCAGTTGGAATACTTACCGGTTTTTTCGGCGCCGGCGGCGGCTTTATTGTGACTCCGGCGTTAAACATATTGCTTGGATTAGAGATGAATATGAATGTCAGCAACAATGCTTTTGCGTTTGCCGAATTCCCAGTATAGAGGCAGATTCAATAAATGCTGCCAGTTAACACTGGCAATGTTGCAAAACTGCCACTCAGGTTGAACGAAGAAATCGCAGGGGTAAATTGTACCGTCGTGTACCACCACAAAATACAGGACATTATCTTTTACTGATCCGAAAGATAATCATATTTCATAATTATTTATGAAATTATGCAAATGAGGTTAAGTCGATAAACGTGCTACAAAAAATGATATCGGATTATCTTTCGGAGCAATTTTTTGTTTTGAAATTACCTCAGTCTTTAAATTTTTGACGATACGCTGCTGGACTCAGACCGGTCTGCTGCTTGAATTGGCGGCTAAAGAGGTAGATATCTTTGTACCCCAAT
>CAYMSF010000086.1:0-13658 GCA_964392985.1 uncultured Victivallaceae bacterium | reverse complement strand
CGCACTTGGCAATAAATGACCGTTTCCCGGCCATTTTAAATGCTCAAAATCCGGCTATTCCTCGTGCTCATCCACATTCCCCGAACCTTGGGGCGGTTTTGGCTTTTATGTATTAATTTTTGTTTTAGAATTTCCGCCACGCCAGCAGGACGTAGAAGTCCGTAATACCTAGAGGTTTGCATCAGGGATAGGATGGACGGGAGGATGTTCTTTATTTTATCTTTTTAAATATTCCAGAATAGCCTTAACCGTATTGGAAAATACCGAAAGATTGGCGACTTCGAAGCCATGACTGTTAGCGCGGACATGTCCAATTAAACCTGCCCGTGGGGCCAATCCGGCATTATACACCGCACTGGCATCTGATGCGGCACTGTTGTAAACAGCAAGTTGCAACTTTGTATTGGCTCTTTCTGATGCTCTGATGAAATCCAAAATCAAATTCTGGTCATAATTGCATAATCTGTCTTTGCTCCAGACACCCGGACGGCCATCAAGCTTGAGTCCGTCTGGTTCAAGCACCGGGCAGCCATCGATTGCTATGAATATTTCCGGTCGCTCTTTGAACGCCAATGATTTAGCACCGTGACAACCACCTTCCTCGTGTACTGTGAATGCGATTATTAATGGATTTTCCAGAATAACAGTCGCATTATTTAATTCTTCCAATACAATTAATAATTCAGCGATTCCTGCCCTGTCATCCAAAGTCCAGGCGGCACACATTATTTCAGGTCCTGTACCAAAACAATAAACACCTCTCCCTTCCACCGCTGGAACAACTGGAGAACCGACACGTACACCGGCAACGCTGAGTTCTTCAGTATTCATGCCGGTTTCAATATAAACATTTTCCCAAGAAGGGGTCCATTGTCCGTTTGGGACTCCACGATCATGTCCGGAACCCATAGAAAATAAACCAGGCACATTTTTTTCATAATCAGAAATTACTTCAACCATTCTTTCGCCTAGTTTACTGGGCACGAGACCACCGGAGTTTGTAACTCTAAGTCGACCATTGGGAGTTATCGCAGTAACCACCATTGCTATTTCATCCATATGTGCAGCCATAATCGTTAAAGAGCCATTAGGATTTTTTGCTTTTAAACGAACAAGCACATTTCCGGCGACATCTGTTTCATATATGTAGCCCAGCCCGGCAAGCCGATCTCTGATGTAATTTGCAGTCAAGCCTTCTCGGCCAGGAGGAGAAGGAATTTTGAGTAATTCATTAAGAATGACAAGAAACTTTGCTTCAATATCTTTATTGTTCATTGTTTAGTTTCCGAAAATTATAAGAGTTTATTTTGATAAAGTTGTTTTTTTGAAAATGACTTTATTTTTTCAAAACCTATCAATACATTTTACCTTTTTTATTAACCTCCCTGTTGTTTTAAAATGCTGTTGGCATAAAACACACACTATTATGAACGAAAAAAACTTTCCATCGCAAATCTTTCTATGCACATTTTTCGATTTTGCCATTAATATTTATTTGTAATTAACTTTATCACACTAAACTTTTACCTGAAATTTATGGAATGCAGGTTTATAACTCCAGGTTTGCAGTTTGCATTGACGACATATTTCAGCGCCGCTGAAGTTTTCCGGGTAAATCGGGCGAGTCCAGCTTTTAGCTTTGAAATACTTGATGTTGGCTATGGCCGGCAGTGAATTATCAACAGGAAAAGTTATTGTTTCCGACCGATCTTTAATTATAAATTCAGCCAGTGTTTTTATAAAAGAGGAATGAGAGATTATTCCTTTTGAGCACATAATTACATCCGGCATTCTGCCTGAATAATCCATCTCAATATTGATTTTTTTTACCAAATACTGAAGCTCGTAATATTGCAGGCAAATATTTTCATGCATGGTTCTGTTTTCCGTTGGACCTATTAACTTACGCAGATAAAGACTGTCTTCAAAATTGTCACTGATGCACCCAAGGCAAAGGACACCGAAAATTTCAGCAGGAGTGTAATAATAATCATCGATGCAAGCATACGAAAACTCTCTGGTGATTGAGCGTGCTAATTGCCCGACTTCATTCGTGGACAACCACTGCTTATCATTTGCTTGAAATTCAGATGCCAGTTCGGAAGTCGTGAAATATTTAGTGTTAGTAAAACTCAGCGTATAATCAATAAAATCTTCAAAATCTGACAGCAATTTGTCGGTTTTCGTCGCCTTGTATAATGATTTTTCTGGAAGTTGCCATTTGTGATATGGTGTATATTTACGATAAAACGGGTTAACGTCATGCCATGCTTCGATAAGATTATTATATGCAAATTTATATGGATGATTAAAGATTTTCAGTACATTATTAGTGCTGTCATTGCGCCGAATATTAAATTCATTTTTAAAAATTTCCAGACGTTTATTGCCGGGTGGGGATTCAATCCCCATGTGAGCGCCTGAAAAACATAAAGATCCTGCATACCAGGAAAACGCTGCGCCTCTACATGGTAAGTCAGAAAAACCAATAAGATTGATACCTAATTTGTTAATTGCAGAAACTAACTGTGGCGCTTTAACGAATTCTAAAACATAATAGACAGGTTTACAACCTGTAATGTCGGCAATATCTTGAATTCCCTGTGCCTCTGTTCGCATCAAAATTTCCACCGCTTCATCCCATGGACTATTTTCGCATACTGAACCGATGAAAGGATAACAACCATGCGTATTACCATGATAACCGATTTCATGGTTTTTAAGAGAATTGACAAGAACATGATATTTTCTTTGACGTAGCGAACGAGCAAAATCGCCAGTTAAATGAAAATTTCCTCTTATGCCTCGTTGAGTAAGGATATCTGAAATTCTTAACAACACATCATAATGAGCAGGGGTAATAAAATCTTCCGTCGCAAATGAAATAAATAGCTTTGTCATAAATTATTTTCTTTACTCAAAACAACATCTTAACTTTGAGTTGCAAGTTGAGATTTCGTACAGTTTGCAAGATAATACCTTTTTGCAAACTGGGTTCCATCGTAACTGGCAGAAACAAGTCCTAAGTCATCTAAAAATACTTCTTGTCCATTGTTTTGCCATGAAGTCTTAGCGGCTAATGCGGCTAATTCAGGCTCAAGCATGATTTCTGGAGGATAATGAGATTCTTTTATTTTTCCGATAAAATATGGGATAATGTTCTCAAGAAAATATCTATATAAATTACCGGGATCTGGTTTTATATGAAAAACATTTTTATCACTTACAACTGTCAGATTAAACGGCAATGAACTTGTTTTACCGACGGAGAGGAAAGCCATATTTCCACTATGCCATGTTAAGCATAGTTGTTTTTGCTTACTGCTACCCAAATATCTTACGGAACGAATTCCCGGTCCCATTAAACCGGATAACAAAGCATATCCATGTATACCGTAGTTAAATTCATCCAACCCCACGCAACAATAAGCAGTATGTATATTTCCCCTTTCCGATACAGGCTGAGCGAGTAATTGCATTACTTCATAATTAAAGCGCAGGGAAGAGCCACCGGTAATTATTTTACCTTCCTTCATCCATTCAAGTAAAATGTTAACATCGCTCATGCGTCCTACTATTGGTTTGTCGATGAGTACAGACTTGCCCATATCAACAAATATTTTAGCTTGTTCGAGATGTTTATCCCAGTTCGTTGTATGAATAATGACTCCATCTACCAGTTCTAGCATATCTTCGAGATTTTCGAGATAGTTAGCAATATTATGGGTATAGCAAAATTCTTTGGCAAATCCTACAGGTTTAGTTTCTCCAGAATCCCATGCGGCCGTAACTTCTACTTTCAGGTCAGACTTTGCACTGATATCACGTAAGACACTAGTCCATTTTCGAGGATGCGTCGTACACAACCCCACCAAGCCGATGCGGAAGATATTTTTATCATTATTCATAATTTAGTGTTCCATATTTAAAATAACGCCAAGTGCTTTTTCCGGTTCATTGATAAGGATATCGACAATATCGCCCACACTTTTCAATTTAACTTTATGAGTAGTCATGGGATCAACGATTATTTTTCCTTCCACCATCAAGCGTATTATTTCATCAAGATTCCGCCCGGTCGTAAATTGAATATAGCCATTTGGATAATCCTGCCCGTATTCATACACTTTGTCTTTGTATCCCGGACCAGTTCGGGCTGAAGAGAGAATATTTAAGTTACCTAAAGCAGCACCTCCGCTAATTGTCAAAGAACAACCGCCTACTAGTGTAATTCTGCCCATTGCATGATGGTCTGCGGAACGTTTCATGCAAAGATTAATAGATTTCAATGCGGTATCAGCGTTACCTCCAAAAGCAAACAGAGCAAAGTCAATTCCATAAGGTGTGGCAAAATTATTAGCTGCCTGTTCTGTGTTAGTCCGAGTAAAATTAATCAGATTTTCCAATGCGCATTTTGTGGCTATATTTATTCTGGAGTCAATGCATTCCCAACATTGAATTCTGGCGCCAAAACATTTTGCGAGTTGAGCCGCAAGGTTTCCAACAATTCCAAGACCAAGAACCAAACCGAATTCACCAAGAGTTGGTTCGGTTCTCCTGACTGCATGCAAAGCAGTTGCACCAAGACAAGCGTACACTGCCTGGTCATAACTGACAGATGCAGGAATAGGCACTACCATATTGATCGGTACATTCGCATAATTCGCATGTTCAGCTTTTCCTGCCCCCATCGCGGCTACACGCATACCGGGAATAATATTTTTACAATTCCCTTTAACTTCTATTACCTCCCCGGCATTAGCATAACCAAAAGTCCTAAAATTAAAATCTGAACTGTTCTTTTCTCGAAGAGTTTTAATGAGGAGTATCTCTGAACCGGGACTAATCAGAGACGAATGCACTCTGATCCGTACCTCGTTGTTCTGTAGCTCCGGCATATCCAGTTCTCGCATTTCCACCTTACCATCATTAGTAATTATTGCACTTTTTCTTTTCATTTTTACCTTTTTATTAAATCTAATGTTTTCATGTTTTTAAACATCTCTACCTAATCGGAATCTGAAATTCGACTAGGTGTTATCCATTTCACCGCCACCGTGACGGCATTACTAAAATAGTTAACTTTTTTCGAACTACTCGGGATGATGCCCCGTCTAACTGATTTTTCGATCTCATTACTAAATGCGTTTATTGGCTTTATTAACAACCTCCTGCGCCGTTGGCGTTGTTTTTTTATTATTGACTCCAATCTTTTTCATACCGTCATAAGCCATTCGGCAATATCATTTTTTATTATAAATACCTGAATTACAGATATATGTATTCGTATTCGCATGTCAGGTCAAAGTCGTTTTTGTATATTACAAAGGCTCTACTTTTACGCTGGTCACCCCCGACCTAATTTACAGTAGAACAGAAATAGAGTTTTATTCCGCACGCTCGAAAATGGAGATCGGATTCAAGGAACGAAAAGGGAACATCGGAGCTATCGACTCTCAATGTCGCCAACCTCTTGCTGTTGAAAACCATTTCGACCTCTGTTGTTTTGCCATGTCCATGACATGGATTTATGCATTTAAATCGATTCCGCACCTGACTGGAAAAACACTAACAAAAGCACTATAACTTTTACATTCGCCGACATCTGCCGCAAAATTTCTTGTGATATTGCCAAAGAATTTATTTTTATTGGAGATGTCTAAAAACTTATCAGATCCGTTAAATTTGTCTGTTTATCAATTTTTCGCCGGGTCGCATGAAATAAAATTTTAGTTTTCAGGAAAACCTAATAGAATCAACTTAATTAGAATTCTTTTGTGCCAACCAGTTTATTAAATTAATAAAAAACTCTTTATTGTTACCACGAGACAACATGCGGGGCTTTAACCAAGCGGCATCACCACATAATACAATTCGACCCTTTCCATAGTTCCTAACTGCAATGACAGGCTTATAAGGATAATTGGCATGTTTATCACTTAATACCAATGGTTGCCAATCTGGTGTATAAAGATTCAGAAATCCCATCCCCTGAGTGTGAATTTCCCGTATATTCTTGCATAATATGTGATTTGTAAAATCTTTGAAAACAGGATGCCATGGGGTATTGTCGCAGAAATTTACAGGATTCTGAATCCCTTCATCGACGACTGTGGCGCCGATATCCTTCAAGAAAGAAGCATTTACGCTACTGTTGCTTAGCCATTTATGTGGTCCACGACTCCAGTTGCCACAAATAAACAGACCACCTCCATTTATCAAGTAATTTTTGATAACCTTTATTTCATCTGGTGTAAATTCTCTTGGACCACCTAAAAACAATACTTTGTAATCGGACAAGTCTGAGACAGTAAGCCTGTTTGTAAAAACCTGCATTTCGTTTGTGCGAATAGGAGGAATTCCCAGATCGCTTGAATACCCATTTTTTTGCAATTCTTCTGCTGCAGTCAGTAAGAAAATTTTTGAGTAGTAGCAATTTTGCCCGCCACTAAACAGTATCCGTTCGGATAAAGATTGCGCAGCGTAGTTGCCTTCTATGAAGTCAAACCACATTTTTTGTTTGGGAGAAAGCCGTTTTATAGTTAGTGCCGGTAAGTCTGAACTTTCCAAAAGTAGCATCTGTGGGGTTTGACAAGGCAAATCTATCTTTATTCCAATTTCGCATAATTGTTTATTCGTTATCTTCTCAGAATCAACTTTGCCTGAATTCAAATTTGTAAGGCGGTAGGTACCATCAACAATTGTATGTGGAATTACTCTTACAGTTTGTTCGCCGCCCCAGTTATTCAAATATAGCAGATAACGGCCATTTTTATCTAATAGATACCTTTCAACATACGCTACAGACGTATTTTCCGTTGTAACAGTAATCGGCATTCCGCTGTATTTGATGATAAGCTCTCGAAGCAGGGAGAAACTGTCTTCCTCTGAAATAGAATCTGGTATTATGTGAATTTTACCTTTGCCCGAAAGCATGTTACTGTTATCTAAAGGCTGGTTTGTTGCATCGTCATTCTTTAAAGAGGAATTGTCTCTTATAAGCACTCCTCCATTAGCCAAAAACTCTTTAAGATTATCAAATCCTTTTGCTGATATCCTGGAATTTTTGCGCATCATTATCAGGTCATATTTAGCCAGTTTGGCTTTATCCTCGAGGACGGAATTGGGAATAACGTCGCCTGGAACACCACTGGTTAATAAGGCCGCAAACCAAAGAGAAACGCTTTTAGTAATCGGCGCTTCTAAAATATCGTTGTATTTGGGAAATATGTGGAATCTCATTGTTTCCATAGGGAAACACAACGCTGCTTTTGCTGGAATGCGTTGTTTTTCTGGTGCTATTTCCTGCGCAATTGAATTAATTATGTACTTAGACTCTGGAAGAGCTTTAAGAGCTTTCCTTTCAATTCTTGCAGGATAAAATATACTATGAGCAGTTCCTTCGGCAGCATAAACGTAAGAAATAACTACCCCATTTTCCCCATGCAACCAGCGTTCCCACACAAAACAGCTTAATTGTCCGTAAGTCAGAGGCGGGGGGAGGCGGGAACTTGTATCCAGCGAAATTCCACCTCGGATACCACCCCAATAACGCTCTGCTTTATAGTTTTTATTAACGATTTTTATTGCAATCATATTTTTGCCATTCCGTAAAAGCGGGGTAATATCCAGACTGAAATTATCCTTCCAGCGTTTTGTCATGTTAATTAGTTTTCCGTTGAAATATATGGCTGAACTGTCTGCTAGTTCATGACCATTAAGAAACAATTGCGATGGAAGCTTGTTATTCTCTATGAAAAAAGCCTTTCGGTACCATCCCGTGTGAATTTGCCCATGACCATAATTAGCCCACATTCCTGGCACTTCAATCTCAGCCCAGTTTTTATCATTAAAATTTATATCCTGATAACCGTTGATTGTGCCATTCTCCTCGTTATCTCCTTTAAAATACCATTTGGTATTATTGATTTTTAAATATTCCACGGTTTTGGGAGGACCGCTTTGCGGGTATGTTTCCTCAGACATTTGTGGTTTGTCCGGGACAAGATGTGCCAGATAATTAATCCAGAGTAAAGTGCCTACCATACTGCTGATTTGAGACAGACTTTCCTGCCCTGGATATTGTTTGTAAAATTGGAAACGATTTTCGTCGCCATAAAAGTCTTCGTTACGGCTTTTTTCCAGCGGATTAATACCACTTGGAGCCATATCTAACATGTAATTACAATGAGATTGTATCGTTATTTTAGTCGTTGGCATGTGTTTTCTGAATAATTCCGCAACTTCTCCAAATGCCCGTGCACTATATAGCCCGCAAAATTCGCGCCAATCTCGCCATAGCATGCGTGAGGTATCATGGGCTAAACTTTCATAGGAACAGTTAATTCCATTTATCCTAGCCGGTATTACTTCGACAAAACTCTTGTAATTGGTATTCCAGATATGATTGGCTCTGCTCATTGTTCCGTATTTTTCAAAGCAAAATTTTCTAAAGCCTTCTATGACTTTCGTATCATAATCCATAAAACTTACTTCGTTAAAAAGTTCAACTGCAAATACCGGATAGGACATTATGGGAGTTATCATACTCTTAAAGAAATTTCGGCGTATACTGGCGGCAATCGGATTCTCCCAGCGCATAGAATAGAAATGACCATTGTCTACTAAAAGATTATCAATATTTTTCAAAGGCGGGAAATTTTTTCGTATATAATTTGGATCACCTTCGATAAAATTTACATAAACCGGTAATCCATTCTCAATAATCAGCCTTACATCACGCTCAAGGTCTTGATTAGGTTTCCATCTGATATTAATTCTGTCGTCATTTTGTGTGCACAGCATCGTTTGTTTTAAATATACCGGTCCAACAACCTGAATAAAATCAAAATCAAAAAGCTTCCACAAAAACGGATAACGGGTTTGGGCACTACACTCGGCACCGATCAGATATGCCGCATTGTCATCTTTGTAAAAATTACCATCCTTAATTGTTATGAGAGGAAGCCCGGGATATTCTTTAAGTTTTACTTGCTGTGGAATTTTAATTTCTTCAACATCAATACTAATATTTGATGCTTTTGCTTTTCTGTCGTTAGCCGAGTCATTCTGATAGGAATTTATTTTAAGGCGCCTCAATTCTTCCTGATCCACTGCCTGTAATTTTATAAAAGGTACAACAAGCATAAAAATTATAAATCTTCCGATAAAATACTTTGTCATGTTCATTCCTTGTTAATCTTTTGGTTCCAGCTTATCTAATATCACGTTCTTGACATCAAAGGAATTGATTCCCTTAATTTTCAAAATAATCACAAGTTCAGTTGCGCCTTCAGGAACAATAATAGTTTTGTCTTCAAGGTTAATGCTTTTGCCTTGAGGCAGTTGAAAGACAACAAATTTTTTGGGTGATTTACTCCATGTAGTCCACTCATTGTTCTCTCCGTTAGCTCCGACTAAATGTGTCCCGAGTGGCTTCCCTTCTGAGTTCTTCCAATAAAGTGTTATATAAAAAGTCAACAACGTTGATTTGTATTGAAAATCAAACTTATATTGTTGAGCAGTTTGAACAGATACACTGGCAATAGCTTGAGCAACCACTTCTTTTTCAAATCCGTTTAGAGATAAATAATTTTGCCCATCACTATCTTTCTGGATTATAATTTTGGCATTTCTGGTACCTCCGTATATTGAGTGCTTGAAATTTCCTTCAGGCAAAAGGGTTTCTGCAGCTTTAGTCGTTCCAGGTATAAAAATAGTTATTGTCAGAATCACGAAAAATATGTTTTTAATCGTTGACATGAAATATCCTTAATATTGTTTCGGTTATGTTTTAAAAACCAAACCAACTTCTTTTGATATCAGTAAAGTTCCGCATGGGGACATTACTGACATGCATATCCGCCCAAAGAATATTGCTTGAATAATTGTGCCTGGATATGACTAAATATCGCTCAGAATCACCCAGCGCCCATTGATTATACCCCAACCCTCCTTTTGCATCTGCCCAAATTAAAAAACCTGAAGGGTTTTTAGCTCTCCATAAATTTCCTTTAAGCCCATCGTTTCTTACGACATACCTGCTGTAACCGTAATATTGGAAGAATCTAAGCTTCTCTTGTTCTCCCGGACAACACCATATTTGGGCTTGGGGATGAAGCATTAATGTAGTAGAATCATATGGAACGTTTCTCCCGTCACTCCGTTGAGTATTTAAATACGGTGTTAATCGTTCCATCACCCACGAACCTTCTACGCTGTCATCACTATTACTGCTTTTTATTTTTCCTTGATAATCATTCAGGTATAATTGCATGCCGTTGCTAATTTGTTTCAGATTGGACACACAACTAATTTTTTTTGCCTTGTCCCTGGCACAGTTTAACGCGGGCAAGAGCATGCTGGCAAGTATTGCTATGATAGCTATCACTACCAACAATTCAATAAGCGTGAATTGCTTTTGTTCCTTATCCATCCTTACCTCTCGATTGGTTGGTTTGAGTTTTTAATTGCATCACATAACTTTAATTATAATGCCGAATTAAAAAAAAATCAATATAGAAATATTGATTTTTAAAGTATTTTCATGAAAAATACAATTAAAAGTGTGTAAAAGTGTCATGATAAGTAATTGTTAAGTCTTTTCTGCCCTTAAAAAACATTGTTTGCAAGATTTGACGGTGTAACATGCTGTGTTGTTTGTTGCGTTCCATCCGTCAATAGCTTAAATTAGAACGGCGAAAACGCGCAAACTGGAAAAATAGTCAGATCCCTCCGCAGAGCCGGAGGCTTGAATTCGTGAACCGTTCGAAGCGGTTGCATTGTCTTAACGTTTAGTCTGCTTCCCGGAACAAGTCACCTTGTTCAAGTTTTCTATCTTCTTGGTCTTGTATGTATTCACGGATCGTTTTCTCATCACGACCAACAGTTGATACATAGTAGCCTCTCGCCCAAAAATTCTGACCTCCATAGTTTTTGCGATGACTCATAAAATTTAGCGCCACATAAATAGCACTCTTACCTTTTATAAATCCAACTACTTCCGACACGGAATACTTGGGGGGAACAGAGAGTAGCATGTGTACATGGTCGGGGCGTAAATGCCCCTCCTCTATCTCGCTTTCTCGCTGCTGCGCCAAGTCTTTAAATACCGCACCAAGATGCTTGCGGAGCGTTCCGTATAATACCTTCGTCCGACACTTCGGAATAAATACAACATGATATTTGCATTCCCACGTTGTATGTGTTAATGTTCCACTCTTTCTCATGGAATCTCTACTTTTGAACTCTCCGAACGGTTCACGAGGATGATATTCCTACTACTATTACCGCAAAAGTCAAACTTTGCGAGTCCCCCAGCGGAGCTGGGGGTTTACCTTTGTAATTAAACCATCGCTATTGCAAAGAAGGTTACTTCGGGTTGGCAACGCCAGGTGTTTTATACGGTGCGGTATTGCGTCGCATCTTTTTAATGAACATTATCTGCTCAGTATTACAGCCAACAGTGTCTGCCACTCCCTATCGACGGAAACTCGTGCTGAGATTATCCAGATGTTTCAAAATAATTTTTAGTACATATTGGCTTCACTGGCTGGCTGACATGAGAAAAACCATTCCGGATTGACGAGTTTGCGTAACAAAGTGTTTTCCAAACGCCACTATGATAAATGTATTACAAATATAATTCATGCAAAACTCACGCGACAGTTGCTCAAAAACATGATTGACTGCCAGGACTGAAAGAACGTGATTGCGTGCCAACTCCATGCTCATTCGCAAGTTTGTGAATATAATTTCGAAGAATCAATTTGAATATTTGGCAAAATACACTCATTTTATGCTTTGACGGATTCATAAGACACTTTTTATGGCTAATATAGAGTAGTTCCATCACTTTTTCAATTTTTTAACATAACAAGGGATGACTGTGAGAAAGTTTTATATCACTAAAAGTTAAGAATATTCACAGAAAAAAAGGCTTTGAAACAAAATTCATATCCTTTTACAAAACCAGAACAGAAACAAGGAATATCTTATGAGAAACCAGACGGAGGTAAAGAAACTGATTACATATTTTAAGGAAAAATTTTTTTCTGGCGAATACAGTCCCGGGAGTAAGATACCATCAATCCGTGCTATGAAGAAAAGACTGAGGTTAAGTGAGGGGACAGTAAGACAATGTTTTGATTTATTAAATAAAGATGGTTTAATAGAAATAATTCACGGTTCAGGGACGTATGTGAAAAACATGTTATCGTCAAATGAAATCCCATTCAATAAAAGTTTAAGTATCTTGATATTTGGGCATCCCGCTTTAAGTCATGAAAATGCAGGTATATATTCTGCAATATTATCCGGAATTGAAAAAGTTACTAAAAAGTATAACTGTTGTTTGACTTTTCGACATATTAATCTCAGAAAATCTTCATACAATAAGGAAATCGCAAAGTTAATGGAAAACTGCGACGGAGCGATTGCTCTTATCGAATTGGAGCGTTGTAGCTTGCTGGTGAACCCGACGATTCCAGTGGTAGCTATTGGTACCCATTTGCCGGTTATATCTAATCTTTCATTTATTGATATTGACCCATATACGGCTGCATTTCTGGCAGTGAAATATTTTAAAAGACATAATATTGATAAGGTTAATATACTGTCTAACAAAATCCCGGCATATTTGAATAGGGGAGATATTTTTGCATCCATGTGGAAACAGTCTGGCGGAAAATTTAATAAAATATACTCTGTAAGAATAAAAAAAATAAATTATTCAAAAGAAGAAGGTTATTTATTTACAACAGGTTCCCGTTTACAGAGTTTTTCTCAAAACTATAAAGAAATTTCTGAAAGAATATTATCCGAAGATTATTGTATCCTCGGAATTGATGGTAAAAGTCTTATAAGAGCCGGTTATTATCCCACTCCTTGTATTGCAATAAATTGGATGCAGGCTGGAGAAGAAGCCTTGGAAGAGTGCGTAGCGAGAATAAAGCAACCTGGCCGTGTCCCCAGACGCATATATATAGAGGGATATTTGGTGGAATGACTTTTTTTTCCAGCAAAATAATACATTAATTTAGGGAGAGTTGGAGTACAAATCCTTTTTGCTCGTATTTTAAATCGTTACAACGGGAGTTTGAGAACTTTCTGTTTTTTATTTATACATAGTGTATAATATATTTTATGCTTATTTATGGTAGAATAGAACATTCAACAATATGAAAATACAAATGAAGTTACGAGTACAAAAATTTAAATGTCACGGGGCGTATCAATCGGGGTATCAATCGGGGTACAAAACTTTAGTTTTTGTGTTTTTGTGCGATTTCCCGCCTCTTTCTACTCTTTTATTTCAACTCAAAAACAACTCTCCATTAAAACTTAAATATAGCCGGACTCAAGCACAAGCAGCAGCACAACGTCCGGCTTCAATCTATTGCTAAAATTCTCTAAAAAAGTCCTAAAATAACTTATCCACAAGCAACGAAAACACAAAAGCTAAAGTTTTGTACTCGATATATCCAGCAAAAAAGAATGAAACTAATTTTTAAAAGTAGACGAATATCGATAGCCGTCGCATCACCAGTTGCTCGACGCATAATTACCGGCGCGAGGCGCTTTCCTGTTGCTGCGATTGTGAAAGAAGTGTTACGTGTTAAGTGTTACGTGTTAAGTGTTACGTGTTAAGTGTTACGTGT
>CAYMSF010000085.1:0-13923 GCA_964392985.1 uncultured Victivallaceae bacterium | reverse complement strand
CAGTCAAAAAATAAAAGTGAGGAAATTAATAAAATTCTCTCACGGAATTAAGATTTACATTATTTTTGTAATATAAAATTTAGTTGACAAAAAACATTGTCGGAGATGTAAGAAACAATTTTAACTATTATATTATTGCCATCAAAATTATTAATGATATAATAATTTTGTATGACAGTGTCTGCTTCGTTTGTCGATTGCTGTGTATAATTCAAGTAAATTGTCGCTATACTTGTATTGCAAAGAACTTTGATTGTTGTGTATTTATTCGAATCTTGGAAAATTACGAGTATATCTAATGTGTAATAAATTTATTCAAGAAAAGATTAATATAAAAAATAAACATTACGGGGATTAAAGCAAATTATTTTGCGTATTATGCGAACAATTTTGAATGCCATATTGTATGTTACTACAACTATTGCTTGTAGTGGCGAGATAAAAGTCAATCCTGTTATGCAAAGCGGGTTAACTTTTGAGTGGGGTAAAATCGGTAAATCTGCGGTATTCAATAGTAATTCAAAATTATATTTTGACATCGGTAGTATTCATCCATCAGGTGGTACAATTGAACTAATCTTGAAACGCAGGAGTGGGATTGCAACCGACATATCGTCATTAATAACTGTTGGTACGGATAAGCCTTTATGGTTTTTTATCGGTGAACAGAATGGCATTTTGACGTTTATTTTTAGAAAAAAGTCAATGGAAGAAGGCAAATTTGAATATAACGGTAATATCAGGTCACAAACTCTTATCAAAGACAATGAGTGGACGCATCTTGCTTTTGTCTGGGGATACCGGCGCGAAAAAGGTTGCCTTATGCAGATTTACGTTAATGGCAAAGCTGCAGAGGAAAAATTTTATCTGAGTATTGGCCGGGAGTGGTCGATAAACGATCTTATCATCGGCATTGGTTGTAACTCGGCCAATTTTTCTACTCCATCTTTTTGCGGTTTGATTGATGAAATTCGGATTTCAAACTATCCCAAAACCTTTAATGAACTAAATGCCGCTTATGAAGAATTTGCTATCGGCAAAGCACCAAAAATGGAACAAAATACTTTATTGTTATTACACTTTGAAAATGGAATTGATGGATTGAAAACCGATGAGGCACAGAAGATTGGCAATGAACAGATGATTAAATATTGCGAGGAAATAATTAAGGATTTGCCTGATTAATGATAATCAGAGAATGTTTTCTTGCAATTCGAGCACATCTTTGTATAGTATTAAGGGGTATGCTGTTCCAGTTGAAAATGCAAAGTGTGTCAACCAATTATGGCAATAATGTTTAATTATAGCTGATAAGTTTGGATATTAAAGGCGGTTTATTGATGAAGAAAATCTTGGCAATATTTATTATTTTAATGCTTAATATTGTAGTTTTTGCCGATATAGAAAAAATTACTGGTATTGTCGGTTGGGTTCATGATGGAGATTCTTTTACCATAACCAGTGGCGGGCAGAAAATCGAGGTGCGTCTTTGGGGAGTAGACGCTCCCGAATACAAACAAAATGGGGGCAGGGAGGCAGCAAAGTATTTAATTTTATTAATTAAAGACCGGGTTGTAAGTATTGAGAAGGTTGATACGGACGATTATGGTAGAATTGTTGCCAAAGTTTATCGGGAAGATCAGTATATAAATCTTGCTATGATCGTTGCAGGACAGGCCTGGTGGTACAAACGTTACGCACCCAATGAAGTTGCTTTTCGTAATGCCGAAAACAATGCAAAAAATAAAAAAGTTGGTTTGTGGCGCGAAACCAATCCAGTGAATCCAAGGGACTGGCGCATCGGACAGAAAGAAAAAGAGTGAATTTGAAATTATAACGTCATAGTTCAATATGTATATTGAATAGTAGCATCCGATTCCACCCAATATGATAAAACTCACCAGTACTTCTTATATTTCTTTTAAGTCCATGTGTTACATGAAAACACTCAAGCATGCAATATTTTTGTTTGAACTTTGACCGTCCGTGCTATATCTTTTGAATTATGGAAAATTCAACATCACAAGTTACACCATTGAGCTTTACAGAACACTGCATACGCGGAGAGGTCAACCGTGTCGTTTTTACTCGCAGTGACGGTGGTTACTCCGTTTTTAAGGTGGTTGATAACCATGGGGTTGAGTATACTGCGGTTGGAAATGTTTACGGTTTAAGTCCCGGATACCGTGTGGAATTGAATGGATATTGGGAATTACATCCAGCATATGGGAAACAATTGCGGGTTGAACGCTATACACTGGTTCTGCCTTCTACCAGTGATGGTTTAATTCGATATTTATCTTCAGGAATTATTCCAGGGGTCGGCGTTAAATTGGCTGAAAGTATTGTCAGCCATTTTGGTGATAAGACCCTTGATATACTCAATAATTATTCTGAAAGACTCAAAGAAATACCCAAGGTAGGGAAAAAAAGGATAGAGACGATTCGGGAAGTATGGCATAAACAACGTTCCCGGCGTGATATATATATATTTCTTCAAGGATTAGGTATTTCCAGTACTTATTGTAACCGGTTATATGAAAAGTATGGCGAAGAAACCGCCACGATTGTGAAAAAAAATCCATATCAACTGGCTGATGATATTAGTGGAATTGGATTCATTTCTGCTGACCGTATTGCCGCAGCGCAGGGGATAGAGAAAAATAATCCGCAACGACTTGTCGCAGGTGTTTATTATACGATGACGCAACTCACGTCATTTGGACATTGTTGTTACCCATACAACGATTTTGTTAAAATGGCGGTAAGTACTTTGCAGGTCGAAGAAAATGATGTGTCATTCGGTTTAGAATTGGCAATTAAAAATAGTGTTTTAATTTCTATCAATAGTGATGTTTGGGGCAGAATGATTTACGCTTCTGTTCTCTACGCCGCGGAGAAAGAATTACCATTGCATCTGCTTAACTTATTTAAGGTAAGAAATCATTCTGGCGTTGCCATGTTGAATGTGCCAATGCGCGCTGATATAAAGTTAAGTAATGAACAGTATTCTGCGGTTGAACAAACTGCCCGTACGCCTTTGAGTATTATCACCGGCGGTCCGGGAGTGGGTAAAACTACTGTAATCGGGGAGATAGTCCGACGTGCAATTGCTGCCAAATTAAAAATTTATCTGGCGGCTCCAACCGGTCGTGCCGCAAAACGTCTTTCAGAGGCGACGGGAGTAACGGCCAGAACAATCCATCGTATGCTGAAATGGGAACCGGCGGAACGTGGTTTCGATTACTCCACAAAGAAAAAATTGCCTTGTGACGTTTTGATCGTTGATGAGGTTTCAATGCTGGATTCACAGTTGGCATTAAGTTTATTCCGAGCGATAAGACCTGGTACGACAGTAGTCATGGTTGGTGACGCGGAACAGTTACCATCGGTTGGACCGGGAAATGTATTGCAATCTCTTTTGGAATCAAAATTATTTGCAGTTACCCATCTATCCCAAATTTTTCGTCAAGGCGCAGGTAGTGAAATTATCGTTAATGCACACCGGGTAAATCATGGTGAAATGCCGGAAATAGTAAAATCCACATCCGAGATGCTGAGCGATTTTTACTGGATTGAACAGGATGATCCAGATAAAGCTTTAGAATTAATTGTCAAAATGACGAGAACACGCATTCCGGAAAGGTTTGGGTTCGACCCGATAAAAGATATTCAAATATTGTCACCCATGAACCGTGGAAGTTGCGGCACCGTGGCAATTAATCAAATATTGCAGCGTGAACTCAATTCAGGCAGTAAACCGCAGTTCAAAATTGGAGAAAGAGTTTTCAAGGCCGGTGACAAGGTAATACAAAACAGTAACAATTATGAAAAAAATGTATTCAATGGTGACATGGGTAGAATTTCAAAAATTGACAGCGCTGAAAATAAATTTGCGGTGCTCTTCGATAGTGGATTGATAGAATATGACTATTATGAAGCTGAACAATTGACACTGGCCTACGCAATTACGGTACATAAGTCCCAGGGAAGTGAGTTTCCTGCAGTTATAATTCCATTATTGACACAACATTACATGATGTTGCAACGTAATCTGTTGTATACCGCAATGACAAGGGCGCGTTCGTTGTTGGTGCTTGTCGGCAGTAAAAAAGCAGTATCTATGGCAGTCAATAACTTCAAGCAGGAACAACGGTACACCTTGCTTAAAGAATTTTTGCAGAAATTATTCAGAAACTAATAAATGGAGCAACACCCTATGGGATTGCAAACTGTGATAAAAATTGAACCTTCTCCCTTTAGCCTTTTGGGTGTCGGTGGTAATTTTTGCGGTATAGGTTCTTGTTTTGCAGTTGAGCTTTTGAACCGGCTTTATTGCAGCGGTTTTACCGGGATGCAGAATCCTAACGGGATTGTTTATAACACCGCGGCGATTGCGTCTCCTGTTTTACGCCTGCTGGAAAATCGACTATATGCCTCCACTGATTTTTTTCAATATGAAAATAAATGGCATAGTTGGGAGCACCATGGCGATTTTTCACATAAATCTCTTGATATTGCGTTAGAAAACGCCAATAAAATGCTACTGCGCTTCAAACTGGAATTAGAAAAAACTGATGTTTTTATAGTTACGCCTTCGTCGTCTGTAGTTTATATTCACAAGGACAGCAGGGTGATTGTTGCCAATTGTCATCGTGTACCGGGTGGGCAGTTTGAACGCAGAATGCTGTCGGTTGAAGAGAATATAACGATGCTGAATAAAATAGTTGATGGTGTCTTATTGATTAATCCGTTATGTAAAATAATAATAACGTTATCTCCAGTCAGGCACTACCCGGGAACATTGGTATTAAACTCACTCAGCAAGGCTCATCTTTTGACTGCAATTCATTGCTGTATTGAAAAATTCAGTCAAAATATTGCGTATTTTCCAGCATTTGAGATACTTAACGATGAATTGAGGGATTACCGGTTTTATAAAGAGGATATGTTACATCCTTCTGATTTGGCGGTGAAAATTATTTTGGACCGCTTTCTTGATGTTTATTTTACTGCAGAAGCGGTTGTAGATATAAAAAAAAGATTCATTGAATTAACGGCGGCTAATCATGTGAACAAAGTGGTGCAGTCAGATGAAACGATATAAGTACAGTTTAAAAATAAAATTTCTGGTTGTAATGATCTCCTTGACCAGTATATCTTTTTTCATCGTTTCATACTTCAGTATTGAACGCACCCGGCAGTTTGGCGAATATGCGGATGCGGCATGTTCTGTACTTGGACAGAGTGCGGTAGATGAAAGTAAGGAAGCATTGCGTTCTCAGGCTCAGGAAGAAATAATTGCAGTCACGGCGGGACAGGCGATGCTCATTGACATGCAACTTAAACGCATTGCAGTTGAAATCAGCATGATTACTAACCTTTGTTCCCGCTATACTACTGATCCTGAGAATATTAAAGCAGGATTTAGTCAATTCATGGCTGATTTTACTGATAATGAGCCAACTGACCATGAAAAATTTGGTAGTTGGCATACGGCGCCAGGTTATAAACAAGAACGCTTAAGTGCAGAGCTAAATCATTTGAGCAGAATGCAACCGGTTCTTAAGTTTATCTGGCGTAACAATCCCGGTAGTGATATTGTCTATCTGGCTTCAGCTTCAGGACTATTTATTACATATCCCTGGACCAGGCAACCCGAAGATTACGACCCGCGTTTGCGCGGGTGGTTTTACGAAGCCAGTCGCAGCAGTAATGTTATATGGTATGGGCCATATATTTCCAGCGCAGGGAACAAGTTGGTGTTAACTTGTGCCAAGGCGGCAAGAGATGTCAGTGGCAGACTAATTGCTGTTTGTGCAATTGATATTGAGATAAAAAAAATTATCAGTAACCTGCTTGCTTCGCGGCTTGAACCAAGCTCAAGAGCCATACTTATTGATTCATTCGGGGATGTGTTGGTTCAGCGTGATATAGATAGTGCCGGCAAAACCTGGAAAGAAGAATTTAAAAAAGAAAATATGTTGAAATCAACCAATCCTGGCATTGTTTGTATCGCCAAAAATATGATTGCCGGCAAATATGACGTTGAAGAATTATTGATTCCTGGTGAACCTCTTTACTATTTTGCTTATTTTCCTATTTCTACAAATGGTTGGAGTTTAGGAATCGCAATTCCCAAGAATGCGGCCACGAAATCTGCAATGAACACAGAAAAAAACATCCAAATTGCGACTATAAGAAATCGTGATTCGATTAATGAATACATCTCGAAAACTCAAAAAACATATATTGTAGTAGGTTTCTCTGCCATTTTTTTAATTGTAATTTCAAATATTTTCCTTTCCACCAGAATTACCAGGCCGATACTCTCCTTGAAAAATCAGGCGGAACAGATTGGGCGGGGTAATTTTATGCAACAGATAAAATTAAATACCGGCGATGAACTTGAGCATCTTGCCATCACTTTTAACAAAATGACTTCAGACCTTAATGCATATATTGCCAACCTTAAGGAAACTTTTGTCATGCGAGAGAAAATTAACCGTGAATTAGCTGTGGCAAAAGAAATTCAGTCCTCTAGTCTGCCGCCGGCAAATCCTGAAAATATTCATCCTGCGGTAAATCTTAATGCATTAATGATTCCGGCAAGAGAAATCGGCGGCGATTTTTACGATTACCTGATGATAAATCCTCATACTCTATATTTCGCAATTGGTGACGTATCCGGTAAAGGAATCCCGGCAGCGTTATTCATGGCAATGACCAAAACACTTCTCCTCAGAGAGGCTCAATCAGGATTAAAACCACACGAAATTCTTTTTAATGTTAATAATATATTGGTTAAGAACAACGAAAGCTGTATGTTTACCACGACTTTTTGTGCATTAATTGACTTGGATACAGGTATTGTTGTCTTTGCGAACGGGGGGCACAACCCGCCGTTGATTTGCCGTGCTGGAGGTAATTATGAATATCTATCACCGGCACATGGTATGGCAATAGGTCCTTTTGATGTAGTTGAAAATAAATGGTGTTCAGAAACATTACAGTTGAATGATGGCGATATTCTATTTTTGTACTCTGATGGAGTTACTGAAGCGATGAATAGCGACGGCGCTATTTTCGGTGAAGATCAATTACGTATCGCGTTGAACGAAAAAATGGCTGATAGCCTTGAATTGAGTATTGCTAATCTTATGTTAGAAATTAAGATACATACTGAGGATTGTCCCCAGTCTGATGATATTACAATGGTTGCATTACGCTTTAACAAGCGGGAAATACCTCCAATGGACGGAATAGATAATGTTTAAATTTTCATTAAAAACAAAGATATTGTTTCTTTTTATTTTCTTTCCTGTGCTCACGTTTGTATCAATAAGTATTATCTCCGGTTTCAATATAAATTCCCTCGTTGTGCTCATATTTGAACGGGGACGGGAATTGGGCTCTACCGCTGTTCATGATAACCGTAAGAATATGGAAAGAGAGTTCAATGACGAATTAAAAACATTTGCGGATATTCAGGCGGCAATCAGTGACATTCATTTACAACGTATTGCTATTGAGACCAAAAATATGGCTCAACTGTATCTTGATTTACAAAATAACTCAGGTGCCACACTTAACACTGACTTATTAAAACAATGTGACACGCTCAATGTCCGTCACGAATTTTCACCTCTCTCTTTTGCAAATGGTATGAGTAAGGAAGCGTTGACATCGGAATTTAATATTTTGAACATGACTTACAATTCACTGAAAATTGTTTACGCGTGTAACCGGCATGCACAGTCACTTGGTATTGCCACCGGCGACGGGGTTTTTATTGGATATTCATGGTACCCGTATCCTGCGTATTTTGACCCGCGTAAACAGGAATGGTATCGTAACGCAATTGCCAGACCGAATACAGCAGTATTCACAGGTCCTTATAAAGATATCTGTAGTTCCGAAGAATATATTACTTGTTCTTATGCAATTATGCCTTCAGGTACGCCGATAATAGTGGCAATGGCAAATATGTCTCCTGAAACCGTTTCAGAGAATTTGATTATCGGGATTAATAATAGTACACCACCGTTTATTGTTACTCGTGATGGAAAGCTCATTACCCAAAATGGTGTTTTCGATAAAAAAATTTATGGAAGTGACGATATTTCAGAATTGCGGTACAGTAAAGATTTGATTAAGGCTATTTGCAGCGGAGAACGTGGTGTAAAACGTTATATTCACAGGAATGAAAAATATTACGTTTCGTATGCACCATTAAAGTCGGCTGACTGGAGTGTTTGTTTTACTTTATCGGAGAAGATTATCAATTCATCATCAATTATCAGCCGGAACAAAATTGAGGATGGTACTGCCACGTTTAAACGTAATCTTGATAATTTAATTGCTAACAGCAGGCTTATCTATTCTGTTGCCGGATTAGTCATTTTTATGCTTATTATCTGGGTCGCGGTTTATTTTGCGCGCCGTGTACACCGCGCTATATCAGTACTTGAAGCTGGCGCGATAAGGATAAGTCATGGCGAACTTGATACCGCAATTACGCTTAATACAAATGATGAATTTCAGGAACTGGCAGAATCATTTAATCGTATGGCTGAAAATATAAAAATCAATGTAAGTAACATCAATCAGAATCTATCGGAACAGGAAATTATTAATAGTGATCTTGCAGCGGCTGCAAAAATTCAAAGTTCAATGTTCCCAGCAAAATTTCCGGCATTCCCGGAACGTACTGAGTTTGACATTTATGCACTTCATTTAGCAGCGCGCGAAGTCGGCGGTGATTTCTATGATTATTGTTTAATAGACAATGAACACCTTTATTGTTGTATCGGTGATATTTCTGATCGTGGTGTTCCGGCAGCTTTATTTATGGTAAAAATTCAAACATTGTTGCGCTATGAGGCAATTCACAATGCCAGTCCTGCACAAATGATACTCAATGTCGAAAGAGATGTGGCCAAGAGTAATCAGACCGGTGTACTGGCATCAGTTATTTGTGCAATAATTAATCTTAAAACCGGCGAAATGCAGATTGCATCAGCCGGTCATGCTCCGCCATTATTGTATCATTCCCCCGATTTCTGTTTTTGTAGACTGCCGTCAGCACCTGCAATCGGTTCAAGAATGATAAATGAGGATTGTTGTGTTAACTCTGATTTTACAATGGGGAAGGGTGATATTCTATTCCTCTATACCAAAGGCGTAACTGAAGCCAATATTGATGGCACGTCATACAGCACATCGCAGTTATTGCGTGACTTGCAGGTAATGGCCGGAGCCAATCCCAAAGAGATTATAGATTATATCAGTCAGTGCGTTGTCCGTTCTGCCGATACAGTGCAAGGCAATGATATGACTATGCTCTCTATGAAATTTCAGGGATGACTTATGGACTCAGGTCTTATATTATACCTTGGAGTAAATGCATCATTTGCCCATTCCAGCCTCGCTGGGAACATGTTGCGTGTCTGGACTGAAAAAAAGATGCCGGAATGGAAATGGGTAATGCTCGAGGCGACAATCAAGTCCGATTCAGGTAAAGTTGTAAACGAAATTGCTTCTAATAATCCTGACGTTATTGTAGCGACAACTTATTTATTTAACCGTAATTTTCTACTGCCGCTATTAAGAAATTGCCATGATTTATTGCCGGCAACGACGATTGTTCTTGGCGGGCCGGAATTTAATGGAGATAATATGAATTTTCTCAGACAAAATTCATATATCAGCGCGGTCAGTCGCGGCGATGAGAGTTCATTTCATTTGCTTCTTGACAATCTAATCGAACGGGAAAATTGGAAAAATATTCCCGGACTTTGTTATCTTAGTTCTGCCGGCGGTTACGTCGATAACGGTTCAGCTGAATTTTCAGGGAATCTTGATTTATTGCCATCAGTTTACTCAGCAGAATATTTGCCATGCAATAAACCATTTTATCAGCTCGAAACGGTGAGGGGGTGTGCCGGCAAGTGTATATTTTGCAGCAGTGCTGGAAAACAATTAAAATTCCATTCTATTCAAAGAGTTATTGATGACTTGAAAATGTTACGCAAACACGGCATTCGCGAGGTTCGAATTCTTGACCGTACCTTTAATCATCCTGAGTCAAGAGCAATTGAGCTGCTTGACATTTTTTATCATGAATTTAATGACATGCAATTTCATTTAGAGATAAGTCCGGCATTTTTAGGTGACAAACTATTGGCAAAAATAGGTGAATCTCCTGCAAATATGTTGCATTTGGAGGTGGGAATTCAAACACTTTGCGAGGAAAGCCTTAAGGCAATTGACCGAACCGGCACCGCACTTATGTATGTTAACAATCTTCAAAAATTGCGTCAAATTCATCATATTAAGATACACACGGATTTAATCGCAGGACTGCCCCGTCAGGATTATTGTTCAATTATTGGTGATGTATTGCGGTTGATGGTACTGCAAATTGATGAAATTCAGTTGGAACGATTGAAAGTTTTACCCGGTTCCACGATGCATTTAAACCCGTGGCATGGTATAATTTACAATCAGGAAACACCATATCAGGTCTGTGCAACTGATAAATTAACACCTGAAGATTTATTGGCTATAGACCAGATTTCGCAAACTATTGACGGATGGTATAATTGTTTGCAGTTGAAAAGTTCAATACAATTTGCCAATATCCATATTGAAGGTTTTTTGGAAGATTTCATTGCTTTCCTCAGAACATTTGACTACTTTAGTGGAATGGGACGCGGTGATTTGGTCACAAGATTTGATTTACTGGAAAAATATGCCAGTATTAATTCAATGCCATTGTATGAGTTGGTTGTTTTTTCACGTATTGCCGCTGGATTATTTATAAATAATTTAGAGTCAAAGATTAATCCCTCCATATGCTTGGCTGAGTGTAAAGAGATTTGGAGGAAAACGATTCCTGATAAATATCAGTCACGTAAATATTTTGAATCAGGATTTGATTTTAACGTTGCTGAATTGTGGGGAAATCCTAATACAACATTGAACAGGATGCCAAGTCTCTGCATATTTGAGTTATACTACGGCAGAAATGTTTCCGCAATATATCAAAAATGTAATTGTAATAGTTAATCTTCAATAGATACGGTTATTCCTGCTGTGACTTATTCGCCATCATTTTCCCTGCCATTAAAGCCAACTTTTCTCTGAATATTTTTGCATTATGACGAATGTCAACTGGAAATGAACGATGGAACAGAAACGTATCAATGTTTGCTGTAAATGGTTGACTTTTGCCAACTTTGCGTAACTCATTAATAAATTGATCTTTTTGCTGCCGCGTATGCGGCCAATGTCCGTCTAGAGGTTCAATATAGATAATCGGGACATTATCAACGCCGACTAGTGCACTACGGTTTACTTGAGGATGCTGGTTGAAAATAGCCTCGACACAAACAGAATAATAAGTCATTTCTGCGGTTATTACTGCATGATTTTTTCTACCACAGAACCACAACCGTCCTTTGATGTCAAAATAACCCAGATCGCCGAGACGGTGCCATGATTTGCCATCTTCATCAGGAATCGTCGATACTGCGTTGTGGCGTTGTTGTTTGAAATACTCTTTTTTTACCACATTACCTTTTACAACAATTTCTCCGATATTTTCATTTGCCAAAACTAACTCATTCCTCCACTGACTGACAGGAGCGTCGCTGCTCTTTATTACAGCAATTTTAATTCCAGGATTGGGATAACCGACACAATGTCCTTGACCTTGCAAAGTAAGTGCTTCGGTTTCATTCAGTACTTCATTTCCTGTCATGTTAGTTATCGGCATAGCCTCAGTTGCTCCATAAGGAACCATGGTTTCGCCGTCAAAGGCAATTATTTTTTTTACTTGCCGGTGCAGTGACGCCGGAACCGGTGCACCAGCCATTAACACTCGTTTTAATGATGTCAGCCGGATATTATTTTTAATACAATAATTGCTTACAGTTTTCCATAGGGCCGGCGAGCCGAATGAAAAACTTATTTTTTTGTCTAATATCGGTTTGATAATGTTTTCCGGATTTACTTTGGCCGGCCTGGTAAAATCCATTTTCGGAATTATGGACGGCATTCCAAGAATTACTGCAAACAAAGCAAAAAGGGGAAACGCGGAAAGGTCTATATGTTCTGGACCCGCTCCATAAACATCGCGAATTAAATTTATTTGAGTCTGGAACGTTCGATGGGTGTAAACAACACCTTTCGGCGGTCCAGTGCTTCCAGTTGTGAAAACAATTGCAGCGTTGTCATCCAGAGTGGTCGATGCGGGAGTAAAATCGAACTGTCTGGATTTTTGTATTTCTTCAATTTTTACGATTTTCTCTAATTTTTTCACGCCCGGTGGCGGGAATTTTCCTAGCGAAAAGAAAATTTCAGTATGGTTGAATGAATTAGGACATATCAATCGTATCCAATGCACTGGAGAAATTGCAATCATTGCTTCAGATTCAGTCTGGCGTATGCATCCTAATAGATTTTTAAATCCCATACCCGGGTCTATCAGTACTGGTATGCCACCGGTTTTATATACAGCAAATACAGCTGCCGCAAACTCAAGTCCCGGACGTAAAAACATTAGCGTTCTTATACCTTTAACAATTCCTGCAGCGTGAAATGATTGTGCATATGCGTTAGTGAGATTTTCGAGTTGGCTGAATGTAAGTGTCGAATATTTAAAGTTTCCGTTGTGGAATTTTCCAACAGGGGAAAACAATGCCTCTTTATCCGGATATTTCCCGGCAGTTTCTGTCAACAGTTGTGCTATATTAAAATATTCTGAATTCATTATTCAACCTGTGTTTTTTCAAGATAATTCCTCAATGCTGTTCTTACAAGTATTCTATGATTAACCGGGGAGTTTTTTTCGTTATTAGCGATTGATTTCAGTAATGGCAGTTTTCCGCCACCGCCGGAAAGAAAAAAACTAGGTAACGCAATTTTTTTCCTCAAGCTGCAGTCAAGCCATTCTACGCCAGATGCTTGTATAATCCTGCAATTCACAGCAGAATTGCCAGGAATAACCTTAAATCCATAACAAGATTCTGCCGTGTCCGCAATAAGACCGGATTTACATAATTCATACATGATTATTTTTGCATCGGTGAGATTAACGTTGATTGTGCCAATCGTTTCTTCATAAGGTATTGCCTGAAATAAAAATTCATTTGCAGGCAGTTCAATATTGATTTCTTGATGCCGTTTTGAATAGACAGCAAAGTCGACATTAACGGCATCGGCCATTGAGGTGGCAATAACTTCAGATGTTTTGTCTTTCAGTCGTTGCAATTTTATATTGTTAATTTTACATTTTGATGAATTCTCATGATTGTTTTCGGCAACGATGCCATTAATTTTCTGATTATCCGTGATTTTGTTATCTACAGGGATAAGTTTAGAATATATCTTAGTTATTTTTTGCATATCTGTATCCCATTGGATTACTATGCTGCCAAAATTTTCGGCGTGGCTTCCAGACTGTGAATACCATGCCCCGCTAAGCTTCATGCCGGGATTGTTTTGGTGTGTATGTGCGCCAATAATGACATCTACTTCGGGATATTTTACCGCTAGTGAATAGAGCGAATCATCTTTTCCATATAGACCATGATGCGCCGCTAGAATAATTATGTCAGGTTTAAATGGTCGCAGTTCAGCAATTGTTCGTCCCAATGCAGATTCTGATCCTTCAATTCTAATCAATTTTGATTCTGGCAGCCATAATGATGCAGACAAAGATGATGCGGTAAGCCCGATTACTGCTATATTCAAGCCATTACGTTTATACATTGCCCATGGTTTAATTCCTGATAACTCATTGCATTTAAGATTTGCCGCCAGAGTGTCGCCATGAAATGTTGTAATGTTTGAATTCAGCGCGGGGATGCCAAAATCGAAGTCATGGTTACCGGGAATCCAAGTGTCAAATTGCAATAA
>CAYMSF010000084.1:0-13966 GCA_964392985.1 uncultured Victivallaceae bacterium | reverse complement strand
CCATATTTGTACTAACGCATTTTCCAAAAACTTGAATAGTTGCCATTCCAACAATTAAGCCCAATAATACAACTGCTAAATAATACAGGAATGGGTCAAGTTTTTTGCAAATAAAATTCATAGGCTATTCCATAGAAAAAAAGTAGAAACGGAAACCAATTAATCCGTAGGAAAACAAAATAAGTTTAAAAGCGCAACTTTACAAATGAATTCCAGTCAATTATACTAAAATTGATAGGGCGCAGAAATGTTATTTAAAAGTTATATAAAAGATAATGATTTGAAATATTTAAACACTGAAATAAAGTATAAACAAAATGTTGCAGGGAAATAAACCTGTATAAACAAAGATAAAATTCAGATGCAAGAAAATAATTACTCCAATACATCCGCACTGACAGCTCTATTCATCTCTTTCTCTGATCAGGAGAATTGGGGACTTAACCGTAAAAATCAACTGGGATTGAATTGTACCACCGATGTTGATGAGAATTGGCGTCCCCTGTTCGCAAATTACTTTAACAATCTGCTCTGTTATGACATGCGCAAAAAAGCTAATGCAATCGGTCTGGTAGAGGCGAACAGGGAACTGCTTGAATTGGTAAATACTTACAAGCCGGAATATGTGATTTACCCATGTATTTTTGACGGACTGGTAACATTGCAATCATTGGAAGCAATTCGGCATAGCGGTAGCAGAATTGCAGGTTTATTTTTTGATGACGACATATTCTTTGAACAATACACCAAATATTTGTTGCCATATCTGAATTATTTTATTACCGCCAGTCCCAATGCGGTTAAATACTACCAGCAATATGGTATCAACGCTGTCACCGCAGTCCCCATCCCCATGGATACCGCTATTTTCAGAAAACTTCCGGAAATTGAAAAATGTTTTGATGTAACTTTTGTCGGCAATCCGCATACCGCAGACAGACAAGTATTACTTGACAAACTCAATGCCTTGCAAATTAAAGTAGATACCTTCGGCGGAACTGGATCACAGTCAAAAATACATTATTCAACCATGGTTAAAATATTCAATCAATCCAGAATAAATCTGAATTTCTCCAAGCATGTGATGCCGGATGGGCAATTGACGCCTCAGTTCAAGGGCAGAATATTTGAAGTGACGCTTTCGGGAGGGTTTCTCCTGTGCGAGTATGTACCAGGAATTGAAAACTATTTCACCATCGACAAAGAGATTGTCTGTTTTAAAAATGCCATCGAAGCCGTCGAAAAAATAAAATATTATCTTGACCGTGAGTTAGAGCGTAATGCAATTGCGACAGCAGGATATGAACGCGCGATAAAGAATTATAGTGGTAAAATCATCGTCAATAAAATATTCTCGGAAATTTTAACCCGTGAACAATCCCCTGCGGAAAAAAACGCCTTACCCGCCAGTCCTCAACCGAATAATTTGACGCGATTATACTCAAAAAACTACTGCCATTGGACTGAAGCCATACTCGCCAGTTCATATCCGTTACGACGTCAATGGCTGAAAACTGCAGAACTATCCCTGCAATCTGACCCTGACAATCGCCAAATCCGGCGAATCATGCTTATTGGGAAAATGTTTTGCGACCCGCGACCGTTCACCGGGATGTTCAAATGGATTAAGTGGTCAACGCATCAATGTTTTTTGAAAAATTATTATTTATTGCGGAAAAAATTAAGAAAGTTAAAAACTGGAGATAAGTAAGAAACATGATTAAACAGTCTTTAAGAAAAATGCTTGATGTTCTGAATTTACGTGCCGCACACTGTTTGATGAAAGACGGTTATCTGATTGATACCGGTTGGCTGAAAAGTTTCAATGATAAAAAATCTGTAGATAAGGACGGTAATCCGATTCCGTGGATTACGTATCCGGCCATAGATTTTATCGAGTCAAAAATCAACAACACCATGTCAGTCTTTGAATTCGGGTCCGGAGCCAGTACGCAATGGTGGAGTCGACATGTAAAACAGGTTGACGCCGTTGAGCACAATGCAGACTGGTTCAATACCGTATCTTCAACAAAACCAGACAACGCCAGTATTTTTCTTTGTTGTGATGATGCTTATTTCAGTAAAATCAGCGATACCGGCAGCAAATACGACATCATAGTTATTGACGGTCAGGACAGGAACAGATGCACCGTAACAGCAATGGCGGCACTCAAGAAAAATGGCATAATAATCTGGGACGACAGCGAACGGGAAGAATATCGTCCTTCATTTGAACTTTTACGTCAAGCTGGCTTTAAAAGAATATTTTTTACCGGCTTGAGTCCGATATATAATAACAAGGTGGAAACCAGTATCTTCTACAGAGTTGACAATTGTCTGGGAATTTGAAGAAATGAAAACCTACACCACTAACTAACACTAACGAAACACTAACAATAAATGCTGTGAATTTCTTTTACCGACCGGTAAATATCATTCACAGCAGAAGATGTTGTTATTTGTTTGCCGTAATACTGTATTTGAAAAAAGTTAAGCTTGCATTGCTTGAAAAAACACAAGTCTTGCTTTATACTGAGTAGCAATCACGCGGTTACTGTAAAAAAAGAGGTTTAATATTTTGGGGATATTATGCTAAAGCAAGAAGGTTATAACTTGGTTGGAGCTGCTCTCGAAGTATATCATGAAATGCACGGTGGACTTCTTGAGGAAATATATCAGCAGTGCCTTGAGGCGGAGCTAAAACATAGAGAAATACCCTTCGAATCAAAAAAGGAATTGAACGTTTACTACAAACAAAAGAGACTGGACAAAATATATATTCCTGACTTATATGTTTATGAAGGAATTATGGTTGAATTGAAAGCCGTCAAGGAACTGTCCGATGAACATAGAGCGCAACTGCTCAATTATATGAGGATTACAAAAACAAGAGTCGGTTATTTGTTGAACTTCGGGGATATGCATGAACTTAAATGGGAAAGATTCATGGTATAAACAACTAATCAATGTCCACCGCGGATGGGCTCTAATTTGATACGAATATGATTTCAATTACAAATATTGCTGTGAGTTTGATTTTACGCGGTAAAATAAAACTCACAGCAAATCTTCGTTAGTGTTTTGTTAGTGCTAGTTAGTGGTGAGGTTCTCAGGCTTTTCAAGTATCATTTATTATTGATAATGAATAAAACAGGTTTAATATGTCTCAATTAGCGCCAATCGCGTTATTCACCTATAATCGTCCGGAACACACCCGTTTGACGCTTGAAGCGCTGGCAAAAAACGAACTCGCCTCTGATAGCGACTTAATTATTTATTCAGATGGTCCCAAGAATGATGCCGGCGCAGGAAAGGTGCAAGCTGTCAGGAATTATCTGCACACAGTCAGTGGATTCAAAAGTATTACCATCAATGAAAAAGAAAAGAATTGCGGACTGGCTAATTCGATCATAAACGGTGTTACCGAGGTAGTCAATAAATATGGCATAATCATCGTGCTGGAAGATGACATGGTCACATCACCATACTTTTTGCGCTACATGAACGATGCTCTGAAAATTTATCAGAATGAAGAAAAAGTTATCAGCATTCACGGCTACATGTATCCGGTCAAAGCACAACTTCCGGAAACATTTTTCCTGCACGGCGCTGATTGCTGGGGCTGGGCAACCTGGAAACGCGGTTGGGACTTGTTTGAAGCTGATGGGAAAAAACTGCAAACCGAATTAAAGAGTAGAAAACTTTTCTTCGCATTTAACATGAATGGCAGTTTTCCGTTTGCTGATATGCTGGAAGGACAGATTCAAGGCAGAAATGACTCATGGGCGATACGTTGGCATGCTTCCGCTTTCTTAAAGAACAAACTGACGCTTTATCCGGGACATTCGTTATTGCTGAATACAGGCAATGATCAGTCTGGTTCAAACCGTTCGGCGAAGATGGATACCATGCCGGAGATAAGTACCGGCAAGATAACGGTGGCAAGAGTACCACTGTGCGTCAACCATAAAGCATTATCAGCCATTGGAGATTTTCTGAGAACGGCATCACCTTGGCGGTTTCGGGTGACAAATTTTATAAGACGGTTATGGTGGCGGTGGAATTTATACGATAGTTGACAAATCATCCTGCAACCGCAAGTTTCCGGCAACATATGGCTCTGTATTTTTGGCAACAACAAAGACCAATGAGTGGAAAGCTGATTAATTCAATTTGCGTCTTCGTAAAACAAGAGTATTATACTTAAAACATTATCTTAACGGATATAAAAGTAACCATGAATAGTTCTTTTAAAAAACAGATTCGTTCATTACTTCCACCGTTATTGTTCAATCTGAAAAATAACTTATTTTCGCCTCCGGTATCATGGAGCGGCGATTATAAAAGCTGGACGGATGCCGCAGCCAGATCTGAAGGCTACGACAACGACGCAATTCTGGAAAAAGTAAAATTTGCTACGGAAATGGTGATTTCCGGCAAAGCGGCATTTGAACGCGATGCCACTTTATTTGATGAAATCCAATATTCCTGGCCGGTGGTTGCCGGACTGATGAAAGCGGCAGCCAGTAATGGCGGAGAACTGCATATCCTTGATTTTGGTGGCGCGCTTGGAAGTTCATATTACCAGAACCGTAAGTTTTTCCCGGGATTGAAGGAATTGCAATGGTATATTGTTGAACAGAAATCATTTGTCGGTTGCGGCAAGGAAAAATTTGAGAATGAACATTTAAAATTTACGGCTGATATTGATTCAGCGACGGCATCGTGTAATTTTAATGTCATTCTGCTTTCAAGCGTACTGCCATATCTCGAAAAGCCTTATGAAATCCTCTCCAGGTTGCTTGAAATCAAAGCTGATTATATAATCATTGACCGTACTATTGTACTGCCAGGAAACATCCCTGACCGGTTGACGGTGCAAATGATACCCGCATCAATTTATTCCGCCAGTTATCCAGCCTGGATCTTTAATGAATCTGAATTACTGGATTTTATCGGCAAAACCTACACACTGATTGAAAAATTCGACACTCTTGGTGGTGAGGTAACACTAAAACGCCCCAATGCCGCAGCAACAACCAGAGGCTATATTTTCTCACGCAGGAGCCAATGAACATAATAAAAACAATTTTCGCGCATCCCGCGCTGCTGGAGAAACCGCCGGTACTCTTTGATATCGGGGCATCGACCGCCCTGCCCGAGCAATGGCGTTCAATAGCGCCATATTCCATCTGTGTCGCCTTTGATCCTGACCGCAGACAAATGGAATATATCGAGAATGAAAGCGGTTTCAAAAAGCTCTACACCTTTCCTGCTATTGTACACGAAAGTAATACAGCTAAAGTTAACTTTCACCTGGCATCTTCGCCGGAATGCTCCAGTACGCTGGCGCCGGATATGGAAAGCCTGAAGGATTACCTGTTCGCCGGGTTGTTCACAACAGAACAAACCGCGGAACTGCCTTCGACAACGGTAGTCCAAGTATTGGAACAACTAAAAATAGATTACATTGACTGGTTCAAAACGGATACTCAGGGTACGGATCTGCGTTTATTCAAAAGTATTCCGGAATCAATCCGGCATAAAATCATTGCTGCCGAATTTGAACCGGGGATTATTGATGCCTACGTTGGTGAAGATAAAATGTGGCAAATCATGGAATTCATTGGTCATGAACCATTCTGGTGCAATAGTTTCAAGGTGCTGGGTACGGCGCGTTTCACGCCGGAGATGGCACAAAAATACTGCTCAAAAATGGAGCGGAAAGTTTTGAATACTGTCATGCCGGAAGCGCCGGGATGGACAGAAATAATGTTCTTGAATAAATTTACCGGAGCAAACTTTACCATTCGTGAATTTCTACTGGGATATTTATTTGCATTGAAAAAACAGCAATACGGTGAATCACTACGCCTGGCAGAACTTGGAATTAAAATGTTTGATGATGCAATCTTTACCGTATTGCATCAACACATAGTGCATAAAATAAAACAGCAGTGTCTTTGCAGTCCGGCATTGCCCTTGAAAATATTCCGGAAACTCTCTTCCCTCATTAAGAAAGGATAATATCATGGCAGTCTTGTCACCGCTTAAAGTTAAAAACAGTGGATATGTTGAATTAAAAAAAATCATTGATGCCCGCGACGGTGTACTTTGTATCATGGAAGGCGGCCGGGATATTCCATTCGAGATAAAACGCGTTTATTACATTACCCACATTGAGAATGATGTCAGCATCAGAGGCAAACACGCTCATCGCACCTTGAATCAGGTGATTTTCTGCATCAGCGGCAGTTTTGTGCTCTCGCTTGACGATGGTCATTCCAAGCAGGACATTTTGATGCGAAACAGTGATACGGGGGTGATACTTGGTCCGCGCCTCTGGCATACCATGCACAACTTCTCCAGCGGATGTGTTCTGTTAATCGTCGCCTCAGACTATTATGATGAAGAAGACTATATCAGAAACTACCATGAATTTATTCAATACATACAGGAACCCAAATGAATATTCCACAATGTAATCCAGGCGCCGCCTACCAGGCATATAAACAGGAAATAGACCAAACCGTAGCCGCGACACTGAATAGCGGCTGGTATATTCTCGGCAGTCAGGTAACGAAATTTGAACAGAATTTCGCTACTTTTACCGGCGCAAAATTTGCAATCGGCGTGGCCAGTGGCACTGATGCCATCGAAGTTGCCTTGAGAGCAATTAATCTTGTGCCCGGCGATAAAGTTGCCACTGTCGCCCATACCGCGGTTGCCACTGTCGCCGCAATTGAACGTGCCGGAGCAATTCCGGTATTTATCGATATTCATCCCGGTTCATTCACCATGAACCCGGAACGACTGCAGCAAACCCTTGCCGCAGATGAAGCCAGACAAATAAAGGCGGTGATTCCGGTACATATTTACGGACACCCTGCCGATATTGATTCAATCCTCGACATTGCGCAGCAGTTCGATTTAAAAGTTATTGAAGACTGTGCCCAGTCCCATGGGGCTGAAGTCAACAGTCGCCAGGTGGGTACTTTCGGCGATATCGGCTGCTTCAGCTTTTACCCGACAAAAAATCTCGGCGCTATGGGTGATGGCGGAGCCGTTGTGACCAATTCTATCGAATACAGCAACAGAATGCTGGCGTTGCGGCAATATGGCTGGGAGGAGCGTTATATCAGCAGTTTTGCCGGCATCAACAGTCGCCTTGATGAATTACAAGCGGCGATACTGGATGTCAAATTAAAATATCTGTCTCAATCCAACATCAGGCGGCAGGAAATCGCCGCGCAATACACCGCGGCATTAACTGATCTGCCATTGATACTGCCCATCGTTTCTTCACGTTGCAGCCATGTATTTCATCAGTATGTAATCCGGACGGAATGCCGTGACGATTTAATGCATTATTTGAAACAGCATGGCATCGCTACTGCAATCCACTATCCGGTACCGGTTCATCGTCAACCGGCATACTCAACCCGATATCAGCAGCAATCCCTGCCGGTTACAGAGGGTATTGCCGGAACAATTCTCAGTTTGCCGATGTTCCCGGAATTAACTGACATTGAAGTACAATATATCATTTCCACGATAAAAGCATTCTGGAGCAAATAAGTGCAATATCACTTTTGTACATATTTTGACAGTTTTTACCTTTGCCAGGGTATAACGCTGTACCGTTCGCTGAAACAACAGGATATTGATTTCAAACTCTATATCGCCTGCCTGGATGAAAAAGCTTTTAATACCATTAAACTGCTAAGCAATCACTGTCCGGAAATAGTGACAGTCAATCTCGCTGACATTGAAGCATTTGACCAGGAATTTCATGCAACGAAACAAAATCGCAATCGTATCGAGTACTACTTTACCCTCAGCCCCGTCCTGCCGCTGTTTTTATTCAACCGTTTTCCTGAAATTGACATCCTCACTTATCTCGATGCTGATTTGTTCTTTTATTCCAGTCCCCGACCGATTTACGATGAGCTCGGTAAAAATTCACTGCTAATTATTGAACACCGTTTCCCTGAACGCATTAAATACCGCGAAAAATTTGGCAGATTCAATGTGCAATGCCAGCTCTACCGCAATGACCAGTATGGCCTGGAGTGTTTGAACTGGTGGCGGGAACGTTGTATCGAATGGTGCTATGATAAATGGGAAGACAACCGTTTCGCAGACCAGAAATATCTCGACCAATGGCCGGGAAAATTCAAACAACTGGTAATTTTGCAAAATCCGACTGCCGGCCTGGCGCCGTGGAACTGGAGTAATTATAAACTGGAGTTAATGCCGGACAAGACCATGACCGTTGACGGTATTCCGTTAATTTTTTACCATTTTCAAGGCTTTAAGCGCATCAACAGCTTTATTCTGAATCACGGACTGGGTAATTACGGCGCCGTCATGCCGGGCAAAATTCTGCGCTGGTTTTATCATGGTTACATGCGTGAATTGAACACCACCTACTCATGGCTGAATGATGAACTGAAACTTCCCGGCATTCAATTGCCTTGGCGGAACAACCGCACCGGTTTCTCCAAATTCAGAGCGATTCTTTCCGGCATAAAACACCGCGGCTTGATGTGGCACAGACATTAAAATTACCATTAACTGCTCAGAATCCGATGCTTGACTTGAGTTTATTCAGACTGTCTTTAGCATTTTTGCCCAGATCCTTAACCGCATCTTTTGTAATAGCCTCTATCTGTCCGCTTTGAGCGTTTTTGGTGATACTTTGCAGGATTTTATCATAGATTTCCAGCAACACATCGCCGGCCGGTTTACCGTCATCGTTATCGCCGCCGATATCTTGAATACTGATTTTGGGCATCGGTATTTTAGCGCTTATGCCGATATCACCAGATGCTAAAATAATTGTGCCGCTTCTGATTTCAAAGTTGTTAATTACGACTTTCTTGCCCTGTTTCTTTTCCGCGCCGGATGATGGTTTGGGAGCGGTACCGGTATCTGTTGAATCTTTTGGTGGCGCTGAGGCATCCATCTTGCAGTACTTCATAATATTATTTTTGATTTCCTGCAGATTACTGACTTTCGACATCGATGGTTCAAAATCAACTGCAATATCCTCAATGATAACATTATCAATCACTATCTTATCGCTGAACAGCGATTTCAGTTTCATATTGACATAAAAACGCCCGAATCCGAAAGCATTCGCTTCTTTATATCCGGTGGGATTTGCCACTGTTAATCCCGACAACTCCACACTCCCGCTAAATAGCGAAATATTAACTTTCTGAATATCGACCTTCGTTCCGGTTGCCTCGGTTCCGAAAGTTTTAATCCCCGTAGTCACGAGTGTGTTTATTGACAAAATCGCCACTACGATAATCGTCAAAACCACCGCGCTCAATACAATCAAGGCTATTCCAGCAACTTTTTTAGCTTTCATCCGCTACCCCCGTTTGTTAGTTTTTTGCTGTATATTATTTCAACATTACCGTGTATAAAACAATAGCGTAATTAGTCAATTTGACAAGCAAAGTTGATTAATTACGCTAATTTTTTGTTTAATTAAAATATCAATTCAGCAATCTGTACGGCGTTCAGAGCGGCGCCTTTCAGAATTTGATCTCCGCTGACGAAAATATCCAATCCGCGTTTATCGTCACGGGAATTATCCTGACGAATACGTCCGACCAGCACTTCGTAACGGTCTGAGGCATCTATCGGCATCGGATATTTCTTACCGGCCGGATCATCCACGAGCAACACTCCGGGGGCCTTGCTGAGAATCGCTTTGGCTTCTTCCGGTGTGATATCATTCTCAAATTCCAGATTCAACGCTTCGGAGTGAGCACGCATCACCGGCACCCTGACGCAGGTGCAAGAGACTTTCAGTCCGGGATGGTGTAACATCTTGCGGCTCTCATAGAGCATCTTCATCTCTTCTTTGGTATAGCCGTTATCCAGAAATACGTCAATATGGGGAATCAGGTTGAATCCGATACGATGAGCAAATACTTCCGGCTTGATTGGTTCATCATTCAGCAGTTGGCGGGTCTGCACGAGCATTTCTTCCATGCCCTTGGCGCCGGCGCCGCTCGTTGCCTGATAGGTAGCGGCAACCAACCGTTTCAGTTGTTTCGCCCGATGCAATGGCGCTACCGCCACCAGCATGATAATCGTTGAACAATTTGGATTGGCAATCACGCCTTTATGCCATTTGACGTCTTCAGGATTAACTTCAGGCACGACCAACGGGACATCATCCTCCATGCGGAATGCGCTGGAGTTATCAATCATTACCGCGCCGGCGTTGACCACCGACTGACGAAATTCACGGGAAATACCCGCGCCAGCGCTGAATAAAGCAATATCGATCCCGGCAAAAGAGTCGTGTTTCAACTCTTCCACGGCGATTTCATTTCCGCGAAACAATAATTTTTTGCCAACGGAACGTGATGATGCCAGCAAAGTAAGTTTATTGACAGGAAAATTGCGTTTTTCCAGCGTCTTAATCATCTCAATTCCAACTGCGCCGGTTGCACCGGCTACTGCAACATTGTACCCTTTTGCCATTGTTCTCTCCAAGTTTTTATTAATGCCGGGTTGCCATAAATCCATCAAATTCGCTACCGGATGCTAACTTTACATCCGGAATATAAAAGACACAGAATATAGTGGATAATTCGTTTTCTGCAAATTAATATTGCCGTTTTTTTCACAAATTACATGAATGTCACAACACTATGGCGCAACCATCCCAATATGATTTAAACGGCGCTATCCAGATAAACGACACGTAATCAAGAAATTTGCTCGTTTGTCGCTGGAACGCTGATAAAGGTGTTAGGATGATGCTCCAATGAGTCATCCACTTCGTCATTGTCATGATAAAATGCGTACCAGATAATTATACCCAGCACAATAACCAAAACAATAATCAACGGTATCACACAGCCGCCAACCATCACCGCACGGCTATTTTCGCTACTACCATCAGCACCCATTTTCAAGCCTCAATTTTATCTTATTGTTCTTGTTGTAAAAAATTACGCAATAATTGGTTTATTGCACCCGGTCTTCAAGATATTGCCGCAGTTGCGTCAAATTTACTCTCTCCTGAGTCATGGCATCACGTTCACGCACCGTCACCGCATTATCATTGCTTGAATCAAAATCAAATGTAACGCAATACGGAGTACCAATTTCATCCTGGCGGCGATAACGCTTGCCGATACTGCCGGTATCATCATATTCGCAACGGAATTTCCCGGCGAGTTCCTTGTAAAGCTGTTCCGCGTTTTCCGCAAGTTTCTTCGACAGCGGAAGAACGGCAGCCTGTACCGGTGCCACTCTGGCCGGGAGGCGTAACACCACCCGCACATCAGTTTCCTGTCCCTCTTTCTTTGTTTCGGCAGCGTCCTCATAATAGGCGTTGCACAGGAGCGCCAGAATAGTACGATCAAGTCCTACAGAAGTCTCAACAACTGTCGGCACTATTTTTTTGGCATTATCATGGTCGATATACTGCATATCCGTGCCGGAAAATTCCTGATGTCTGGACATATCCCAGGTGCCGCGGTGATGCACACCTTCGAGTTCACCCCAACCGAACGGGAACTTGAATTCAATATCAATAGCCGCTTTGGCGTAATGCGCCAGTTTCTCATGTTCATAAATTCGCATCACATCTTCAGTAAACAACAATTTTTCCCGGTAATATTTAATCCGTTGATTCTTCCAATACTCAAACCATTCCATTGAATCGCCGTCTTCACAGAAAAATTCCATCTCCATCTGGGTGAATTCACGTGAACGGAACGTAAAATTACGCGGATTAATTTCATTACGGAAAGCTTTGCCGATCTGAGCGATACCGAACGGCAGTTTCTGCCGGGTGGCGACGCGAACCTGATGAAAGTCAACGAAAATAGGCTGACAGGTTTCCGCCCGCAAATATGCAGTATGTTCTTCATCGAATACCGGACCGACGAATGTTTTCATCATCAAATTGAACTCTCTAGGCTCAGTCAAATCTTTTGAGCCGCAGCCGGGGCATACCGTCTGGTCTTCCATCTGATCCACACGATGCCGTGCTTTACAATGACGGCAGTCACACATCATATCACCGAATTTATCCAGATGACCGGAAGCGCGCCATACCTGCGGATGACAGATAATCGTTGAATCCAGACCTTCAACATTCATTCTGGTTTCAACCATTTCACTCCACCAGACCTGTTCAACCGCGCGCTTCATCCGGCTGCCATATGGACCGTAATCCCAGAAACCGTTAATACCACCATACGCCTCGGAACTTTGAAAAATTATTCCGCGACGTTTGCACAACGATACCAGTTTTTCCATTAATTCAGGATTTTTTGTCTCAATTGTCATATCCGCCTGTCAGCTCCATATTTAGTTAACTTTATATTTATAGCCACTATAATATACCTCAAAATTATTCAAGTTCAATATAACTAACCTTATCTGGATGAATGTCTTTAGAAAAATGGGTATTCCCCGACAACAGCAAATCACAGGATGAATGAAATTTAATTATTTTTGAAATGTATCTGGCGCGGGTATGACCGCAACACGGAAAATACCATCCATTCAGATCATTTCTTTATTATTTCTGATGTGACGTTGATGGTAATGCATAGTACGCAATCTCACTGTAGAGAAACCTTGAAATGTACATCGCATCATAGTCGTAGTGACGAATAGCTCTTTCAACCAGCTCCCGGCTGGCGGGGTCTCCTCCGAATGCAACGATAGCGGCAGCGGCTAATGGTGCACCAACCAGACGTTTTTCATAGTCACAGCGTTCGCCTCCAGCTTTACTGTCACGTTCTTGAGAGAGTTTCATTGCATCCGCCCTTGATTTCTGCGGGCGCCAGTAAGGATATACTGTTCGCCAATTCTTTTCGCCGAATAATTTTCTGTCCAGGTTGTCGAAGTTTTTATATCCTTGCACATCGAGCAATGCAGCAGTTGCGTTGGCTTTAAGTCCGGCATAAAATCGAGCTCTCCGCCCGGGGTCTTGTTCCATTTCTGCAAGGATTTTGAGTGTCGCCTGCGCCTCAACATAAATCCATGTCCAAAACGGCCAAGTCTTGTTGCGACTCCATTTATACTCTTCCATGTCAAAAGCAATTCCGCGCTCACATATTTGCACTCGTGTCAGATTTTTGACAGTATTCTCATTGCAAGCAATTTTGTATCGTTCAGCCCATACCGCATCCCCGGTCATTTCATAGACTGCCTTGTATATGAACAATAATCGCACGGAATCTCGAAATACAGGTTCTTTCAAATCACCATCGAGCAGACCTTTAAAGTTACCGTCGCAAGGATTTCTCCAGGCAAGTGCCTGCCTCGCATCAGCAACATTTTTTACTATTTTGACAATCACATTTTTTTCAGCTCCGGTTGGGAGCGTGCTTTTCCAATAGATGTATAGTCCATAAAACCACGGACCTGTTTGATCGTCTGAACCAAAGGCGTAATGGCATTTGCCATCTGTGCCTACACCGCGCGCAATCACCCCCGGCACATCAGAAACTGAACCCAGCAACAGAAGTCCTTGCGCCAGGCGTCGCGCAAGCTCCTTATCACCGGGTTCCCCTGTTCGCATTGCCCGCTCACACATTGCTGCCAGATACATGCCGGTATACATGGGGCCATTCTCGATAGGGGTCCACCAGCCGATTGCATTAGGCTTGCCCAGAATACAATCTTCCGGCGTGGGGATATCGCCATTATAATCAAGTATGATACCATATGGATCAATGAACTTGCTCAGACTGCTATGGGCCTGCTCGACGGCATCTATTGTTGAACGGTGTTGATAAACCGTTTGCGCTATACAGGATATCGGCGCTAAAATAAACATCGCCAAGAACAATACCGGTATGGGTATTAAGGCTAAGAGACAATTAATCTGCAGGGACTGACCGCATTTTCTTAAAAATCCATGTCGAGTAGGCATCGTTTATATTCCTTTTAGGTTAGGTTTGTTTTCACTGTT
>CAYMSF010000083.1:0-14480 GCA_964392985.1 uncultured Victivallaceae bacterium | reverse complement strand
ACGATGGCAATATGTTGTCTGATGGCATTTGGGCTTACATTTGGGACGGCGAAAATAGATTAATTGCCGCAATTTCGGCTGATAAAAAGCTGGAGTTTGGGTATGATTATAAAGGCAGGATGATTTCGCGGAAAGCCTACGGGGTAGCCGAGTGGGTCTGAATTCTGCCATTTTCCCTGTTCAGCGCGATAATTGCGGAACATAAAAGCATAGCCCAGTCCTTCAACTTGCAGCTTGCCGGTGAAGAAGTTCAATTCACTGTCGGAATTGCTTTCCCCGAAAGCATTGCGGTCGATGGCGTTGAACATCCCCCCTTCAACCGAGCCGACCGTTGAACCCAGCATATCCTCGAACAACACCGTTGAGCTATCCTTGCCGAATGCAAGTATCGGTTTCCCGTCTATGATCGCGGATTCGTTTACAAAATTTTGTTGATAATTTTTGGGGAACAATCATCGGCAATTCCTTGTTTTTCCCAATTTATACATTAACATTATCATAGTCTAAACTATCAAAATATTTTTTCAAGAAAAATGCGATAAAAATGGCAAGATATTTTGTCCTATTGGCGTAAGATTGTCCACTATTCTCGGAGAGTTGGCTTGAACAATCGTTAAATCGTAAATGACGCTTGACATAAGTGTTTACGGTCTTCCGGTTTACGCTCAGTTGCAAGGCAATGCGACTATTCGACCAGCCATGACACTTCAACGTAATGATTGAGTTTTCCATTGCCACTCCAACGTAATTTGTCATTGTCCGCATCCTTTGTTAGGTTTTGCATACGATGACAAAATATACTCTTTGAGTGGCCCATTTTAACCCGCCACGTAACATTTTTCCAGTTAGCGATATTTTTTACGTAGCTTCCGCATTATGATTTATGGTTTCAATTAATGATATAATTTTTTCGGCAACAGCATGGTCGAATAGTCCTGCAACACCTTCTAAATTAATGTCGGTAAATGACGCTTCAAATAACATCTTCGGCTCAATAATTCCTTTTACATTTAAGAAATTTATTATCGCATCAATGAATCTGATTTGTTGCGCATTCAAGGTTTGTTCACTCAATATTTCGCCAAAGGCCAATTTTGCTGCCTGAATATCATTTTCGTCCTGCAAGCCGAGGATAATCAGAGTTTTTTCAGTGAGACATCAGAAATACAATCATTAATCCGACTAAATGTAAGAATTTCTTACTTTTATGCATTGACAGATTTGCAAACATGGTGTAAGATAATATTACAATTAAAATTAGGAGATTGTTATGAGCAAAGACGAAGCGTTGAAAGGAATAAAAAGCGTTCTCGAAGAGATTAGTGACGGACTGGATGGAAAAAAGCAGGAAGTTACACTACAAACACGTCCTATTGGAGATTTAATAGGTTTTGATAGCATGATGGGAGTAGTGGCAACGATAAGTTGTTTTGAAAAATTTAATTTGAAAGTTGATTTGCCTAGTATTTTTGTTGGAAAAGACACCAATAACAATCCATGTGCATTGACTGTTGAACAGGTCGCCGATCGATTGGTAGAAATTAGTCAGAAAAACTAAAAAAAATGGAGCAATATATCATGAGTGATCAGGAAAAAATTCGAAAAATAATTGCATCTAGAATTGCAATTGCAAGAAAACGAGCAGGATTATCTCAAGGACAAACCGCATTGGAATTAAAAATTCCTCGCCCATCTATTTCTGAAATTGAAGCAGGAAGAAGACGCGTTTCGGCAGAAGAGCTTGTCATTTTTGCAGATTTATATCAGGTAGACATAGACTGGTTAGCTGGTCGTGGAGTTACTGAAATAAACACAATGCGAGATACACTTCAACTAGCAGCAAGAGATGTTGCGAACTTAAAGCAGGAAGACCTTGAAAAGGTGATTGATTTGCTTACTTCCCTAAAACCAAAGGAGAAGGGCAAATGAATTTTGAAGTAAAAAAGGATTTAGCAAGAAAAGCTGTAGCCAAAGCAACAAGTTGTCGCATTCGAGCCAATGTACAGCAAACAGCACCATTAGACCCTTTTTTTATAGCAGAACATCAAGGGTGTGACGTGTGGTTTGTTAACGTGTCGTCACTGGAAGGAATGTATTCTCCAACGCCTCGCCCATCTATACTTATAGGCTCTCAGCGGCCAGCGGGAAGGCGTAGTTTTACTTGTGCTCATGAATTGGCACATCATTTGTTGGGGCATGGAGTTCGCCTAGAGGAATTAAAAATATCTCAGAACGAAAACACCAAAAGTCCAGAGGAATTTTTAGCAGATTCATTCGCTGGTTACTTACTCATGCCGCAACTCGCAGTGATAAGTACGATTAGGGAGCGAACATGGTCAGCGGCAACAATCACAGCGGATCAAGCGTATTCTCTAGCATCATATTTTGGCGTGGGATATACCACCTTGATAACACATTTTAGGTGGGGCTTAAATATTATTAGCGATAAGAAGTGTGAAGATTTACTCAACGTTACGCCAAAAACCATAAAAGCAAATTATGGAGCTTCGCCACAACAAGAGGTGGTGTTTGTCGATTACTTTTGGAAGCATTGTGCCGCCACATTAGAGGTTGGCGACATTCTTGTTCTGCCTCACGATGTTGAGGTAAAAGATGAGAATTTAATTAGTAATATTTTACGGAATAAGTATTATTCCATATGGCAAGCTCAAAGACCGGGATACTCTAAAGCATTTGCCAATAAGTCAGAATGGGCTGTTAATATTCGTATATCGAGAAAATACTATGAGGGATTAGCGCGTTGTAGATTCCTTCTAGAAACAGAGGATGACCAATTATGAGTTTTGACATTGACAAACAGTTCGCACCAATTCACGGAGATACATTATCGGAAGCCTGGGCTTGCGCATTTGTTAAGTGCTGGCATAAAACAGGAGGTATTCTTGCTCCTGGAATTGTTCATTTTAATGCATATAACTCTGAGAAACAAATAGAAATACAAGGAATTAGGACTTTACTGGAAAAACAGCTAAGAGATTTTGAGATTAGAACCATTAACATTAGCCCTGTAGATACAGTAGCAAGCACAATTTTCCCAGAATCAGTGTGGAAACATTGCCACGGGAACAGGAATAAATTTTATGAATTATATAATAAGATGTGGCCAAAAATCAAAAAATGTCATGCAAATCGAAACGGTGTATATTTTAGAAGATTGACAGCATTTGGGGAAGAAAATTCTGAGTTCAATCAACTGGAGCATATTTTGAATGTTTGGCATAAAGGAATTCATAGACACAGTGCCTTGCAGGCCGCAATATTTGATCCTAATCACGATCATCGCTTTGCTCGTCAAGTTGGCTTTCCGTGTCTCCAGCAAATAATATTCCACCCGAACGGAGCAAATGGTAAAGATGGTCTATCTGTTGTAGCACTTTATGCTAACCAGGTAATACTTGAAAAGGCTTACGGAAATTATTTAGGGTTGCATCGTCTTGGTTGCTATATGGCAACAGAGATGGGGATTCCATTTAGAGATGTATTGTGTGTGGCCTCAAATTTGAAGATTAGTGATAAACACGGTTCAAAAAGGAAAAATAAATCATTAGTAAAAGCCTTAGAAGAGGAACTTGCAAATGTCTGAAAAGTTGTTGTCGGTTCCTAAGAAAGGGCTCCTTTTTATATTTGAAGGTCCAGATGGGGTAGGTAAAAGTACAATTGTAAATGAAATTGCAAAACGCATTACAGCCCAAGGAGAAAACGCAATAATACTAAGTTTCCCAGGCAAGACTCAGGGGAGTCTTGGGCATTTGATTTATGAACTACACCATAGTTTAGAAGATTTTAATATTAAAAACATTTCTGCTACAAGTCTTCAGATGCTTCACGTTGCGGCACATATTGATTGTATTGAAAAACAAATTGCACCGACCATTTCCCAGGGAACTCATGTAATATTAGATCGATATTGGTGGTCAACCATAGTTTATGGACAGGCAAGCGGAGTGCCATATGAAATACTAGAGTCCATGGTTCAAGTTGAAAAAAATGTACTTGGGGAACTTTTGCCTAACATAGTTTTTTTACTTGTTCGCGATGAACCATTCAGGAAAGAACTCTCCACAGAAAAGTGGAAATATATTTGTTCCGCATACAACAAACTATCAGACCAAGAGACTCAGCACTACCACGTTGAAAAAATAACCAACAATGGGCCAATAAGAAAAACAATAGAAAAAATCATGAAGTTTATAGCAACAGAATCCTCGAAATATCCATCAGAACATACTGCTAAGAATGAAAAAAAAGTTTCTCATATACAGAGAGATAAGTGGACTCCAACAAAAACCACTTCGGTTTTCGATTCATATTGGCATCTTGCTGCAGAACGACAGGACATTTTTTTTAAGCGTCTTCAGCAACTTCCCCCTCTATGGACAGATGATCCAATTTTGCAAACATATAAATTTACCAATGCATATCGCGCATCAGACAGGGTTAGTCAATTCCTCATAAAAAATGTAATATACCAAGGAGACAATGCTCCAGAAGAAGTATTTTTCAGAATCATTCTTTTCAAAATGTTTAATAAAATTGATACTTGGATTTTACTTGAAAGCGAACTAAAAGAGATTCGCTATGATGAATATAATTTTAATCATTATGATGACATCTTAACCAATGCACGCAAAAATAAGTGCTCAATTTATTCAGGCGCTTACATAATGCCTTCAGGCGGAAATTGTTTTGGATATAAAAACAAACATCAAAATAATCTAAAGCTACTTGAATTGATGATGAAAAACGAATTGCCCAAGCGAGTTTTTAATTCCCAATCAATGCAAGAGGTATTTTGTTTGTTTCTCGAATATCCGATGATTGGAGATTTTCTTGCTTACCAATATACGATTGATATTAACTACAGCAACCTTACCAATTTCAGTGAAATGTCTTTTGTATTGCCTGGGCCAGGCGCAAAAGATGGAATAAGGAAATGTTTCTCCGACTTCGGAGGGTTATCTGAGGTTGATTTAATTAAATTGATGACAGACAAGCAGGAAGAAGAGTTTAAAAAGCGAAATATAGACTTTAAGACGCTTTGGGGGCGTCCACTACAGCTCATTGACTGTCAGAATATTTTTTGTGAAGTTGACAAATATTCAAGAATGGCCCACCCTGAGATTAAAGGGCTAACTGGTCGTACACGAATAAAGCAAAAATATCATATGAATCCGACTCCTATTGAATATTTTTATCCGCCCAAATGGAAAATTAATGATGCAATAAAACAAACCATGGATAAATATAAATTGAGGTGAAATAATGAAAGATCACACGTTGCCATTTAAACTCAAAGAGCTAAAAATCGAGGTTACTCATGATTGTCAACTTAGATGCATACACTGTTCGAGTATGGCAAACATTCAATCACAGAGAACAATGAACTGGCTGGCTTGTGAGAAAATAATCAACGAATCAGCAACAATGGGAGTTACCCAAATCGCATTTTCTGGCGGAGAACCATTATTGTGGGGGAAATTAAAAGATGCTATCAGCCTTGCCAATAATTGTGGTATGCAAACATATCTGTATACAACAGGTAATGCGCCAGATGCAGAAATTAAACTGACAGAACTTAAAGTTGCTGGTTTAAATAAGGCAATATTTAGTATTTTCGGTACCAATCAGGAGGAACACGAAGCTATAACAGATGTAAAAGGCAGTTTTGCGGCCTCAATAAATATTATCAATAAATGTGTGGATATTGGACTTGAAGTGGAGTTTCATTTTGTTCCTCTATCGACAAATTATGATAAACTGGAACATGTCGCAAATCTTGCGGAGAAATTAAGAGTTTCATGTATCAGTATATTGCGTCTTGTTCCTCAAGGACGAGCAACAAACACCCAACTGTTATCCGTAGAACAAAATATTCATTTGCGTCAGATTATTACGGTGCTTCGAAAACAAGGGCATAAAATAAGAACTGGCTCTCCTTACAATTTCCTTATGCTAAGAGAAGAACCAGAATGTTGCGCTGGAATTGACAGATTGACAATAGGTCCTGACTTACGGATTTTTCCTTGTGATGCGTTTAAGCACATTTCACCTAAAGAGTTGGGAATAAGTCAAGAATTTTCTTGCTTGAAAGATTCTTCATTGCAAGAATGTTGGGACAAATCTCCTTACCTAAAAAAAATCCGTGAATATCTTACAACACCATTTGCCGAGGCTTGTCAAAGTTGCCAGTCTCTTGAAAAATGTCTTTCTGGTTGCATGGCACAAAAATTTCACGCGAATAATGAACTTCTTAAAACTCCAGATCCAATGTGCCTAAAAAATCATAAATAAAAGTTTATCCAGGTTTCTTCGTCGGGAGAGTCTGTGTTCATGTTGAGTTTAAATCCGGCAGTTTAATTGATTGAAAGAGTTGAGAAATTATCTAATATACTTTTCCTTGAGGTATAATTTACCACGTGCGTAGAGTATATTTGAGAATAAAAGAATAAAAACAAACTTGTGTTCAATAATAACAAGAGTATTTTAAATATTAAATGCGATGTGGGTTTAGTGACTTTTCCAAACGGAGGAAGTATCATGGCAAGAGACAAATCAAAAGACGACAAGTATTTCAATTGTAGTCAAGAACATGAACGTAAATACGTTGCAAGTTTGTATCAAGATGAAGCAGGTGTAAATAAATTCTTAATCAAAAAATGCCAAGATGGAACTATCCATTATTGGACCCACATGAAAGTCTATGAGTTGATCAAAAAAGATTTGGGATATCCGATTCCAGTCTAACCTACAAATCAATGTCACTGAGCCTCCGCATTTTTACAATCATGTCTTTATGAAGCATCATTTATGATTGAGATCAAAAAAAAATTAGTTCATTTGCGATTGGTAGAAAATTACCCTTAATGTAAATCGTTCGATTTTTTTGTTAAACACAAAGAAATACTGAAAAATCCAGAGTATAATTTTCCTGATTTAAATTCATTTGTTTTCTTTGTGGCTAGATGATTTTCCCACAATATTACATATTGTATTTAAACCCTACCTGAAATCTCTGCTTATATGATACCGAGTTTTACCGATCGTAAGCGTGATAACCATAGTTTACTGCATACTCAGTGCCGATATTCATTGCAACATTTTGAGTTTTTCTACAATTTCATTTTCAAATTGCTTATCGAAAATTACAAAGTTCAAAGCTTTTTCCCATGCTTGTTTAGCTTCATGTTTTTCATTTAATGCGAAATAGACATCGCCGAGATGAACGTTTATCTGCGGGCAATTAGGATATAGCTTGTCAGCTATTAAAAGTTGTGACAGGGATTTTTTATAAAGTTTATTCTTTAAAAGCACATAACCATGGGTGTAAATAAACGCTACATTATTAGACTCATTTCGTATTATTTCTTCACATATTTTAAGAGCTTCAGGAAGATTTTTATTATGCTCTGCCCAGAAATATGCCAGTATATTTTTTGCGTTGTTACTTTTTACACTGTAGGCAAAATACTTCAAGAGCGTCTCCATAAGTTCTAAACTGCTATTGGCATTATACCAAAAATTAACGATTTTCAAAGCGTTTGCTTCATCATTATTACTTATGATTGCCGAAAACCAGTCTTTGCCATAAATCTTATATAAGTATTTTTTCATAAATTTACAGCCTATACCCCAATCTTTACGCTCCTCAAAAAGCGTAATTTGCCTAGCATATATTTCTTGATTAGCAGGATAGATCTCAAGCGCCTTGTCTATATATTTCGTAGCCTGCTCATAATCCTTTAATTTTTCAGCTAACCTTGCCCGCAACACAAAATAATAAACTTTATCTTCTGCTTCTAATCTTTCCTCAGTAATGCTATTTAAAGCAATACCGCAAATGTCTAAGTGCAATTCGTTTGTAATCCAAATATCTGCTAAGAGAAGTTTAGGCAAGAAAGAGACAGATTCAAAAAATGAAGGATTGTTTTGTATCCTTTGAAAAATAAGCGTATTGTATTGCTCCGCCAACTGTTTATAATATGAAACTGCCTGTTGGGAAAATTGCCTCTGAGATAGTTTTTTGTATGAACCACTAAGAAGAATTATAATATTTCCAGAGTCCAAATTCTTTGATAATTCTATTACTGTTTCAATATTATATCTCATTGTGATTGCAAGTGTTAAGATCGCCCTAAAGGCTGCGGACTTTTTCTTTGATAACTTAATTAACTTGTCTAATACTTGTTTATTAGCAATATTAGAAAAATAATTAGTAAATAAATCAAGCGTTACTGGATCATCATATTTACAGGCATCACTAAACAAGTTGTCTATATCTTTTTTATATTTTTCATACATATCAGGTGTTGACAACATTATCAGTAACGCGCATAGATTTTTATTTTTATCTTTAATTTTTGGATCAGCCAATTCTTTTAGAAGATATTTTATGGTAAAATAATTTCGGTACTTTAATATAGTGCTTTCTTGTTCTCCTCTATGTATATTTCTGGCACACGCAAGCTCACTTGACAATATTATTTTAGTCGCATCACTAATATTGCGCTTTAGCTTATTTATTTTTAAATACTCACAAAATATCCACAAGCAAAACATTATAAAGATTAATAAAAATGGGATAATTATTGCTTTCTTATTCATTTTTTCAACCACGTTATAATTTGCTTTACAGTTGCAACAATTTTTCCTGCCGGCCCTGTAGTAGTTGTGGCTACGCTTTCAGCCGTATTACATTCGAGATCCGTTAAAGCAACATTATACGCTTTGGTAGCAGAATCTAGCGCTGCCTGCTCTTTAAGACATATTTTGCAACACGTTGTTTTAATGCCTTCAAGCCTACTTGATTTATCTGGGCATTTTGGATTGCAAGGGCATGAGGTATTTGCCAAACAAGTTGCCAGTGCTATCGCAGCAGCATCGACCTTTTGTTGTAACTCGGCAAGATCATTGCCTTTCGTTGCACCAACAACTTTCCCAGAAACAGCCAAAGGATTTCCTAGTCCAAGCTCATCCCAATTATTCACCGGATCATTCCCGACCATCGCATAGAGATTATATCCGCCTTTTTCCTCAATGGGATCACGATTGAGGAAACGTCCTTCATATGGACAATACATTGCAGAAAGCACTGGTGCGGATAACAGGAATAACAGAAAAATAATCTTTTTCATCTTACAATTAATCCACATTTTGTCTGGAATATTCAATATTATTTACTAAATACGACATTTATAACTAGTCAAGCACCCAAATGTTAATCTCGATTAAAATTTTGCCAAGCAGGTGTTGAACCATTGTTATTTGGGTTGGGCCGTTTATTAGAAAACTGAAAACTGTCATGAGGCGTGACAGTCGGTACTAAAGGTTTTTTGTAAAATTGATTCTGAACCCCATCATAAACGGGCAATGGTCTAAATTGATTTGAGGTTTGTTCCTCTTTTCTTGAATATTGCGGAAGCCTTTCAATCAATGTAATCGGTGGTTGCCCCGGTTTATCATTAGGTACGGTATGCGATGGATAATAATCAGGCGGCAAAAGGTCGGCTGCGGCTGTGCCTCGTTTAGGTCCGTGAATCCGAAATCCACTTATTTTGCTGTCCAGGTCTTTAATATATGCGCTTGCATGAGGATGATTAGGCACTATGCGAAGTATATCTCCATACAGGCCTCTGGCAGCCAGGAGTTGACCATTTGCCATGAGAACCCCCGCTCTGTTTTCCAGAAATACGGACATTTCTTCATTAATGTCCATAGATTTCAAATAAAACTTAAATTTCTCTTCTGTTGGTGTAATTTTGAAAGGAAAATTACGATAATAATCGTCATTTTTGATTCCAAGTCCCATGCCGGAGGCCTCGAGATTTATGCGTTCCTTATTATCCTCCCAGCGTAGAAACAAATGAGCCTTCGCCGCCGCCAGTTTTAATGGATAATTCAGCAGTCTGCCGACAATCAAATAAAGTACAGGCATTGAAGCGCAGGAACCTTGCCGTTTGCCGGTAAGCAAGCCGTGCAAAAAAACATCGCGTGAGTCTGGGGTAAACGGTTCTTTTAATTTATTTTCATCATAACTCAAGTCTATAAGTTTGGGATTGTATTTGATTTGGAAATCCTGCTGAAGTACCGTAATTAACACAAGCATCCGGAAATACGCTTCTGAATTATAGTAATCTTGAGGATTCTTCCGGTACTTGTAAAAGTGCCTGGCAGTTTCGGACTTAACCTGTTCCGCCATTTTATTCAAGAGGTCGAGGCACTCATCAACATTTATACCTTCCGAATAAGGCAAACCTTTTGCACACATTAAATTAAACTTTGCAAGTCCTATAGGATTTTGTTCATTATTTGCCACCAATGTCATAAATGGTAGTTGCGTTGCTTCTCCCGGTTGGGCAAATGCACTTTTATTTTCTTTAGGCAGACCAATTAAAGGCGGAGGTGAAGAAGAATTATGGGAAAGGAAGTGATTTGTTTTTATGGTAGAATTGTTAATAAAAAGTTTATTGTATAAAAATATCACAACGGGTATTGCCAGAAGAATTAAAACAATTACCGCCAAAAAATAATTTCCAGCAATACTTTTATTTTGTGCAGTAACATTGTTTAAACCGTTCTTCTTTGCGCGTTTAACTGATTTGCTGCGTGTTTTCTTGCCCATTAATACACTGAAATGTTTTATAAGTTATATGTCATCATTTTTTTAATTTAGTCGCTTCTTTTTTTTCGCCTGGAATACCATCACCTTCATAAATGGTTATATCGAATTATCCTTGTTCACCAAGCGGCTTTCGACAAGCTTTTCAAATAGGGTGTGTCAAATTTATTTACGCTGTTGACATTTGTCTCAATCAATGTAAAATGTGAATGCTTCAGACGATATTTTTGTTCATTTCTAAAACAGCATGAAATTTTACAATATGACTATCAGAATATTTACCGCAAGAATAGGCTTACAACCGGTTCAAATATTGCTTGCAATTTTCCTGGGTTTCGTTTTTTTGCACTGTGCGTTATCGTTTGCTATGCAGTTAGGTTCATTCCCGAGTTATCACCACAACTTGAGATTACTCTAAAATATTATTTTATTAAATTTTACTTTATATGTTCGACTAATTATTTTTTGTCACATAGGTTTTATTGATATTGGCAATGGCAGCTTTCGCGGGACGATTGAGACGGATGTCTGCGCTGACCTGATATTGGTTTAACAACTCCAGATCACTGGTATCACCTAATACACCCAATGCAGAGATCGCGGACATTTTGACAAATATTTCCTTGTTGTTGGCGGCCCAGTCACGGGCTACCGGCAGGGCTTTGGAATTACGCAACTGGGCGCAAACTTGCATCGCTGATGATTTGCCGGAGGTAGAACAATCCGGCGCTGTCATCAACCCATAAGCGTGGGCTGAGACTTTATCCTTGTCAAATTCCTTGAAGCGTGTCAAATGGCACAACATCGTGGCGGCAGTGCCGCCAATACTGCTGTTGCGCTCCTGCAAGGCGTCATACAGACCTTTGACCATTGCTTTTCGACCCGCATTCTCTGGCGCCAGTTCATACCATTTGCCGAAAAACTGCACACAATAATCTCGCCAAGTCAGGTCAAATGATTTATCGTAATACATGGCAACCAGATGCCCGGATAATGCCTGGGGCTTGACGGTTTGCTTCATCAATACCAGGACTGTTTCGTTTTTCAGGGCGTTAAACTGTAAATCCGGCAATTCCTGCTTCTCCAACTTTTCATACAGGAACTTATACAACGCCTCAACCTCTTCCGATAACAGGTTGCTTTTCAAATTGTGAATCTCGCGGACTCGCACATAATAGTTTCTGTCTTTTCCTTGTCCGATGATCAGCTTGATATTGTCCGGCAATTCCGATTCTGCTTTTTTCTCCGCAATAGCGTCTTTCGCGGATTCAGCTTTTGCCGGAGCCATAGGCTGAATTGGAGCCGCCGGCACCGCCGATTTTTGACTTTTAACCGCTTCCTGCCCATAACCCAAATATCCGGACATTAATAATCCGGACAACAACGTAAATTCAATAAATCGCATAAAAACCACCTTCGCATTTTAAAAAATACTCTCGACCTTTCCCTGCTTCAACTTCCTTCATCCTTTCACTATCTTCATGGTGAACAACGTTTTCGGCATTCCAAGCCATGTTCCAAGTGCCGTCATTGGTGATATTACCGTCAGTGTTGATTTCCATCGCGAAACTCATATTATCGAATTATTAAAAATTGGTTAATTTGTCAAGCTTAAATACCCCCGACATTTATTTTAGTCTTCTGAACCGGATATTATTTGTGGAATATTTCCGCTTATGTATTTAATAATTTCAAATGGTTCATTTCCATATATTTTTTTGATTTCATTTAAAGAATAACTGTTATATCCTTCAATATTCTTCTGTTCCATCATTGAAACGAAATATCCAGAAACAGTAATAACATTTATATTGTACTTGTCTTTCAATTCATTTACATATTTTTCAATTGGTGGCATACCAATTCTTTTAATTGATAAAATACCATTACTAATATCGTGCATTGCATCATTTTGCCCTTTCAAATATGCATATTCTAAGTCTTCTCTTGAGGTTGACAAAGCTTTTTCTAGGCTATTTTCTTCTGTTACTTTATCACTTGAACACGAAGCAAGTAACAATATTGGCAATAAGCTTAGTATTTTGCAAATACTAATCATAACAACCTCTATAAAATATTTAAAAAACGTTACGGGACTATTTAAAGGTTGAAAGGTTGCGGCCTAGATGCAAAATCAGGTTGAACCTCCCCCACTTACAAATGAATCAATCTTTTCACCTTTTCCTTTCACGCAACATGATAATGAGAAACTATAATAAAAATACTGCTCAAACTCAACCTTGCTTCCAGTAACAACGGAATTATTGCCTGCACATCTTAAACAAGGAACCGTTTTAATCTTTTGTTCAAGGATAACTTTTACACAAAAACCTGAGCATATGGAAATAGTCAGGTTTATTATTTTAGGACTTCCTAAAGATTTTTCTGAACAATCTCCAGTCATAAATGTAGTATAAACCCTTCGTCCGTTTTCGCTAATTATAGAAATTCCTGGGGTTATACCGCTAGTGTCAAAACCACTCTGCCCCAACTCATCCCACTTATTCACCGGATCATTCCCGACCATTCCATATAAGTTTGCGCCACCTTTTTCCTCGATGGGATCACGATTGAGGAAACGTCCTTCGTATGGACAATACATTGCGGAAAGCACTGGTGCAGATAACAGGAATAACAGAAAAATAATCTTTTTCATCTTAAAATTAATCCACAATTTGTCTGGAATATTCAATATTATTTACTAAAGATGATATTTATAACTAGTCAAGCACCCAAATGTTAATCTCGATTAAAAATTTTCCGATTGATTTATTATTTATATACAAAATTAATCATTTATACATATTTTAGTGGTCAGACCATGGTAACTTCAAAATTTCCTTGAACACAATTCCCCTTATTTTTTAAGTGTTGAAGATTAGAAAAGTTAATTTTTGTACCGTATTTTCATTTTTCATTTTTAAGTAGGATATCTGGAGGCGCATCTTTAAAAACTTCGTGCGGGCCATCTTCGCCGCGAATTTTCGCCATGTATAATTTGTTGTCATTAAAGTCAATTATTAAATGACAAGACTTTATAAACGCAAAATAATACACCCATAATGAAATAGTTTCATCGTTGACTTCTGATGGCATGTATGATTTGTGAATATAGGTTTTATAATGCTTTTCTATAATTGATAAAACTTCTTTCCTTGACATATTAGGTTTTAGCTCTTTCATAATGTCATAAAGAACTTGACAGTCATTCGGACGACAACTGTAAGAAATCAAGGAAATAAGAATTATTCCACAGATAATAGAGTGAATAATTTTTTTATTCTTTAAAAATTTCTGCAATTTTGAACGATACCAACCAACATCTTTATTTAAGACGTTTTTCTCCTGCATAATTGCTCCATATACTATTTTCTGTTATAGGGACATTTGTCACATATTGACTTACAGGATTGGCTGAGGCTTCCAGCATGATTCATTCCATAAAAATTTGCCGCCATATCAAATGCAGAATCTTGTACAGTATTCCAAAAATCTCCAGCCCAAATGATAGACCAACCGATATCTGCTATTTCTTTTCCTATACTAGCAATAATAGCTTGTACAATTAACCCTTTATGTATTCTGCTTGACATACAATTAACCCAACAATGCCTTTGGCGATCTTGATTTGTGTTCCCTGGATCCCTGTATAATTTATCTGCTCCATCAGCGAGAACTTTATGTATCGCAAGTTCTACGATAATTATTACTGCTGGAGCAATCCATGCCGGAATATTCCCCAATGCATCCCAACTCAGAATTGGGTTATTATTTACCATTGCATACAGATTCCATCCCCCTCTTTCCTCGATCGGGTCTCTGCTCATCCACCTGCCGAGTTCCG
>CAYMSF010000082.1:0-14557 GCA_964392985.1 uncultured Victivallaceae bacterium | reverse complement strand
AAAACGTCTTTGCCGCATCGGATAAAATCGCATTTATTTATGTCGTCTAGTATACCGCTCTTTTAGCTTCAGTCATTTTATTATTTTTCGCGTCTGACGGTTTTGCCGACAGCGTTGTCGAACCCCAAACACCGCCATATGACATTACTGCAAATTTCAAGAAAATATCTCCAAACGATATACAGGGAAATATCATTAAGATGATAAGCTCTGAATGGATGTTGATTACTGCCGGCAATGAACAGTGTTTCAATGGTATGACGGCAAGCTGGGGCGGCATCGGTTATTGGAATAAACCGATGGCATTTATTTTAGTTCATACAGATCGCAATACATTCAAATTCGTTGAAAAAGAAGAATATTTCACTCTATCGTTTTTTGATGAAAAATACCGCCCGGCGCTCAAACTTTTTGGTACTAAGTCCGGACGTGATATGGATAAAACCAAGGCGGCTGGTCTGACAGGTATTAATACAAACCCCGGAATCGCTTATGCCGAGGCGAAACTGATTATCGTCTGTAAAAAAGGCTTCTCAACCATGACTACAAAAAATGATCCGCCCAAAGGACACAAACTCTATTTCGGTGAAATTATCGCAGTGTGGGAAAGAAAGGGGTGACTATTGAGAACCATGTTGTATTCACTGATGACGTTATTTATGGAATGATTTATATTTCTATGGTCTCGCCATCTTCAGGAATATAAACTTTATCCAGCAATCCTTTTGTGGATAATTTTTCTGCCAATTGTTTTCTGGTCGTCGGGCAGTGATTGAGTGATTCGAGATGATTGGCAATAACTTTCCCGGGAGCTTTTTCAACGAATCGAATAATTTCTTCGACGGTCATAAGAATCGGTTTACCGATATCAAGCCTGGCTGACCCTGATGCAACTATGGCGATATCAGGTTTTAATTCACTTAATGTTTTTTCGATGTCGTCGGTTAAAATCGTATCAGCGCTGATGTAGATTGAAGGCGACTTTGGCAGTTGCAAGTAAAATCCCATGACTTTTCCCATAAGATAATGAATCCAACCCGAACCATGTATTGCAGGAATTCCAATAATTCTGCCATTTAAATAATCATGATATATACCTGGTTTCAATGCTGATCTCACATCAATTCCTTTTTTGCGCAAACTATGCTCATCACGGTAACTGCATACAACTGGAATGTTATGAGTATTTAAAAATTTCACTCCAGCTTTGTCCAAATGGTCGGGATGAGTGTGAGTGATCAGGCATTGGGTAACTTTCTCCAAAAGTTGAGCACTGTTTGGCGGCAGAGGAACGAGAGGATTGCGTCTCGCTTTATATCGAATCAGTGCGAACGGAAGCGATGTGCCTTTGTCTCCGAGCATCGGATCAATTAATATGAAATTGTTTTCCGCCTCTATAATAAAAGTAGCGTTCCTGAGATGATGAATTTTTATCAAATTGCACCTTGCTGCTGATTTATTGAAACATAATCTATTATGGTGATAAAATTCTTCATGTAAATATTTTCCAGATGATTTATTTGTGAAAAATATGATTCTCCAGTTCCGGTGGAAGTTTCGGCATTTCTTTAGGAATTCCGCCGGAACGGATGGATTCCGCGCCTAAACATCCTGTGGCGACGCTGTAACGCGCTGCCTGAGGCGTTGAATTGGGCGTTCCTTCACCGCGCAACGCAGCATAGAAACTTCTGACAATTCTCGGGTCTGAACCGCCGTGTCCGTCCGCTGCCGCATGGGTTCTGAATGTTGCGTCACCATGGAGCCTGAATGAGTCGGTTTTGCGATAATCCCAAAGCTCAACGGTGCAGTTATCCTGCTCATCTCCATAATTCTCAATTCTGCCTTTCGTGCCGATGACAGTGTAGTTGCGACTGGCGTCAGGCGTGAAATGACATTGTTCATACGATGCCTGTACGCCGTTTTCCAATTGCATGGTAATCATGTTGATGTCTTCAACATCAATTACGGGATTAAAATCTTTCTGTTCTGTCGGCGGCCAGTGATTAGTGTCAAAACCGACTTCAACTGGAATTTCCGGATTTTTCTGTCGCTTCGGCAAATCGCCGTAAAGAGTAAGCGCGCCGAGTCCGCAGACACGTTTAGTATATGAACCAGCCAACCAGTGGATTATATCAATATCGTGTGCCCCTTTTTGCAGAAGCAGGCTGTTTGAATATTGGCGTTCCGCATGCCAGTCACGGAAATAGGCATCGCCGCCATAACTGATAAAATGGCGACACCAGATGGCTTTGACCTCTCCAATTGCACCGCTGTCAATCAATTCCTTCATTTTAAGCACGAATGACATATAGCGCATATTATGCCCCAGTACCAGTTTACTCTTATTTTCATAGGCTGCGCGGAGAATGCGGTCGGCGCCGGCGATGGAAATGGCTATCGGTTTTTCCAGATAAACCGAAACTTTATTTTCGAGCGCAAAGGTAGCTTGTTCTTCATGACAGAAATCAGGGGAACAGACAAATACCCCGTCAAGTTCTTCTTTTTTAATCATTTCCCGATAGTCAAGATAGGCATTTGGGATATAACCTTGAGTATCTTTGATTCTGTTTTTAAATTTATCCAACTGATGGTTTGAGATATCGGCACCGGCAACGATGCGGACATGGTCTTCCGAATTAAGATGGCGGTCAGCAAGAGAGCCTCTGCGGCATGTTCCAATTATTCCGATCTTTAGCTCTTTCATCGTGGCAAATTCCTTGATTGTTATAAATTTATTCTTGGATGACAAAAAGTATGTAAAGTAACAAATCCCGGCAGATGGCTACTATAAAACTGTATTATTAATTTGACAAGTTGTCGCCTTGCTTTTTTCCGGAGGATTTTTTATCATTAAATAAACACCATAAAAAACTAGAACGATGGCGGCAAGAAACGTCCAATTAAGTTTTTCCTGCAACAGCAATATTGAAAGTGTCATAGCCATGGCGGCACTGACATAGCCCAATGCGCCGAGTTCGCCGGCCTTTAAGTATTTTAACGCCGAGAACCAGCATGCATAGGCAATACCGTTAGCGGCTATACCCAGATAAATCACTCCCAACCATACCCGCAATGGCAAGTCCAATGACATATTCCCACCGCCAATGATAACAACCGGGAGCATCAATACCACGCCGAATAATATTGAAACGAACCCGCTGACCATGCCACCATATTCATTCGACACTCTTACCCCCCATACGGTATAGGCTGCCCAGCAGATTCCTGATACCAGCGCCATTAAGTCACCGGTAACAGCAGAAGCCGATGTGTATACATCACTCCCGCCACGACTGAATATCGCAGCAAAAATGCCGATAAATCCAATTATCATTCCGGTAATTTTCATTTTGGACATTCCTTCATTCAGGGCGAAATAGGCCAGAATAACGGTAAAAACCGGGGAGGCATTAGCGAGCAGACAACTTCTTGCAACTGTAGTGAATTTCAATGAATAAAATACCAGTGTCCCTTCCAGGACAACACCAGTCAGACCGAGAAAAATGAAGATAATCAAATCTTTCTTCAGACACTTTCTTATGACCGGCATTTTTTTCTGATAAAGCATTATTGCCAGCAGTAACACGGCAGCAACCAGATAGCGCACAAAAGTAAGAAAAAGCGGATCAACTTTTGCTTCGTTTTCTCCAAAAAGAAATCGGCTGACGATGTAAAAACTCGCCCAAAATGTTGTTGCGGTCATGCCCAGCAACAGACCGGTTAAACGTTTATTTTTCATTTACGATAACTTTAATTAATTGTTTTAGAAATCTTTCAGCTCAATTGATGATGATTCCTTGACGGCTTTAAGCACCAGCGTTGTTTTAGAGCTTTTGATTCCTTTGATCTTTCCCATTTCTGCTAACAGTGCGGCAAGGGCATCGCTATCGGCAACTTTTACTTTAATAAGATAACAATAATCTCCGCTGACACTGTAAATTTCTTGAATAAATGGCAGAGCCGCCAGTTTGTAGCCGATTTCGGTGGCGCCAATGCTTTCCGAAGTGAGCAGTTCTATAAATGCGGTAAGTTTCAAGCCGAATTTTTTGTAATCCAGTCGCGTTTCATAGCCAGTGATATAACCGTTGCTTTCAAGCTTCCTGACACGTTCCAGGACCGCTGAAGGCGCCATCCCCATCTTCCTCGCTAAGTCAGCATTTGAGATTTTAGCGTTATTGCGAATTATATTCATTATTTTAATGTCTATATCATTAATCATTCTTATTTTCCTTTGTTTTACAATACATTATTCTGTTATTTTAATAATTCAAAGAATAATACGTTTATTTTTGATATTTTTATGGAATGATACTATCCAGAATCAAAATAACCGCTGGAACTGGCGTGTTTGTATGCTGGGATTTATTGATTTGAAGGTTTAATCAAAATCAAACCGACATCATTGGCGGGAATTTCTGAAGAAAAACTCTCTTTTACTATTTTTTTCTCATTGCGGTAGAAATCAAAAACCTCGGCTTGTGATATCTCCTCAGGAAGTCTGACTTTGAGTTTTTTAGCTGTCTTTTGCATATTTACTGCGAGAATGAGGTATTGTCCATTCAGCTTATACACCGAAACTGTTTCTTTAGCCATTCCTGTGCAAATTGGCGCGGGATTGATTACGTTGGATTCTGAGAGGAACGGCTCGAATGTTGCTACGCCTCTGGCAAAATCGGCAATGGCATGATAGCCGCGACCATCCAACTCGCGCCACATCCATATCAGTACTCCGCCGAATCCGCTGTTGCGCACCTGATGGAACAGTACCGCTTTAATATTTTGTTGAGATAACGGTTTTTCATAAAGATTTGAATTCAATATGTAACCGCAAATCATCTGTTTCCCATTTAGATTTTTTCTTGTTGCGTTAATGATTTCATTATTTATCACATAGCCGGCGCTGGGATAATCTACATCGCGGTAGCGTTGCCAATCCATGCCGTAAGTTATTTTGGTGTCCGGGGAATCATAACCGGAGTAAACCGCTGATCTAATCTGCGGATTCACATTTTGGGCCAGGGTAAGTTGATAATCAACCATCTGGCGGTTCAAATCAATTTGGAATTTGATAAGTTCATTTTGATATTCCCGGTAAACTGATGCTGCGTCTGGAACTGTTCCCAAATTGAAGCGTTTTGCCAATTCCTGACGGCAATTCAAACACAAACAACTCCCATTAATGCCGCGTTCAACATCATCCATAAAAATGTTATAAAGCGGAAACCTTTTTTCATAATATGTTTTTATCCATGGGTCACTCAGAAAAGCCAGCGGACACATGCCTGGTTTCCAAGACGGTCTGGCGTAAACCGGATTTTCAATCTTAAATTGAGGTTTTTCTTTAAGCCGTTCGCGTAAAAATTGCGAACTGTTGGCACAATGTGTCATGATGGATTTCATGCCTAATTCATGTGCGAGGCGATTTGCTGCCAGGTCCTCATCAGAGTTTTGAGTATCAATGATTCCAACGTAATTGATGCCGGTTTTGGAAAAAGTCTCCAATACCAATTTCATTTCATCAAGCGTGAAACACGTATCGCGCTCACAATCCCATAGACTGATTACTGTTTTTTTCGGACTGATAGCATTTAATTCCGGCAGAATGTTAAGTTTATATTCCTGCGGGTATTCTGCCAGTCCGCGTCCGCGCTGCCAGATATAGACCGGTATAACCGTGTTCTTGACCGAATTTGAAAAATCAGGTTTAACCAGAAAATTTATGACGTTATACCCCCAATTATAATCCAAACGTGGCATCGGCAGATGAAATTTAAAACTAAGTTGTCTGCGCCCGTTATTAACCTGATTGCTGAAATTATGTTTATAGCGGGAATAAAAACGACGGTTAAAATCATAAAGCGGTATTTTAAGTTCTTCCGGAATATTAATATTCAATTCATAATCGGGCAGTGGACAGGTCAAAGGAGAGCCGATGCGCAATGCCCATGAATTAACAATACCATTCGCCAGATATAATTGGCCGTCAGGGCGTTGCGGTGCAAATAACGTGTGGTTGCGTAATACGGCAAAACGCAGATAGGTTTTACCATTTATCGGTTTGCCATCGTAGAGATTAAAGTTGGATACGTTACAATCCTCATTCATCCAATTGGGAATTGCTTTATCCGAGATCAACCATTGAGACGGTTCAATTTTTAGCATTCCTAATTGCAGCGTTCCTGACAAGGGGCGATTTTCACCTTCAATTTCTAACGCGATAACGTTAATTTTTGCCGGCAGATTCAAGTCACGAATGATATTATTATAACCGCTGCAAATTAATTCACGGTTTACGGTTAGTTTAAATTGCCCTGGAATGTTCAAGTTTATTTGAGCTGTTGTTGGTTTTACGGCGGTTTTCAGTATTGGCGAACGCCAGAGAGTTTTACCGGAATCGTCATTAATAACCGTTATTTGAGTCGTTCCTGTGTTGCCGTCTGTTTTTCCTTCCATTATCAACGTCTGTCCAGTTTTTTCAATTTTGAGCGGATTGATATTTAATGTTCCAATCAACCGGTATCTGCCTTCATTAAGTTTAATGGAGGATTCAATGCGTGATTGAGTGGTATTGATGCTTGTGCCTTGGACTGTCATCTCCGTTTCTTCAAAGACAATTTCGCCCCATTGGGCTGTTTGATTAAAGTTTGGCAAGGATGGTGTCCACGCCGTAATTTCAGATTTAGGATTGTTGTTACGAAATAGTCCGAGTAAAAGTTTGCGTCCTTTGTTTATTTTGTTGCCGCCAAACAACTCCACAGGCACAGCAATTTCAAAACTCCATCTTTTGGTTGTGCTGCAGGTCTTAATCTGAATTCCGCATTCAGGTTGCATTTTTTCATATCCATTGTCCATCGAGACTTTTGAACGTAAAATTTTTCCGCTGGAATTTATTACAAAATGCCAGTACTCTCTTGCGTCTGGTGTTTGAAGAAATAACTCAACGATATCATCGCGGTAAATACGCGGGTCATTATCAGTCTCCGCTTTATTTTTAACTAAATCCAGTTTATTTAGCTCAGGGTCGAGAAATGATTGCTCCAGCATACCGCCGATATAGATGTTTTGCTGATCATAAATAATTTGGAAACAACCATTTTCAAATTGTCTGTTATCTTCCGGAGTGTTAGGAATAAGCACCGCTCCACTGGCGTTTTCCCAACATTTATCATTCAAATAACCATCAATTTTTACTGTGGTATTATTGCGTGGAATTGTCAGCAAAGCAGAGTCAGCCATAATGGCAATAGTGCTGTAAAAGATACATAAACAGTATAATATTGTTTTAAAACATGTCATAAAGCATTTTCCAGACCAAAACATTATGTTTCAAATCAAAATATTTGATTATCGTATATACCATACACTATAAAGAATGAATTTGACAATACCGTTAGTGGATGCCGGAAACAGTATCTTGCCGATATGGTTCAATAACATTAGAAAGTATAACGAAAATTCAATAATGTTTAATCTGAATCAGATTTTTTTTGTTTTTTTTTAGAAAAGCTATTGACTTTATTTAAAAAACTTGTTATACTTAAATATAACAAGATGTTATAAAAAGGTAAACACCTTATGAATAATAGTTTAATTAATCAATTACCCAAAGCATTGCGGGTTAAAGAGGAATTAAAACAGGAAATTCTCTCTGGAAAGTTTGGCAATCCAGGTGAAAATTTCATTCCCGTGCGTACTCTTGCCGATACTCGCGGGGTATCTTTGAAGACTGCCCAGCGGATAATGATGTTGCTTAAGGATGATGGTGTTGTTGTACTTCAAGGCAACAAACATATATTAACAGATGCATCTATGTTTTCCGGTGCGCAGTCGAATAAAAGGGATAATCTTATCGGTCTAGTCGTGACCAATATGGAAAATCCGTTTTTCGCTATTTTGGCTAAAGAAGTTGAACTAGCTGCGGGTAGGGTCGGATTCAAGTTGCTTATGGCCAGCAGCGGTTATGATTTTCAACGCGAAAAAGAAATAATTCAAATGTTCCGGCACGCCGGAGTTGCCGGTATAATTGCCTGTCCGGTACCGGCAGAAGCTTCAAATAAGTTTTATCTAACATTGGACATACCCTATATATTCGTCGGTCGCCGGCAGGAAGGTTCGAACGCTGATGCGGTATTGGCACACAACTTTAATGCCGGAAAGATGGTTGCGAATCATTTCGTTAATAATCATTATCGCAATTTTGGTTATTTCGGATTAAATCAATTTTATAATGACGCCAGATTCAGTGGATATCTTGCCGGTTTGGAAGATGCCGGATATGTTATACCGGAAGAAAATATCATAAAAGCAGATCCGAAAAACTTTGACGATGCGACGCCGTCACTGGAAAAAATGCTCATCTCTGTAGCGAAACCTGTTGCAATATTCTGTTTCCATGATTTGATGGCTGCAAAACTGGTGCGTGTTTGCCGGGATCTAAAGTTGCATATTCCGGACGATGTCGGCATTTGCGGGTTCGATAATCTGCCGGTCGCTTCTGCAATTACACCTTCGCTTACCACGGTGGCATATCCGATTTCAGATATGGCTCAGATTGCGGTTGAACGTCTGAAACGTAAAGTACAGGGTGAAACCCAGATAGGACCATTTTCTTGTTTTCTTGAACCTCACCTGGTTATACGCGAAAGCACGGAAGACATCGAGGCAAAACGACATCCGGAATTTGCAACCCATGATTATGCATATCAACTGGTTTAAAATTAAGAAAAAAAAGGAACATACGATGGCCATTACACAAACCGCAGTTAGTTATTACGGGTTGAATTATGTTGAACATGCCGAAGCCGATTTTAAGGAAATGGCGGCACACGGATGTACTACAGTAATTCTTGCCGTTACCGAATTCGACTTTGATTTCTGGCGTCCGAATATTCCTAAAATTGTTGACAAGGCGCATGAACTAGGATTGCGTGTCCTGTTGGATCCATGGGGAATCGGTAAATACTTTGGCGGTGAACAGGTCAGCTTGTTCCTGCAGAATAATACCGAAAACCGTCAAGTCTCGGCGCTGACCGGGGAAAAAATGGTGCATGCCTGTTTCAACACCAATTCATTCCGGGATTATTTTCAGCGTTTTTGCCTGACCTTGGCACAGGAAACAGATGCCGATGGTTTTTTCTGGGATGAACCGCATTACGCGTTGCCTAAATCTTACGCTTCAATTACCGGTGGTTGCGCTGATGACTGGTCCTGCCGCTGTCCGGTATGCATGAAAAAATTTCAAGAATATTATGGCTATGAAATGCCTAAAATAATGAATGACGATGTCAAACAGTTCCGTTGGCGCGAAGCAATGGTTATTCTGGAGACAACTTCACGAAAACTTAAGGAGTTGAAGCCGAAACTTGAGATAACCTGTTGTGTTCATGCCACCATGAACAGTTATTACGTTACCGAGCATCGCGGTTATGATAACTGGGATATGGTTGGGTCATGTCCTTATTTTGATGTGTTTTCGACGACAATCATTGCCTGGGAACTGCCCGAAGCATTTTTTGAACATATCACCAGGCGTACTGTTGAAATTGCCCGGAAATATGGGAAAAAATCGGAACGCTGGCTTATGGGCTATTATAAACAGCCCAAAGATTTTGCCCAAATTGATCGTATTGCAGATTTGTATGAAAGTCTTGGCGTTGACCGGATTGCCGCATGGACATATCGTGGCGGTTACGGCACCGTACTGGCGGCTCCTGATGCTTTGAAATTATGGGATCGTATCGGTGAAAATTATAAACGGCTTTTGAAAAAAAATCGTAAGTCTGTAAAATAAAGTCAGGTTAAAGATTATGAAAAATATTTTGAAATGTGCCCTGATGTACGTTCTCATTGCAACATTGGGAGTATCTATGCTTCGTGCCGCGGAAGACACTAAAATTGCAACTTCACAGGACGTTATCGACGGATTTCAGGGGTTCCTCTGGAAAGAAGGCGACAAGAGTCTGCCGTATCGATTGTACATTCCCGCGAAATTGGAGCCGGGACGTAAATATCCGATGATTGTTTATATGCACGGTTCCGGTAGTATCGGCAATGATAATAGGAAACAACTGGCACTGGCAAAAAGTTTCACTATACCGGAGATTCAGCAGGAAAATCCATGTTTTGTGCTGGCCCCACAGTGTCCGGAAGGGAACAGATGGATACCGTTTAAAAATCCGGCAAACGTTTCATACGAGCCCGGCAAATATGCCATGCCGGAAGAACCGGCATCTTCATTGTCAATGGCTATGAAAATTGTTACGGCGACTATAAAAGATTACCCCGTGGATACTAAACGGGTATATGTTATCGGACCTTCTCTGGGTGGCTATGCAACCTGGGAAATTATCAGCCGTATGCCAGGCACTTTTGCAGCAGCTGTCCCAGTTTGCGGTGGCGGTGATGTTGCTCAGGCTGGCAAAATTGCCGCTATTCCAATATGGGCGTTTCATGGTACAATTGATCCGGTGGTTAAAGTAGAGCAGACTCGCGTCATGATTGAGGCCGTAAAAAAATGCGGCGGCAATCCGCAATTCACCGAATATCCTGAAGTTAAACACAACGCGTGGGATTTTGCTTTCAAGGATAAAGAGATGTTAAAATGGATGTTCAGTCAGGTAAAAAAATAATTTATTAATGGAGGTTGTTTATGTTGAATGATTTTGGATACGTAGAGAAAGCGTTCGCGAATATTAATCGCGTAAAAGATGAACAGGCTGGCAATATCAATGCCGCAGCAAAACTGATGGCGGATGCCATTGCCGCGGATAAACTGATCAGTGTTTACGGTGGGGGCGGTCATACCACATTGGTGATGGGGGAAATGTTTTTCCGCGCCGGCGGGTTCAGTAATATCAATCCGATTATGGAAACTGGATTGTCAGTTTTTAATCAGGCATTGAAATATCTGGAATTGGAACGATGTGTCAATTATGGCCGTTCAATAATGAAATATTATGATCTGCAAAAAGATGATTTACTGATTATCTTTCACAATATCGGTATTAACGCGGCGACAATTGATGCAGCTCTTGAAGCGAAGGAATGCGGGGTTAAAATTATTGCAGTTTCCAGCTCCTGCTGGCAGAATGAGATGCCACCGGAACATTTTATCCGCCATCCGTCAAAAAAGAATCTGTTTGATATTGCTGATGTATGTATTGATGACTATAATCCGGTAGGCGATGCAATTGTCAATGTTCCTGGTTTTGACACCCCGGTTGCGCCGGTATCCAATTTAGTGGATTTCGCTATTGCGCATCTGCTGGAAATTGAGACTATCCGTTTATGTGTGGAACGCGGAATCACCCCGCCGGTATGGAACAGTGCGAATGCTCCCGGCGGCGACCAGAAAAATGCCGCTTACTTGAAAAAATATAAACCGTTGATAAAAAGTCTGTAAGGTTAAAATGAGCATCAAACCGGTAGTAAAAACAAATTTCGTAGTGCTGGACACTCCTATGGCAGCATCGATAAAGAAGGTCTTTATGCCGCAAAATGACCCGCGCACGGCATACAAACTTAAGGTGTTTGAGGCTTTGGGCATGGAGTGTCATGATTTGCCGCAAAATGCCGCAGATTGCCGTGATGGTTTGCTGGAAGTTTCTTCGCTGTCTGTTCTGCCGGAAAATTTTCAAGCAATGGTCAAAGAAGCCAAAGCTGTTTTGATTGCACCAGAACTTGATGGCACAATTGCCGGCTTGGATATTGAAAATAGTAATAAATTGATTCCGGCATTGCCGATGCGCTATTGGGGAATGGTTGAAAGCGTAACTGATTTCCTCAAAGCCAATAGCGGCGGTGAACTGGTTTCTTTCCGTATTTTTATGAATTTGCCGGTATCCAGAATGGGGTTGTTTGGTGATTTCAGCAAGTCTTTTTTACCGCAAATTATTGACGTAGCATGTTTGGTCGCCGGCAGTAAACCGGAAAACATCCAATTGCAATTAACTTCCGGTTTTAACTGTGCTTTCGGCATGGTAAAATTCCCCGGCAATATTATCGCGGAACTGGATGTCAACGAATGTTTGTCGGATGCGCTGGAACCATTGCGCTTTATTCATGCTTATTGCAAGGAAGGAGCAATATCCAATCTGCCGTTTGGCGGATATACTAATGTCGAAGGCGCGTTATTGGCAACGGCAGAAGGTCTTTCCCGCCCGGTTTATGAGCACAATATTTGGAACGGCGGCGATGAATTAGATAATTTTTATTTCCGCATGATCTATAAAATACGTAATGGCGGGATTTTATCCGCTCCCGATGTTAAATACAGTGATTTAGTGAAAACAACGGCTGCCGCTGTCCGTTCCGGCGTCGCGGTAATGGGTGGAGGTGCAGCATGAAAAAGATGAAATTAGCAGTTTGCGGAACCGCCAATCCACACGTTCGATTCTACTACGGGCAGTTAGCCACTTCAGGATTTGCGGAGTTGAATGCCATTTGCGACCACGATGAAAAACGGCTTCAGGAGGCACAGGATTTCTTCAAGGCTAATAATGTGCCCGTTAAATATTATACTGACTCCAATGAGATGTTGCAAAAGCATCCGGAAATTGATGCGGTAATGGTTGGCAGCGATAATCTGCATCACTGCGAACACACCCTTGCTGCTGCCGAACGGGGCAAGCATATTTACAGCATGAAAGTGATGTCCATGGATGAAAGTGAATGCAGGAGTATGATCGAAACCTGTCGCAAGCATAAAGTTATTCTGCAAGTTGAACTTGAATTGCATTTTCATCCGCAAATTCTCAATTTGAAAAGATTGATTGATAGTGGCAAACTGGGCAAAATACATACATTTTATATCAGCAATATTTCACAGAGTCCAATCTGTTATTATCCCAACTGGGGTGAACCGCTGCTGTCTTATGGTAAAGTCGTGCCAATCCGTCCCGGCGAAAAAGTCTGCCGCGGCGGCGCAATCACTGATCATCCACATCCATTCGATCTGTCACGGTGGCTTACTGGCGCGGAATTCGCTAAGGTTTATGCAACGTCCGCTAGAAATATGCGGGATTATCTGAAAGTTGAAGACCATGCGGCGATCAGCGCCGAAATGACCGATGGCACCAATATCTTCATAAATCCATCATATAGCCATTTGGAACAACGCGGCGAAACCCGCAAACTGTTCTGGCCGAAATCATTGGAATGCATGATTAAGGCAATCGGCACTAAAGGTACATATATTACCGATTTCTGGAACAAACCCACCTATATGCTGGGTTCAGGCTTGGCATCCCCGAACCGGTTATTATTAGGCGCCAGTCCCGGTTGTTCAGAGTTTGGAGAGAACCGGTTGGACAGTTTTTACCTGGCGGTTACCGGTCAGCGCAACATTGAATCCAGCGGTGCCGACGGCCTTGCCGCCGTAACCGCGATGAACGCAGCGTATGAGTCAATTTATTCCAATAAAACAATAGAACTTTAACCCCTTAAAACAAGGAGTCTATGAATTTAGTTTATGTGTCAGTCAGTTTTAATAAAATATTAGTTTTAAACCCCAAAAACAAGGAGATGTCAAAATGAAAACGAGTCGGAGTCAATGGAATTTCACATTAATCGAATTGCTGGTCGTGATAGCGATCATAGCGATCCTCGCCTCCATGCTGTTGCCAGCGCTTAATAAAGCCAGAGAATCAGCAAGAAGCATCAGTTGCAAAAACAATTTTAAACAACTCGGCCTGGCAATGCATAATTATATTTCCGGTAATAATGATTCCTTTGTTCCCGACAGTTATATTGGCGCTGTAACTTATTGGCCGGCAGTATTATATCATGGCAGATATGTAACAAAAAAACAGCTTACCTGTCCGGCGAGAACACGGAGACTTGCCAGCGGTAGCGAGTATTACAAGAGTTTCTGGGAAAATACCAGTTCGCCAACTACTAATGCCATAACTTCCACGGATTGGTCGTCATGTGATTACGGATACAATTTTATGTATCTGTCCCCTATTGCGCCTGTAGTCAGAGGACAACCGGCTGTCAAGTTGGCACTCTGCCGTCAAGCATCCCGCACCGTGATGTTTGCGGAAACCGCCAAAGCAGGTCGCGAGGATGGAAATTTGAATCCGATGGGGTACTACAGAGTCAACAACTCTTACACTAACTCGGCAGGTGGTCCGGTTGTTTGGCCGGCACATCTTGGATATACTGAATGTAACGCGGTTTTTGTTGACGGTCATGTAGTCGGAGCACGGGCAAATGGCGGCGCCAAGGGTGAACAAGCGGCGATGCAGTTATTGAACAATCCCGGCAGTAAAATTTACGGTCCATATGTGGACAGAACTTCTTATCGCAATGACAATAGTTTGTGGATAAGACATGACGGATTCTTTTACTTTTAATCTAATGGACACTGCCAACAAAAAAAATAATCTATTTTTGCTGGCGGTTTATTTAGAAATAAAACGCGGTTCACCACATGAGTTGTTCGTTTTTTATCATGCGCCGCTTTGAAAATAACGAAATGAAACAATAGGACTTTAACACCTTAATGACTTGTGCGAAATAGGACAAAAATAGGCGATTGGCGATTCATGCGTGCAGT
>CAYMSF010000081.1:0-14906 GCA_964392985.1 uncultured Victivallaceae bacterium | reverse complement strand
AACAGTCAAAAAATAAAAGTGAGGAAATTAATAAAATTCTCTCACGGAATTAAGGAAGTGATAATATTTCATTTTTTACTTGAATGAACGGTGATTTCTGCTATCTTTGAATCATAAATCATTAATCTATCGTGCTTAAGTTATAATTTTCCGGAGAAGTATGTGTGGTATCGCAGGAATAATTAATTTTACGCAACCGGCGGTATGCAGGGATTTACTGATTCGAATAAATAATTCCCAGATGCACCGCGGTCCCGATGATGACGGGGTATTTATCAACGGGAATGTCGGAATTGCTCATCGCCGGCTTTCTATTATTGATCTTTCGCAAGGTCACCAACCGATTGGTAACGAGGATGATTCTATTCAGATTGTTTTCAATGGCGAGATTTATAACTGGCTCGAATTGCGTAGCGAACTCGAAGATAAAGGCCACCGGTTTAAAACCCGTACCGATACAGAAGTAATCATCCACCTCTACGAAGAATATGGCAATAATGCGGTAAAGCGACTGGCGGGGATGTTCGCCTTCGCCCTCTACGATGTTAGAGCCGGCAAAGTCCTGCTTGCTCGCGACCGGTTGGGGAAAAAACCGCTATTGTTTTTCAAAACAGCTGAAGCATTTGTTTTTGGCAGTGAATTCAGCGTATTGCGCGGTCACCCCGCAATGCCGCGGGATATCAACTTGCAGGGGTTGCATGATTATCTTTCGTTGCAATATGTACCATCACCATATACGATTTACCAGCAGGTTTACAAGTTGCCTCCGGCACATTGGCTCGAGCTTAATATTGCCAGTGGTGCATATTCAATCGACCGTTACTGGCAGGTTGATTATCAGTCTAAAATAAGTCTGTCACCGGTTGACGCAGCACAACATCTACGGACGTTGATGTTTCAAGCCGTGGCACGGCGTTTAATGGCTGACGTTCCGCTTGGTGCGTTCCTTTCCGGCGGTATGGATTCAAGTATTATTGTCGGTATCATGGCGCAATTATGCAAGCAACCGGTTAAGACGTTTACGATTGGATTTAATGAAACACAATATGATGAGCGGGAATATGCAAGGGCTGCTGCCGCTTCAATCAACCGTCATGCCAATTGCCCACTGGAGTATCATGAACAAATTGTCACCTCAAATGATTTTGCGCTTGTGGAGAAACTGGTTGCGCATTACGGCGAACCATTCAGTGATGCATCAATGCTCCCGACCTACCTGCTCAGCAAATTTACTCGCGAAAAAGTAACTGTGGCGCTAAGCGGTGATGGCGCTGATGAACTGTTCGCCGGTTATGAACGCTATCTGGTGATGAAGTATGTCGCTATGGCAGATTTTATTCCTGGCGGTTTGCGCCGTCCGTTGTTTAACTGTATGCGCAGTATATTCAATGAACGTTCCGGTGAACGCAGTTTCAATGGCCGGGTGAATCGTATGCTGCGGGTGGCGTCATCGTCAACCGATAACCGTTATCTGGATATAATCAACCGGTTCAATGAAGAATTGAAACAGAGTATATACGGGGAGCGTTTTGACCAGTTTAATCCGACTGCAACCTATGATTATTTGAATTCTTTTCAAGCTAATGCGACAGCGGTTGATCCGGTGGAAGAGGTGATGGAAACCGATTTATACAGCTATCTGCCGTGTGATATTTTAACTAAGGTGGACATTGCCTCAATGGCATGTTCGCTCGAAGTTCGCAACCCTTTCCTCGATCATCAGGTAGTTGAATTTGCCGCCAGTATGCCGCTGGAATACAAACAGCGCCGGTCTTCCCGGAAACATATTTTAAAAATGGCGTTTGCTGATATGTTGCCACCTGAGTTATTGAACCGGCGCAAACGCGGTTTCGGCGTTCCATTGGCGCAATGGTTCCGTGGACAATGGAAAACATTGCTGGAGGAACGTCTGCTTGATGGCGAACTGTGCCGGCAGGGGTATTTTCGCAAGCCGGCGTTGCAGCAGATGTTGCAAGCGCATTGTTCATCCCGTACCGATATGAGTTATCCGTTGTGGAGTTTACTGATATTGGAAATATTTCTGGAGCAGAACCGGTCTTGACCGGATGTGATTTTGATTTAAACAGTTCATCAGAGTTCCCTGTACTCAAAATTTAATTGGTGTTCAATATTTATGCTTTACGAAAAGAGGTTTAGTTTGGGAAAAATTTTTCTTGTAACGGTAACTGTCGTAACTATGTTATTAAACATTTCAGTACAAGGACAATCGCCAATGGCAGTTGATAATCAGACTGTAAAGTTTAAAGCCGCGTCAAAACCGGTAGTTAATCCCGGTAAAGGCTGGGTCATTTACGGCACATCTCCTAAAGGTCATATCCCTGAGGCGCTTGACCTTTGCAGTACGACTTATGCACGTTTCCGCTGGGCGGAGTTGGAACCAGAGGAAGGGAAATTCAATTGGACTCCGGTTGACAATGCCCTCAATGCCTGGAGCAAAGCGGGAAAGCAGTTCAGTTTCGGCGTTATGTGTGAAAGTTTTCATTCCAGTCTGAAATATGACACTCCCAAATGGGTATTTGATCTTGGTTTGGCTTCAATCAGCTACGACGCCTTTAAGGTTAAAGGTAAGGTTGCTCCCAAACAGTGGGAAAATCGTATTTTTATGGAAAAAATGAAAAACTTTATCAGTACGATGGGCAAACGTTATAATGGTGATCCCCGTATTTCATTTATTGACATCCGTTCTTATGGACAATGGGGAGAGGGACATCTGTATCATTTGAAAGGTGCAGAAAAAATATCACCGGATGGTCTGAAGAAACATATTCAGATACATCTTGATGCTTTCAATAAAACACGCCTTTGCCTCCCCTATGGTGAAAAACTCTACGACCCGGTTTATGATTGGGCGGTGGATAAGGGTATCGGCATTAGACGCGACGGCATCCTGGGTAATTCCAACGGTTCCGAACTAATCCGTTGCAAGGGTAAGACTCCAGCTTTTGGCGAATGGTACGAGAGCTATCAGAAACACAGTATGAACGGCGGGTGGAAGTATGCATGGGGGGATAAACTGGAGTGGATGATTAACGATCAGACGGTGAGGGGGGCGTTCACTTATCAAAATCTTCATGATATGCATAACAGTTTTTTCAAGGATATGCGTCCGTTGATAGATAAATTGGCAAATACAATGGGTTACCATTTTCTGCTGGACGAAGTCTCAATGCCACGCCGTATTGTATCAAATACCACCTTTGATGTTACATTCAACTGGGAGAATAAGGGGTTGGCGTTTATTTTTATCCCATGCACGGTCATGTTGGCACTGCTTGACAAAGACGGTAAGGTTGTGGATAAATGTCCGGTTAATAACTGCCATCCGGAGAAATTGGCTCCGGGTAAAAAGATTACCGAAACTTCTGCATTGAAGTTTGTTGTTCCGCCGGGATCATATCGTTTAGCCATCGGTCTGTTTTCTGACCAGAAGCGCAATAATCCTGATATCAAACTCGGCATCGAAAGCACTGTTGTTAATAACTGGCATGTCCTGGGAAATTTGAATGTAGAAAAATAGTGGATTATTGATCCGTGCAAACGGTATCAGTTTGATTTGCAATCTGCAGGATGATGCTGTATTTATTATAATCTGTATTCTGAAATAACTTGGAGATATTAATAATGGACGAATCATTAGTAAAATTGAAAGAACTTCTTGGCGAAGTTTATGATTTAGGTTCAACGATTGCAGCCTTGGATTGGGATCAACAGGTCAATATGCCTTCTGCCGCCGCCGATGGCAGGGCCAATCAACTTTCTTTGCTGTGTCAAATTCATCATGAAAAATTCACCAGTCCGGCAATCGGCAAACTGCTCGATAAGCTATCCGACAAAATCAGTAACTATGCCCCCGATTCCGATGAGTATTGTCTGATCAAAGTAGTCAAGCGTGAATATGAGCGCAAGTTAAAAGTGCCGGCCAGTTTTGTTGCTGAATTCGCTAAAGCTGCGTCAATCGGGCATGCAAAATGGGAAAAGGCCAGGTCTCTGTCCAATTTTTCTTTGTTCCAGGACACTTTAAGTACACTTTTTGAATTGCGCCGTCAATACGCCGGTTTTTTTGCCCCGTATCAGCATATTTATGACCCGTTGCTGGAAGAATTTGAACCTGGTCTCACGACTGCGGAGATACAGGAAATTTTTGCTCAAATCAAACCGGAACAAGTGGCTTTGATTCGTAAAATCAGCAGGCGCAATGAGCCGGAAGATAATTTTTTGTATCAGGAACTGGACGTTGAGAAGCAATGGCAATTTGGTGTTTCCGTTGCTACAGCGATTGGTTTTGACTGGAAGCGCGGGCGTCAGGATAGATCAGTTCATCCTTTTACGACGACATTGGGCGGTGATGATATTCGGATTACGACTAGAATATCTTCCCGGAATATGCCGTCCGGACTGTTTTCAACCCTGCACGAAAGTGGACACGGAATGTATGAACAAGGCATATCACCGGCAATATCGCGTACACCGCTGGCGAACGGGGCATCACTGGGAATCCATGAATCCCAATCCCGTCTGTGGGAAAATATTGTCGGGCGTTCAAAAAATTTCTGGATATATTTTTTTCCGAAATTGCGTCTTGCATTCCCCGGTGCGTTTGACAATGTTAAGCTTGATGATTTTTACCGCGGCATTAATAAGGTTAAACGTTCTTTGATTCGTGTTGAGTCAGACGAAGCGACCTACAATCTTCATATTATGTTGCGGCTGGAAATAGAAATTGCTGTTATAGAAGGCAAGGTCGCGATAAAAGATTTGCCGGAATATTGGAATGAAATGATGCGACAATATCTTAGTCTTACCCCTCCGGATGCCGCGCATGGCGTGTTGCAGGATGTGCATTGGGCCGGTGGTGCCATCGGTTATTTTCCGACTTACGCACTCGGTAACATTATTGCTGCACAGTTATGGGAGCAGGTGGTGATGGAGCTGCCTGAAGTCAATCAGCAGATTCGACATGGTAATTTTTCTGAATTACGCCAGTGGTTGTCGGATAAAATTTACCGTCATGGCGCCAAATTTGAACCTCAAGATTTAGTGACCAAAGCCACTGGAAGAAAAATTGATCCTGCCCCTTATTTGCGTTATCTGAAAACAAAATATAAAGAAATTTATTCATTGTAAAATACATTGCAATATATACTTCAGGGGGCTGGCTATTTTGAAAACAGAATTAAGATTTTTCGATGTTTATCCCACGGTTGTTCCGGCAGACAGAAAAAGCCAAATTACTATCAGGCCGCTTTTTCGTCATGTTGATTTTCCTGGAAAGGTAAATTTAAAAATTACGAGCGTATCACGGGATAGTGTCAATAGAAAAGGACAAAGCGTCGAAGTTGAAGATCCTTCTCCCGTTAAATTTAAATTGGTTAAAGGCGTGATTTTGATTGATATGTTCTTTGCCGGAGAGTCAGAACACGCCATTCGTGTCAGTTATTGCGAAGGTGGCAAACGTGATAAAGCTTATTCTTTTCGGATTTATTCACTAAATGAAGATCTTTTTAGCTTGCGTCCATTCAAGGGAGATTTTCATATTCACAGTACTGGTTCCGATGGACGGGAATCACCGGGTTATGTTGCGGCATCCTGCCGTAAGATTGGTTTGGACTTCATGGCGCTTACCGATCATCATACGCATGAGTCATCGGTTGAGGCAATAGGCGCGATTGAAAACTTGAATACCGATTTTAAATGTTATTTGGGCGAGGAGGTTCATCCTCCGGACAATCAGACGCATATTATTAATTTTGGTGGAAAAATCGGTGTTGGTCAATATTTCCGGGAACACGAAAAAAAATATTATACCGAGGTTAAAAAAGCCGCGTCAAAACTAATTGATATTCCGGACGGAATCAGATTCCAGGTGGCGTCGTGTGAATGGTGTTTCGATAAAATCAGGGAAGGTGGCGGACTTGCCGTATTCTCCCACCCCTATTGGGAAACCGCTGACAGATTCTATATTTCTGAAGAGCTGATGACGCAAATATTCAAGCGCAAAAAGTTTGATGCTTTCGAGTTAATCGGAGGCTACTATCCTCATGAAATGGAATCGAATAATCTGCAAGTTGTCAGGTATATTGAAGAGCGGGCAGAGGGAAATGATTTTCCAGTGGTCGGGGTGAGCGATTCACATGGTTGTGACAAAGGCGAATTATTCGGCTGGTATTATACGGTTGTTCTTGCAGAATCAGCGGAATTGGAAGATTTAATCGCGGCAATAAAGGGGTTTAACTCTGTCGCGGTTGATGCGGTCAACGGTCAACGTATCGGAGTTTACGGACATTTGCGACTGGTTAAATATGTTAATTTTCTCATCCGTGAATATTTCCCTGTACATGACCGTATTTGTGCTGAAGAAGGAAAATTGATGATTGATTATATCGCCGGAGAAGAAGATGCCGCGGAAAAAATCAGCGCAATGAAAGGTAAAATTTCTGCATTGATGAACCGCCTCTGGGGAAAATAATTGCAGTAAATGTTTGATATCTTTTGTAATGCAATAAATCAGATATTAAGAGCTTGAAGCGCTTTGCGGATGAGATTTTCACTGGAACATTCCGATTCCGGCAAATCTTCAATAATTTTATGAATAGTTTTTCTAATCTTATCAGATTTAAACCCGAGCTGTTCGAGAGCCAATAGCGCGTCTTCGGCGGCAATGGCGAGTTTGTCCGGGATAGTTTTGCCAGTTCCACCGGTTACAGGAACGAGTTTGCTGACTTTATCATGAAGTTCAACCAGCAGCCGTTCAGCTGTTTTCGGTCCGATACCGTTGATGCGTTTAATCAGCGTTATGTCACGATGGGTAACGGCGCTGCAGAATGAACTTACCGGCATGCTGCTGAGAATGCTCAACGCCAGTTTGGGACCGACGCCGTTTGTGGCAATAAGTAACTCAAAAAGTTGTTTTTCCTCTGCAGTGGCAAAACCGTACAAACTGATGTCATCTTCGCGAACCTGAGTGTTAATGAGCAGGGTTATTTCTGAGTCGATACGCGGCAGTTTATCAAAAGTACTCATTGGAATAAAAACCTGATAGCCGACACCGTGAACATCAATAATGGTCTGAGTGAAAGACGATTCAATTAATATTCCCTTTAGTCTGGCGATCATAAGTAAACTCCTGATTAAAAATATTTATTATTATTGTGAATCAATCAATGTCACGGAAAACTACACGTTAAAACCGATTTTGCAAGAGTTGCTTTGAAAATTGAACCAGGCATTAAGTCAGCGTTATTTCCATGGAAATGTCTGAAGCTTTGACTGAATGTGTCAACGCTCCGACTGAAATGAAGTCAATGCCTAGTTTACCAATTTTATTGATACGTTCAAGTGTGATGCCGCCACTGGCTTCAAGTTTTGCCCTGCCGGAGACAATTTTTACTGCCTCTGCCATCTGTTCATCCGTCATATTGTCCAGTAGAATATATTCAGCGCCGGTAGCGGCTGCTTCGCGAACGTCATCCAGAGTATCTGCTTCAACTTCAATTTCAAGATCAGGATATTGTTGTCTGGCACGTTGAACAGAACGGGTAATACCATTGTTTCCCTCAAGTCCGGCGAGTTCGCGATGATTATCCTTGATCATGATGCGGTCATAAAGACCGATACGATGGTTCGATGCGCCGCCTGCTGCAACAGCGTATTTCTCCAGATTACGCCATCCTGGTGTGGTTTTTCTGGTGTCAAGAATGACGGTTTTGCTGTCTTCCAGCGAGGTAACATAACGTTTTGCCGTAGTCGCTATACCGCATAAACGTTGAAGGAAATTTAGTGCGGTACGTTCTCCTGTAAGTAACGAACATGCACAACCGGTAACTACCGCCAGTGTGGTGCCACGGGGACAAAAATCGCCATCATTAACGAGTGATTTCCAAACTAAAGAAGCATCAACAGCGCTGAATACCCGTTGCGCGACACTTAATCCGGCGCAGACACAGTCTTCTTTACAATTCAGTTTCGCAGTAGCAGTTATTCCAGCCGGAATTACCGAATTGCTGGTAGTATCGCCTTTATCGCCGAGGTCTTCAGCCAAAGCCAGTTCGATCAGTATATCCACTCTGGCAAAATCTATTGCCGGCATCTTTCCACTCATAATTATTATCTCCTAAATAGTACTCATCCGGCTGATTGTTTTAATACCGTTTGCTCTTCCGGTCATGTGGTCATAAGAAATAACTGCGGCATCCAACCTGATCCCGGTTTCTACTACCGGAAGCGCCTTGGGCATTCCGGAACGGAATTTTTCAATGACAGCTTCAACCTGGCGTCCAAGAACGGAATATTCTGCTCCAGTCATACCAGTATCGGAAATGAATGCAGTTCCGCCGCTGAGAATTTTGGCATCGGCCGTCTGAACATGAGTATGAGTACCGATTACCGCGGTAACTTTACCGTTGAGGAAATAACCCATTGCCGCCTTTTCGCTGGTGGCTTCGGCATGGAAATCAACAAAAACTGACTTAACTGCAGATGGAATTTCCTTGAGTATTTTTTCAACCGTTTCGAATGGACAGTAGGCGCTTTCCCGGACAAAAACCTTGCCTAGCAGATTAATTACCGCCAGTTCACCGCCGCCGGGATTACGATATACCCGCCAACCTCTGCCCGGTTGCAGGTTACTGAAATTTGCCGGGCGCAGAACATTATCCAGATTGACAATCTCCATTTCAAACTGTTTTTGATCCCAGACATGGTCTCCGCTGGTAAATACATCAACAACCGGATTAAGGTCGGAAAGGCATTTTGCCGTCATTCCTGAGCCGGCAGCGATATTTTCAGCATTGGCAATGCAGAAACTGCAATTGAATTCCCGGCGTAGAATCGGACTCAACTCCAATACTGCCTTGCGCCCGCCTTTACCGACAATATCACCAATAAATAGTAGATTCATTATATTTTACCTGAATTGAACAACCGGTTTATGTTCATCATAACCGTAATAAACAGTTATTAATCTAATCCATTCTATAATTTAAGCCAAGATAGTTTTTCATAAATCCGGAAATAATATGATTTAAGTAAACAGGGTGGATGGTCAGTCTTCGAGGATTACGTCACGACGAAAAACCATGTTCGGGTCTCCCGCCATAATGCCGCGACTGGTATTCTGTATGAAATCAACAAAACTCATTACCTCAGGGGTAGCTTCAATTTTGGCAATTTCAGCAAACGCATTTTTTGAATTCAACCCTTTAAAGAAATATATTTTTATAGCCTGACGGATGGCCACACGACGTTCTGCAGAAAGCCCGGCACGACGGAGTCCAACAGTATTGGGACCGCAGATACAACAATTTTCGGCAAGCATGCAATATGGCGGAATGTCCTGAGTGACAATGGTTCTGCCGCCAGTCATGGACAACTGTCCGATTCGGCAGAATTGATGAATAAGAATATAGCCGCTTAGAACCGCATAATCTTCTATATTGACATGACCGGAGATGCCGGTATGATTGGCAACCGTGACGTGCTTACCAATGACGGCATCGTGACCGACATGGACGAATGCCATCAACAGGGTATGATCACCGATAATCGTTTTCTGCTGTTCAAATGGTGAACGGTGGACAGTAACGTATTCCCGCAGCGTAACGTTGTTACCAACTTCGGTAAATGAAATTACACCGGGTTTGAAGCGGTGATCTTGCGGTTCTGCGCCAATAAACGCGCCGAAATATATACGGCAGTTGTCACCGATGGTAGTATATCGGGCAATTTTGACATTGGCATCAAGGTAACAGTTACTGCCGATTTTGACATTATCTTCAATTACACAGTAAGGTCCGATTTCCGCATTACTGCCGATTTCCGCTTCCGGCGAGATTATCGCGGTTGGATGAATTTTACTCACAATGTATCTTCCTGTCTGGTTACAACCGTGGCAATGGAGGTGTCGCCGCGCATTACCCGGTCCAACGCATCCGGATCAGAAAAATTAAAGACGATTATGGGCAGATTATTGTCACTGCACATGGCAAACGCGGTTGAATCCATAATTTTTAACTGCCGGCTCAACGCCTCATCGTAGGTAATGGTTTCAAACCGGACGGCATCCGGGTATTTTTTGGGGTCTGCGGTATATATTCCGTCAACTTTGGTGGCTTTTAAAACAACATCGCAACCGGTTTCCAGTGCCCGCAACGCCGCTGTAGTATCGGTGGTGAAAAACGGGCTGCCGGTACCGCCGGCAAAAATAACAACTTTACCTGATTCCAGCGCCGCTATTGCCGCCGCCCGGTTGTAACGCGGGGCTATCGGTTCCATTGGAATCGAAGTCTGAATTTCCGCACTGACGCCCGCTGCATCAAATGCGTCTTTGACGCAAAGTGCATTCATAATAGTTGCCAGCATACCCATGTAGTCAGCAGTAACGCTATCCATACCTCTGCTGGCGCCGTTAATGCCGCGCCAAACGTTGCCGGCGCCGATGACCAGCGCGGTTTCCACGCCGCTATCAACGATATTTTTAATGCGTTCAACTATTTCCGCGACAGCGTTTGCGGAATATCCGGTTGAACTATCCCCTTTTAATGATTCACCGCTTATCTTAAGCAGCACTCTTTTATATTTATAATCTTTTTCCATGACTGGCATCCTTATTTTTATGATGCGTTATATTTTTTCACATTTGTCATTATTAAATATAAATTATCTAAGGGGTATAAAGCAAATATGAAACGGAATATTTTTGATAGAATAATGACTTTTCATAAAGAATGGTGTATATTAGACCATTTGAAACAGAGCATTACTCCGTTTTGCTCTGGAATTATTGACAATTTAACGCGATGAACAAAAGGTAGATAATGGAGCAGGCAAAAATCAATGTCGGGGTTGTCGGGGTGGGTGCGCTTGGTCGTCACCATGCCAGATTGTACCATTTGAGTGAGAATGCCAATGTCGTCGGCATCTATGATGTCTCCAGAGAAACTGCTGAAAAAGTTGGACAGGAATTCGGCCTGAAAGTATTTGATACTCCGGAATCGCTTGCCGAATGTTGTGACGCTTTGAGCGTTGCGGTACCGGCAACCAGGCATCACGAAACGGCGATGCCTTTATTGCGGATGAACAAACATCTGTTAATCGAAAAGCCGATTGCTTCCACGGTTGAAGATGCTGAAGAACTTGTAGCAGAAGCCAAAAAAAGAAATCTTGTTCTTGCTGTGGGACATGTGGAACGGTTTAATCCGGCGATGGATTTCTTACAGAAACACGCCTCTGAGACTAGATTTGTAGAAGCTCACCGGTTGGCTCAATATCCACCGGCACGACCCGGTCAGCACCGGCGTGGCACTGAAGTAAGTGTCGTTCTTGACCTGATGATTCATGACCTTGACTTGATTTTGACGATGGTTAAAGGCGATGTTGAACGGATAGATGCAATAGGCATTCCTGTTTTAAGCAAAACCGAAGATATCGCCAGTGTCCGTATTAAATTTACCAATGGCAGTGCTGCCAACATTACCGCCAGTCGGGTAAGCATGGAACCGATGCGTCGCTTCAGAGTATTCCTTAAAGACTGTTATATTTCCATGGATTATGCCAATCATACGGGTATGGTTTTAAAGCGTAACAAGGTTGGTCTTGCCCGGAAAGATATTAATCTGGATGAAAAGAATGCTTTGGCGGATGAATTGGAAAACTTTATTGGTTGCGTCAAGGAAACCATGGCTACCGGGCATGTCGTAGAACCTAAGGTTACCGGGGAGCATGGTTTGCGCGCTTTAAGTCTGGCAATAGAAATAACCAGGCAGATTCAGGAATACAATGATCATTACGGGTTCACATTTGCCTATGGACAGGAAGATTGATTCTATCAGTTCAATCGCTAAACTTAATCTGTTCCTCCGGGTGACGGGTAAACGCAGCGATGGCTATCATGAATTATTGACTCTGTTTATGCCCTTGGCAGTTCCGGCAGATTACATTACCATGGAATATTGTGATGGATTGCACGTTTGCTGCGACCATCAGCAGGTGCCGCAGAATGCCGGTAATATTTGTCATAAAGCTGCCATGGCGTACTCCAGTTGTGCCGGATTAAAGCCTGACTGGAAGTTCTCCATCAGCAAAAATATTCCAGTTGCCGCCGGGATGGGCGGTGGAAGCAGTAACGCCGCCGCGGTATTACGCATGTTGCAGTCCCGCTATAACTTGCTTTCTGAATCGCAACTTCTTGAAATTGCTTTGCAACTTGGCGCTGACGTGCCATTCTTTTTGTCACCAGTTCTGGCGACGGCTCAAGGTATCGGTGAAAAAATCAGCCCGGTTTCCGGAAAGTTTCCTGACTTGCCGCTAGTGATTGTCAATCCCTGCTTTCCAGTCAGCGCAGCCTGGGCCTATCAGCATTTGAATCCCGGGGCTATTGAATCTGCGGATGAGAATATTCTCAACCCTCTTTTGGCTGCTTGGAGCGTTGGCGATTTTTCAGCAATGACCCGGTATCTCCGGAATGATTTAGCTCCCGCAGTTTTTGATAAATTTCCTGTCCTGTCTATTATTAAGCGTGAATTGCTTGGGGCCGGTGCTTTGGGCGTTGAAATGACAGGAAGCGGGCCGACACTATTTGCGATTTGCCATGATCGCGCATTTGCCGATGCAATCGCAAAAGTGATGCAGGAAAAATATCCTGAGTTCTTAATCTGGTCAACAATTCAAGGCGGAATAAAATGAACAAAAAGATTAGCAATATCGGTAGATTAGACCGGAATATGGCGATAAAAACAGTTGATGAGAATGGGTTGCGCTGGCATCAACCATACTCTAAACCTTTCAAACTGGTTGGATTTAACTGGTTTCAACAAGACAGTATTTACCGGCGAATACCGCTGAAAAATTCTGGTGTACTTTCCGCGGGTGTTGAATCGTTGGCGTGGCATACTGCCGGCGGGCAGGTAAAATTCCGTTCCAATGCCAGCAAAATCAGTTTAAAAGTTAAATTGCGTGATTCTATTTTGATGGATCACATGCCACAAACCGGATCGAACGGATTCGACCTTTACATTGGCGAACCCGGCAATGAGAAATTTAGCGGGGTATCAAGATTTGAGATTGGCAAAATCGAATACAAAAGCGAACTTTTTGATTGTTGTGACGGCAGAATGCGCAATTTTACAATTAATTTTCCGCTTTATAAAGGCGTTGACGAGGTGCTGATAGGTCTTCCAGTCGATGCTGAACTGTTACCGCCGCCACCATTTGTTTCTGAATCACCTCTGGTGGTTTATGGTACATCAATTACCCAGGGTGGTTGTGCCGCTAGACCCGGGTCATGTTATAGTAATATCTTGAGCCGGCATCTGAACCGGCCATTCATCAATCTGGGTTTTTCCGGTAATGGCAAAGGCGAGCCGGAACTTGCACAAATCATTTCAAGCATCAAAAAACCTGCCATGATTATTCTCGATTATCAAGCTAATGCCGGTGATACGCTTCAAAATACTCTTCCCGTTTTTATTAAAATATTGCGTCAACACGATCGCGAAGTTCCTATTCTGGTGGTCTCCTGCATTAAATTCGGTTTTATTGATTTTGTCTGTGATGACCCTAAAATTGTCAGTAAACAGAAAATGTTACAGGATAGCTTGCGTTTCCAACAGCAACTGATAAGAAAGTTGCGTGCTGATGGCGACGCCAATATTCATTTTCTAAATGGCGGGACGTTGTTGGGAAAGGACTATGAAGAATGCACAGTTGATCTTGTTCATCCCACGGATCTTGGTTTCTACCGGATGGCAGATAAAATCGAAACAAAAATAAAATCAATCCTGAGTTATACTCTATAAGGTTGAAATTTTAAAATAGACGAGTAGGTTTGTGTATTGGATTTTTTCGATCCGACTGATTGGCGATATGAATATCGCCTGAAGAAGGAACGGAAAAAGACAACCGCAAGACCCTCGTCGCAAAGCGGTTGCGATCTTTTGATTTTGGATTCGCACTCTTCGAGACTTTCGATACCACGGTATCGGCAGCCTCTCAGAATACGAACCAATTCTCAAAATCTTCGCAATCTATTTTAAAATTGCAACCTTATAGAGTATAAATGATATGAATATTAAGTTGGCTGAAGAGGTTTATTTACCGCAACGTGTATTTTGTATCGGACGCAACTATGCCGCGCATATCGAAGAATTGAAAAATCAGATTCCAGATGAACCGGTAATTTTTTTAAAACCGGCAACATCGTTGGTTTCTTTTGATGCTCCGGCTATCCCGTTCCCGACGTTTGGCAATCTCCTGCATCATGAGGTTGAAATTGTTGTTCTAATCGGCAAGGCGGGAAAGCCGCATACGGAACTTGAAGCACTGGATTATATTGCCGGACTGAGTGTCGGATTTGATTTAACCATGCGCGATGTCCAGGACAAGTTACGGAACAACGGTTTGTCATGGGAAAAGTCAAAGTCTTTTGATTACAGCGCGCCGATAGGTGAGTTTACCGCATGGAATTGTGATATTGACTTGAATAATCTTTCCTTTTCCTGTACTGTCAATGGCGCAGTGCGTCAGACTGGCAATACTGGAATGATGTTGTATCCGATACCGCGCCTGTTAATTGAAATTGCCCGTTACTGGGAGCTTTTACCAGGAGATATGATATTTACCGGGACGCCTTCCGGTGTGAATGCAATCAATCCCGGCGACACCATTACCGCAGTGGATTTTAATAACAGACATTTTTCCTGGAATTTTACCAGTTAAATTGGAACGGCTGTCATTTCAGTATAAAATTGCACATGTTTTAAATATTATCTGTGTTAATTGTGGTAAATTATGTAAAATTGATTTTAAAATAAGGATAAAAAATGAATTACACAAAAAATGTTATACTTAACGTCATAAATATTTGCGATTTATATAAGGCGTGTTATATTACT
>CAYMSF010000080.1:0-14938 GCA_964392985.1 uncultured Victivallaceae bacterium | reverse complement strand
GTTTTTTCAAGAATCCGGCTAAATATTTTCTAAAAAACCGGCTGAATTTGCGGCTGGATGAGGATGACGACGCAGAACTGGATGAAGAGGAATTGTTTGATCTTAATTCTCTTCAGAAATATCACATTAATCAGGTTATCCTGAAGTCGATAATAAATCATAACGGCGAAGAGGCAAAGGAGGAGCTTGAAGCTGGAGGGAACTTCTATCTCGATATGATGGCCAAAGGGATGCTGCCGGCGGAACCGTTTGCGTCAACCATTTATAAAGAACTTTTTGACGAATCTAGCACATTTGCGGATAAACTCCAAAAGTTGACCGATGGGCATGATTTGTGTGACCCAGTAAAGTGGGAACTCAAACTAGAAGACGGGGTCAGGTTGACAGGCAATCTTCGCAGCCTGTACAAAATTAATAAAGAAATAAAGAAACAGGTATTATATTTCTTTGCGGAGGAATCTGCCAAATATAAAATTGAAGCCTGGTTGAATCATCTTGCCATTAATACATGTTCCCCTGTTAACACAGTCCTCTTGTTCAAGGATAAAGAGGTCAATTTCCCCGCTATTGGTGAATCAAAAGCTGTAGAAATTATGAACGACTTGACTGCCATTTTTATAGATGGATGTTCGACCCATCCACTGCCATTCTTTCCTAAAAGCGCCTATGCGTTTGTGAATGAAACAGCAAAAGCTGCGGAGAAAAGAAAGGATGCTCTCGCGAAGATCGTTCCGGCGGGCAGCCAGTTAGTTCCGGATAAAATATTAATAACCACCGAAGATGAAGATTCGGCGCTAAAGAAAGCGGCAAAAAAATATGAAGTTGATCCTGACTGGGATCTCTCCTTTGGAGACGCCTTTGATAAATATATCAAATACTGCTTTACTGAAGATTTTTTCTTCGCCACAGAATACACCGAACAACTTGAAGAGTTTAAAACGCTGGCCAAGTCCATTCTTTGTCCGATGTTAGAATCTATAAAGCAAGGAGAAAAAGAGAAAATAGCTGAAGAGGAGTGAGCGCCGGCGAAATAATAAGATAACGTTGACGCTGAAAAAAATAAAGGATAATATAATGGATAATTTTGACGCTGAAAAAAATTTAATACAGGGTAATAATGTAATCGAGGCCAGCGCCGGCACCGGCAAGACTTTCAATATTCAGAAAATCTTCCTGCGACTGATTGTCGAAAAGAAACGGTCCATCGACAGTATTCTCGTGGTTACCTTCACGGAGGCAGCCACCGCTGAACTCCGGGAAAAAATCCGGGCGGAGTTGGTGGCCGCCTTGGATTATCTTACTGACCCGGCAAATGAACCGGATGGCGTTGCAAAAGCTATTCTGGATAATTTCATAGTGGATGGAGATAAAAAAACCGATGCCTGCCGCAGATTATTGCTTGCAGTGTTGGATTTTGATCTGGCTGCCATTTACACGATTCATGGTTTCTGTAAGCGGATGCTGAGCGATAATTCATTCGAATCCGGATTTCTTTTCGATACCGAGCTCCTGACCGACCCCAGCGAACTGATAACCGGGATAATTAATGATTATTGGCGGAAACATTTCTACCACCAACCGCACCTCATCGCAGCCGCAGCCGCTCATCTGAAAATCAACATGAAAAAACTGCAAGAATTGGCGAAGGAACTGATGAAACCTGGAATAGTACCGGATACAGGAATAGATACTGAATCAGCTACTGAAACAGATACCGGCACCGAAAATGGTTCGGTAAAAAACCTGCAAGAACAGATGGAAAAGGTTAAAACTATCTGGGCTGCCAACAAAGACGGTATCATCGAAATAATTCAACAGAATGTCGCTGCAGGAATTTTGAGTGGCGCTAAAGATAAATTTGGACCTGAGCCATTAAAAGAACATATATTGGCACTTGACAGGATTGCGACAGGCAAGGACCGTAATATTTCCCGTGCCGATTTCGAAACTTTAATTGTGTTTTCTAACACTAAAATAAAAGATGCACTACTGAAAAAAGGCAAAGAGCAAAAGAAAAAAATTATTCATGAGTTTTTTGATGCTTGTGAAGAACTTAGTGAGCCGCTTGATATGATTGCACTGGAGATTAAGTCTTCATTCTATAGATATCTTAAAGATGAACTCACCAAACGGAAGGACACGGACAACATCCAAACTTTCGATGATCTGCTGGTAAAACTGCGCGACGCGCTTAATGCCAATCCTGCGTTGCAACAGGCAATCCGTGAAAAATACCGTGCCGTATTGATTGATGAATTCCAGGATACGGATAATGTACAGTTTGAAATCTTTAATACCGTGTTCATGGACAATAATTCATCAAACGATGACCGTGTTCTATTTTTCATCGGCGATCCCAAGCAGGCAATATACTCATTCAGAAGTGCTGATGTTTTCACCTATTTCAAGGCGACAGAGGCAATAACTAACCAGAATATGCTTGGAGTGAACTTCCGCACACAAGAGCAGCTTGTGGCAGATGTTAACAAACTTTTCAATACGGAAGACAAGACAATATTCAACCCGTTTATCCTCGATGAAATGGAATACAAGAAAGTTGAATCTGCGGAACGCAGCAAAGGGAATCTTCGCAAATTGATGATAGATGGTAAAGATGCCGGAGCGCTTAAGCTTTGCTGGACTCGCGAGGCAAGTGATATAGGCATTGGGGAATCGAGAAAAACAATTTGCGCGTCGGTTGCGGGCGAAATTACCCGGTTGATGAATCTTTCCAAGGATGGGAAAGCATGTTTTCAAAGTGGCGAAAAAATTGAAGAGATCAAGCCTTCCGACTTTGCCATCCTCACCAGAACAAACAAGGAGGCTGCTAGTATAAAAGTGGCTCTCGAAAAGTGCAATATTCCAGCCGTTCTCCAACATTCCTGCAAGGTATTCGACACTGATGAAGCCTTGCAGATGGAAATATTCATGCGCGCCGTCGCAACTCCAGGCAATTCAAAACTTGTCGCTGCTGCGCTTGGCTCCAGAATCATTTCTACAGATGCTACATGGCTGGCAAATACCGGTAAAGGTGATGAGGCCGGCAAAAGAATTGAGGAATGGAGCAACCGGTTTCAAGAATATCACTATTTATGGGCGGCCAAATCATTTATGCGGATGTTTCGCGCCTTTTTAAATGAAAAATCGCTGTTTACCGACGGCGACAATATCTATGTGAGACTTCTCAAATATAACGATGGCGAACGAGCGTTGACCAATCTGCTGCACCTGGCAGAAGTATTGCACGAGGCAGAAACGACAGAAAAACTTGGCATTAACGGTTTGCTTAACTGGTTCATCGAAAAACGCACGAATACTGAAGGATTACCCGACGACAGTTTCCAGGTCAGATTGGAGCGCGATGATGAAGCAGTGAAAATTATGACCATCCATAAAAGCAAGGGACTAGAATTCCCGATCGTTTTTTGTCCGTTCGTGTCACACATCAGAAGCAGTGTAAATGAAGAGGATTTTGTTTACCATGATGACGATTTTAAACGGGTCATCCACTTCAACGGAGTTAAAGAGGATGAACGGGAGAAATTGTATAAGACGTGGAACGAGGAATTGGCCGAGCGGATGCGCCTGTTATATGTGGCAGTCACCCGCGCAAAAAATCTGACCTATATCTATGGTGGCAATATCCGTAACAGTGATTACAGCGCGTTAGGTTATCTTCTCTACGCACCGGCTGCTGAGTTAGAGTTCGATAATTACATTGAGGGGATGAAAAGCATCTCCAAGCGCAGGAATATGCAAGAAGATACGGTTACACGGATGGAAAACCGGATAAACACGCATCTGCCAGCGCTCAAAGTTGATTATCCTGCAGTCACGACTGAAAAGTATTCTTATGTACCGGAAAATATAGAAATTGACGCGAGATCGAGAACATTTGAAGGCAAAATCGACACGAGATGGCGGATGTCCAGCTTTTCCGGACTGACCCGGTATAATAATAACTTACAATTCTCCGGCAATGATAAGGACGACGAAGAGGGGAATAACCTCTACGCGCCCACGGTTCAGCCGACGCAATCAGTCAACACCTTCTGGACACAGATTCCGGAAAATACCCTGGCCGCGGAACTTGGCACCATCGTCCATGAAATGTTCGAACTGATTGATTTCGCCGCTGACGACAATGACATTAGAGAAAAAGTACAGCCGGTACTTAACAAGAATAATGCCATGAGTAGTGCCAGACTTCTTGATTCTGCCGTGGCAATGATGCGCGGTATATTGGAGCAAACATTAACTTTCAGTGATGTCAACTTTAAACTGAAGGACGTTGTTCTCGCCGACCGGGTTTCGGAAATGGAGTTCTACTATCCATTGCATGAATTCTCACACAGGAAAGTGGCAGAAGCCTTTAAAGATTTCGCCACTAATAAGCTTATAAAACAACAGTTTCCGGCACTGTTGGAGAATAATAGCTTCAGCATCAATGGCTTTATGACTGGAAAACTTGATCTGGTCTTCATCTACAAGGGTAAATACTACATTCTTGACTGGAAGAGCAATAAGCTGGGCGATGAACTTCAGGACTATTCTCAGGAAAACCTCACGCGGGAGATGATTAAAAACCGTTATGTGCTGCAATACAGCATCTACGTCAAAGCCCTCGACAAACTCCTGAATAAGGAATTGAAAGATTATAACTACGATGAACATTTCGGCGGGGTTATCTATCTGTTCCTCCGTGGTTTAGGGGGAAACGTTGACGGTGAACCGACCGGGATGTTTTTCGACAAACCTGACCGGAGGATTCTCGCTGCTTTTGAATGAAATTAATGTGTTTAAAACGTAAACGGAGGGGTACGAATTAATAAATATAACAATGGTGAAACATGGGAACAAATATGACAAAACTTAAAAAGCCGGGTATTTTTAACGAGATGGATTTTCATTTTGCAGAACTTATGTGTGGGCTGGCGGGTGACAAGGGTTCGGATACCCTTCGTCTGTCAGCCATGCTGGTCAGCAATATTACCCTGGGTAACCGCCATATCTGCATTGACCTGGCAGAACACGCCGGGAAAAAATTAAATGAATATCTGGAAAGCACCGGTAAGGAATTCAAAGCCGAACAGGAATCCATATCTTTTCCAGCAACGGCGGAGAAATGGAGAGAGGAATTATTAATAACAAATGTCGTTGGACTCGAGGCAAATCAAAATCAAACAAAAACGCCCTTGGTCATTGATGAACATAATCGCCTTTACATCTACCGCTACTGGGAATATGAACACATATTGGCGGAAATAATCCGCGAGAAAGCCGCGTGCATAAACATCAATAATCCTGTAACATGGGGACGGATGATGGCAGAATATTCTTGCGACCGGCAAACTAAAAATCCCGAGTGGAAGATTGATGAGTGGCAAAAACTTGCGGTTTTTCTAGCACTGCGCAACCATTTTTCCGTCATCTCCGGCGGTCCGGGCACCGGCAAAACAACTATTGCCGCAGCAGTGCTTTCGCTAATCATTGAACAGGCTCATGTTGAAAATAGAAAAATTAGAATCGCCGTCTGCGCGCCTACCGGTAAAGCCGCCGTCAGAATTCAGGAATCGCTGGAAAATAATTTAAGCACCAAAGCTAAAGAAATCATTGGCGACAATGGCTTTTCAGAATTAATCAAGGCTAAAACCATCCACCGGTTGCTTGGCTTTATCCCAGGTTCACCCTACTTCACGCATAATGCAGAAAACCCGCTATCTGCCGACGTAGTGGTGGTGGACGAAGCGTCCATGGTACCGTTGCCGCTTATGACCAAGTTGTTCAAAGCGCTCGGCGCCGGCACACAACTGATCCTGCTCGGAGATCATCACCAGTTGGCTTCGGTCGAATCCGGCGCGATTCTCGCCGATATTTGTGCTGCTACCAATGCGGAACATTTCACCAAAGAGTTCATGCAGGAATTTAAACAGTTCTCCGCTGAGTCAGTGGGGTCGGATGAATCAAACAAGCCAGAGGAGTCCGACAACGCCGCCGCTCAATGTATGGTTGACACCGCAGTCGCGCTAAAAAATAACTATCGCAGCAATAAAAAAATTGCGGAAATCAGTTGCCTGATTAACGCCGGCAATGCCACGGACGCGTGGAAAGAACTGACCAACGGTCAGAACAAAAGCATAACGATACTCAAGCCCGCTGAAAATGCTGAACTTAAAAAAGCACTCAAAAAAATTATTGATGAAACTGGTTATTCTTCATTTCACCGCGAGAAAAATGTTAAAGATGCCTACAATAGCTTTAATAAATTCAGGATCCTCTGTTCAAACCGGGAAGGCCCCTATGGGGTTAATAACATCAACCACCTGGTAACAGAGATCCTCGCGGATAAAGTAGAGGGCAATAATCCGAATTGTTCAATCAATTATAAAGGAAGACCTGTCATCATCACGGAAAACGATTATACAATGAACTTATTCAACGGCGATACCGGAATTATCTGGCATGACGAACAAGTAGATTCCAACGGGGACAAACCGGAGCTTCGCGCCTATTTTCCGCAAACCGGGACCGACAGTTTTATTTCATTCCCGGTCTCGCGACTGCCGGTTCACGATACCGCCTATGCGATGACTATTCACAAATCCCAGGGATCAGGATTCGAACGAATCCTGATGATATTGCCGGACATATATAACACTGTACTCACCCGTGAACTCATTTACACCGGTCTCACCCGTGCGGAAGAAGCCGTGCAGTTGATGGTCAACCAAGAGGTATTTGAAAAAGCTGTCGCCACCTGTATAAAACGTGACTCCGGTCTGCAGTACCGCCTGAAAGAAATATGACAGATGGTTAATGGTTAACGGTTAATTGTCAGCCGTAAATTTTTTTGCAATTTTATTAGAATATTGTGTTAACTTGACTAAAACAATAAGGGGGATTGTAATGCCGGAACGAGACCAGAGTAAGTACAATTTCATCTATTTTAATCACGACCGTGACAACAAAATAAACGCAGCTGTGCCCGGTATCAAAATTAACCATGTTCCTGAATGGTTGATGAATTTGACCGAAGACGACATCAATAACAAACCATTTCCACTGCTGAGTGTTCTCTCGGATTCATGTTATTATCCCGGGTGCGGCACTGACGGTAATCCCGTAGCGTTTCTTGGCAGATATTGCCAAAGTTTTATCTATATTGATCATTGGGTTATCCGGGAGGATTTTCTTAACAATATTAGAAGAAGGCCATTCACCGGTTACAAAACCGTGGCTCAACGCAATTTAACTCCGGAAGAGTTGTGCCCTGATCTGAAAGGAGACTATGCCGTATGGCTGGTGGTGGAGCGCAAAGCGGATAAAAACGATGATTTCGGTCCAAAACGTTTAAGCCTGTTATATATTGGAGCCGATGCTATACCAACGTATCAGGTGATTTATCAACGTAATGGAATTGCCCCCAAAATTTTAGCCATTATCCAATGTAATGAATTACTCAATAACTGGGGGACAGGAAAAGGGTTTAAGCAATTGGTTTTAGAGAATCCGCCACAACTCATGTTCACCGGTCATGACGGCGGACTTCCTGTTCCGCGGACACCGTGGCGTGGCTACGAGGAAAGGGTTTTTTATATCAATCTAAGTTATGAGTGCTGTTTCAAACGTTATGACCTGTGGATAAATAGATATTTCAATCGAAGAACCAAGTATCAAAATCAAATCAATAAAGGAGGCGATATGCTGCCAATGTCAAAGGAAATGAGCGAACTGGTAGACAAAGTAATAGATTCAATTGCAAAAGAACAACAGGAATTAATACAAAAAAAGGAAGAGGAGATCCTCGACAGAAACAATTGTGCAAATGAGGGGAATTTCGCGGTTCCGGAACGTTTGAACCAAAAGGCCGATGCACAAATTGCAACCGAAATAGAAAATGCTTGAGCTGGAATGGACAATAGATAAAGATAATGGCCATGTCCCGCACCCCGGATGGGGTTGATAATCCAGATTTCCAGAGACGGTACAATAGCGTACGCTGTGTAGTTCTGGGAATAGAGCAGCAGGTGAAAAAAAGGTGTTCGGAAATTCCAAAAGACCCATACAGCAAAGCAAAAAAATATTAAGTGTGGAATATTTATTGCGTCTTGATTTATAGCTCACTATCAGTGCAGATAGTGAGCTATATCTTTAAAATTTTTACCTGTCCGAAACCACATATTCAATCTTAACATCAAGGAGGAGGATTATGAGTAAACATAAAATGGTGCTCACAAACACGGGACCGCCAACTACTCCTGTCACGATCTTTTCGGTAAGAAAGGCGGATTGCATTCATAGACTTTAATTTCGAAGAAAATTGCGGTTCGATGGAGCGCTGTAAAAAGTAGCCTCTTTCCCCCCTGTTATGTTATCCGGAGACCGATTTCAGTAAAGTTGTTTCTCTATGCTGGTATTAATATGAAATAATAAATTAATAAAGGCGGTAACAAAATGTTAGGACTGTACAATTGTGCCGGTTGCGGTGAATGTATTGAAAACGAATATGGTGATGACAGCGAGATCGCTCGCTGTATTAGATGCGGACATAGGATATGCTCTATATGCGCAGAATCCAGCGAAACAGATTGCGGATGCGGTATACATATCGACGACGAAGAGTTTGACATAACTCCTGTTTCAGAATTGCCAGACAATGGTTTCGTTGAAGATGACATGGAACTTCCCGATTATTTCGAAGAAGACGAATATGCGATGTTTGATAATTATGAAGACGATGAGGAAGAAGATGGCGACGAGGATGAGGAAGAATATGTAGATGAATATGGCAACAAATCTGAAGATTATGTTGATGACATGGACGGGGATGGCGATGGGGATATCAATACAAGGCAATAAGGGGTAGTTTATGGACTGTAATGAATTGCGCAAATTGATTAAATCGGCTGAAAACGCTGATGCCGTCGCACAGTATGAACTTGGCAGATGTTTTTTTTATGGCGATGGCGTAGAGAAAAATGCAAATGAGGCGGCAAATTGTTTTCGCAAAGCCGCGGAAAGTGGTCATACGGAGGCACAATATATTATTGGCGAATGCTGTCTCAGAAGTTATGGCGTAGAAGGCAATGCCGCCAAAGGTGTAAACTGGCTTCGCAAAGCTGCGGAACAAGGATATACAGGGGGGCAGATTAGTCTTGGTTTTTGCTATCTTTATGGCCAGGGTGTTGCCCAAAATACCACCGAAGCCGCAAACTGGTTTCGCGCAGCGGCGGAACAGTGGCTCCGTGATTTTCTGTATAAAAGTGGCGATGACCAAAGAAAGCATAAAGCCGAAATTGTAAATTGTTTAAGCAACCATGAGATACTAATGGCTTTTACGTTTGGTCACAATCGTTATGTTGCCAAGACCTTAGAAAAAAAAGAAGCCGTAGCTGTAGACCGGCTTCGCGCAGAGGCGGAAAAAGGGGACAGTAAGGCACAGTATGGACTTGGTTATTGCTATCTTAGTGGCAAAGGAGCAGAAAAAAATGTTGCTGAAGCTATAATCTGGTTTCGCAAAGCAGCACAACAAAGACATGTTGGCGCAATGTATGAACTTGGTGAATGCTATCTTCATGGTAACGGAGTAGAACAAAATTCAAACGAAGCTGTAAGATATTTTTGCAACGTGGTGGAAATGTGGAAAATAAATAGTGTATTCCCTGCATGTTGTTTTAATATTATTAATATGCATGATGGCATAGAAGAAGACATAGACCGACTCCGTATAGTGGCCGAACAGGGAAATATTTATGCACAGTATAATCTTGGCAAATGCTATCTTGATGGCAACGGTGCAGAACAAAATTCAAAGGAAGCCGTAAACTGGTTTCGCAAGGCGGCGGACCAAGGTGATGCATATGCACAGTATGAACTCGGCGAATGTTATTTTTATGGCAAAGGTGTAGAACAAAATACCGGCGAGGCAGCAAACTGGTTACGCAAGGCCACACAACAGGGACATATGGAAGCGCAGTATCTTCTTGGCGTATGCTATCTTTGTGACAACAGCGTAGAAGAAAATGCTGCCGAGGCCGTAAAATTGTTCCGCAAAACCGCGGAACAGTGGAATGCAAATGCACAACATGAACTTGGTGTATGCTATGCTAACGGCACGGGTGTAGAAAAAAATGCCACCGAAGCCGTAAAATGGTTTCGCAAAGCGGCACAACAAATTAACAGGAATGCACAATATGAACTTGGCAGATGCTATTTTTATGGCGATGGCGTTGCCAAAGATTTAACCGAAGCTGTAAAGTGGTATTACCAGGCGGCACAACGGAGGCATCCCGGAGCCAGGTATAGTCTTGGAAAATGTTATCTTAATGGCACGGGTGTAGAAAAAAATGAATCAGAAGCTGTAAAGTGGTTTTACGGAGTGGGTAAAGTCTATAACCTGGGCGAATGCTCCATTAATAGCAATGGTGTAGAAAAAAATAGTGCCGTAGCGGCAAACATGCTTCGAGAAGCCGCGAAATTGTGGTATATAAGTGCATGTAATAATTTAGGAAAATGCTATCTTAATGGCCTGGGCGTAGAAAAAAAGAAGCCGAAGCTGTAAAGTGGCTTAGCATTGCTGCAGAACATGGACATGAAGAAGCGCAGGTTGCTCTTAAAAATTCAGGCGAATAACTAATTATTACCGTTTATCTAACTGGTTGACCGCGTTTATTGATGTCATGTCCAGCAGATTAAAACGTCAATTAATCCAGCGCATCGGCCGTGTCCTGCGGAAAAAGAAGGATAATTGTCTTGCTCGAATTTTAATCATTTATGTCCATGGCACGCCGGAGGATTCGAATGGAGGCGCTCACGAGGATATCAGAGAAATCATTATGGATGCCGCCTGTGATTATAAGGTGTTTAATGACGGCCATGACACCAAGGGACTCATCGCATACTTAAACAACTGGGAGCAACGACCCAACCCTATTAAACCGTATTCTTGAGCACTTTTTCATAAATCAGCGCCAAAGATCAAGGGAGTCTATCAATGTGAGCGAATTGGTATAAACTGTTCTTTTGTTGCAGGATAAAGAAGTCCAGCCTATAGGAGTTTACACCCAATTTACATTCTTATCCCGGGGGTAATAAAGCATTATCAGCCCTTATTCCATCATTGATTTCATGCCCAAGCTGAAAAGCAAGCATTTCTATATGATATGGTCGCCAATCAATGACGTTACCTTCCATAGCATTCAGACGTTGTGCAATAGCTTTGCAGAGCCACGAACCATAAATAAAACCTAATCTTTGTTGTCTAGGCGTCCCGGCGATGGGAAAGCCGGGCACTTGAGTACCGACTCTGCCCTGTGGCCACGGTAATTTCAGTTGATTCTCGTTTGGTCTGGCGCCTATTTCATTCCAATAACCAGCGATAAGCCATTCCAGACCTCTTACACAATAAGAGTCATAAATGACCCAATTATTTAAATCCCACATTTCATAAATCTTTGTAATTGATGCAAGCCTATCCACATATAAAATATCAAGATTAATAAACATGTTTTGCGCTAACATATCGAGGCAGTTGAGACTACCACGAAGATTTTGGCTCATAGCTTCGGAGAGAGGAGCCATGCCGCCCCAATCCAAAATTTCGTTGGCTGCTATGAATAGCATGTTGTCATCGTTTCCACAGGCTGCAAGGTTTTGGTTAAAATTTATTCTTACCTGTTCACCATCAATATAATCACTTCCCTCAAAAGTATATTGTTGGAAGGTATTTAGCCAAAAGTTAGGCTCTACGTCATTAAAGTGATTTATGATTCCCGCCACTGACAAACCAACGACTTCATCGAATGCAAGATATGTAAACGGATTTATAGTTTCAAGCGCCATTTTTCTATTTCCTTAATTTATTCCCTCGGACCGAAAACCATATCGTAAATGCGACCGCTGTTATAATTATTACACCAATCAGGAGCTGCCTCTTGCAATGTCTTCCCAGTATTTATTTTAAAAGCGTGAATGTCTTGCGAAACAAGGCGGAGAGCTGCTACCCAAGTGTTACTGTCAGTAATCCTGCCAAAATTATTTGAAGTGAAAGCCGGACCGACACGACCCTCTGTAAGCAGGAGTGTGGCCTTGGAAATGCCTACCACGCTCGCCTTGCCGTTGTTCGCTCGACCACCATAAGATAACTCCGTGAATATCTCCCACATCTTGTCCAATGATTCAATATTTTCTTGGGAGAATGGGTCCTGAGCGCTAAGATCAAAAGTCTTGAGTGTCTTCAAAGGCTCTCTAGCCTGAACTATTAAGTCCTCAAGAAATGGTGGATCGTGTAGTTGGTGTTTTGGGTCTTTTTGCGACCGTCTCATGTTGTTGGGGCGACAGGCTTGCCACTTTCTCAAGACTTCGCCTAGCATTTCTGCATTTTGTTTAACAATCCAGTCACGCCAATGAGTCACATATGCCCTACGAAATTGGTCTATTCTGGCTCGAAACTCTTCATCTGTAAATTGAGCTATTCCCATCTTCTTTATCTCCTTATGTACTAATGTTATTTGTAAAATAAGGCATTATGTCAGAACATACATCAGTCATACTTTATGGAGTAACATATCCTCTGTCAGAAAATTGTGCAAGTGTAAAACCGGATTTTTTGAATGTAGTGTGAGAATTACCATATCTGGCAATAAAATCCTTAAAATCCAGAATAATATCTGACAATATTAAGGATTTCTCCATAGTATTCACCGAAAAGTATATGTGTATTTTTGGGGGAAGATGAAATACTGAAAATATTCGTAAAGATACCATCTTGATGCTCTTCATGGTGAAAAGGCTTTGGTTTTTCCCGGTTGTTAAACTCCGCCACGGGTTGTACCTGCTCATGGTTAAACGATTTTAATTCGTGGGTAATAAGTGGTTTATTTATTTTATTTGCATTTTATTGTATTAATGCTAGGTTAAACTACTATGTGTTATTGAGTTCAAATCGCTCAATAATATTTAGTTGGAGTAAACTAAAAAGGAGGATGCGATGTCTGGTAGAAACAATCACTCCATTGAGGAAAATTTCATTGATTGCAATCACAGACGTGACGAACAAATAACCGCATTTGTTCCTGATATCAAAATTAACCAGGTTTCTGAATGGTTGATGAATTTAACTGAAAACGACATCAAAAACAAACCATTCCCCTTAAAGAAATTCCTCTCTGATTCATTCTATTATCCCGGTTCAGGCACTGACGGCAATCCGGTTGCGTTTCTGGGCAGATATTGCCAAAGTTTTATCTATGTCGATCATTGGGTAAGTGAAGAACGAGTACTTGATGCTATTAAAAAAACTCCATTTACCGGTTACAAAACTGTGGCCCAACGTAATTTAACTCCGGAAGAGTTGTGCCCTGATCTGAACGGCATTCCCGTTGATACTCAAAGAGGTTATGCCGTATGGTTGGTGCTGGAACGCAATGCGGATAAAACCGATGATTTCGGACCAAAACGTTTAAACATGGTATTCCTTGGCGCCGAAGCCGGACCGGCTTATCAGGTGATTTATCAACGCAACGGATTTATCCCAAAGTGTCTCGCCATTGTACAGTGTTCTGAATTACTCGACGACGATAGACGTGGAGGAGATTTCCAGCGTCTGGTTTTAGCGAATCCACCACAATTTATGTTCACCGGCAGTTGGAGTGTATTGCCGCGGACACCATGGCATGGCTACGAGACCCATGTATTCAGGATTGGTCTAGGTCATGGCGGTTACAAGAGTTACGACCTATGGATAAATAACCAATTTATAAAATAAATACGAAAAATTAAAAAAGGAGGCAATATGTTGCCAATGTCAAAGGAAATGAGCGAAGCAGTAGACGAAGTAATAGATTCAATTAAAAGTCATATCGAGGAAGTAATACAAATAATAGGAAGTCGCAATCTGCCATTCCGTCATAAATCGCTAATAGACGCAACCAGTGAATGCAAAGATGAAATCCCGTATTTAAAAAATAAAATTGACTTTTTCGGGAGCTATAAAGGTTTGTGTTCTGATTTTGGTTTTACTTACGGCAAGACGCAAAAAACCGCTCAAGATATGAAATTAGACTTAAATAATGACGCTGATTTATTTTTGCTGTTTGTGTTGGCGATTGCACGCTCAAGACCAGAACCTTGGCAAAATGCGGAAATTTTAACCGCATATTTGAAGCATAGAAAATGGGGCGATTATAAGGGATGGATAAACAGTAAGGAATCGCTGAAAAAAAGAATAGCCGAGGCAAATGCCGCTCTATCAGAGGGAACTTTCTACTATTCACTTCCCACACGCGTGAAAGTTGTTTTTCGTTGCGATATCTTTGCCAGCATTGCGATACTCGCCGAAAATTGGACAACAATCAAAGGTAAGTTAGATTCTTTGCGCGACGAAATAGATGAAAAAAAGTGGATTGATTTCATGGGTTATCTAAACAGTATCAATGGTCTTGGTGATAACGGCAAAAACATGCTTATCGGAATACCACTGATCCTGAGGGAGTTAAAGTATGGATGTGATGACTGGGCTAATATACAAGGCAGATTGTGTTGTGTTCCCGATGACAGTGTTATAGAAGCTGCGCGTAATATCGTTGATATGCCGGATTTAATGCCTTACATGAATAATAAAAACAACCCTGTTGAAGGTTTAATTCATGCATCAGAAGCAATTTATGACAGATTTGACGATTTGTACGAAATCCCCTTGTTGGCTTTCGAAGATATCATCTCGGCGGCAAAAACAATCCTTGAAAAAAACAAACAAAAAAGCAACAAACGGCAACCCGCAAAAACATCAAAAACAAACGTGAAAAAAACAACCGCAACATCGAGCAAAAGCAATAAATAACCTCTATAATAAATAAAAACAACCATAGGAGGATGCAATGATTGTCTACAACAAGGAATTAGCCGGAGTATCAAAAAACAGCAAAGATGTAGGCTATAT
>CAYMSF010000079.1:0-16030 GCA_964392985.1 uncultured Victivallaceae bacterium | reverse complement strand
ATGGCTGGTTGGTTAATGATAACAATGAAGTTTATATTTACTATGCATCCAGTGACCAGAGGATACACGTCGCGACTTCGACGGTGGAAAGATTGTTGGATTATGCCATTAATACGCCTGAGGATCCATTACGTTCGTCAAAATGCGTAGAGCAACGCATTAAATTAATCAATGACAATGCTCCATGGGAACCAATATTGGAGTTCCAGTAAAAGCTCTTTAATAACCTGATTGTGGCGTGAATAATCCTTCAATCTGGATTTTATTACTTTTCAGAAAAAGTGATGCAGCATTTTTGTTACATGCGCTTGGAGACGGCAACTGGCTGGTTACAGGCGGTTGGAAAAGTAGCCTGAGCTCTCCAAGCGCAAGAGGCATTCCATGTTCCGCGTTTTCATAGCAGAAATCGAGTTTATTTGGTAACATGTGATTGTTTCACGAATCCGGAAGTTTTAATAAAAAGGGTTGTTACTTATGGGCAGTTACGAACGGCATAGTGATTTGGCGGTGAAGACCAAGCTTGAGGTGTCAAAAGAGCTGGTACTTGATCACTTGACTTTCAAACGCAATGATACCGTGCTTTTCACCGAATTGTTTGGACCGCAGGTCGGGTTGAAAGCGCAATGGCGCGATCAGGGCGTGACCGAGGCAGAAATTGATTTGAGTGCATTCCGCTATAACTACACCCGCAGTTACGGCTTGCCGACCGGTTGCGGACGGCTCGGCGCGTTTTGCCACGAAACCGGCGAAGACGAGCAACGGGTATTTTTCAATGACGACCTCGGGCGGCGACTGGTGCTGTATAAAAATGTTGCCACCCTGCCTTTGCCGGAAAACTATCCCGTCAAGAACATGGATGACTGGCTGAAAATCAAGTCGCGCTACCAATATTCGCCGGAACGCATCCCCGCAAATTTAGCGAATTTGGCGCAAGAGCACACTCGTGATTTGTTGTGGTTCTGCTTGCCGGGCGGTTTCGACGAACCGCGGCAACTTTTGGGCGAGGAAGAAGTTTGCATCGCGGTTTATGAACAGCCGGAAATGATTCACGACATCCTTGCGACCATACGGGAATGCGGTTTGCAGCTGATTGACACGCTGGCAGAACGCGGCATCACCGCGGACGTGATGTTCACTCACGAGGACATGGCGGGGAAATCTGGCTCACTGTGGGGGCCGCATACCATCAATGAATTCATTCAACCATACACCCTGCCGCTATGGGAGCACGCCAAGGAGAGGCTGGGTTGCCGGCTATTCATGCAGGACAGCGATGGCAATATGAACGCGGTAGTCGCCGCTACGGTGGATTCGGGGGTGAATGTGATGTCCCCGATGGAACCGGGTTCGGGGATGGACATTGTGGCGACCCGTGCGGCGCATGACACCGGTTTGGCGTTCATAGGCGGGCTGGATAAGTATATGATTACCACGGAAAAAAAGGAGATAGACCGCGAACTGGAATACAAAGTGCCGGCAATGCTCAAAACCGGCGGGGTGGTTTTCAGCCTAGATCACCGCATCCCGAAAGGTTCTCCGGTTGAAAATTACCGCTACTATATCAAGCGTTTTTGGGAAATTGCCGACGATTGCATGAAATGAACATAATAACTTGAGTTAGAATATAAATGAAATCATACGCTGGTTCGCGCCGGCAATATATGAACACAAGGCGCGCTATTGGGCAAATCTCCTTATGACGTATCGCGCCACCAGGAGTTACTGGAGGCGGCGATGTGCCGCAAAATTGAAATTTTCAATCCCAATTTCCTTACCGGTGGCATGGACTTATAATTTGTACCCATCGGCACCATGTATAAGTTTTGAGTTATAAAATATTTATTTTTTGCTATTTGTAAATTTCATATAAAATTTTGAAATATGCGGGTAAGATTAGCTTTTATGTTTTCATGCAGTAGCCCATTTCCAATAATTGTTGCGCATCAAGATGCTTTGCGTTCACGGGAAATGCAAATTATTTTTGAGCTGGTATAAACCAAAGCGCAACATCGCCTTGCCGGAAAATAGTGTCAATCCGGCTTTTAATATTGGATCTTGTCTCTTTTTTGCCGGAGATAAGGTTAGTGTATTCCACATTTTCGGGGAATTCATTGAGAATACTATCCGGTTCCAGAATCACATCTTCTGTCAAGGAAGATGGATTAACGAGAGCAATTATCTTGCCGCGACTGTGTATAGAAGTCAGCAGGACAAATTCAGCGGTTATTCCGATTTTTTTCGTAATGTGTTTACCTTCAAGGAGGATGTCGCCATATTCTTCGCCGATTCTCGAGGCATTTGCCAGGGCTTTGATGCATCTGCCGTCGAGCGTGCCCCACCACCAGATATACACACCCCCTGCCCCGCACATCATATCATGGATGATACGGGATTCGAGATAAGCCTGATTGCGCATAATTAGTTCATCAATGCCGGAAGGAATACCCAAAGTAGAGCTGACCATGCTGACCATGGATTTACGTTCGGCGCGACACCAGTTGGATAGTTCAATAAGTTGTTCAGCGGTGGCGGGAGCGCCGCCGCCGGCATAGATTCCTTCGATATTTTTCAGTTTCAGCAGTCGTTGCCAATCGATGCCGTAACGATATTTGGCGGCAGCCGAAGGATAATCGCCAAAGACTCTGATGGTAATTTCGGGATTGATTTGCCGCGCCATTGTGGTAATTTTATCCACGATTTCGGCATTCTGTTTGCTGCGGAATTCCGTCCATTTGTTTTTATGGAGAAAAACTATGCGGTCGCCATTAATATCCTTGAGCAACTGAAACGGAATACCGCTGAATTCAGCAAATGCCTGTTTGCAATTATTGCAAAAACAGAAGGATTCGGGGCTGGAACATTCCAGGTCTTCGATATACTCTCTGGCGCCATTCTCAAGCAACTGCGCCACCATCTTCTCAAGATGTTCGCGAATATAAGATTCGCCGGAACCTTGAATGAGATATTGCGGGCAAATCAATTTACCGGCAAGGCGACGTCCATGTTCATCGTTGCGCCAGGCGCCGAGTGTTTCCGGATGCCGGCGAATGTAATCGCGGCTGTCTTCGCCGGGCGTACTGCCCGGCCACCACCAGTCGCCCCAATTTACCAGACGCATATTTTTACTGCCGATCAGCATTTTCCATTGTTCCCGATTTCTGGCGGCCAGTACCTGGTCGGTGGAGTTGATGCGATCTGCCCAAACAGTTGCTCCGGCGCGTTCGAAAGAATTCATCACTTTCTTCTGATCCGGCAAGTTAAGCAGAGAAGAATAAACTGCGTCAATCCCCCATTCATAAAGACGCGGCCTGGCAATGCCGGGTTCCGGCAGGACTTCGATGGACTGGGTAATGTCACTGCCGGTAATCTTGTCGCCCGTGGTCTTTACGGTTACAAGATAATTTCCGGGATTGAGATTTTTTTCTGCATTAATAACGAGGAAGAAAAGTGAACTGAGTTTGTCATCAAGATTGTAGGGTTTAATTTCATGACGGTAATGGAGGGAATATTGATTGAAATTTTTGTTATCGCGGGAAATTTTGTGATATTCAAATTCAGCGGGAAGAGAAGCGGTGAAAGCATGTTGCGCGCCGGCATAATCTTTCGGCAGCGACGCATTTACCGGATTATCCATGGTGATTCCATCGGGCAAGGTAATTTCTATCTTGAAATTACGTTGCGGCACCGCGCTTAAATTACGCAACCTGACCAGAAAATGCTGGGCGGAATCCTGGCAAATATACAACGGACTGTTCAACTGCGCCGGCAACCAGAAGTCAGCATGAACATTCACGCCGGAGTAAGGCAATACGGAAAAATATTGGCAGGAAGGAATTTTCCGCGGCGGGATATAGCTTAAATCATCGGTAAACAGTAACGAATCGAACAGTACCTGTTGTGCCGGATTGAGATTATTATTGATTTTAAGTTTGATGGTTCTGGTTTTTTTAACTTTTACCGGACTCGGATTAACTTTAACCCAGACATAACCGTCGGCAGGATTCTGTTCAAGGGATGCCGGCGTCACCTCGAAGGTGCGCCCGTCCCAATCCAATGTAAATCCCGTCGTCCCCAACGTCTTAAACGCATTAAGCCGTACCCAGAGGTTGTAATAACCGCTCCTGCTGACACGAAATGAGGCGGCGGCTTCAGCGGCGTTGCGCATAAAAGGACGGGTCAACGAATAATTGCCGGATTCATCAGGCAAGCCATTTTTCTTTTTTGTCCAGGCATGACGGTATTTAAAACTGCCCAGGGTAGCATCGGCGGGAACCAAATCCTCCGCTTCCATCCAATAGAAATACCGGTCGTTGAAAAATTCCATACGCGGTTCTAATATTCCGACATCGGTATCTTTGACGAAATTTCTATTGATACGGTCGTAGGCGACGGCGGAAATAATTCTGACATGATCAAACATCGCTTCGCCGGAACTTTTGCCGTCGTTGCTCCAGAACGAAAATCGGATCTGCATGGTTACGGCATTTTCGGGGAAAGGAACCTGGGTATTTTTTCCGAACGAGGTATTAAAATACTGCCACCCGGCGGTTGTCTGCCAGGTTTCAAAATTACGGATGAAATATTGTTTCAACAGATTATTTTTGCTGTCGAAAAAAACGAGTGATACGGAGAGTTTTCCGGCGGTTACGGCATTAAGTTTCAATTCATAAAGCAATTCATAAGACTCTGCCAGGTTCAATTCCCGTCCGAGTTTTATCGGCACACTGCTTGCCGCCAGATTGACTTTGTCCGGAGCCAGAAGCAAAATACTGCCGTGTTCGTCGCCGCTTTGTTCAATTCTTCCGCCGGGGGTATCGGCAGGCAGTTGCCAGTTTTTGCCGCCGCTTTCAAAGTCTTCAAACATCCAGTCGCTTCCGGCGGCAAACCAACCGGACGAGATCAGGATCAAGAATAACACGCTAAAGGTTATGTTCTTCATAAACACCAATTAAAGTATATCTGGAACCGGGCACCGTGGCACGGTAATCGCACAAATGGTTAATTTAGCCAGTTATGAATGGAAATCAACTGTTTCCCTGCATAACTCTCATTTTTTTCGAAGAAACCGGTACAATTTGTCAGCAGCTGCTTAGCGGGTTTGCATTAACTCTGACTTTTTTAAAAATAAAAAACGCCAAAAAAACCGTTTTAAAATTTGACTAATTAAAAAAATGGATGATATTATTTATCTTTGAAAATCAATTTCACTAATTTCGTTCAGAGATTGAACATTTAACATGATAAAATAAAACAGAAGGTTAACCGGAATGGCGAACACTAAGTCAAGCAAGTCAACATTGAAAAGATTGCGCAACAGCAAAAAGGCACAAATAAAGAACAAGTCTAAAAAGACTTTATTGAAGACTGTTGAAAAGAAGTTCCGTGCTGCTGCACAGGAAGCAGATGCGACCAAGGCGGAAAGCCTGATGAAAGAATTTTTCAGCAAACTGGATAAAACTGCTAAAACCGGTGTGATTCATCCCAATAAAGTGGCGAACAAGAAGTCTCAAGTCAGCAAATTGATGAACAGCCTTCAAAAGTAAACGGCCACTGCTGTTTAATTTACAGTTACAAAACCGCTCCTGTCAATGGAGCGGTTTTTTTTTGCAGATACTCTATAAATGTCGGGAGACGACAGTTTTCATACAGCCATCAATAAACTTATGCATGACACCGATTATCCCATAATATTTCTTATTTTTTTATAAGAAAATCAATAATTATAAGTTGCAATATAGTTTTATAAGATTACATTATTTTTTGTAAGCAGAAAGGTTGCAGTGATGAAGTATGAAATTATCTGGAAAACCAAAGCGCTGAAGCAGGCAAAAGGACTTCCGGCAGATGACAGGACTAAGGTTTCCCAGGCGGTTGGTCAACTGGCGAGCAGAGACAATTGGAAACAGGTGAAGCAATTGACAAATCACCAGTACGACTATCGTTTGCGTGTTGGACGGTATCGTGTGCTGTTCAACTGCGCGGAAGAAATAAAAGTTCTTAGAATTGAGGAGGTAAAAAAAAGAGATGAGCACACTTACTAATAATGTACAAGTTATCACGGAAAACGGAATCCCGGCTTTTGCTGTTATTCCTTACGGACAGTTTAAATTAATCTGTCAGAAAATTGATAAGCAGTCGGCGGCGGATGAAGTTCCGCATGAAGTCGCGGCTATGATGCTCGAGAAAGGCTATTCCTCGCCAAAGGCCTGGCGCAAATACCTGCGCTTGAATCAGAGTGAAGCCGCTGCAAAGATCGGAGTATCTCAAGCAGCGTTAAGCCAGATTGAGAGCAATGAACACAATCAGCCCGGAACGCTGAAGAAAATCGCAAAAGCTTACGGATTGGCTCTCGAACAACTGGATATTTGAGTCACCCGTCAACGGAGCGGTTTTTTTGCAGAATATTAATGATTAAAGGACAAAGTATCATGGCCAACAGACTTATCAACGAGAAAAGTCCATATCTGTTACAACATGCCCACAACCCGGTTGACTGGTATCCATGGGGTGAAGCTGCATTTAAAACCGCACAGGAAAATCAAAAACCGGTATTCCTCTCGATTGGTTATTCGACATGCCACTGGTGCCATGTCATGGAGGCGGAATCATTCAGCGCAACCGATGTGGCAGAATTACTGAATCGTGATTTTATCAGTATAAAAGTTGACCGGGAGGAGCGTCCTGATATCGATGCCATTTATATGTCAATATGTCAGATGCTGACCGGACGCGGCGGCTGGCCGATGACAATCATTATGACTCCGGATAAAAAACCATTTTATGCCGCCACCTATATTCCCCGGACATCGCATCATGAAACTGGTGGAATGCTGCAACTGTTACCGGCAATTGCTAAAATATGGCAAAATAAACGTAAAGAAATCGAGGAGTCAGCAGAACAGATTTATAACATTATCAAGGAAGCGGCAATACCGGAATCAGGCGAGATACAGACCGTTGAAAACATTATTAACGCGGGATTTGATGAGATCAACCGGTTGTATGATCCGGAAAACGGCGGTTTCGGTACGGCTCCAAAATTTCCCACGCCTCACAGCCTGCTTTATCTGTTACATTACTCATGGCGTTATAATTGCAAACCGGCTCTCGCGATGGTGGAAAAAACCTTGCAGCAAATGCGGCACGGGGGGATTTACGACCATATCGGCGGCGGGTTCCACCGTTACTCAACTGATGCACAATGGCATGTTCCTCACTTTGAAAAAATGTTATACGATCAGGCCTATATGATCCATGCCTATCTGACTGCATTTGAAATCACCGGCAATGAACTTTACGCTGACACCGCCCGGGAAATCATCAACTACATATTGCGGGATATGCGCTCTGCTGATGGACGTTTTTATTCAGGCGAAGATGCTGATAGCGATGGCAGTGAAGGCCGCTTTTATCTCTGGACAATTGCAGAATTACAATCGGCATTAACCGCCGCTGAATTTAAGATTGTCAATGACTGTTTTGATATTGCTGAATCCGGCAACTATCAGGATGAGCTAAATCAAGTCACCACAGGTGAAAATATCCTCCGGCTGCATAAAGATGCTCCAACAATATTTCCCGCGGCCATCCGGGAAAAATTATTCAAGTTACGGGAACAGCGTGTCCGTCCTTTTAAAGACACCAAAATACTTACGGACTGGAATGGATTAATGGCAGGAGCGCTGGCACATGCCGGACGCACGCTGGGTGAAATTCAGTACATTGAAGCGGCCAGGCAGGCAATAGATCCAATTCTGAATGACGCAGTGACCAACCAATACCGTATTTCACACTGTCATAATGGTAATGCCGCAGTTCCGGGCATGCTGGATGACTATGCGTTTGTAATTGCCGCGTTGCTGGAGTTATATCAGGCGACTCACGAATTGGCATGGCTCAAACAGGCAGAAAAATTATGCGATTGCGTGAATAAATATTTCACTGCTGCCGGTAAATACTGTTATTATATGACGGCAAGTGATGCCGAACAATTGCTTATCCGTCCGCAGGAAATACATGATGGGGCAATGCCATCGGGCAACTCGACAATGCTGCATAACAACCTGAAAATGGCCTATTACTCGGGGAATTCACATTACGACGAAATCGCTGCCGGTATGATTGATGAAATGAGTGCCAAAATTAATCAGAATCCCGCCGCTCATCTTCACACCATAGCTGGATTGATCAGCTATAACACCCCGCATACTGAACTGATACTGGTAACTTTGGATAAAAACGATAGACAAACGAAAACGATACTCGATTACGCTGACACCTGTTACAATCCATCGTTGCATCTGCTCTTAAAAACACCGGAAAACAGAATTGAACTTGCGCAATTCGCACCATTTACAGAACCAGCAGAGAGCATTGAAGGAAAAACAACGGCATACTTCTGCCACAACAAATCATGTATGCTGCCACTCAATTCAACGCGGGAGATTAAACAGCAGTTAAAAATATCGCAGAATCAATTTACCCCAATTCGGTCACATTGACGTACGGCTGATTCACTTAATAATATCGGCTTTTTTAAGTTCTACCAGTAAATTTGGCGTAAATTTGCCATGGTTGGTGACATCATTCAGTTCAGCAATAGTCCAAAAGGCAATCTCGCTGATCTCATCTGGTGGAAATACAAATGGTCCCTGATGTACCAACTTGAATACCCGCACATTTTCTGATTCAACGCTGTTTCTTATTTTCATGTCGAATAAAAACTCGAGATGAATATTGTCCGACAAACCGAGTTCCTCAGATAATTCCCGTCTGGCGGCGTACTCCAGGCTTTCACCCGGCATCACATGCCCGCCAACCGCAGTATCCCATTTTCCGGGCTGAATATCCTTTGCCTGAGAACGACACTGAAGCAGAATTCTACCATCGGGATGATAAACCATAACATGAACAGTGCGGTGTATCAATGCAGGGTTCCCGTGGCATTCGGCACGTCTTGCCAATCCCGCGGGCTGTCCATTTTTGTCAAAAATCTCAAAGAGTTCATCAACGCTCATTTTGCCAGTCTGCCAGTTTTTCCGGATTTTTTAACCGAAGGTTTCTTTTCCTTAACTTCAGATTCCACGGTCTGCGGTTCCGGGAAAACCGGGAAGAAGAGTAATTTCTGGTTATCCAGTTGAGTATTGACACTTTCAGCACCTTTGAAGTAACCATTCAAAATACTTTCGGCAAGCGGATCTTCAAGGTAACGTTCGACAGCACGGCGTAAAGGACGCGCACCATATTCCGGTTCATAGCCCTTTTGAATGAGAAAATCCAGAACATCATCGGGGATGTTAAGTTTGATACCTTTGTCCGCCATGCGTTCTTTTACTTTGGCTGTTTCGAGTGAGACGATGTGCATCAAGTCGTTATGATCAAGCCGGCGGAAAACAATAATTTCATCAACCCGGTTGATAAACTCCGGTTTGAAAAATTTTCTTGCGGTTTCCATAAGCCGCTCTTTGGCCTTTTCGCCGGAGGCCGGGTCAGTGCCGCCTGTGTTTGAACCGAATCCAAGCGTACCGCCACCCTTGATCATAAAATCAGCGCCAAGATTGCTCGTCATAATGATAACAGTATTGCGGAAATCAATTCTTCTGCCCAGTGAATCGGTCATTTTGCCTTCTTCAAGAATTTGCAAAAGAATATGCATCACGTCGGGGTGCGCCTTCTCCACCTCGTCAAACAAAACGACAGAATACGGGTGACGGCGAATACGTTCAGTAAGTTCACCGCCCTCGCCATGGCCGACATATCCCGGCGGTGATCCCATCAGCCGGCTGACGTTGAACTTTTCCATGTATTCCGACATATCGATCTGAATTAAGGCATCTGCATTACCAAACATAAACTCCGCCATTGCTTTTGCCAGCAGAGTTTTGCCGACACCGGTAGGACCAAGAAAAATAAATGAACCGATTGGCCGGGCAGGATTTTTCAAATCTGCACGCGAACGCCGCAAGGCTTTGGAAATAGCGCCTACTGCTTCAGATTGGCCGATAACAGTTTTGGTAAGCTCGGACTCCATGCGCAGTAATCTCGCATTTTCCCCCTCTTCCATCTGGCGCAGCGGAATGCCGGTCAGGCGTGCAATAATATCAGTTATATCGTGTCGGCTTATATTAGTAACTTTGGCAGAGGAATCACGCTTCCATTTATCCTGAATCTGCCCTAATTCTTTGGTAAGTTTTCGCTCTTCATCACGCAATTTAGCGGCATCTTCAAACTTCTGTTCAGAAATTGCTTTCTCCTTCTGCTCGCAGGCATTCTTTATATTCTTTTCAATCTCAGCCGTGTCTAAAGGAGCAATGACACTGCTGATTCTGGCTCTGGCGCCGGCTTCATCCATTACATCAATTGCTTTATCAGGCAGGAATCGCCCGGTTATGTAGCGATTGGAAAGCTTTACTGCTGCTTCCAGGGCATCATCGCTGTAAATTACTTTGTGATGTTTCTCATAAGTGCTCTTCAGTCCGTGCAATATTTTGATGGTATCTTCAACCGAAGGCGGGTCAACAATAATCGGCTGAAAACGGCGTTCAAGCGCGGCATCTTTCTCAATGCCTTTGCGATATTCATCCATAGTGGTAGCGCCGACACATTGCAATTCACCGCGGGAAAGCGCCGGTTTAATAATATTAGCGGCATCCATCGCCCCCTCAGCACCACCGGCTCCGACAATGGTATGTAATTCGTCAATAAACAAAATAACCTTGCCGGAGTTGTGAACTTCATCAATAACCGCCTTGATTCTTTCTTCAAACTGCCCGCGATATTTAGTACCGGCAACCATCAACGGCAGATCCAAAGCATAAATCATTTTGTCGGCCAGAAGATCAGGAACCTGGTTGGCGGCAATCGCCAGCGCCAATCCTTCCAGAATGGCAGTTTTACCCACACCGGCCTCGCCGATTAACACCGGATTGTTTTTGGTTCGGCGGCATAAAACCTGAATAACCCGTTCAATTTCGTTCTTTCTGCCGATGACCGGATCAAGTTCGCCTTTGGCAGCCATACTGGTGAGATTGCGTCCGAACGCATTCAGTGCATTCAATGCCTCAGAGCCTTCCTGTTTTTTACCGGATGCGGAAAAACTGGGAGTATCTTCATCGGATTCCGGCAGATAATCGGAATTAAGCGTTTTGATAATTTCCTGACGCACGCAGTCAACATCGATTTTCATATTTGCCAGTATCTTGGCGGCGGCACTCCCGCCTTCACGCATCAACGCCAATAGCAGATGTTCAGTACCAACAAAGTTATAATTCATTGACTTGGCTTCTGCATTGGCGATTACAAAAACCTGCTTGAGTTTCGGAGTTAATGGCAGCAAACCCTTCTGTTTGGTCGGGCCACCGACCCCGCAAACCTTCTCTGTTTCCAAACGAAGCTTGTCCAGATTTAAATTCATTGACTTCAAAACATTGACCGCGACTCCCTCGCCCAAGGCAATCAAGCCGAGCAAAAGATGTTCTGTGCCTATATAATCATGATTGAAACGTTCGGCCTCTTTCTGTGCCAGTACCAGCACATGTTTCGCCCGCGGTGTCAAATTTTTCATATCCATATTAAAATCTTCATTCTCTGCCATGGTCAGTTCTCCTGATTAATGGTTGCTGAAAACGGTCAGCATTCGTATATCAACCCTGTTCTGCAGTCTTATAAATAAGTTTACAATATACCAATTATAATCCCTGATGGAGTAAACTGGATACATTAATTCATGGTCAAAACCATGTTGAATATACCCTGTTATGAACCTCTTTGCAAACTGAAATCATTGCTTTCAGAACCGAATCCGGGCAATACTAATGTCTTAAACGTCGTTTTAAGTCAACATAATTACTTTACTATCCGTCCTTCAAACGCAATATGAAATAAATTATAATGATGATAATGCATTAAAGTTTGTAAGGCAATGTGCAATTATGACCTGCCATGATGCAATATTCTTTGGTACAATGTATCGTAGAAGCGGTGACACATTTCGCGGCAAATTATAACCCGGGATGTATGTGTTGGAGATAATAGCATTGAATTTTAAAGAAATTTACTGGTTTTATCTTTTAATTTAAATTTTTTGCGCTATTCTATTCTTTCAATATGAATAATTATGTTAAAAAAAGTCGGATTGAAGTACGTATTTTCGTACTGTTCTTGGTATTTGTTGTAATCTTCAGTGTTTTTCGCAATAAAATTGCTGACTACGCTGCGGGATTGCTGGCAATTACCCACGAAATTTCAATTGCCCCGGCGAAAAAGAATCAAGTTGCCACCCAGGGACAAACGCCGGTTCAGACTCAGACACAAGAACAACAATCTCCGATAAAAATCTCGACCCAACCGCTAAATGTAACGACAAAAAATAAAGTTGCAGAACGCATAAACCCCACCGTTATAAAAAAACCTGAAGTTTCTAATAAGCCTGTTTTAGTTGATTTGCCTAAAACAGATATGCCGGTGATTAACTTTACGAATAAAACTCCAGCATTCAGCGATTCCGGTTTTACCCTTTTTCCGCCACTGAGAAAACATGATGGTACAGTTTGGAATGAAGAAAAAACGGAAATAAAGATTGCCACTGACGGGAAAAAACTTTACATTATGTTACGTCTTTATGATAAAAATCCAGGGGAAGCCATTACCGGTGATCCAAAAACACGTAAAGGAAAAGGGATATGGGAAATGGACAGTATTGAGTTTTTCATCATGAAAAATAACAAAAGCGACTATTACTGTCAGTATCTGATTTCGGTAAGCGGTACGGCGCAGACGACATACAACAAAATCACCGACAAGCCAAATATTGGAAAGGCAGTAACTCCGCCGAAATCATTTGAATTTCCGCGCTATAACGCTGAAGATTTTGATGGCGGATTCGAACTGGAAATGAGAATAGCGTTAAGCAATATTGACATCGAAACCCTCAGTCCCGGTGACTCTCTGTTGATGCAGATTGTCAGGAATTACCGGGGGCAGAAAGCTAAAAATTCCGCTACATTACAACTTTTTCCGGTATTCATATATGCGGACAGCCGTTTGGGAATCGATAATCACGACCGGCGGGCGTTTCAGGAAATATCAGTCAAAAGTAACAAATAATTTTAATTGTTGAACAATTTTATTATATGAAATGACGTTTTAAAGCAGAGTTTGTTTGATTTATTATTAAATTGAATGTATTGTTTCGCAGTTTACAGTAATTATTATATTGAAAAGGCGTCGCGGCAGTTGATGGAAAACATAATTGAAATAAGAAACCTGACCAAATATTACGGCAGTTTATTCTGGAAAAAGAAAAAACCATCGCTGTATGATCTTAATCTTACTATTCCAGAAGGCGCTATTTTTGGATTCCTCGGACCGAACGGCGCTGGCAAAACGACAACAATCAAAATAATGATGAATCTGATTAAACAATCATCAGGTGAAGCCTTGATTATGGGTTATCCTCCTGACAATGTCGAAGTTAAAAAATCAATCGGCTTTCTCCCTGATGCCCCGGCGTTCAGCCCGTACCTTAGCGCAAATGAATTTCTCAATATCTGCGCCAAGCTGTTCGGGATTCCATCAGATATTCGCAAGAAACGGATTGCGGAAGTCCTGGAAAATGTCAAGATGACCAAACACGCCAAATCCAAACTTGGCGGCTTTTCCCGCGGAATGACACAAAGAATAGGCATAGCGCAAGCGATACTTAATAATCCCAAACTATTGATTCTTGATGAGCCGCTGGTCGGATTGGATCCGCATGGACGTCAGGAATTGAAAGATATTATTTTGGACCAGAAATCCAGGGGTACCAGTGTTTTCTTTTGCAGTCACATCCTGTCAGATGCAGAAAAGATTTGTGACCGGGTCGGCATTCTTTATGAAAGCAGACTGTTGTGTTCCGGCAGACTGGATGAATTGCTCTCGGAAACCGGGTCAAAACTGCATATCAATCCCGGTCATGACGATATTGCGAAAGAAATGCTTTCTGCCGCAACTGAAACAGTAAAAAGAGCTGATGGCGGTTGGGAACTCTCATTTTCCAACAATGAAGAAACGACAAAAGCACTATTAGCAACCAAAGAAAAACATGGAGCAGCAGTTACTATAACCAGTTCTAAAGAAAGTCTGGAGGATTTTTTCTTCAGAAAAATTGAAAATGCCTCTAAATCAAGTTAAATGCGCGGTTGCATTTACACCTAAAATAATAAAGGAGAAAGATGATGAGAACGATCAATGAGATCATGGCAATTGCCGGTGGAGCATGGCAGCTGTTGAGGATGAGGGTAGTATATTTCCTCATTCTGTGCGTGCTGGTGTTGATTGGAACTGCGTACCGTTATGATGTGTTGTCACTGGATCAGCATAAAGCGCTGATGGTGGATGTGTCGTTGATGTTGAATACCATTGCGGCAATCCTGGTGTCGATATCGGTAACTTTTGAAATATCAAGAGAACTGCGTGAGGGCGTTGCTTCAACGTTGCTGTCTAAACCGTTGGGACGTACCCACTACCTCATCGGCAAACTGGTCGGTATTTCCATTGCCGGCATAGTTATTACCGGTTTGATTACACTTGGTTTCTGCATCGTTTTCGGTTCATTTTTCGCTGATGCCGGAATCGGGCAGACGATGTTGCTGGGGCATTTGTTAATTATGGCCAGCGTGATTCCGATGTCCGCGTTGGCAGTAATGTTTTCCGTCCTTGTGCCGGAATCCATCGCTGCTATCGTTACGGTTATCGCGATCTGGTTCGCGCATTCCACCCCTGCCATAGATAAAATTAAAATTCTTTATGGAGGCATTCTTCCAGACCTGAACCTGTTTAATCTGAAAGCCGAAGCGGCATATAATGTCGCCGGCAGTATCAGCTGGGTATATCTGGTGTTAGCGTTGGTGTGGGGAGTTGTATATAGCATATTTGCAACCTCGTTGGCCAGTTTGATATTCGGCTACAGAGATCTGAAATAATAAAACAGGGAAGAATAAAAATGAAAAAAACAGTTTTAACTCATCTTACGGTAATGGTAATAGCAGTGGTGCTGGGATCATATCTGGCATCTTATCTTATGGCGCAGCAAAAACAAATCGCTGTGAACTCCGACCAAATGTCAAAGGCTCCACTTGGCGGCTTTAATAAATTTGCCTCAGACGTTCAATGGATGATGTTTGTAAACTATGCGGGTGGACTAGAAAACGTCAATCAGGAGGAAGCAGAAGAACTTTATAAACGCTTAAATGCAATTCTGGCCAATGATCCTGACTTGGAAATCGCCTACAATCTTGGCGGATTGTTAATCTCTCACGGAGCTCCGATGAGATCTGCAGAAATCTTCATGCGCGGCGCCAACAACCCGAATTTAAAAAGCAGTTGGCAAATACCGTTTTCTGCCGGTTTTGTGCTTGAGCGCTACGTAACAGATCAGGATGATCCGCAGCGGTTGAAAAAGGCGGAAGAAATGTACAGACTGGCAGCATCACGCGCAGATCAGAATGCACCCTTTATTACATCAGCGTTGCTTAAAGTACGCGCAAAACGAATTGCCCAGAAAGGAAAATGGGGCGGCATTCCGATTGTCAATGATGAACATGCACTTCTTTGCGCATTATCCGATGAATGGCGCAAAGGGAGCACATCCGAAGACGGCACACAGGGATTAAATGCGTCAAATATTCCTGATATCAAAACCAGGTTGTTGAAGGCCGCGCAAGATGCCAAAGCTTCAGATCCGACCAACAAAAATATTCTCGATACCATCGACAAAGTTATGAAAGTGGTGTCAGAAGACCAGCACCTTTGCGGCAATTGTCTTACACCTTATGTGTCTGGCGACAAGTATTGCGCAAGTTGCGGAACTTCGGTTATCGTCTTTTCCGTTTGTCCCAAGTGTACTGCGGTATTAAAAGGCAAATTCTGCTCAAACTGCGGTAAAAACGGGGAAACCAAGTAATTGCCGGAGTGCAATAATTTGAATTCTCAAAGACTATCAGGTCGTATTAAAGCCGCACCCTTTATTCTGGGTGCGGTTTTTTTGGCT
>CAYMSF010000078.1:0-16753 GCA_964392985.1 uncultured Victivallaceae bacterium | reverse complement strand
CGCAAATTGAAAAGTTATTAACAGGAAAATGCCAATACTTTTGAAATTGGCTCAAAATATTGAATTTAATTAACAATTGAATTAAGAAATAATCTTTCGTTAATAGTCGTCATTCAGTCGAGTTGGTCGTGATGGCATTTGTTGTTAAATCTACACTAAAACAGAAAAATCATGAGGTTTGAAATGCGTCAGAATTACGTCTGGAATCAAACGAAAGAAAGACTAGTGGTATTGATTAAATCACAAGAATAAACTGCCGGTGGAAATATAAAACCCCGGATGTTGAAACATGCCGGGGTTTATCTCTCTCTTTATCAGAGAACTGTTTCTATATAAATCACAGAAACAGTTACGCGGACAAATTATTTGAACAGTTCTCTTACCTGAACGGTACGGCTTTCGCGACGGGAAATTTCCGCAGCCTGGCCGATTGCGGTTGCCCACATACCATGGTTTGCGGTCGAAACATTTTCAACATCGCCTTTCAGCGCCTTGAAAAATGATTCTACCAGACCCGGGTCGGCTCCGCCATGACCGCCACCGGTCAATGGAATATGGTAAGTAATCGTTTCCTGACTCCAGCGGGGGCGGACAACAATTGAGCGCTGTTCAAGACTGACTTCCGCCTGACCGCGATCACCAACTACAGTATAAAGACGGTCACTAATTGGTGTAATAAAGCATTCCATGTGACTGGCCTTGGCGCCATTTTCATACTCGACGATGGCGATACCGTTATCATGAGTATCTTTTTCAGATAAGTACATACAAACGTCTTTGGCATAACCGTCAGACTCAAATGCTCGGTCTCCCCACGGGCCGTCCTGAATATCAGGTATGGCGTAAACGTCCGGACAGACTTTAGAATAAGGGCATTTGCTGCATGTCGGACCGGCAGGAATGCCAGGTTTCAGTTCAAAGGGCAAATGTTGCGGTGTTAATACATCAACTCCGGCAAAAGCGCTCACTTTAACCGGTTTCGGGAAATCCAGCAACCAGTTGAAAATATCGAAATCGTGGCTGCCTTTATGTATCCAAAGACCGCCGCTTTTGGCATAATGGCGATTCCAACGCGACATATAAGTCCTGCCACCATCATAAAATTCGCGGTTTTCTATGAGGAAGACTCTCCCGATTGTACCGTCCACAATAATTTGTTTCAGTTTCATCAGCACCTGATGGTGGCGGAGATTGAAACCCATCATAAGAATTTTGCCTGTTTTTTCTGCTTCTGAGATGATATTCCGGCATCCACGCACTGTTGTCGCCAGGGGTTTGTCAATCAGCACATTGATGCCGCTTTTCAGCGCTGCCACCGCATTCGCTTCATGGCAGTAGTCCGGACTGGTAATAACAATAGCGTCCAAATCCTCTTTTGCCGTCATTTCTTCGACCGAACTGTAAAATTCTATATCTTTGCCGAGTGTTTTTTCAGCATACTCCATACGAACCGGATTAGGATCACAGAGTGCTACAATTTCGGCATCGTCACGTTTTGAAATTATGATACCAAAGCAATCAATTCCTCGACCACCGGCGCCGACGATTCCAACTCTGAATTTTTTTTCACTCATTTTTCATTCCTTTCTAGCTTAATTATGTTGATTGTCTGACAACTAACTGCATTTCAATTCGTTCTGTAAATCTGGATCCAGTAATATTTCCGTTAATTTTCTGCAATACTATCTCCGCCGCTTTTTCTCCGGAAAGGAGACAAGGCTGAGAAACGGTAGTCAAGGGGGGAGAAGTGAATAACGACAATTCCCGGTTATCAAAACCGATTAACGCGATTTCCTCCGGAACTTTCACCGATAAACGGCGGAAACCGGAGAGCAAACCGGCAGCAAGGTAATCTGAATACGCCACGATGGCATCTGGAACCGGCGATGACCGCATAATATCTTCTGCCTGCTCCATTCCGAGATTATAGATGTCTTCAAGTGTCTGAGGTTTTTCACGCATAACAAATATTTTTTCTTTCAATCCCAGATCCGCAACGGCACGCCGGTAACCCTTTATCCGGTTACATACCACGTTGGTGTATCCGGCGAATGCTATGTTTCTCCGTCCACATTCAAAAAGGTACCGAACTGCGGTGTACACACCTTCTTCGCGATCTATATAAACACAATCAATGCCGGGAACCGCATCATAGGAAATCATAACTGCGGCAATCTCGCGATGTTCAATCTCGGAATAGATAAAATTAAGGTTTTCTGTATCTCCGATAATAATGATTCCATCGGGATTCTCTCCGGTAAGGTCATCAAGCTGTTGAAGATTATCTTTCGCGTATTGCTCACCGGTATAAAAGAAAGTCAGTATCATCTCATAGCCGGCATCCGTCAATTGACGTTTTATTCCCGCAATTTTTTCCAGCATCAACTGATCACCTTTGCTGTCCGGTGATAACATTCCGATAACTACTATTTTAAAGTTCCGCTTAAAACGCAAACTCCGCGCCGCCCGACTGGGACGATAACCAAGTTCCGCAGCAACACTTAATACTTTCCTGGCAGATTCCGCCGATACATAACCCTGTCCGCGCAGCGCGCGACTAACGGTATTCATCGAAAGTTGCGTCCGCAATGCAATATCTTTTAAGCCACTCATAAATTTATATCTGTGTTTATAAACATGAAATTTTAGCAAATATCTCAACGTTACCATAAAATATAATCGGCCAAATAATAAAGTCAAATAATATTTATAAAATAAAATACGGGGCAAAAAAATATGCCTCTTCTGCATTTTGTTAAAAGTTATAGTTCCATTTGTTTTTTGATTTCCGGTCAATAAAAACTTATGCGCGACTCTAATAAAAGAAATTTGATAATCCTTAAATTTTGTCATCGTATGCAATACGATAGAAAATTTCAGAAACAGTGCTAAATTTTAATTGATTATTCGCTGAAGATGGCTAATTTAACTGACTATGAGGACGATTCTTGACATTTTGAATATATTTTTAGGGGAAGATAGTCTTAAGTTTAATTTTGCTCGTCTATTTTGGGGTTACCAGAGGAGCTTGAAAAAACTAAATGCAAGACTTTGGCGCGTTACGGAGTCGCCAATAACGTTTAATAAGATAAATTAATAATGGAAAACTCAGACAAAATTGCGAAACTGGATAAATATGATACTACTGTAAATGTCATTGGTGGTTTACGTGATTGTTCTACTATTCTAAAAGCCATTGATTCTTATTTCCACAATGAAATAACGACACCCGGAAATGAATTTGATTTTAGAACAGAAAAAAGTAAGTCCAGGATTGAGCATGCAGTAAGACTGTCATTCCTTAGTTTTCGCAATCAGGATCATCGAGATTTAATAGAGAGTATTTTTAAAAGCAATATGCCGCCACAGGATAAGGAGCTCATTTTGTTCTGGCAATTTGCGCTGAACAACCGGTTATTCAGAGAAATATCATCGCGTGTTTATATGAAAGTTTACTATTCCGGCAGAATCGGAATTTCCAAGGATGATATATTTGCATATTTAAAGGAATTTTTGAGTCAAAATAAGGCGCTCGGGTTAAACTGGTCTGAAAGCACAATAGATACCTTGGCAACAAAGTATTTGAACCTGTTGACAAAACTTAATTTACTTGGCGGCAGCCGGGTTAAGTCATTCAAGCATATAAAAATCTCAACAGAACTATTGACACTATATTTTTATTTTGCTAAACTGTACGATCCACTGGCTCGTGACATTTTAAAAAGCGAGATGCTGCCGCTTTCGTTTGTCTCAACGGAGGATTTGACGGAGCGTTTAAAAAAGCTTTCGCTTAAAGGTTTTCTAAAGATGGATTTTAACGGAGTTGCGTTGAATATTGAATTAATCCACAGCTATAGAGGAATTTGCGATGCCTTATATAACAGACCATAAGCGGAAATTTACTGATCTCAGGTTTAATATAGAAAACCAGGATCAACTCAGAAGGCAGGCAAACGGGGGCAACAGTATTCTCTTTTCTTATCCGCCGCATGAAGAGCAGCTATACATTGATGAAGCCACAGAGCTTTACCCCGACAAAGCAGTTTTTATAGATATCAGCAAACTATTCGTGAAATTTATTGATATAGACAGTTGGGAATCGTTCAAAAATTATTATAATGACTTTAAAAACACGCCGCATAAAGTTTTCCAATCTGACGATCCCTCCGGTGATCTTTTTGTCATGATTATCAATGCGATTACAGAAGCCAGTAAAAATGACAAAATTCCATTTTTAACCAGGACTGGTTGCTTGTATGGCACAGGAATAGATAATGTCAATATTATGGAAAACCCCACGGTTATGAAACTACGCCATCCTCTGGTGATATTTTATCCTTCATGCATCGACGGGGAGATGCTTTACTTTTTGAACTTTAAACCTGCATCGAAATATCGCTGCATTTTGGTAAAATAAGGGGCTGTACACGATGAAGATAAATGAAATTTTAACCTTGGATCTTCAAGAAGATATAAAAAATGTAATCGATCTTGAAGACAATGCTGAACTTGAGATCCAGCAGGAAATTGAATCTTATATTGTAACCGAGGGCATCAGCCGCCATCTTTATAATTTTACCAACCAGTTTACGTCAAATATAAAAGAAACCGGCGTTTGGCTTTCCGGTTTTTACGGTTCTGGCAAATCCTATTTTGGTAAGATGCTGGGCTATGTCATTGCCAACCCGATGATAAACGGCACTCCTGCGCGGGACCGTTTTTTGCTGCGAATAAAAGGCGTCCCGGACGAAAGTCTGGTAGAAAACTCTATCCGCAATCTTGATGCTATCAACTGCCGTGTCGTTTTTTTAGATGTAGCCAAACAGAACACTGATCGTGGTTTGGCTTTTACACTGTTCGCCAATCTACTGAAAAACCTTGGGTTCCGAAGTGATATTTACGGCTATATGGAGTTCGACCTCTACATAGAGGGGAAATATGATGAATTTAAACGGATTGCGAAAAAACTCGAAGGCAAGGATTGGAATGAGTTGAAAACAAGCAACCGGTTGATTGCAAAAGCAATGCGCAATGTTTTTTTAGAAATGGGATATAGTGAGGCTGATTATAATGACACCTATAAAGTATACAGCACCGTGATTGATGACTTTTCTGCCAGCAAATTTAAGACTGAACTGGAAAAATACCTAAAACACAAAACCGATGAGACTTTGGTTTTTATCTTTGATGAGGCAAGTGAAGCCATCAGCCAGAAAAAATTCACTCTGCTTGACCTGGAAGGTATAAGCGAAGCTTTGTCAAGTATCAGCAATAAGGTTTGGACTATTGCTATTGCTCAGGAAAAACTGGATGCTGTTATCGATAATGCTAAAACAACCCGCAGCGAATTCATCAAAGTAACCGATCGCTTTAAAACAAAAATCCATCTGGAATCCACAGAAGTTGATGTTATCATTCGCAGTCGTCTGCTCCACAAAAAAGATATTCCATTTAAACAACTGGTTAGTTATTATAAAAAGAATGAAGGACTTGTATCTAATGCAACCAATTTGAAATCTTTATTCCCGACTAAGACAACATCTGCCGAGGAGTTCGCAACCTACTACCCGTTCCATAGATATCAGTTTGATATTCTTCAGAAATTCCTCTTCAGTTCTAACGCATTGGTGGCTACTCAGATTGCCGCACGCGGTATGATTATAACCACGTTTGATGTATTGCGAAAGCAAATGCGGGACACAGCGCTTTATGACTTCACTTCTGGATATGCGATTTGCTCAGAAGCTCAAACGGCTCCGCCTCTAGCTCTGGTTAATAAATATGACACCGCCCGCAAAATACTGAATGAAAGCAAAATTGAGATTAATGGCGAGAAACTGCTAAAGACGATACACTTGATCGCTGATTCTGAAGTGGTTTCGCCAACGGTCGAGAATATCACCAAAAGCTATATCTCTGATATTACAACTTACTATGATGTTAAACCAAAAATTGAAGAATCGCTCCAGTTACTGCTTGACGCGAAAGTACTTCTTCTGTCGAACAATAACTATAAGATTACCTCCGATCTTGAAGGCAGGTTGCTCGAGGAGATGAAAGATTTCGCAGTGGAGTTATTTAGCAAAAAACGTTCTTTAATCAATTATTTAAAAGATTACAAAATATTTGCTCCGGTTGCTACATTCAGCGATGGTTCTGATCCATTCAAATTCAGCGTACTGTCGGATCAGGATGATGAACTGACACAACCGGGTAGTAAGCAACTGAAGTTGACGGTCTACAGCCTGTTCAATATCAGTGATGGTGACCGGCAGGATTTTATTGAAAGAATCAAGCTTCAAACACAGCATGACAAGGAGTTAATGACACTGATTCCTGATAACAAAGATTTTTCCCATATTGATAAGCTGATTGGTGAAATCAGCCGTTACCTATATATGGAAGAAAAATACGCCAACGAATCTGATCCGGCTAAACGTGAAATTATCAGAGATTTTTCGCATATCCGCGAAGAGAAAGAAAAAGAACTACGCAACAAAATTGATATTGCCTACAAGCAAGCATCCCTGATCTATATGTTCGACGAGCACCTTTTAAATCCAGATACATTCAAAGGAACTATTAGTGATATTCAGCGTAAACTAATCAAAAATATTTATACCAAAAGACTTTCAACTCAACTGTCAGAAAGTTTGGTTCCAAAAGTGTTCAACAACAGAAAGGATAGCCTTAACAGGCTCTTTGCCGGGGATGACTTCAACTTTTTTGATGAACATGGAAATTTTATTGGCGATCATTTGAAAGTTGTTGAGGAAATAAACACAAAGATTAAAACCAAATATACCGATGGAAGAACTCTTGAGGCAGATTTATCCGGCGCACCATGGGGATACACCTTCGGCACGATAGTTACGACTCTGGCAGCACTTTTCCGAGCAGGAAGACTTTCTGTCAAGTATAACGGCGACACCTGGTTTTCTCATGAGCAGAACGGAGTTCACGACGCATTCACCAATGCAACTAAATTTAAGTCAGCTTCATTTAAGTCTATTACAGCAACTCTTACAGCAGCTCAGAAAAATCTGGCGGTTCAGTTACTGCTTAATCTTGAAATTGAACTTCATACAGGACGCAGAATTGACTGGAACACGAATGACTTTGATCTTGCCGATGCCATCAGATTTGTGGCTGAACATTTTATCTCCGCCCTGAACACTCTGAATGATACCGTTGAGCATTTTGACACTCTCTTTCATAATGTGGCTGCTCAAAAACAGGTTTTGCAGGAATATGCCGGAAAGGTTACCGAGAGCAACTATATTGAGAAAGTTGAACTCCTTTTGGCTGGCGGCGATCAATTCAAGTTGTCGATACAGGCCATCCTTAATGCTCAAAAGTTTATCAAAAAGAACTTTTCCAAGGTGACGGACTTCAAGCGATTTATCGAAGAGGTAGTTGCGGAATTGAAAAAAGCGGACCGTCAGGATAATATAATTCGTACCGCACATGAAGAATTCACGAAGTTGTTCAAGCTGGACATGGTGAGTAATTTTGCGCCACTTCAACAGCAGGTGCAGATAGTGAAGGACAGCTATTATACACTGCTCAAAAATGCCGCCGCCGGAATGACTCATGAATACCAGTTACTGGCGGCTAAGGTTGCTGCTGCGCTCCGCGACCTGAAACAGAATTATCCGGCAGAATTAAATAAGCAGAACCTTGCGCAACTGGAAGTGCTGCAACGTTACGCCGCGGATAGAACTGTCCAGTTACCAGAGCTTGAATACTCCACCACATGCAAAAAATGTGGTTACTCGCTCTCAGATATGCTAAACTATACGGCGCTGGTCACATCAAAGGATAATGATTTACTGATTATCCAGAGTCGGTTCATCAAGGAATCTACACCGCCGCCAGAGTCTGGAGCCAACGGGCAACCATCACCAAAAATCCCCCGCAAAGTAAAACTGCAAGTTCCAGGAAAAGTAATGACGGTTAAAGTGTACAAATCGCTGTTGACTAATCAATTGACCGCCCTGGCTGCCGCGCACCCTGATGACGAAATCGAGCTGAACATCGAGGTGGATTGATGAGTGTTGATAATCATTGTGAGGCGCTGAAACTCATTAACCAAGGTGAGGGATTGGCAGTCGAATTTAAAAGCGACTTAAAGAGTCTCTCTGACCGGGATATAACTGCCACCGTTGTTTCATTGGCAAATACCGATGGCGGTGATTTATTCCTCGGAGTTGAGGATGATGGAGTCATAACCGGATTGCATCAACAACATCAAAACATCTCAGGATTAACGGCACTCATTGCCAATAAAACAAATCCGTCAGTAGTCGTTACGGTGGAGAAAATTGAACTTGAAGGTAAAAACATCGTTCGTATTTCTGTGCCGAAGTCCAGGCAGTTAGTCGCCACCTCAGAGGGGGTGCTGCTGCGGCGCCGGCTGAAACTGGACGGGACTCCGGAGTCAGTACCTTTTTATCCGCACGAATTTATTCAGCGGCAATCTTCTCTCGGACTGGTTGATCCATCCGCCATGCCCATAATGGAAATTGCGACGGAACAACTCGATCCACTGCAACGCATTCGAATACGCAATGCAATAAAAAAATATGGCGGCGACCAATCATTGTTACCACTGGCAGACAGTGAGCTTGACGGAGCACTAGGCTTGGTAAAGATCGTGGACGGTCAAAAACATCCTACCATCGCCGGACTACTGATGTTGGGAACCGAAGAGCTACTGCGGCAGTATATTCCGGCCTATGAAGTCGCTTTTCAGGTTTTACAGGGAACCGATGTAAAAGTGAATGAGTTTTTCCGTAAACCATTACTGGAAACTTTTGAACAGATTGAACTGCTCTTTAATGTCCGCGTGGAAGAAGAGGAAGTGCAGATCGGGTTATTTCGAGTACCGGTGCCAAATTATGACCGCCGCGCTTTCCGGGAAGCACTGGTAAATGCGTTGGTGCATCGTGACTTCTGCCGTCTTGGTGCCGTTCACGTAAGATTGGATAGCGATGGTCTCACCATCAGCAATCCGGGCGGATTCGTTGATGGCGTTACTTTGGACAATATCCTGGTGGCGGCGCCTCATTCGCGCAATCCACTGCTGGCGGATATTATAAAAAGAATCGGTCTGGCAGAGCGCACTGGACGTGGTATCGACCGCATTTATGAGGGCATGTTGCGCTACGGGCGACCTGAACCCGACTATGCCCTTTCCAACCTCTATCTGGTCAATCTGTTCATGGCCAATGTGGCCGCCGACCGCGAGTTCCTTCGGATGGTGGTTGAACAGCACGACAAGCTTGGCGAGCCACTCGTTGAGCCGCTGATTGTCCTGTGTCGCCTGCGGGATGAGCGACGTCTGACCACCAGCGAGCTTGCACCTTCGCTCCAGAAGAGCGAGGTGCAAACCCGGATCATTCTCGAAAAACTGATTGAGACGGGCCTGATCGAAGCGCATGGCTCGGGTCGAGGACGCAGTTATACGCTCAGCGCGAAAGTCTATCGGCAAACCGGTCAGAAGGCAGCCTATGTGCGCCAGGCTGGCTTCGATGCCATTCAGCAGGAGCAGATGGTACTGAAATTCATTCAAGCCCATGGTGGAATTAAGCGTGAAGAAGCCATGACGCTTTGTCGGTTGAATAAAGATCAGGCATACCGCCTTCTCAAAAAGCTGACCAACACCGGAGTCATTCGCTTTGAGGGAAAAGGAAAAGGGGGTAGATATGTACTTCCCGCTTGATTTCATCCCCGCGATTCACGCGATATTCGCACGCCGCGTGAAAACCGCGCGAAAAATACGCGCACCGCGCGAATATATGCCCGCCGAGCATATATTGAGCATAAAAACACGCGAATATATGCGCCCAGCTCATAATTTATGCGCCAGGCTCATAAATACGCTTATAAGTAACATACATGCCTGCAAATGGGACGTGTATGAACTTTCTAGTGCCCGCATTTTAACAGGAATTAATTTATGAAGCTTTCGGATCACGTCAACCATTTGCGCATCCTCATCGAGGGAGCGTTTGATAAGCATTTTGCCCGCTTGGGCATCAGTAAAACAAAGAAACTTGACGCGGAAAACATTCCGGAAGAACTGCGCCGGAGACGCCAACGCTTTGAACTTATGCTGGATAATCACATCGGAGAAACCGGCAATTATGAAAGTGCCAGAGAAAAACTGATTGATGAACTAACCTTCACGCTCTTCAACCGCTTTGCCGCGGTGAAAGTTATGGAAGCCGCCAACCTCTTTCCACCGGTGTTGACCAAACAGCCGGAACACGGCGACCGCTCGTTCGGACACAAAGCCTGGTTGGAACTGCACCCAGATATGCGTAACGAGGAACTGGAAGGCATTCGGGAATATATCAAACATGCATTTAATGAATTAGGCAACACATTGCCGCTCTACAGCAAAAGCTATCCGTATGCACTATTGCCGGATGCCATCAATCTCAATGAAATCATAGATGCCTTTAATCAAGTCGAAAATGATCCGCAAACAGGAAATAATATCTGGCAAAGCGATGACATCCTCGGATGGATGTATGAAAGCTACAACAACGCGAAGAAAAAAGCCCACAAAGAGAGTGGCGATAAAACCGAATATAATAAAGTCTCCCTCCAGTCGCAGGTCTATACCCCGCGTTGGGTCGTTCAGTTCCTCATCGAAAACTCACTGGGAAAACTTTATCTGGAAATGTTCCCGGATTCCGTAATCAAAAAACAATATAAAATTGCCAATGCTCCGAAGACACAAATCCGAACACCGAAACCATTGCATGAAATAAAACTGATTGATCCTGCCTGCGGTTCAGGGAACTTCCTGATGTATGCTTTTGACTTCTTCTACGTGCTTTACCTAGACCAAATTGAAAATTTTGACGCCGATTACGACGAAATCGAAATTACAAAACTCATTATTGAACATAATCTGCACGGCATCGACCTCGACGACCGCGCCGTTCAGCTCGCCCAATTGGGGCTCTTTATCAAAGCCAGAAAGAAAAGTCGAAATATCTGTGAATTAAAATTTAAGGTTGTTTCTTCTGACTTTTTCCTGCCGGAGTATGGTGCAGTCAGAGAGATTTTTGAATCGCAAATGAATACCAATAAATTAGACCAGAACCAAAAGAATTTGATTGAGGATATTTGGGGTGACTTGCGCTATGCCTACAAATTCGGCTCATTGATTCGACTGGATGAGAAGTTGAAGGCGAAGTTCCATTCTCTAATTCAACAAAGAGGAATAGAACAGCAATCTCTTTTTACTGATAAACAACTGGGACACAAACCAATACCCATTCAACACGATATGTTCACCGAACACGACATTGAAAGGGAACAGGAATTCACCGCAACTTTCCTGGGAAAATTAATGACCGCCGTTGAACAGTATTCCAAAGCTGAAGGTAATACATTCCTTACCAGCAAAACCCGCGATGCCATCATTTTCCTGGAACTACTCACCACTAAATACGATGTTGCAACTGCCAACCCTCCCTATACCGATAGCTCTGACTTCGGACAGGAACTGAAAGAATTCATTGACGGTAATTACAAGAATGATTATAAATTCCACACTAATCTCTATGCTACATTTATTAAGCGGTGTTATGACTTGACTGATGCAGAAGGGAAGATCGCGATAATTCATCCTCGGACTTTCATGTTCATCAAAACATTTGAGGATGTTCGTAAATTCATCATTGACAAGACACACATCAATGTCTTTGTAGATTATAGTCTTAGCAATCTTTTTGGAACAATTATGGTTGACCCGGCATTTTATGTTTTGGAAAAAACAATCTCGCTCGTTCAAGGCGCTTGGTTCATCTCTCTTGACCAATATACTCGTACCCCAAAGGAAAAATTCAAGAAAGATTTCTGCTTACAAGCCTTAGATGACTATATTGCAGGTGTTGATAATGAGCACAATTACACCATTCCCCAATCCAAACTGAAAATCATCAAATCCTGGCCATTCATCTATTGGATCTCCGATGAGTTCCGCGAAAAGTTTGGAGTTGCAACTTTTAGGGATAAAGCTAAAGTTGTAGAAGGTCTGACTACTGCAAATAACAATAGGTTTTTACGTTTTTGGTGGGAAATTCAGGAACAGTATACTTCGCCTAATACAAAATGGGTACCTTATGCTAAAGGAGGAGGCTACAATAAATTCTATGGGAATATGTGGACAGTTCTTAACTGGAATAATAACGGTTATGAAATCAAAAATAACAAAGGGTCGTCTGTAAGAAACGAATCTTTTTATTTCAGAAAAGGTATTACTTTTAGTTCTGTCGGGACAAAAGGTGTAAATTATCGATTGCTTGACGATGGTTGTGTTTTTGATAGTGCTTCAAGATCTGTTTTTATTGAGGACGTTGATAGTATTGAATTCTTTTTATCAGCGTTAAATTCCAAGTTGCTTCTTTATGTTGCGAGTTGTCTTAACCCTACCGTGAGTACAACAGTGGGTGATGTGGAAAGACTTCCATTCCCTATTCCAAATATTGTAGGACAACGTTTAATTACTACTTTAGCTACAGCATGCGTTTCAATAAAGAAGATTTTGTGTAAATATTCTTTAATTGAGATAAACTATCATACTAGTCCAGTATCATTTATCACAGATTTAAAGAATAGCATTTGTACATTCTTAAACTACGAGAACCATCTTCTTTGTCAAGTGTTGATCAACGAGGCCATCATAAACGAAAAGATTTTTGAGGTTTATGATCTGAGCTCTCATGACAAGGCTATGGTACTTGCAAAAGAAGGGGAAAGTATCGGTGGCCTTCCGGTATCTGCGGAGGCGCGGTCTGCTTATTTGGCGGAGACAGAGGCGACGGCGGAATTCCCTTTGGACAATATCCGTGACTTTATATCTGCACTTCCAGTAAAAGAGTTTACTGCTGAAGAACGGGAAACAATAGAAAGTGGCTTTCCCACTCTTTATCAGGGCAATAATGATTTGGAAGAGTTTTGTATTCGCCATCAGGTCAATCCCATCAATGTCTGGTACTGGTTTAAGCAGAGTAATTTGATACCGCAGCAGCGGATGAATACGTTGGCGCTGGAGTTTCTGGCAGATATGATTCGTGAAATTCTGATGGAAGATGAGGACGGCATTATTCCACTGGTTCCCAACGCCGGTGAAAAGGTGCTGCTGGATCGCATTGAAGAAAAGTTCATTGAGAAAGGTTTCAGCATGGCGCAGTATTCCAACTTTGACTCAGTGCTTGGTCGTCCCATTAATGAATACCTGAATAAATATTTCTTTGCAGAGCTGTCAGACCACCTGAACCTGTTTATGTATCTACCTAAAACTCCGTTTATCTGGCATCTCTCCAGTGGACCAGAGCAGGGATTTGACTGTTACATCATCATTTACAAATGGAGCCGCGACAAGTTGATGCGTCTGCGTTCGGTCTATATTGAGCACCGTGAGCGTTCTCTGGTCAACCGTCAAAGCGACCTTTCGGGGAACAACAGTGCCGATGCCCAGAATGAAAAAGACCGGATATTCAAGCAGCTTAAAGAGATAGAGTCATTCAAGGTTAAAATCGACGAGCTCCTATCCGAAGGCTACGATCCGATCCTGGATGACGGAGTGGGCAAGAACATTTCGCCGCTGCAAAAAAAGAAAATGATCCCCTATGAGGTTCTGAACCCCGGACAATTAAAAACATATTTAAACGCGGATTGGTAAAAATTATGGCAAACAAAACACAAAAAAGGAAAGATTTAATCATGAATATCAACGCTAGCATCATTGATCAGCAATTGACCGGTATCCTCGAAAAAAACTCGGAATGGTTTGACGATTTCGGCAAAGATGCGGAAAAGAAGCGCTCTGCCGCTTTTGTGTTGTTGTGTATGGCGAGTATCTTGGATATTTCACTGGAAGAGAGTGTAGAGCTTCTGACAGAAGGCGGGAATGATGCGGGTGTGGATGGTTTGTATGTTGGTGAAGTGGAGGATGGTGAATTCAGGGTTGCTATATTCCAAGGTAAATATAAGCATGACTTGAATGGCGAGGCAAATTTTCCGGAGAACGGTGTACAAAAAGCGGTAAATACCGCAATGGTTCTATTTGATCCGGAGAAAGAAATTGAATTAAACAAGCACATCAAACCGAAAGTGGAAGAGATTCGTTCTTTGGTTCGCGATGGCTATATTCCAGATGTTCAGATTATTCTCTGCAATAATGGTGCTAGATGGAATGCGCAGGCGCAACGCTGGATTGACCATGCAAATATCCCAGAAAATCAAATCCAGTGGATTCATTTTAATCATAATTCTATCGTTGATATACTGCGAAAAACAAAATCTGTTGACGATACGCTACGATTGGTTGGCGAGGCGGTCATAGAAAATTTTAACTTCCGTCGAGTTGTTATTGGTAAAGTGCAAGTTTCAGAAATTGCTGAACTGTTCAATCGGCATCACGATATGCTACTCCAAAGAAATATTCGCCGCTATCTGGGATTGCATGAAAATCGGGTAAATAGTGCAATACACCGCACACTTACCGAGCCGCAAAGCCGTGAAAATTTTTATTTCTTCAATAATGGCATTACTATTATCTGCAAAAGTTTCCGTCATAACGCACTTCAGGGGGCCAATTATCAGCTTAAGCTGGAAGACATGCAGATTATCAATGGGGGACAAACTTGCAAAACCATTCAGCAAACGCTTAATAATTCTGATTTATTCGCTGATTATCAAAATACTTACGTGATGGTGCGCGTTTATGAGCTTGCCGCTGATGACCAGAGCCAAAACTTTGTTACTGACATCACCTATGCGACCAATAGCCAGAATCCGGTTGACTTGCGTGACCTTCACTCGAATGATGAACTGCAAAAACAACTTGAAATAGGTGTCAATGACTTGGGATATACCTACAAAAGGCAACGGGAACAAGGTATTTCCGGGTCAAGCGTTATCACCAGTACAATCGTGGCAGAAGCAGTTCTTGCAATTTGGCGGGGCAAACCACACCAAGCGAAATTTCTACGCAAAGAACATTTTGGGAAACTTTATGAAGAAATCTTCAAATCGCTAAATGCGGCACAGGCGATCATTGCAACGCTGATTTTTAGGTCGGTTGAAAATGAGCGTAAACGTCTATCCTGCAATCCCACGCCGGAGTTTATTGTTTATGCGTCACACTATATTGCCATGTTGATTGGTCGCATGCTGCTGGAAAAACAACAGATAACACTTGATGATTTATCTCACCGCAATTTCAAGGCAATAAAACAATTGCTTGAAGACAATTCAGCTATTTTTTATAAGCAAGCTTGCGATCAAATTGCGGAGGCGTTAATCGCATGTTATGGCAATCGGGCTATTTCGTTGCAGCAATTGTCCGCCACATTTCGCCGTGGCGACTTACTTGAGATGCTAAAAAAAAGTAAATATGAGCAAGAGACATTTTAAGTAAGGCAAAGTTTATATTGGCAACCGGAAAAACCATCTTGAATATCAAGACATTTTAAGCGGTTATTTTTGACAAGCCAGACAATGTTATCTCAACTATCGAGCGATTGCGATGAAGCAGACCACGCAATTCACTCAAAAATAACAGGACTAGGAGATGCAGCAATGATTGACCAATGGTTCAATAAAGATTTAGAGCAGATTTTTGACAAGCACTCTGTTGTTGTGTTTATCGATAAATCCGGCGAGGCTGATTTTCTGCTGCGCACTGTTGAATCTAAGTACGAATATCTCGAGGCTCATTCGGAAATTGAAGAGTTGCATGTGAAATATCAAATTGAAAGCCAACAGCCAACACCAAAAAAGTTTATAATCTATACCCATACCCAAAAAGAAAATCTAAAATTTGTCCGTGAATACTGTGAGACAAATGGATGCCTTGATATCCATCCACCCAAATACATCAAAGATAAAATTCACCAGACACTGAATCTGAATATCAACCTTTCCAATGATGAGCTTCTTGCCGCCGCCAAAGTAAGCGTCGGAAAAGACAGCAACTACTGGCTGGATTTGAGTCATAAAGGGGCGGCAGAGATATTTGACCTGAAAAAGGAACTTTTGCCTTTTGTTGATTCGCCTGAAACGTATTCCACGACAAAATATGATGCTCAGCTTCGCGAAACCTTCTATCGCAAGGTTAATGAACTATTGGAACAGGATTATCTATCCAAACCAGCGAAAACGCTCGCCGGAGAAGTTGTGAAATCCATGCTGGATGGACTGGCTTACGGATCATGCCTGCCAATATTGGAGACTGTTTATCATGGGTGGCTCGATTCGGTAAGTTGCAAGCCTTCGTTCAGCCGATACTTAAGCCATTACGTTCTGCCATCAGACATTGATATTTGGGCAGTAAGTCCCAATCATCCATTCCGGCAAATTGACGAAAAATGGTTGGCTGAAACAGGTAAGCATATTGGCAATAAGGGGGAGATGCCGAAATATCTGGAGAGAATCAAACAGCGGAATCAAAGCAAACAGGCGTTATCGCTGGGAATTGTATTCTGGTCTGATGTTATCACTCTATTGGAATTTGATTCTAAGAATATCTCTTATTTGAGCTCTTTTGCGGAATGTGTTAATTTCTATACAAATCATTTCTGCAAGTTGGATACCGCTATTAGAAACTTGTACGCCGAATTCCTGAACAAAAAACGTCTCCTTGAGCCATTTCAAGAACGTTATAAAGAAATCGTCTCCATCTTTCTCGATAAATGGTTTAAATGCTTTGATGGTTATCAGGAAAATC
>CAYMSF010000077.1:0-17293 GCA_964392985.1 uncultured Victivallaceae bacterium | reverse complement strand
CAGTCAAAAAATAAAAGTGAGGAAATTAATAAAATTCTCTCACGGAATTAAGATATTAATTACAATAATTGGAGATGGCGATGATGAAACATTTATTTGCAGCGGGATTGGGTTTGTATCTGGCGATTTCCGGCAGTCACCTTGCGGCGCAGGCAATGCCGATGCTGCCACTGGATAAGATACTGGAGAAAATGGAATCGGTCGTTGACCCGGAGAAAAAACTTAAAGATATCAAAAGTTTTCAAAGCGTTTATGAAGGGGCGTTACCGGTGCAATCAATTAAAGTAAATATTGACAGTTATTTCAAGGCTCCGGACAAAAGCCGGCGGGTCGTCAGGGCCGAAGGGATGCCGGACACTATCGAAATATGCAATGGCAATTCCGCATGGACGGAAGTTGCCGGTCTCGGCATAACCAAAGCAAGCGGTGCTCAACTTAATTTTAAACTGCTCATTCTGAAAATGACCAATCCTGTAAACCAGATGAAAGATATTTTCCCGAAAATGGAGTTGGCGCCGGTAATGGAAATGGTTGGCGGGAAGAATTGTTACAAACTTAATTGTTTCCCGGACCCGGCTTTGGGTTTACAGCCGATGCAGTTTTATGTTGATCGCAGTACTTTTTTTGTTATCAAAATGGTGATGACCGTGGATTCAGAAATGGGACCGATTCCATCAGAAACGATGGTAAACAATTACCGCAGTTTTGATGGGGTTTATTTTCCGGTTGAACAGTCAACGGTGACGCTTGGCATGACCATGACAACTAAAATTGTAAGCCTGAAGTTCAATGTCGAGCTTAAGGACAGTGACTTTACTGTAACTGAAACCCCGGTTAAACCCTGATAAATTAATACGTTAACCCTCTGCCGGCTGACCAGCTATGACCGTTTTAAAAATATTTGTTTATCTGAATATACTGCTGACTGCAATCTCACTTTGTGCCCAGAACGTCATTCCGTCGCGGGGCGAAACGGTACTGAAAGAGGTTTGGGAAAATGTCCGCAAACAGCATTTTTCGACCGACTTCGACAGCCGTTATCAGGCCATCTATAATAAGTATCTGCCCGAAGTCAAGAAATGCAGCAGTGACCTGCAGGTGGCAGTATGCTTAAACAAGATGCTGAAAGAATTCGGCCACAGCCATTTACTACTGCTACCGCCGACGGGACAAATTGAACAGCGGATCCTTGCCAACGCCGCCAGTCGTGATACCGTAGTAAAGACCTTCACTCCAGAAGATCCGGCGGACTGCGGCATCATCCCCGCGATTGCCGATGGCAAGGTCTGCGTACGGCGAATAATACCTGACTCGCCCGCCGCCAGGGCAGGAGTCAAGCCGGGAGATGAGATTACCGGCATCAACGGCATAAAGCTTACGCCGGGCGAACGCAGCGACATTCCCTGGGATATGCTCACTGTAATTGCCTTTTCCGGTCTTCCGGAAACCTCTCTTAATCTGGAAATTATGCGTACCGGAGAAAACTATCCGCGAACGTTCACTTTAACCCGTAAACCGAATGGCTTCAACTGGTTCAAATTCGGCGTTTTGCCCCGTGGTTACGGGGCGTATTACTCGGACATCTCGCCTGACGGTATCGCTTATATCTCACTTTCGGCATTTTTTCCGGAAACCATCACCGCTTTTCGCCAGTTGGTTGATGGCAAATTTAAAAATTGCCGTGGACTTATTATTGATTTGCGCAATAATGTCGGCGGTATAATCATGCTGCCGCAATGGCTTGCCGGCTGGTGTTACCCCAAAGCCATTCCCATGGGAAAAATGAAGATGAAGGACGCTGAACTGGCGCTCGTCTCATATCCGCAAGCGACCGGATTAAAAGTACCGGTGGCAATATTGACTAATACCGGAACCGCCAGCGCCGCCGAGATATTTACCGCTGCCATGCAGGACGCCGGAGCCGCAAAGGTATTCGGCGAAACATCTTCCGGAAAATGTCTGCCGTCACAATTTATCCGGCTTCAGAGTGGCTTCAAACTGCAAATCGTTCTAGGCGACTACGTGCGTCCCGGAGGTAACCGCATTGAACACCTCGGTGTTATCCCGGATTTTCCCGTCAAACTGCTACGGCAGGATTTGAATAACGGCGGCGATACCGTTAAAGACGCGGCCACGAAATATCTGCTTGAACAAATCAACAAACCCAAGCCTTAAAGCACTTAATTTCAGCTTTCTTTTAGAAAAATCTGTCTTTGTTAGATTGCTTTACAAAGTTGATGGTGCTATATTATTCTTAAGCCAACGATGGCAGTCATAGTTTTGAGCAATACTCTGAACATATTAATAAGCAAAAGCAAAGGTATCAAAATGAGCAAAAAAGCAGATATCGGTTTGGTGGGTTTAGCGGTTATGGGTGAAAACCTGGTATTGAACATGGAGAGCAAGGGATTCACCGTTGCAGTGTTCAATCGTACCGTGGAAAAGGTTGACAGTTTTCTAAGCGGACGCGGCAAGGGCAAGAATTTTATTGGTTGTCACACGATTGAAGACCTGGTTGCCAATCTGGAACGTCCCCGCAAGATTATGCTGATGGTAAAAGCCGGAAAGCCGGTGGATGATTTTATTGATTTGATTGCCCCGCATCTTGAATCGGGCGATATTTTAATCGACGGTGGCAACAGCCATTTCCCGGATACTATCCGCCGGACAAAATATCTTGAAGACAAAGGTTTGTTGTATATCGGTACCGGCGTCTCCGGCGGCGAAGAAGGCGCTTTGCTCGGGCCCTCAATTATGCCCGGAGGATCTCATAAAGCCTGGGCTGCGGTAAAACCGGTTTTTCAAGCTATCGCGGCGAAAGTTGCTGACGGCAGCCCCTGCTGTGAATGGGTAGGCGACAATGGCGCCGGACATTATGTCAAAATGGTCCATAACGGCATTGAATACGGCGACATGGAAATGATTTGCGAGGCATACAATCTGATGAAAAATATCCTCGGCATGAGCGCCGGCGAAATGCAGAAAGTTTTCACCGAATGGAATGATGGCGAACTGGACAGTTACCTCATCGAAATCACCAAAGAAATTCTCGCGAAGATTGACCCGGAAACCGGCAAGCCGGTCGTTGATATCATTCTGGATACCGCAGGCCAGAAGGGTACCGGTAAATGGACCAGTGTTAGCGCTCTCGACCTCGGCGCGCCGGCACCTACCATAGCAGAAGCCGTTTTTGCCCGTTGCCTTTCTGCGATCAAGGAAGAACGCGTTGAAGCCAGCAAAGTTCTGCCCGGACCAAGTACCTGTTTTAAAGGCGACAAAAAAGCCTTCATCGAGGACATCCGCCAGGCGCTCTATGCCTCCAAGATTTGTTCTTACGCCCAGGGCTATCAGTTGCTGAAACTGGCGGCAGCTGAGTATAAATGGAATTTAAATTATGGTCAGATTGCGTTAATGTGGCGCGGCGGTTGTATTATTCGCGCCCGTTTCCTCGGCGATATCAAAGCGGCATTTGACAAGAACCCGGATTTATCCAATTTGCTGCTCGATACATTCTTCACCAATATTATTGCTAAATGTCAGTCGTCATGGCGTAAAGTCGTAGCCGAAGCCGCATTGAACGGCGTGCCGGTACCGGCATTCTCCAGTGCGCTTTCCTACTATGACTCATATCGTTCAGCGGTACTTCCGGCAAATCTGCTTCAGGCGCAACGCGACTACTTCGGCGCACACACCTATGAACGGACCGACCGTCCGCGCGGTCAGGTATTCCATACCGCATGGACCGAAAACAGCGGCAATACTACCTCCAGTACTTATAACGCCTGATTTGATTAGCACCTGATATTTAACGCCTGTGACATACCCGTGTCACAGGCGTTTTTTGTCGAAAATTAACTTATCCGATGACGGCGGAATGACGGAACAAATGACGAATATCCCTGTTTTGTGCGGTAATGACATTGATTTCAGCGGATTGCCGGGTGTATCAACTCTTTCTTTGTTCATCCTTATATTTTTTGAAAGGATTGCGATATAGCGCAGTCATTGTAACAAGACAAGATAAAAATGAAAATACAATTCCTCCGGCAAAAACAATTACAAGAGCTGTTCCGTTAAACCTTTTGTCGTAGTATTCCATCATGACAACAGTTAAATAAAACGGAATTGCAAACGCAAAAAATATGACTATTGACCGCCATAAGATCGCGAAGAAACCGAGTGATTTTGAAAATGACCGCCAGGTTTCCCAGCGTTCTTTTTCGGGAATATCAGCCATTTCGGGAATATGTTCGTAGGAAAAATATATTTTCATCTTGTGAAATTGCCGGTTAATAAGGTGTTGATATTCCGTGAGAAGGTAATGGCATACTGAGTCCGTTATCAGGTTCTCTACTTCCGAATTGTCGCCGGTACAATATCCTCGTTTAGCGATCCCTGCCGGTATCCTTCCAGATCCAGCAATGTCGCCTTAAATCCCATTGCTTTGAATTTTTTAATAATCTCATTGCGTTTAAATGCTACGGCTTCGATATCATCAGGATTGGGTTCAATTTTTGCTTTACCTGGAGCAATCATTCTGACTCTGCAACCGATGAACCCGAGGAGGCGCAGGAATGTTTCGGCGGTATCAATCATGGTCAAGTTGTCACGATCGAGCGCGGTTCCATACGGGATTCTTGAAGCCAGGCATGCCGCGGCGGGGGCATTCCAATTCGCCATTTTTATTCCTCTGGCGAGTTCGCGGATTTGTTTTTTACCAAAACCGGCGACCAGCAGGGGGTGTTGAATTCCAAGTTCATCCGAGGCCTTTAAACCGGGGCGGTAATCGCCGAGATCGTCGAGATTAACGCCGTCTGCAACATTTTCATACCCGCAGGACACTGCCTTTGTTTTAATTATTTGCATGAGGGCTTTTTTGCAATAATAACACCGGAGTTCAGAATTCTGCCGGATTTCATCATTCGCCAACGGGTCAACCTCAATTATATCCAGATTCCAACCGTAATCAACCGCTTGTTTTATGGCATATTCGCGTTCCGCCGCCGGTAGCAGTGGGGAATCAATCAGAAACAGTAAGACATTCTCAACGCCAAGAGCTTTAACGGCACACGCCGCCAACAGAGAGCTGTCTGTGCCGCCGGAGTAGGCAATCGCCAACTTGCCATAGCGTTCAAGTGTATTATTGAGTTTAGCTGCATTCTTTTTATCCATTTTTGTCCCTGAGTTGCCTTAAGTATTCAGTTTCAAGTATATCCGCCATCATCCGCCAGTTAAACTTGGCGGCGGCCAGCTTTTTACCATTTTCGCCCATTGTAGCCGCCATTGCCGGATCAGCCAGGATACGTAAGGCGCCGTTAATCACGTCTTCAACATTTTCCGGTCGGGCAATGAATCCGGTCTGCCCGTTGATGATGACTTCCGGGGTGCCGTCTAAATCAAAACCGATGGCCGGTTTGCCAGATGCCAGAGCTTGAACCACAGCACGCGGTAATCCTTCGCGCAAAGAGAGATGCAGCAACAGGTCCATCTGAGCAATATAACGATAAACCTGATCCGGCGGAACCAGTCCGGCAAAATGAAAATTGTCCGTCAATCCCATCGCCGCGATCTCGCGTTGCAACTGTTCCATCATGGAACCATTACCGACAATCAGAAAATGTGTTTCAGGGAATTTTTTGGCTATTTCTCCGGCGGCAGGAATAAAATATTCATAGCCTTTCAGAGGAAACAACCTTGCCACGGTGCCGAGAACCTTAACGCCGGGAGGTATGCCTAATTCCGCTCTCAATGCCGGTTCCTGAACAGAATTAATAAATTTATCGGTTTCCATGCCACTGTAAACCACTTGATACTTCTCACGGGGGGCAATGTTATTTTCCACGCATTGTTCAATCATTGCCTGAGCTACGGCATAAATCCGGTGACATCGCCGCGCCGCCCAGCGTTCTGAAAACTTGTAAAGTGAATTTTTCCATCCCTTTTCATAGGGGTGAAAAGCCTGACCATGGACAGTGTGCACAACGAGTGGCACGCGAGCATCCCATGCCGCGGCTCTGCCGATTACACCTGCCTTGGAACTGTGCGTATGGACTACGTCAAACTGACGGTCAATAAATATTTTTTTCAACTGCCGGTAGGCTTTAAAATCTTGCAGCGGATTGATTTCGCGAATAAGTGACGGAGCTTCAATGACCTCAAATGACGGCATTTCAGCATTTTCCAGCAATTTTCCTTCCGGTCCGGGTGACAGTCCGGTTATCAGCACAACCTCATGTCCTTTTTCCAGATGACCGCGAATCGTAAAGAGCGTATTCTCCTGGGCGCCGCCGACAATCATTCGAGTTATTACATGACATATTTTCATTTAAAGACAAAATCCCTTTCCTCGAGAACACTGCTGTTGTACAATGTCGTTTCGACTGCCGGATAACCGGTGGCACGAATTACAACGGGGCGGAGTCCCGGTTTTGGTTCTTCGATGTTCAGTGTAATATTAAAGCCGGTAACGTGATATTCAACCCGCCAATTCCTGTTTTTTGCAACAAAATTAAATTCTGTCTCTCTGACAGGTTCTTCCGACTCACGAATCGTTATTGCCGTTTTAGCCGGATTTACCCGCTTTAACGCGGCGGTGAGAAAGGCATTGCCCGCGGCAGGTTTTTCAATAATGATCTGATTTACCGGAAACGCAGAGAGCAGAACCATTATGCCGGCACAGCAATCTTTCCGGGTTCCGGAAAATACCAGCCGGTCAATTCCGGTAATTCCGCGGCGACGCAATACATTTACCGTTCTCTGTCCGGCTTCCCAGGATGGCACATTGACGACAACCGCGTCTCCTCCGCCTGGAGGACAAATCACCAAGCCAACTTCCTGACTGCCACCGCCGTTAAGGAGAATCAATTCACCGCGGGACAAATATGGTTGAATCCGCCATGACAGCATCAGCGTCGCCATGACCGCCAGCATCACCCAGAACATCCGTTTTCCGCGAAATACTATCAACAGGGCTACCGCGCCGTAAAAAATCAATAGCGCCCACAAGGGCGGTTGAATCATCGGAATAGATTCAAAATATTCATAAAAGAAGGTGCAAATCTTGACAATCAGATTTAATGTCTGTTCCAGCAGCCAGCCGGCGGCATTATCCAGCATAGAGAACGGCAACAGCAACAGTTTTAATATCCCGAGCACAAACAATACCGAAACAAACGGTATTATCATGATATTCGCGATAATCGAAAGCGGTACATAAATTCCCTGGTAGTAGAGGGAAATGCCACTGCTGACCAGCCAGGCAATAACGCAACTTGCCACAGTTACGCCCAGTGCGGCAACTTTTCGCCGGCAGTAATATTGCCAGAATGTCTGACGCGCCGGCGGTATCCACTTCAACACCTCGGTTCCGGCAGATACCCACTCCTGCATAAATGCGCCTGAACCTATTAAAAATATGACCGTTATAAATGAGTACTGCACTCCAACATCAAGCAGGTAAAAAGGATTGAACCCTAACACAATTATACCGGCGATAAATACAATATTCAATGTCGGGGTATGATAAAGCCATGCCCGGCACCACGACCACAGCGTGATCATCAGCAAAGAACGCACCGCCGGCGGTTCCGCACCCGATGCGACAACATAAATGCCAATCAGCAATGGCACAAGCAGATGGCGGGTACGGAATCCAAGCGGTCGCAGTATCCAGAATAACAGCATCGCCATTATCACCACATGCATACCGCCGACGGAAAAAATATGAATCGTTCCACTCCAGATGAATGCCGTCCTGGTTTCTGGTTCCAGCCCCTGGCGGTAACCGAAGATTAACGTTGCCAGCATGGCGCTTAACTCATCCTGTCGTATGCCGCCGGCAACCGCCAGCATCACTTTGTCACGGCAACGCAATAACCCTTCGTAAAGATTAATCCTTTCCGGCGGGGATGCCGGCAACGCTTCTGCGGCATAAAATATCCTGACCATGCCGCGCGCTAGTAAATAGTTCTCAAAATTAAATACCCCGTATTTAACAGTACGGAATGGTTCGGTCTGTATCCCGATACCGGAACATTCCGGATAGATCTCGCTGCGACTCTCCTGCAATTCGCCTTTCGGCTTACGGAAGACACCTTTTACCACATAAAAATCACCGTAATTGACTGGCGCCGAGCCTCGCGGCATAACAAGCGCCACCATTCCGGAGGTTTGTTGAACAGTATTTTCTCCATTCAATTTGACGGTAAGTAATTCTGCTTTAATCATGTTGGGATTTTTCAACCATGGAATTGTTTTACCGGAACATGATGAATCAACGATTTTTACAGTAATTTCCGCGCCCCGATCGCGATTGCCTAAAATTTTGAGATAATCATCCGGCAAGGTGTTTAAATACAGCCAGGTCAAACCAGTACCTGCAAGCATTGATATTATTGCAACATGACCACGGTGCGGCAGCACTATCAGAAACGGCAGCAGCAATATCAGCGACCACCCCAAGCGCGACCAGAAGCCATATTCGCCCATCAGTACCGCGGGTGCAATTCCGGCAACCATACCGCCAAGAACCAATGCCGCGGGATATTTTTGATATGCATGGCACAACTGCTTGCGACTGTCACTGATTACGGTGGCAATTCTTCTGAAGGATAAATAATTGTTTTGTTTATTTAGCATTATTTTATTCAATAAATTGCTTTCCGGGCAGAAAAAAACGCTCAGACGACTGGCGTTTGAGCGTTTAACGAATTGTTTAAATTACTTTGCAGCCGGAGTTGCGACATCAACGTCACAACTGCCGCAACATTCACACGGATCGGCTTTATTGCAATCACATTTGGTGCATTCTTTGGAACATTTGCACTGCGATGCATCTTTACAGCAGGCACAGGCTTTAATCTTATTGCAATCACATTTGGTGCAATCTTTAGCGCACTTGCACTTGACATCATTGCAACACGGGCAGACCTTAGCCTTGCTACAATCGCAATTGTCACAATTTTTCTGACATTTGCACTTCGCTGCGTCCTTGTTGGAACAAGCATCTTTTGAAGATAACGGACACCAGGCCGGGCACCAACTGCAACCGCTTAACAGCAACATACAAGCCATTCCCATTACCGCGAATGCACACAACAGCGACTTTTTCATTTTTCTTCTCCTGGATTTTAAGGTTTATGTTGCCACAATAACGCTGAAACGACAAACACATATAAAGATAATACAGCTATTGCCGTTAAAAGTCAACAAAAGTTTATTTAATATGTTACAGCTATTCGTTTGCTTAAAGGACAAAATACGGCAAAATAGCTTCCTGAGCATGGCTAATATTAGGGGGTCGTTTGGTTTTGGTTTGGATTCGATTATTGCATTTGCCCTATGCCATTGTTGTAGTATAATAACTCTCATAGAACAAAATAATAACTAAAAAAGGAGCTCACAAATGAGTAAAAAAATCAAGTTCTCGTCGTTTGAGATCGCGCTGCTCCTCGGAGTAGCGGTACTGATGGTTGTTTCACTGTTTTCGTATCATCGCCCGGACACATTGAGTTCGTTGCTCTCTGGACAAAACCTGGTGGCGCCGGCTGGCACAGGCGCGGAAATTTATCCCGTTGACCAGCAGAATATCGCTGCGATTATTCAGGCGACTTATAACCGCCAGTTGAATCTTCTGTTTCTGGTATTCGGTATCGCGTTTATACTGTTCTGGTCGGTTTTCGTTACCGGGTTTTATATGCTGGTACAGCGTAATGCCAGACGGGAAAGAAAGAAATTTGTCAGCAAAGTGGAAGAACTCAATGAGAGAATTGACAAAATGAAATTCAAGCTTACCACCCGGCTTGCCGAATCCCATCGCGACCTGGAAGATAAAATCGGGCGAATCGGTTTAAACACCGGCAAATAGCCAGTCTAACCACTCAAAACCCGCAATCTGGATAATATTCAGGTTGCGGTTTTTTATTGAACTGAATGAACATATTAATGGTAATATACTGCGAAAAAATATCCAGAAGCGGATAAACCTGACGGAATAGTCTGGAAAAACTTATAATGCGACTTTGCCTGGGAGAACCGGCCAAACAATATGGTGAGGAAGATGCCAGATATGCTTGGAACAGTGATAATGGCAAACAATTTCTTGACTTTGAAAGTTTTACTTATAAAGTATTATCATACAGTATAATTGTTGATTATTACCGTTAATAAACTACGAAATCCTGATGCCGAAGAACACTACAAAATGAGATAAAAACACCTTATGAGTAATTACTTTCCGGTAACACGTTCAGTCCTGTCGGCAAAAGATCTTCTGCTTGACGTAATCTCAAAATACGATATAGAAACACCGCTTGAATGTAGCTTTCTTCACGCTGGTCTCAACGACTCCTATTTGATAAATGCGAAAACGGGAAAGTACATATTAAGAGTTTACCGCGCCGGTTGGCGTTCAGATTCAGACATTCTTAGCGAATTGGATGTTCTCCTGCATCTGAAGCGTCGCGGGGTTCCCGTGTCGGCTCCTGTTCCTCGCAAAGATGGAACACTTTTATATAAAATTCCAGCGCCAGAGGGCGACAGAACTATTGTGCTTTTCACTTATGCACCGGGAAAACCCATGGCATATGCAGATAAAAACGAATGCCTTCAATATGGAAAAAGCGTTGCTAGAATACATTCAGAAACTGATGAATTTAAAATCCGTCATCAGCGATTCTCTCTAAATCTGGAACATCTTCTGGATGAGCCGCTCAAAAATGTTAAAAAACTATTAATGTACCGGCCGGATGACTGGAATTATTTACAGTCTCTGGCGGAAAGGTTGCGCCAGCATATTATGGATGTTCCGTTAAGTGTTTTGGAAAAAGGCTTTTGTCATGGTGATTTTCATGGAGGCAATGCTCATATCGAACAAGATGGCACGATTACCTTCTTTGACTTTGATTGTTGCGGCTATGGTTGGCGGGCTTATGATATAGCAGTATTCCGCTGGAGCGCCCGCCTGATCGGCAGAGAAAAGGAGCAATGGCCTCATTTTCTCAGCGGCTATCAGGAAATGAGATTGCTCAGCGAAGCAGACATAAAGTCCACCCGGTATTTTGTTGCCATTCGTCATTTGTGGTTATTGGGTTTGCATACAGGAGGCGGACGGGATTGGGGGTCTGGTTGGATGAATGACCAATATTTCGACAAGGCAATTAAGTTTTTTCGAGAATGGGAAGAGGAATTGCATAGCGAAACAGACGAGAAACATAAATAACTCCACCATGCCGAGTAAACCGAAATTTGGATAATATTCATGTTACGGTTTTTATTTACCCAAATGTTCAAATTGCATAAACAGTTTGTTTTTCCTCGCTTTTAATGGTAAATTCTCTCCTTGAATTTTATTTCATTGTGACGTTATGATTCATTGAAAGGTGTAAATCATGTATTTAAAAGTTATTGCCTGCAACGTATTCTTCCGGGAGATCAGTTATTGTGCGGCTTTGTCGCCACATACAATAGATTTGGAATTTTTTGAACTGGGTGAACATATTCACAGCGATATACTGCGAAAAAATATTCAACAGCGAATAGAGTTGGCAGAAACGTCTGGAAAACCTTATGACGCGATTCTGCTCGGATTCGGGTTGTGCGGTAATGCCGCCGCCGGAATCACTGCCGGCAAAACCAGGCTGATTATTCCGCGGGCGCATGATTGCTGCACGATTCTTTTAGGTGACAAAGCGGCTTTCAAGGCAAATTTTCAGGATAATCCCAGTACACCGTTCAGTTCTGCCGGTTATATGGAGCGCGGTGAATACTTTGTCCGCGCCGACAATGGGCAGATTGGATTCGGCGACGCCTATGCGGAACTGGTCAAACAATATGGAGAAGAAGATGCCAAATTTGTCTGGGAGGCAATGCACCCGAAAGTAGAGGGAATGGAGGACCGTGCTGTTTTCATTGACATTCCTGAAATCCATTTCCCGGAGAAAATTGCTGATTTCAAGCGTCAGGCAGAAGAGGAAGGCAAAAAATTTGTATTGCTCAAGGGCAATTTAAAGATTATCAATGATTTACTCAACGGCAACTGGAACGACGCGGTATTCCTGCAAGTTATGCCGGGTGAAAAGATTATTCCCTTATACGACTGGGATAACGTAATCGGAGTAAATGCGTCTGCAACGGTTTAATAATCTAATTCCGCTATTGGGACGCTGGCAAAACCGCAACCGGTTTGAACGTTGTTGAATTTTTATCAAAAATTAACTTGTCGCGATTGGTCTTAAACCATTCGAGCATTCCTGCGGGGGATTTATCCTGAGCGGTAATCCGCCAGATCATTGTCTGGGTTTCGCCGCGTTGCTGGTCAGGCATTGTTGCTTGCGGACAAGCCAGTGTATTTATAAGATATTCCAGCGCTTCGCTGCTGCCATGTTCAGTGGCATAATATGCCGCAATATTTTTACCAGAAGGCGCGATATTTTCAGTATCCTTGGCATATTGCCAGAGTTTGTCGACCGCACCGTCTATTTTGATTCCGGGCAGCTTCTTAATCGCCTGATAAGTGCGCATGGAATCGGCAAGCCGGCTTGAATCAACAAAATATTCAACCAGATAAGGATAGGTTTCCTGATCCTGCATTGAGGCGACGGCTTCAATCAATTCCGGCGGGAAATCTTTAAGTCCTATTTTCAACGGTAACAGCAATTGTGTTTTAGCATCTTTTGCCCAGCCCATGGCGGAGACAATTTTGAGTGTGGCCGGGTAATAACAGTAATCTTTGCTGATATGTTTGAGAATAAGCTCCTTATCATCACCGGTGACTAATTTCCCGATGGCGGCGCCGGCGTAAAAATCATCCTGATGTTTGATCAGTAAATCCAGGTTATTGCGACCAACTTTGGTCAGCATCCGCACCTGCGGGTCATTCGGAGAGTAACCATATTGATTTTTCGATACATTGATAATCATCTGAATATATTCTTCAACCTGGTCCCGGGAGGGATTGGCGGGCAAATTTACCTCACGCAAGGCATCAATGTCTATTTTGCCGGGATTGGTGTTGCGAATGGTCTGTTCAAGGGACGCCAGACGCTGCCCCGTTTCCTGTACCGTGTTATTAATCTGTACAAGATTTCCGTCAACGGCTTTAATTCCGGCCAGTTGAACTTCAATGGCGCCAAGATTGCGGTTGATATCCTGAAGCGTTTGCAACGTTTTCTCTTCAGACTCAACCTTGCCTGACATACAACCTGTCATCAAAGGGATGGCGAACAATATCATCAGATACAAAACAAATATATGCATCTATTTTTCCATATTAACGGAGTAATAATCTATAGAACCGGCGCCAGCGTAACACAAATTATCAACTGGACAATTGCAAACATTTAATATAAACCTCCCGGCAAATAATGCAAATATGACACGTAAAGAATGGAATTGACTGCAACTGAACTTTCCGGTTACGTCATTCCACAATTTTCCGGTTTTTTTGCTTATAGGCTTCGTACTCAATCAAAGTGCCGGGGAAATCAACAATTTTACCGGCTTCAATTTCAATAACGCGGGTTGCCAGGCTATTAATGAACTCGCGATCGTGGCTGACAAAAATGACGGTCTCGGTGACCAGGGAAAGGGCATAATTAAGCGCTTCGATAGATTCCAGGTCTAAATGGTTGGTCGGTTCGTCGAGAACGAGAACATTGCCGCGTTCCAGCATCATCCGGGCGATAATCAATCTGGCCTTTTCGCCGCCGGAAAGCACTTTTACCGACTTGTAAACATCGTCACCGCTGAAGAGCATTTTGCCCATGAATGAACGTAAATCCATTTCACTGATTCCCAGCTCCGGGGCAAACCGGGCAAGCCAGTCAATCGCATGTTCAGTAGTATCTAACATTTCCGAAGTATCTTGCGGGAAATAGCTTATCTTCACCGTTTCCCCGTGCGCAACCTCGCCATTGCAAGGTTCAATCAACTTCATCAGAATTTTCAACATTGTGGTTTTACCGCTGCCATTGATACCGAGAATAGCGATTTTTTCATTATTCCGGCATGAAATTGAGACATTTTTAAACAGCGTATGGTCATAGATTTTGTCGATATTACATGCTTCGATGACTTTTTCCCCGAGACGCTGAGCGGAGTTGAAGCGGATATATGGCGAAACGCGGGAACTGGGTCTGATTTCATTCAGTTGAATTTTATCCAGTTCTTTCTGACGGGAAGTCGCCTGTCGGGCCTTTGAGGCGTTGGCGCTGAAGCGGTTGATGAATCCCTTCAAATCTTCAATCCTCTTCTCCATCTTTCTATTTTCTTTCAGTTGCAACTCAACCACCATGGCGCTCGCTGTCATGAAGAAATCATAATTACCGTTGAAAAGGCGAATTTCCTGAAAGTCCAGGTCGGCAGTATGCGTACAGACTTCATTTAAAAAATAGCGATTGTGAGAAATGACGATGACCGTGCCCTGGTGAGCTTTCAGAACGCCGCACAACCAGTCAATCGTGATCATGTCAAGATGGTTGGTCGGTTCATCCAGCAACAGAATTTCAGGATTGTAAAACAACACCTGTGCCAGGAGCACCCGCAGTTTAAAGCCGCCGGTCAACGTTGCCAGCGGTAAATGATGTTTTTCGACCGGAATACCCAGACCGACCAGTAATTTTGCCGCATCCGCCTCCATCGTGTAGCCACCGGCATCACCGAATAATTCCTCTATCTCATTAGCTCTGTTTTCCTCTTCGTCCGTCAAAGTTGTCTGGGCGAAAAGGTCCTCGCGTTCCTGATAAATTTTCCACAGCGCCTCATTGCCCATACATACGGTATTGAGAATTGAAACATTCTCAAATTCATAATGATCCTGCTTCAAATAGCCGAGGTTGCAGCCTTTGTCAATGGCAATTGTGCCGGTTGTCGCCGTCAATTGTCCGCTGAGAATTTTCATAAAGGTTGATTTGCCGGAACCGTTCGCTCCGATAAGACCGTATCTATTCCCTGACGTAAATTTGACGGTTACGTTTTCGAACAGTGTCTGCTGTCCGATTCTCATACTGATATTGGTTGCCGCTATCATTAAATAATCCTGGTAGTTAATACTCTACAAGGTTGAAAGTTTTAAATTGCAACCACACTTAGAGTATATTAATTTGATTTTATCCTGACTGGATACTTAACCTTAATCATTCACGGTTGTTTATCCCGGTAAATAAATTAAAGCCGTGTAAAGTAGTTATTTTTTGCGTTTTTTCAATGGCATATCAGCCAAAGTTTGGATAATAGTGTGAAAATCCTGCAATATAAGCACTTTCATGCCGGATAACTCTGAAACCATCTGTCACGCAATACTTGCATTTTGCCGAATCTCCGTCTAAATTACTGTAAAGTATTCAAAACAAAATGGCCGTTACCTCAATTTTTGGAATAATTAGGATAAAACAAACCATGAAGATGTCACTGCGTGTTGGAATAACAGGACAGTCCGGTTTTATCGGTTTTCATCTCTATAACTACCTCGGCACTTGCCAGGAAATTACCCGCATCCCGTTTGAACGCAATTTTTTTGAGAATGAACCGGCACTGCGAAAATTTGTCCGGGAATGCGATGTGATAATACATCTGGCGGGTATCTCCCGGTATGACGACGAACCAATGATGTATGCCGTCAATGTAAAATTGACCCGGCAGTTAATTGCTGCCATGACCGCGGAAAAAGTCTCGCCCCGCGTTATTTTAGGTTCAACCCAGCACGAAGATCGCGACGGCGCTTATCACCGTTCCAAATATGAATCCAGAAAACTATTGGAACAGTGGGCAAATGCCAGCGGCGCGGCATTTACGGCAATGATGATGCCCAACACCTTTGGTCCGTTCGGCAAGCCCGATTACAATTCAATGGTTGCAACATTTTGCCACCGGGTGGCACGAGGTAAACAGGTAAAAATTACCGGCGATATGCCCGTTAAGCTTATCTTCATTAACGACTTATGTCATGAATATTATCAGGTTATTACCGGGGAAATCAGCAATGTGCAACATTTCCCCGCTCCAACGGGAGAAAAAACTGCGGCAGAAGTCCTGGCGCTGTTGCAAACATTCAAAACGGAATATGCCGGTTCACTGCTCATCCCTGATTTGAACGATAAATTTAACGCCGCTTTATTCAAAACATTTCAGACGTTTCTCGTTCATGATGAACTCTTCCCGGTCAGTGTTAAACAAAGCAATTCCGGCCTGGCCTCTATGTGGAAAATCGTCGAACAGGTTAATTGCGGCGGACGGGTTATGCTCACGACGCTCGTCCCCGGCGCCAGAACCGGCAGTTTCTTTCATCTGCGCAAACTGGAACGAATTGCGGTCATTAAAGGCAATGCCTTCATCCAGATATGCAAAACCGGCACCGGGGAGATGCTCAATTACAAGCTTTCCGGCAATAATTTGGCCTTTGTCGATATACCAATCTGGCATACGTTTAGTGTCGCCAATACCGGCAGAGAAGAATTATGCATGATTTGCTGGTCAAGTGAACCGGGTCGCCGTCACGACAGCGATCTCTATTCCGAAAAAGACTGATTTTGCCACTATGGAGCTGTTCAAAATAACCTTTACTTCTTTACGCTTACCAAGACAGCCTTTGTGTTTGCCGGTACTCAAAGTAACTCAAGCCCTGGTCGCCTTTGGCGGGTAAACTTCCAGCTTGATAAGCAAGCAGGATGCTTGCAGTACTTTTTAGCAGCTCCAAAATCACCTCGGGATATTTCACAAAACTTGTAAACTTTATTTTTGAACCTTAGTGATTTTTATACGCCAACATGGCAATTTACTTTTAAAATACCTTACAGTGTTGGTAAAAAGCAAAAAGTTTCCAGCTCAATCAAGTTTTTTTAAAGAAAAAGCAATTTTTTATAAAAATTTAGTTGACATGTAATTAGTTGACATGTAAACTAATTAGCAGATTATAAAATTGAGAGGTTTACAATGGAAAAGAAACACTGTCACAATGAACTTGTAAGTTTTGAAGACTGCGATCACGAGGCGTTGATGGGCGTCTGGTGGACCGGGATATTATTGAAAAAGCGGGCGAAACATTTTTTCAGCAACTTTCTTTCTTCAGAAGTACAGTTCAACATCATGATGGTGTTGAAGTATGCGGAAAAACCGCTGACCCAGAGCGAACTTGGCGAACAACTGCTGGTGGATAAGTCAAATATTACCGGGCTCCTCGACCGCATGGAAAACTCCGGACTGATCCGACGCTTGAGTGTTCCGGATGACCGTCGCTGTTATCATATTGAATTGACAGAAGCCGGCAGGGAAATACTTGAAAAAGTGGAACAGCCGTACC
>CAYMSF010000076.1:0-17310 GCA_964392985.1 uncultured Victivallaceae bacterium | reverse complement strand
CTCAAGCCCTGGTCGCCTTTGGCGCCGCCTCCGGCGGGTAAACTTCCAGCTTGATAAGCAAGCAGGGATGCTTGCAGTACTCTTTAGCAGTCCCAAAATTTCTCCCCGATACGCTCAGTATAAAAATACCACTTATTTCTTTACATCCCCTTATTGAGTATAACAACATCCTCAATTATTTTTTTCTAATAGCAACTCAAAGCCATCGAAATCACGGAAACAGATTCCGCGATATGATTTAAACGCCGAAGCATATTTTATCAAAGCGGTCAGGTCAGTAGTCATTTGTGACCATTTTTTCCGGGAAAATGAGACCGCTTCGGCATTTTCGCCGTACATGCTGCGATCCGTACGCAGACAGATCATCACAGATTGATTTTTCTTGCAGTCTTTCAGTTCATCCTTGACCAACCCAAACGCTTCCTTGGCGTATTTTGCATAGTCAATAATGATGACACTGTCGGTATATTTGCAAAAATCATTGATATTGCCCAGAGAAAGATCGCCTTTTTTATTGTGTTCATGATAGAAGTTCTCAGTTATTACTGTCAGCGACATCGGACTGGCCGCGGTTTTAATTTCCTCGAGAATCTGGAACGCCTGACGCATAATCATATCATTCTCATGATTCTTGCCAAAATTGCTGTCCTGCCATGAATAGAGCAGTCCGTGTTTTAGAAAGACATTACTGCTGACGATATGATGAGGGTTCACCACCGCTACAATTCCATCAAATTCGCTGTTCCTCGGCGAATACCAGTTGTAACTCTTAATCGCTGAGACGGTTCTGCGTGCATCATGATCTTCATTGTCCGCGGAATACAACATTTCATCTTCAATGACAATATGGCACTTTATCTTGACCGCATGAATGGCGGCAATTATTTTCCGGAGGGCAGGGTAGTAGTTACTGTCATTCAGCACTGAAAGTCTGATTTCAAAATATACATCGGTTACGCCAGGCAGGGCGAGTCGTTCCGCCAGATACTCCGGATGCGCCCAGTAGAGCGTAATGGTGTTCATCGAAATGAACATGCCGATTTCCTTCGCGCCGGGAGTAATAATGGTTTTTACTTCTTTCGCTTTATTCCTCATTTCTGCGGATATCGGCGGTAACGGTGATGGTTTCCGGTCACTTTCTCCAATCCGGCAGGAGGCAAGCAACAATGATGAGAAAATCATCAACAGACAAGTAATTTTTTTCATGATATGGTCCACTCCTTTAAGATTATCCGGTATATCCCAGACAGTTGTCCCAGTCTTTGAATACCGGTTCCAGTCCCTGTTTTTTCATGTCTGCAATCACGGTGGCGACAGAACTGTTGTCGGTTACGGTAAATTGACCCAAATCTTCTGAAGCATTGACGCGTTCATGTTCGACGTATCCACCCGGCGCCACCTGCGACCCGGCGCTGATATTGCTGGCACAGGTACTGACGATGCGATTACGGAAATCGCGGGATTCGCGGGTAGAAATAAAAATATCGGCATTATGAAAATAGAGACGGAATGATAACATCATTTGTTCCAGGCTGGATTCAGACACCGGAGCCGGCACCTGAAATTCCCCCGCGGTCTGTGTAATGCGCGGAAATGAAAATTGCATTTTACTGCGCCAGAAATTCTTTTTCATCCAGACTCCGTGCGCGGCGAGTGATACCGCCTCCAATCTCCAGTCCGGATTTAGCCCCAGCAGCACACCGATGCCAAGATTATAGAAACCAACAGATGCTCCGGCAGACATGGCATCCAATCGCTTGCTGTAATCCATTTTGGGTCCGCCACGATGCAATTTACGGTATAATTCAGTGTCATAAGTTTCCTGATATAACGTTAAGCCATGGACACCTGCCTCATACAGCTTGCGATAACTCTCCTGTTCCATCGGATAAATTTCGATGGAGATATATGAGAACATTTTTTTGAGTTCCTTGACAATATCAACGAGAAATGAACAGGAAATACCATGCGGATCTTCACCGCTGACCAGCAGCAGACTGTCCATCCCGTAGCTTTTGATGATTTTCGCTTCCGTGATAACTTCAGCCATATTCAATCTGCGACGCGGCTGATTGTGAAATGAAGCGCGAAAGCCGCAATAGGCACAATCATTAATACAAATATTTGAGAGATAAAGTGGCGCATAGAGTCGCACTGTATTACCGAAGTGCATTTTTCTTATAGCACGGGCAGATGTACGCAATTCCGGCAGCATCCCGGCGGCGGCAGGGGAGATGAAATTCATAAAATCGGAAAATCCCGGAGACGGGTTTCCCAGTGAATCTTTAACCATTTCGGGATTAACCCCGGAAAGATAGGATTGTATTTCAGATGCTGAAAGTTTGCAATGTGGGAACATGGTTATTTCCAGATTTCATACAATATTGTCAAACGTGTGCAAAGGCGACGTGGCATTGGCACGGGTGCCAACTCTGGCGGGACCTGCCTTCATTGCCATTTCAGCAGAGGCGACGGCCATGGCAAAGGCTTTGCCCATTGCCGCCGGATCGCCGGCGGCAGCAATCGCGGTATTGACTAGAACTGCGTCGGCGCCCATTTCAATCGCCGCGGCGGCGTGAGAGGGCAGACCCAACCCGGCATCTATTACTACCGGCACTTTCGCCTGTTCAATAATTATTTTCAACATTGTTTCTGTTTTTAAACCCTGATTGCTGCCAATGGGAGAACCCAACGGCATCAACGCATGGGTGCCAACATCTTCCAATCGTTTTGCCAAAACCGGGTCTGCGTTAATGTAGGGTAGAACAATAAACCCTTCCTTGACAAGTATTTCCGCCGCCAGCAGCGTTTCAATCGGGTCGGGCAGGAGATAATTCGGGTCAGGATGAATTTCAAGTTTGATCCATTCAAATCCGGCGGCACGTCCGAATCTGGCGATTTTTACCGCTTCTGCCGCATTTCTGGCGCCACTGGTATTGAGCATAATGGTAACACCGGCAGGAATTGCGGACAGAATATCATCGCTGTCGCTGTTGTCCGGATTTATCCGGCGCAATGCCACCGTAACGAGTTCCGTTCCGGACGATTCTATTGTCCGGCGTAAATCTGCGGAAGAAGCAAATTTTCCAGTCCCTAAAAACAGACGGCTGTTAAGTTCTTTGCCGGCAATAACTAATTTTGTCATTATCAATTAAACCCTGAATTTATTAAATTAAGATAAGGTAAGAATATAGTGTTGTTTCCGCAATAATCAACCGGTTAAGACAATATCTGATGCGGTATTTTCCGGAAAGGCGCTGATGGATTTGACGCGGAATATCAATTATTTGAAATCATCGCCGGCATAGATTTGGGAGAACGCGTTAAAAGATTTTTCGTAGCGTTCAAGGTCATGACGGCTGAAACTGCGGCGGGAATGATCCCGGTAGCGGATGATTTGCATCCTGGAAATATCAATCAGTTGTGAAACACATTGCGCTATGCTGTTTTCGCTTTCACTGAAAATCTCGTCAGTTTTATGGAGCTGTCCGGAGATTTTCCCGCCAATAAATTCATTGAGGTTGTCTTCCGCTTTAAACAAAGCCAACTCATGTTCAACCAGTTCACTCGCTGCCTGTACCGTATTTTTGAGAACGAGAAGGTAACGGAGAAAATTGCCCTCTTTGCCCATTTTGTTGTTATGATATAGCGCAGAGACAATTCTGTCAGTATCATGAATGGCAATTTCCAGAGTGTTTATCGCACGGTGATATAAATCTTTACGTTCCTGATCAATCACACTGGCAAGATTCCCGGTAAGTATTTTTTCCGAATGGTCATAGGCGGCATCACGTCGTCCCATCAGTGGCGGTACATTCATAATAACCAGATAATCCGGACCGCGATGATGTTTGCCGGTGTGAATAATGTGCTGAAAGGTCTTTTTAACCTTTGACAGAACGTCGTTGTGAAATCGCAAATTCAAACCCACCTCACGTTAATGTAATGTGCGCAAGTTATGAGATACTGTTCTAGAATATAACGGGATTACAGCATTTGTCAAACCGGAATCAACCGGTATAAATTACTGCCCGTCATCGTCAATATCTTCAGGGTCAGTGTTGGTTTCCTGTGCCAACTTTTTTCCACCGCCGGCAAAGTCATCATAATATTCAAAGTGGTTATTGTTGCACCAGTCAATTAAGGCCTCTTTGGTCTTGCGGTTACGGAATTCGTGCCACTCCTGAAGTTTCTTCTGATCCTCCAGAAATATCCGCCACCAGGTATATGCGTGCGGTCGTTTGAATCGGTTGAATATATCCCGGTAGTCTTCAGGAAAATATTCCCGCGTGAATTGCAATACCAGCGTTCTGCCAATATTCAATTTATATTTGTCCGGAATCTGAATGTAACGCGGGCGTGTTCCTGACTCAGGTTTTTTTTCATCTACGGCGATAATTTCGTCCAGCGCAATGTCCCTGACATCATAAACGCAGTTACCGGTAGATAAATCCAATAGCAGAACACTCTCATTAAAATGGGAAAGATATTGTACCGCATCTTCCAGTTCCGCCAGACTGATTTGCGTTGTCATTACCGTGACCCGATATTTTGATTGATTTTAACTAAAGTCTGCCGGATGATTTGCTGCTGAACAGGATTGGCTGATTCCATTGACCGCCGGTATGAATCAACCGCCTCGTTGTTTTTTCCCTGCCGCCGTTGCGATTCGCCGAGATGAAACCAATATTGACAGCGTTGTTCCATTGAACCCGGCGGAGCTATCTGCTTCAACACGCCCTCCGCGGCAACGGCATTGCCGCAACCCATTAATGCCAGTGCATAATAGTAACTGATACCGGCATCTTGCGGAAATTTGGTTCGTGCCGGTTCAAGAAGCAAACGTGCCGGTTCCGGTTGATTCCGCTGCAACAGGTTGTCAGCTAAATTAATATATCCCGGAGCATAATTCTGGTCGGTGTTGATGGCGGCAACAAAATATTCGGCTGAGTCAATTGAAGGTCTGCCCTGCTGGAATTGTATGGCTTTGCCGTATGCAATAAAGTCAGTAGCACGCAGCGGAAAATCATTTGGAAAGGTTGTGTAATAAACTGCTGCCGTCAGAATGATTACCGGGAGCACCGGAAGAATTGAACGTGCTTTTCTGGTCCACTTGATTGCCGAAAACAACGGATAAAACATTAAAATACAAAAGACTGGATACATAATCAAACGATAGCGTGCCAATGGATAAAAAAATGCCAGCGGGATTGAATAAGAGAGAATATATACCAGCAACAGACTTTCACGTCTTTGCCAGCGCCAGAAAAAAAATATTAACAGCAAGCCCGTCACCGCCAGTGGAATCACCAGCAATGGTCCCGGCAGATATGAGAGCGGAAATAATTTATATTTCATGAAATAGTAATTTACATTATTGGCTATTTCAAACGGTTTAAACAGCAGTGGCAGTTTTTCAACGAAATTGATGGAAAATTTGAATAATCTGGAAGAAGATTCACTTTTTGCGCTTAAAACAACAGGTTTTTCATTCGTAACCGGCGGTACAACTGTTTTCTCCGGCGCCGTATCAATATTCATTGTTACCGGCGTCCGGGCGCTGCCGACGGCAACGGCATATTTCGTGTCCAGATGAAATGGCAGCGGCGTGTCCGCACGGAAATAGTTAAAAACCGATATTGGCAGAAATGCCGTCATAATGCCGGCGGCTAATACCCCGGTTTTATACAGACCGCGACGCAAGGGTAATTTTTTCTCTTTAACCTTGATGGCAATTCCGTATGCCAGCCATAAGACTGCGAAAAAAAGGAACGGCAGCGATGATATTCTTACCAGACATGGTAATGCCACAGCAATACCGCTGAGGAAAAGAATTGAATTGCGGTATTTTGTCTTGCGGGCCCATAACACTCCGGCCAGTGATAATACTGCCAGAAATATCTGCGTGCTTTCCCTGAGGGTAAGACATTCATGCAGGAGCGCCGGCGCATAGACCGCGGCAATTATACCTGAAGCCCCAGCCCACAAACTTTTGCCGGTAAGTTGCCAGGTAATCCATGCTGTCAGCGGTCCAATCAGCACGCCCAGCAGCATTTGGATGAAGATGACAGCTTCAGGGCAATGTTGACCTTGATTGAAGAACATTACGGCTGCAATAATGAATTTATGAATGGTGAAAACAGAAAAACCATTATAGAGCCAGCCACCAAGTATCAGATTAGACTGCATGTCCAATCCAATCAGCCGGGAATAATAGCGGATTGGAGAATGCCACAATTCGTAGAACAATATCGCCCGTGCCAATCCCCCCGCCAGTAACGGCAGAATTAATACGCTCAACAAAGTTATTCGTTTAATTCGCATGAGCAAAGGACACGTTAAGATTTATTTTTGGGATACGTGCTTGAACAATGTTTCCAGTTTGTTTGCGTTTGATGTCCTGACTATTTTAGATAGAATCAGTGCATCTGTCGATTTTAACAAATCCGGGCGCTGATAGGATGGTTGTGTGTTTAAAGCGGTGTTCGCCTGTTCTAGTATTTTTTCAGCATTTTCGTTATCGCCGCGCAGTATCATGGCATAGCCGGCGGCGAGCATTAGCGTTATGCTGCCGGTATTGTTGTTGATGGTTTTTAAACAGTCTTCCGGTTTATTCTGAATCAGATAGACCAATGCCAGCTTTTCGATGACGGGAAGATTGTTTTTGTCATTTTCGAGTATCTGTGAATAATTCCACGCTGCGGTTCTCCAATCTTTGCTTTTTTCCGCCTCTGCCGCCGCTTGAACGAGGAATGCCTGTGCGTCATTCAGTTCCGGTGCCGCCAGTCCGCTGGTCAACGTATCAAGTTCAATTTCCACACTGCCGCCAAGTTTCCTTGATTGCCGGTAAAGTTTTGCCGCTTCAGCACGATTATCGCGCGGATTTTTCATCAGAACCAGCGCCAATTTCTGCATTGCGTCTGCAGAGTCAGTTTTAATTTTTAAAGCTGCACGAAATTCTTTTTCTGCATTGGCGTAATCTCCGGTGGCGAAGAGCGTGCAACCGTAGCCATATTTTAATTTGTAATTGTTGCTGTTTTTGGCAATGGCAGACTTAAATATCGTTTCCGCCTGTTTATATTGTTTCATGCCGTTCAGTGCAACACCATAATCTGCGGTCAGGTCGGCATTGCCCGGTTCTTTTTTCAGCGCGTTAGCAAGAAAAGTGCAGGCACGGTCAAACTCTTCTTTCATTAATGCTATTTTGCCCAGATGCGCGTTTGCCTGGAAGTTTTCCGGGTTACTTTCCAATATCTGCTGATAATTCCATTCCGCAACTTCAAAATCCTGTTGTTTTTCGGCATTCGCGCCGTTTTTCAACAGGTCGGGTATTTTTTCTTTACTTTTCAATTCGCCGGTAATCGGTTTGATCGGGGCAGGGAGTTTTATTGGTTTCAAATTGATGTTTGCCGGATAGCTGTCTGCTTTGTTTTCAGCTACTGCCATTGAAGGTTTTGATGCCCGTTCCGTAGTAAGCATTTCATTCAATTTATTAATTTTTTGAAGCGCTGCATTTTTTTCGGAAATAATAGTTTCAAGCTCATTGTTTTTAATTTCCAATTTCCGGTTTAATTCAGTCAGGGCAAGTTCCTGTGCTGTAATTTTTTCTCGTACAGCAATTTTTTCGGCATTACTGTTATCACGTTCATTAACGGCGGCTTTCAGTCGTCTGTTTAGTTCCGCCAGCGCTATTTCTTGTGACGTGAGTTTTTCTCGTGTCGCCATCTTGCCAGCATTAGTGTTGTCAAGTTCGTTATGTTTAGCCGTCAGTTGCCGGTTTAATTCAGCCAGTGCAACTTCCTGTGCCGTGATTCTTTCTTTTGCTGCGATTTTTTCAGTATTACTGTTGTCCAGTTCGTTATGTTTAGCGGTCAGTTGCCTGTTTAATTCAGCTATTGCGACCTCCTGTGCTGTAATTCTTTCCTTTGCGGTAATTTTTTCAGCATTACGGATGTCAAGTTCGTTATGTTTAGCGGTCAGTTGCCGGTTTAATTCATTCAGTTTGATATCCTGGGTTGCAACTTTTTCTTTAAGAGAATCCAACTGGGCATCTTTTTCATTGACTGTCATTGCCAGACTGGACAACCGTTTTGACTCATCGGCTTTGCGTTTCTTTATCTCTTCGAACTCCTGTTTCGCCGCGTTCAGACGGTTATTGTCATTTTTCAGTTTATCACTTTCCGCGATAAGTTGCTGATTTTCATTTTTGAGTTTTTCGACCATTGATGATAACTTTTTATTCATCTCATCAATTGAAACTGACTTTGTCTGCTCATTCTGACGATAATTACTTATGCTTTGCAATGCCTGTTGATAGGTATTTTGCAAAGCTTTGTATTTATTTTGTAAATCAAGAAGTTGTTGCGCGTTGGCGGAAATTCCGGAGTTCGCATCTTTTGTCCGTTGCAACTCTGTCGTCAATGCTGTTATCTTCGCGCCCATTTCTTGCATTTTTTCAGCGTCTGCCTGATAGGCTTGCATCTTCTTTTGTTGTTCCGCAAGTTGATTTTTTAGCGTCTCAATATTGGTTTTTTCCTGCCGCAGTCTATTAACTTCTCCAGTTATGGTAAGATTTTCCTCTCTAGCCTTTTCCAGCATCGTCGCGAGATTTTTATTCTGTGCATTGCTATCATTTCTGATGTTCTCAAGCAGGCGTTGATAATTGTTTTTGAGCCTGCTGTGATCCTCTTCCATCTCCTGCAGTTTTTTGACTTTACCGCTCAGTTCACTATTTTCGTTTCGCAGTGAATCAATGGTCTTTAATTCTGCCAGTAGCCGGTTGTTTTCAGCAGTAGATTTGTCATAAGCAACAGAAAGTTCTTTTAATTTTGCGGTAGCATTTTCCGCATCCTGACGTATTTTTGCATTATTGGCGGAATCTTCTTTCAGCCGGTTGATGGTTTGTTCAAGAGTCCGGTTATCAGCTTGATTCTTATCAATCGACTCGCTAAGTTTCTTATTGATTTCGCTGAATGACTGTATTTTTTCTTTGTCGTTTTTGGCTGCATCCTTGAGCATTTCGATGATTTGCTGTTGATTAGCCTGAGCTTGTTTTGATTCAACTTTGACGTCCGCTATCGCTTTATCTTTTTCCCCAATATTTTTTGCCAGAGTTTTCTTTTCCTCTTCAAGCGTGGCAATACTGTTCTGGAGCGTTACTGAAGCGTCGGCCTGTTTGATACATTTATCCTTCAATTCGGTGATTGATGACCGGGAGCTGTTAAGTTGTTCCATCAGACGTTTATTTTTGGTTTTCATCGCTGACAGGTCTGCCAGTTCCGTGCGCAACTTATCTAATTCACCCTTGATGTCTCCGCCATTCTTTTCGGCACTGACTAATTTTATTTGCAATTCAGCGTTATCTTTTTTTAATGAGTTGATCTCCAAAGCGGCGCTTTTTGACCCTGCCAGCAGTTTATCTAATTCACCCTTGATGTCCCCGCCATTCTTTTCGGCACTGACTAATTTTATTTGCAATTCAGCGTTATCTTTTTTCAATGAGTTGATCTCCAAAGCGGCGCTTTTAGACCCTGTCAGCAGTTTATCTAATTCACCCTTGATATCCCCGCCATTCCTTTCCGCGCTGGCTAGTTTAATTTTCAAGGCGTCAATCTCCTGTGTCGCGCCTTTCGTTGCCTCCTGAAGTTTTTCTAATTCGCCTCTGGTGTTACCGCTGTTCTTTTCCGCATTGGCCAATTTTATTTTCAAATCCTCATTGTCTTTCTTCAACGAGCTAACTTCCTGTGAAGTATTCTTTTCGGTACTGACTGACTTTATTTTTAATTCATCATTGGTCTTTTTCAATGAGTTGATTTCTTTTGTGGTGCTTAATATCGTTACTTGCAGTTTTTCCCGGACATCACTGAATTCTGCTTTCTCTTTGCGCAATTGCTGATTATCCTGCTGCAATGATTGGAATTCATTTTTAATCGAATTTAATTGTTTGTTTTCATCTTTTAAGCTGTTATATTCGGATTTCAGCAGACTGAAATTAGTTTTTAATTCAGAAAAGACGCTTAAAGCGTCACGATTAGACTTGTCCAACTGCTCATATTTACTGCGCAACTGTTCCAGTTCACGAATCTTATTGTTCAATTTTTCCGAAAGTTCATTGCTCGTTCTGTTTGCGGCTAGAATTGTTTGATACTCATTGGCCGTGCGTTCTTCTAAACGTTTTTGCATTTTTTCATATTTGTCAACAAACAGTTTAAGCTCGTTTTCCAGTTTCTGATTTTGTTCGCGCGCCTGTTGTACCTCTTTGGTACTCATGTTTTCTGCCAGATTGCTCTGATTGAACTTTTTCTGCAAGCTATTGTATTCTTCGGCAATACTTTCTTTCTGGTCACTCAACTGTTTGATGGTATCTTTCAACTGTGTCAACGTGATATGCAGTTCAAGCTGTTTGTTTTTTACTTCCTGATACTCTGCTGAAAGCTTCTCGTACTGCTCTTTTATCGTACTGTATTTCTCCTGCATCAACTTGTTCTCAACAATAATTTCATTCTGCATTTTGCTTTGGTTGCCACCCTTTTCCTGCAGTTCCTCAATCCATTTATTCAGTTTGTTGATTTCATCCTGCTTCTCTTTTAGCGATGACTGTGCAGAACTGTTAACCTGGGTGAGTTGTGCAATCTGTGCGCTGAGTGCACGCTGCTGCTGACTGCTATCTGTACTGTTTTTATCATAGCGGAGTATCTGGTCATTTAATTCGCGGATTTTTTGTTCACTGCGCTGCAAGACGAATTTTGTTTCACTGGTGTCTTTATATTGCTCGGCGCTTTCGCGGCGCAATTTTTCGTAATTATCCTCCTGCATCTTGATTTTCTGGTTGAGAATCTCCATCTTCATTTTCTCTTCCAGCATCCGGTTTTTTAGTTCATTTTTTTCATTGTCCGGCTGGGACAGCTTGTCGTTTAACGCATCATATTTCTGTTGCAACAGAGACAACTGCTGTTGCAGAACACCTTTCTCTTTGAGCATATTTTCAATTTCAGCCGAGGCGCTTTTGCCGCGTTCCGCCAGACGCCGAGACTCGTCCAGTTCAACCAGTACCGAGAACAGTTTTTTCTTGTATTTTTCCAATTCAGCCTTGGTTTCAGAACTGTCGCCTTCACTGCTTGGAGTCGAAGTCCGTTCCTCCCGATTGCTTGATTTTGATTGTGAAGATATTTGTGATTTTAACTCGCCGATTTCCTGCTCGCACATCTTAATGCGGCTGGTGATTATTTTCTGATTCCATTCCGGACGGTTGTTTTGTACTGCCTGATAATATTCTTTGGCTTTCTGAAAGTATTGCATCGCCTCGTCGCGATTGCCGCGGGCTTTATTCTGTTCCCCTTTTTCATAATTTGAAAAACCGTGCCGCCAGGCATCCCACGGGGAAAATTCTTCATCTTCCGCCCAGACCGGTGAGGCAAACAGAACTAATATTGTACTGACAATAATCCAATATCTTTTTTGCATAAGTTGCTCCATACTACAATTGAAATACTGACGCCGTATTACCTGTGGTTATTCCAGAACAATATAATCCATCAGGCGCGGCAACAGAGTTGCTTTAATATTAACCAATAACTGCAAATTACCAATCTCATCATATTCAGATTCAAAAATTTGTCCGTGTTTATGGATGAATGCCACCAGGTCATGTCGCGATGGCGGCAACAGAAAACGCTTCAGTTTTATATCCTGTGAAAGTGCAGAGCCAAGCCGCTCCAGCAATTCATCCAGACCCGCGCCGGTAAGTGTCGAAATATAGCAGGCATCGGGAAACAGTCCCCGGATTCTGGCAAGTAAAACCGTATCATCAATCATGTCCATTTTATTAAAGACGACGAGCATATTCTTCTCATCCGCGCCCAATTCTTTGAGGACCGTCATTGTCGTTTCCCAGTGGTCTTCGACTGACGGATTGCTGATGTCTAGTAAAATTATCAACAAATCCGCTACGACCGCCTCTTCCAGCGTCGATTTAAATGCTTCAATTAATGAATGAGGCAATTTGCGAATAAATCCCACCGTGTCGGTTAGTAATACCGGTAATTTATTTGGCAGTATAATTTTTCTGGTAGTAGGATCAAGTGTGGCAAAAAGTTTGTCTTCAACCAGAACCCCGGCTTTCGCCAGTTTATTCAACAGAGAAGACTTGCCGGCATTGGTATAACCGACAATCGCCGTTTGCGGTATAGCGTTACGGGAACGCCCTTTGCGCTGGGTTTCCCTTTGCTGTTGCAGTATTTTTAACTCATCCGACAAGGTGGCAATCTGCAGTTTAACTATTCTGCGGTCAACTTCAATCTGTTTTTCACCTTCGCCGCGTGCCGCGCTGTTACCGCCGCGCTGCCGGGAGAGGTGACTCCATGCCCCGGTAAGACGCGGCAGAAGATAACGCATTCTTGCCAGTTTTACCTGTATTGTCGCTTCCCGGGTCAGCGCCCGTTTGGCAAAGATGTCGAGAATCACTTCCTGACGGTCGATAACCTGGATTTTGGTCAACTTTTCCCAGTTGCGCTGTTGTGACGGGGTCAAATCATTGTCAAAAATAATGCAGGAGATACCGGCATCTTTTATCTTTTCCGCGATTTCATTCGCCTTGCCGGAACCAATGTAATATTGTGAACCCGGTGACCGGCGTTTTACCACGATGCGTTCAACGGTGCGCAGTGCAATGTTGTTGGCCAACTCTTCCAGTTCCGCCAGATGTTCATTGGTTGCGTTGACATCAGCATCCTGATCGCAAACTCCGATTAACACTGCCGTTAAATCCAGTGACGCGTCATCCGGTGTCGTTATTATCATAGTTGTTTAATTCCAGTAATTTATTAATCAAAAGATTAATCTAAATCATATATGGCATTACGGCAAGTTTTTATTATACAAATTTGTAAATGTTACCGCAGGTTTATTTGGCTTATTACAATATTATTTAGAATGATTTCGACTTAAGCTATTGGCGGACTGTATTCTGAATAATCCCGCGTAGGTTTGCAATAGTTGAATGATGAAATATAGTACGTGTTGATATAGTGTGGGTTGTGGATTGTTCTGATTCATTTTTTAATAACCCATTGTTAACTCTTCCGATTAACCGGTTTACGTTTACTTTTAAATGAATTTAAGTTTATCAAAGACATTTGTTCTATTCTGTTTAGCTTTGCTGTTTGCAGAGAAAGCATTATTGGCTGTTGATGATGCAAACACAGGCAAAAGCCATCCTGCATCAATACCGATAGTTATTGATGCAGGTAAGGCATCCACTCAGGAAATTATTCCACTGGGCTGCGGCTTTCCGCTCAAAGAGGGTCAGGCTAGAGAAATCAGTGAATTAGCCGTTGAAATTCCAGGACAGGGCATGGTACCAGCTCAATTCGAAGTCAGAACACGTTATGAATCCGGTTCCATTCTGTGGTTATGGACGGATTTTCTCGCCAAACCAGACAGCGCAATCCGTCTGGTCATCGGCAAAAATAATCCTGCCGATAACCTGTCCGGTATCGAAGTCCGGGAAACTCCCAAAAATATTGTGATAAACAATGGTATATTGGAACTGGCATGGGATAAACAATTTGCTTCTCCTGTGCAAGTGTTGTCAGTGAATAAAGATTCAAAACAGGAAATAGCAACAGGAACTGGCGGCGATATTTACTTGATTGATCAAAATAACCGGAAAGCAATTCTTGGGGGAAACGGCAGTAAACTGGTTTGGAAAGTTGAAACGGCAGGCAAAATCCGGGTGGTGTTGCGTTGCGAGGGCTATTATGTTATTCCGGACGGAACTCAAGTTGCCCGCGCCGTTGTCCGCTATCACATCTATCTTGACCGCCCGGAAATAAAACTTGAACACTCTTTTATCATCACCCGCGACAATGACGAAATATGGTACAAGGAAATCGGCATCAACTTGCCGTTGACTAAATCCAATCAGTACAAAGCTTATTTCTCCGACAACAAAGGAACAGTATACTGCGAAGATTTGAAATCCTGGGAGAATGCCTGGGTTTTTCAAAAAGAATATCCGGTGTATAACCGTAAGGAATATGTCTGTGAACTGGGAAGAGGCAAAGATATAAAACAGCAGATTGGAGAGAGTGCCGGTTGGGCGGCGCTGGACAACGGCACTGCCGGCGTGATGATTGCGATGAAAGATTTTGCCGTTCAGTTTCCTAAAGAATTTCGCGCGTCCGATGGTCGGTTGACCATCAAGTTGTGGTCGGGCAGGGACGGACGGAAACTTGATTACCGTCCTAAAACCCTTTGCGAAGATTGGTGGAAAGAGTGGGTGGATTTCTCCAATAAACCCAAAGAGAATAATAACAAAGAACTTCAACCTGATTTCATCCGCAGCGAAGAAAACAACCCGAGTTGTGTCGGTTTGTCGCGGAATCACGAACTGACTTTTTCCTATTTTCCGGCAACAATTGATGCGAAGAAATGTCAACTTATCGCCAGTGGTATTCAAATTCCTCCATTGGCGTATGCCGACCCGCGTTGGCTCTGCCACGTTGATTCGCGTGCGTTCTGGCAGATGGCGGCAAAAGGAGAGGGCGGCAAAGATTTTGAAGATATTGAAGAATTTATTTCTACATGGTTTGATGAATTTATGGTGCCTCAGGAATATTTTCGCTACACCGGTTGGTATGATTGGGGCAAACACCCGGAGTTACGTTATTTTAAACAGGTGAACAATAATGTCATCAATGTGTATCCCGTCTGGTACAGGTTGAATCTTAAAAATGCTTATACTGTGAACAAATCCATTATGCTCGGGTGGGCGCGTTCAGGCGAACGCAAGTATCTTGATGTGGCACAACGCCATATCAGTTGGACTGCTCAAAACTGTTTTACACGCTGGTCTGGCGGAAAAGTACGAAGAATCAATGGAATGTTATTACCACTTACCGGGGAAAAAAGACAACGTCCTGACTGGTCAAATGGTCGTGGCAACTTCCGTTTAGATGGAGAAATTGAATTCGTTAATGCCATGGCCATGCTCTATTTGCTTCGCGATGCCCGTTGGGTAAAAGACATTTTGGAACCATTAAAAGACAATCTGTTGGCTAATTTTAAATGTGACAATTTATTCATCGGTCAGGGACCGGATGCATTTACGGCTCAAATGATTGGACTTTACCGGATATTTCCATCAGCGGAATTGAAGGAGAAAACCCGGATACTTTTTACCGCCTTCACTGATCCTGATGGTGACGGTGGCATGAACAAAGCATGGTTCAGCAAAAATCCAGGTCATTATACTGACGTTTACAAGTTGCCGAGAAAAAGTCTGGCGGTTATGGAATATTGTGATGTTTTTGGCTATGATGATCGTAGTTTGAAAGTGCTGGAGAAAGCGGCGGTAAAAGGCTACGAACAGTCTTTTCCTGAGGTTTGTCAATATTGTGATTTCTGGGGTGCTTCTCTGGCAAAAGCCTATCAACACAATAAAAACAAAGATTTACTGAAAAAGAGCAAATATCAGCTTGAAACTGTCAGAAAGTTATATGCCGCATATAAGAAGTTAGATAAAAAGGGCGGAACTTATTTTATTGAAAATCTAAACCCATATCCCGGGAATCGTGGGAGTAGCGGAAGTTGGTATCGGTTTCCAGAATTGGGGTTGACGTATCAATCTGCCAGGGACAATAATCCAAATGACGAAATAAAACCTGGTCGGGAAGATAAAGATATCCGACTGTGCTTTGTAACTGTAACTAGCGGTACACCTTTTATTTCCCTGCCTGTGGTGATATGGATGCTCAACGATTTCAAAGAACCGGAATGGGAATGATTTATCGGTGCGGATATCTCGTGATATTCACTTTTACCAGTTTAAACGATGCATTGGCTTGAACCGGGTTGGTTTAAACCATGTCGCGGCGGTTCATTTGTAATGAGGCGATAAAAAGAAAAATAGCAGTTATCGATAAGGAATAGACAATCATTGACAACAGTACAAGCCCGGAAAATTTGCAGGAATTGAAGAAGTAGAAGAAGTTAGGAAAAAAATAAGCTATAATATGCACCGCCGACACAATTTCCAGACTTTTCGGCAGCATATCGACAAATACTGATATGGCACTAATCAACAATGAAATAACTACATAAGCGCTGGTAACAATCATCGCGCTGATATCCGGCAGAAAAGTTGAAACCATAACTGTCAACGCAACCAAAGGAAACAACGCTAATAATAAAAAAGACTGCCGGATTAATAACTCTACGCCATACCTTTCGCCGGTAGTTACCCAGTGCAACACAAAAGCAGTAAGCGCTGCAGTTAGAAAAAAACAGATGCATATCGCGGTTATCCCAAGATATTTACCTATGATATATTCTATCCTTTTTACCGGTTTGGTCAGCACAATCATGATAGTTCTTGATTCAATATCTTTAGGAATATCTGTCGCACCGGAAAATATCGCGATGATGATGGTCATTAAAAGAATAACAACGAACCCGGACAGTAACGGTGCTCCCTGTTCTAAAGATATCAAGCCGAAAAGTAAACCCATGTCATGTTTAAACATCAGTATTTCCATTCCTGAAACACTGGCTCCAATCAAAACGGCAATAACCAGCAGAATCGCAAATGCCGGTTCTTTCATCTTTTTTACCGTGATTTCAAATACACCGAATACTTTTAACATTATTTTTTGATCTTCTTTGCTTGTTGTGGTCCCAAAATTTTATCGTAATATGAAAGTTTGCCACAAGCCTCATCAAGTTTACGGGCATTCAATTCAACCGCCTGATTATTCTCCTGAAACGCCAGTTCCGCCAGTTCAATATAAAGACGCTGGTATTCGCGGTATTGCCCCTTGATTTCCAACAACGGCAATAGAAAAGTAATTAATTCTCCGGAAGATGCTTTTCTGTTTTTTAATGTACCAAAACCGGCATCAATGGCATAAAAAAGATCCGGGTCTTTAAGCTGTTTAAGATATTCATGGAAGCGCTGGATTGAAATGGATTTTAACGTGGGCTCGGGAGCGTATAAATAATAGATGAATGCCGGCGCTGATTCCGGCGCGGACGGATATTTGTCAATGATTTCTGCATATTTCTCTTGCAGATTTTTATCGGAAATCGCAGCGGCAAGCGCAATAGATGCACTAATTTTTTCTCCGTCAGTAGATGCCGCCAGTAATTTATCTTTCAAGTCTGCAACCAGTATGCGCTGTCTGACTTCATCTCTTATTTCAGACGGAACATTTTCCAGGATAGTATTCAGACTTATTGATTGGGTCCCGGCACGATAAAGCACAAACTGGCGCAGAATAGCGTCAGAAGTGAAATAAGCTAAAAAAACCGCAC
>CAYMSF010000075.1:0-17634 GCA_964392985.1 uncultured Victivallaceae bacterium | reverse complement strand
ATCAATATAAGTCGTTTAATATTAACAAGTTAACTAATTTCGCAGAACACATTAATTTATTTATAACAGGAGCTTATAAAATGTCAGAATTCTCAAATGTTAAAATTCAAAAAAAAGCCAATATTTATTTTAATGGAAAGGTTACCAGTCGAACAATAATTTTTGCCGATGGTTCCAAAAAAACTTTAGGAATTATGCTGCCGGGTGAATATGAATTTTCTACCGCAGTCGCTGAAGAAATGGAAATAATTGCAGGTTCAATGGATGTTCAATTGCCGGGTGAATCCTGGCAGTGTTTTGGCGCCGGTGATTGTTTTTCAGTACCTGCAAATGCTAAATTTAGCCTTAAGGTTAAAGAGATAACGGACTACTGTTGTTCATACCTTAAATAATAATTGAGATAAATATGTACGCGAAAAAACAAAAACGAGTATCGGATAATAGTCAGAAATATGTGAGGGTGTCGCCATTACTGCGCAATGTGCTTTTGTGTTCCGTGTTATTCGCTGGAATTTGCTGGTCAATATACTATTGCGTTAATAATTTTAATTCATCAGAAATCAATGATCCGGTTGTGCGGGCCGCCGAGGACTGGCTCAGAAAGGCAGACCGGTTTAAATTTGAACAATGTAAAAGCGAAATAATAGATAATATCGGTTGGTTTGACTATTTCAAAAAAGACAGGACATCTATTGGCGACATGAGGAAACGTAACTTTAAGATTAAATCTGAGCGACCACCAGGTAGCAATCAGTTTAATCTTTTCTTCGATACTCAGTTTGAAAAAATAAAGTTGACAGAAAATGTTGAACTGACTAAAGATTCAAAGGGTAAGTTTACCATTAATCGAGTACGTTATAACACAAATAGTAATTTTTTTTGGAAGTGGGATATTTACGAAGGGCGTGATGTTGAACAGATAAAAAAAATAGCCGCTGAATGCACTAATGCCATGGATTATCAGGATATGGCATATTTTGAGTCTATCGCCAGGGAGGCTGGACATCAATCAATTTATGAGTATGTCAATAGTTTGCGAAGACACCAACAGCGACACGGGAAGCCGGTAAAACGAGATTTTATGGAACTATATTATAAAAAAGACATTCCAGGTATGGCACCTTTTGAATACTTATCTTTAGTTAACCGGACAACTTATATGATTAAAAATGAACGTGCATTTGCTTATGAACGTATAATCATGCGTAAAGACAACTTGAATGAAAATAAGGATTGGGTTGTACAGCATTATTCCCCGGGAAACCCTAGAGTCCCCAAACCAGCAGATAAAAAAAATAATAAAAATGACAAAAAAAACGACAATAAAAATTCAAATAAAGCTCCTGATAATTCAAAGGCTTTGCCACAACCCGGTCCAACCGTAAAGGTTGACCCGGTTAGTAAAACACCTTTAACGGATAAGCCATCTTCAACAATCAATAAGTAGAAAATAGATAGTTGGTTTGTTTATAAACTCGGTTAATTTTACTGTAAATATTCAGACACTGATTTACTTATTTATGTATTATTTATGCCGATAGAACTCAATGGCTATTATCAATTAGTCATTTGTTTTGTATGAATTATTAAGTTATGAATAATATTTATATTCTTGTCAAAACATTGAATATAGATTATTTGACAATCGGTATTGTAAATTATTTTGATGTAGTGTTTTTTTGTTCGGGGCTTGCACTGTAGAATTTTAATTGTATTGTTTACCGGTAAGTAACTGACACAAAAGATTTGAGACAAGGTGAAAATATGAAACAATGTTTGGTATTTATGTTAATGTTAGTGATTGTGGGAGTCGTGGCTGGAGATATTAAAACCTTAGATGGTACAATTTATAAGAATGTAGTGGTTGAAGGAGTTAATCCGGGTGGAATTGATATAGGTTATACCGATGCTAATGGTAATTTTATTTTGAGAGGGTTAAAATTTACTGACCTTCCATCGGATATTCAAAAAAAATATGGCTATATACCAGTAGCATCTGGACATTTTGAAGGTAAAGTTAATCAATATGACAGCGTGGAAATGGATGATGTTGCTAAAAGCGCAAAAACTCGCGTTGAAAACATCATGAAAGAGATAAAAGCAAAGTTTTCCGGTGTCGATATCCATATCAAACCGGAAGATGTCAGCTATGCCGTTTTTGCACTCAGAAGAAGTGTAAAAATAATGCCTTTGAGTAACATTCGCCAGGGATGTATTGCCGAGATACAGGAAGTTAGTAGTGGAAAAAAAATTAATTCGAAGCAGATTGTTCTTGACGGGGTTAGTCTGCCGGCAGGAGTGGCATGGAGTGGATTTATTTATCCTACTGGTATTAAAGCCAACCATAATGGTGTTTCTGATATTCCGGTTTTTGCCGGAACTGCTCAACGTGCTATAAATATTTTAAATAAATATTTGAATATTTACGGCAGTTATGCGGCAAATCAACAATCAGTCGCCAGTCCAGTCATTCCGGCAGATGTTCAAGCACCTTCTCAAATCATCATGCCCAAAAATAATAATTTTGGTGTTGTTAGTGACTATGGTAACAAAGATGAAATCAATCTGCTTGAAGCAAAACAGCAAACAGCCAATGCCCCAAAGATAAATAATAATAATCTCAATATTCCCAGTGATTATGGAAATCCTGATGAACACAAAGGTCAGACTGATGCTGTCAAAACATATTATCTGCCTTATTATCTGGCTCCGGAGGATAATTATGAGTACAGTTACTATCTTGGCTCATATTATCCTGTAGATTGGTATAGAAAACATTCCGATGGCCGTCCCTATCCACGCCCTGACGATCAGAATAATGTTTCACGTGGAAGTAGCAGTGATGCTAAAATCGGCAATTTTTACCAATCATCAGGGGCAGGTGGCAGATAATGTTTTCTGCCAAATTCCAGTTTCTATCGGAAGTGTCATATGTTTTGTGTGAACGGTTTACGGGGTTTTGTGCCTGTCAGGCTCGGTTAATGCCTGGGCAATTCCCGGTTGAGTTATCTTTGAAATCCGCTACATCGACAAATGACGGGCATCGTACTCTTCTTCCATCCATTGCCACAAAAACGAATACTATAATTCCATTTTCATCATACTCATGTAGGGGTTGAATCCCATCTTTGTCCAGAAACAGTTTGACAATGGATTATCCACGGAAACACGGATTTCTGCTGTACAGAGTCCTTGATTTGAAATCCACCGTAGTGCTCTGCGGCAGAGTTTCTCTCCTATGCCTTTTCTACGGTATTTTTGGGTCACTGCAAGATCAACAATCATGCCATGCTTCATGTGAATGAAAATTTTCGCCCGGTTCGCAACCTGAGCCACAATGAAACCGACAATAGTCCCTTCAACTTCAGCCACGAAAATACCATGGACGTTATCAGCAATCATCTCGGTGATGTGTTCCTGATATCCTTTGGCGCAACCTCGCTTGATTTGCCAGTAGTTTCCTTGTTTTGCGTGTAACAAGGCCATTTCATGCCATAGCTTTGCAAGCTTTGAAGCATCCTCAGTTTTAGCTTTTCTGATCTTTGTTTGCAGGCATGTTTTTATTTGCTTTTGCTTAGCGGCAACGTTTACCATGTCTTTATTTTTTATCGTCATAATACACCTATTTTATGGAAATGTTTTTTGCCTTATTTTTCGGATTAAGACAAAATATTCAAATTCCACTCCAGGCTTTATCCAGAATCGAACAAAGTATTTCTTCACTTTGTTCTAACGGAACCGGGCAGGGGGCTTGTTCGAGTTTTATTCTGTTTTGTACCGCCGATTGTGCAGTAAATTTTAATAACTCTGGATTGATGGCAGGAATGTCTTTGAGTTTTTCAGGGACGCCGACAGAACTTATAAATTTTCTGTAACTTAATATGATATCTTCTGGCGTATTCCCCGGGAATATATCGTTCAAAAGCATTGTACGTTCTCTTACCTCGTTTCTTTTTAGATAATATTGCCATGCAGGTCCTAGTAATATGGCCACGGCGATACCGTGAGTAATACGGTCAAACCATGAAAAACTGCATAAATGGGGCAGTCCAGTTGGCTTGTAACGAATGACCATGCCGCTCAGGGTAGCAGCTGCTGACATGGATTTTTGTGCAACGCTTTGGTTATTCCCGGCTGCAGTTAATGGAAGGTTATTAACAATCAATTTTATTGCTTCGTATGCCCATTGATTGGCGTGCGGTTCAATGTTATCCATATCGACATTTAAATATCCCTCAATCGCATGTGCCAGAGCATCACATCCAGTTGTGAGGACAACCTCTTTGGGCATTGAACTGGACATTTCCGGTAAAACAAAAGAGAAATCAGGGATAATTTCTTTTTCAATAATCAATCTTTTACATTGATTTTGCCGGTCAACAATATTTGCATATGGAGTTACTTCAGAACCTGTGCCTGATGTTGTCGGGAAACAAATAACTTTTTTCAACGTGACGCCGGGATTTGATTGTGAAAAATGGTTTAAACCAAAATAATTTGAAACGTTTCCGCCACATTGGTGTACGAGTAATGCGGCTTTGGCCGCATCCATTACGCTACCGCCACCAACAGCAACAATCTGGTCCGGAGATTCGTTCTTAATGGTCATAATCATCTTTTCAACCATATCAATATCAGGTTCCGGATTAATCTCTGAAAATCTTGCTACCGTCGTGTCAAGCATAATGGTTGAATGCAAGATTTTTGACCATGCATTGTTTGTTGTAGCAGAATTTTTACTTGAGAAAACTAATATTTTGTCTGGTTTTTGTATGCGCATAAGGTTTTCAAATTCCAGCATACATTGTTCACCAAATATAATAGTAGTGTCTGAATATTGTTCAAACATATCGGAATAAGTATTAATGTTTTGCATCGACCCAATACCTGTTATTCAGCTGCAGTGATTTTTCCACCAATATTCTGGATTTTCTCTATAATGTTTTCATATCCTCTGGCAATCACGTCCGCGGCCAAAATAGTACTTTTTCCCTTTGCGCACATAGCCGCAATTAACATTGCCATTCCAGCGCGAATGTCTGGACTTGATAAGGTTACGCCATGAAGTTTTGAAGGTCCAGTGATTACAACCCGATGAGGGTCACAGACAATTGCATTTGCTCCCATACTCAGCAAACGGTCAACAAAATATATTCTGCTTTCGAACATTTTTTCGAAGAACAATACAGAACCGGTTGCCTGAGTTGCGGTAACGATGGCGCAACTCATCATGTCGCTGGGAAATTGCGGCCATGGTCCGTCGGAAATAACTGGTGTATATCCACCAAAATCAGGCATGATTCTCGGGTGTTGACCGCCAGGGACAAAGATTCTATCCGGGTGTAATTCGATTGTTATTCCAAGTCTTTCGAATACGCGTCTTATCATCCAGTAATGCCTTGGAGATGTGCCATGCAGCATAATTTCACCACCGGTTGCAGCCGTCATCGCAATGAAACTGCCTGCTTCAATGTGGTCACCTTGTACCGTATGAGTAGTCCCATGCAGACGGTCAACGCCATCAATTGTGAGCGTATTACTCCCCAACCCGGATATTTTTGCACCCATTCCTGTAAGCAAATCTGCCAAATCCGTAACATGCGGTTCTGCAGCAGCATTGCGGATAATTGTTTGCCCTTCTGCCATAACCGCTGCCAACATAATTTGTTCAGTGGCTGTAACGCTTGCTTCATCTAAAAATAGTTCACGTCCTTTTAACCTGGACTTGGCGGTAAATCTAAACGTGGAACTGGATGCATCAATATCAACACCTAGTGAACGTAACCCGTAAAAATGTCCGTCAAGTCGCCGTTTTCCGATGATGTCACCGCCAGGCGGCCACAGCTCCGCGGTTCCTTTGCGGACGCACAAAGGACCAGCCAGAAGGATTGAAGTGCGTATTTTGGAACACAGTTCTTGCGGAATACTGGTTTTATTGATTTTGTCGGCTTTCATCCTTAAAGTGTTATGTTCAAAGTATACATTAACACCTAAATCATTGATAATTTGTAACATTACTCTGACGTCTAGAATATCTGGCGCGTTGTGCAGAATAATTTCTTCTTCAGTCAGCATTGCGGCAGCTATCATTGGCAATACTGAATTTTTATTGCCGCTGACGGTAATTTCGCCTTTTAATTTTGCCTTACCTTCAATTTTTATTTTTTGCATCTTTTGTTGTTTTCCAGAATTAATTATGTTGAGTCAACATAATTGATGTTTTATGTAATTTTTAGTAATACGCGCATAACCTGTTTAACTGATAACAATTTAGTATTTGAACAAACAATAGGCTTACTAATCATAATTATTATAAGCTGGGGGCGTCTGTACGCTGACTTAAAGCTATATGTCAATTAGTTAAAATAACTGCTGTGATTCCTTTTGCAATAGTCAAGAACATGGAGATACAATAAATATTGACGACTGTTTTAGTTGTATAATTATTACGTAAATGATATATTTAATTTCTCTTATGTCGTTTTTATTTTATGTTTTAATAACGGATTTTATTTAATGAACAATGAATATATCAATGCTATTATTTTGGGTATTATAGAAGGCGTTACCGAATTTCTTCCAATTAGTAGTACAGGACACTTAATTATCGCTGAGAGATTTTTTAGATTGCACGCTGGTTTTAGTGAAATGTTTGAAGTTGTGATACAATTCGGTGCTATATTGTCTGTAGTAATCTATTTCAGGGATAAAATTTTCCCGCCTCTGAAAATCGATACTCAGGAAAAAAGAGACAAATTTAACAGTATCTTTTTAATTTGGCTTAAAACCGGGGCGGCTGTAATTCCTGCACTATTAGTCGGGAAGCTTTTTGGTGAGAAAATTAAAGAGCACCTTTTTAACCATTGGGTAGTTGTCGTAACCCTTTTTGTCGGCGGTATAATTTTGATTGTTATTGAACAGCATAAACACACACCTAAATTTGATGATGTCGAACAAATATCTTTTAAGACCGCGATATTTATAGGTATGATTCAGTGCTTCTCTATGATTCCCGGAACTTCGCGAGCAGCGGCAACAATTATTGGCGGAATGATGCTTGGCGCATCAAGGAAGGCTGCTGCAGAGTTTTCCTTTTATCTTGCCGTACCCACGATGGCGGCAGCCTCGATCTATTCGCTTTGGAAATATAAAATGGCATTGACTAAAGAGGAATGGATTGTGCTGATAATTGGTTTTGTTGTTTCATTTTTTGTTGCCTGGGGAGTAATTGCATTCTTGATGAATTATATCAGAACCAGAACGTTTGTAATATTCGGATACTATCGCATTATATTAGCAATTGTTGTAACTATTTACTTCCTGCGTGTCTAAACGTCAACGTTTTAAATTTGTGCTATTGCTGATAAAATTGGTACAACATATTAATCATTGAGTTAAAGGTTGTTGAAAAATAACATTTTTTTATCTTCTACCGATAACCATAACGTAAATATCACCGGCATTATTTGCTTTTAATGTCTTTGCCGCAGAGGACAAGGTTGCGCCAGTAGTGAACACGTCATCAAGCAGTAATATCTTTAGTCCTGAGCAATTCATCCCTTTTTTTACCGTAAATGCATTTTTCAAATTGTCAATTCTTTCTTTCCTGTTTAATTTTGCCTGTTGCAGCGTATGTTTTTTACGGTATAGCAATTCGACACATGGAATGCCTGTTCCCTGTGATATTATTTGTCCAAAGAGTGCTGTCTGGTTATAACCACGCAGTAACCTTCTTCTCCAATGAAGCGGAATCGGGACAATTATATCAAATTTAATTTTTGAATCGTTAATTATTTCGCATGCGGCAGAACCAAAAGCACGTGCCAGTTCAGGTTGGTCAGAATATTTGAAACGGTGCAGAAAATTACGCACTGTACCTTGAAGGCGGAATAAAGCAAAAGCCTTTATCCATGGCCGTTGTTCGAATTCAATGCATTTGGAACATACCGCTAATGCCCCGTCAAGTTCCCCGCCGCAACCGGGACAGAATGGAGGTTTTATCTGGACTAATTCATTTAAACAATCCGGGCAAAATTCATTCATTGATAAGCGTTCATTGCAACCTATGCATGGGAATGCAATCATATTATTAATGAATACAATGAATACTTTCTTTATAGTGGCAATTATTACTTTGGCATTGTCTATCATTTTTTATGACTGGAAAGAACTTATAATGACGGCAAAACCAAACATGCCTATAATGACAGCGACAAGACGATTTATCACTCTAAAATACGCTAAATTAAATTGTGATTTCAAAAATGTGAAAACGGCAACCAGAGTCAACCACCAAATGCAGGAACCGCTGATAATTCCGCTTACAAGAATCCATGCGTCAAAACTACTACGATTGGGATTTACCAGATCAAAAACTGCAAATGCCGCCAAAAATCCCATGATTGTCATGGGGTTGGTAATCGTAACCGCAAAAGTAGAAAAAAAATCACGAAAAAGAGTGTTCGGAACATTATCTTCAATCTCCTCTATTGGTCGCGTTACAAATATTTTTATCGCCACGATAATGATAAATATTCCACCGGAAATTTGTATCAAAAATCTGTTATCAAGAAGGAAATTTGAGATCAAAGTCAAACCAAATGCGGCGACTATGCCATACATACCATCAGCGACAGCTGCTCCCATTCCGGAAATGAATCCGGCAAACTTGCCTTTGGTGATTACCCGATGGACACATAATACGCCTACTGGTCCAACCGGAACAGCAATCAGTAAACCTATTATAATCCCCTTTAAAAATAACAAAGTCATGGTATCTTAATCTTTAACGGTATTCTGAATACCGAACTTATGACATTCAAGCAGATATGCGATAGCCTCATCAGCGGTATCAACCAAAGTAAATAGCTTGGTGTCGTCTGAATCAATAGTTTCGTATTGTAACATATTATTCTCAATTGCTTCCAGAATAGGTGACCAAAACTTTTTGCCAACTAAAATTGCCGGAATCCTATTTATTTTTTCTGTTTGAATCAATGTCACCGCTTCGAAAAATTCGTCAAGAGTCCCGAAACCACCGGGAAATACGATAACACCCATGCTGTATTTTAAAAAACATACTTTTCTAACAAAAAAGTAGCGAAAAAAGAGACTTTTAGTTTGATAGGTATTGGGCGCTTGTTCGGTCGGAAGTTCAATATTTAAACCGATTGAAACGCCACCGGCATTAAAAGCGCCCTTGTTTGCGGCTTCCATTATTCCAGGACCACCGCCAGTTAATACTCCATAACCGTTCTCTGCTAATAATTTGCCCATTTTTTCCGCATCTATATAGGATTCACTTCCAGGTTTTGAACGTGCGGAACCAAAAACAGTAATCAAGGCATTTTGACATGACATTTCTTCAAATGCCTCAACAAATTCAGCCATGATTCGGAATATGCGCCAAGTTTCGTCACGAGTAAAATCAGTAACGTTGGCAAAATCCTTTTTACACGGATGTAACATTTGTCTTTGCATATTTTTCATTTCGTTCCTTAAATTGTTGAGACATAATTTCGAAACATATTTGTGTATTATTTATCTATATCTACTAAATATTCATTTTCTTTATGAGTATTAGCAGTTTATTTTTAACGCATACCCAATAATGAATTACAATCATGTGTCATAATAATTGCATTTTAATAAATAACAAATTTTGAAAACACGATTATCAACAGTTTTGTATCAACTGAATTCCTTAATAATAAAGCTCTGATAGCCTTTGGTTGCAAGGTTTTTTTGCATTAGACTGGCAAAAATATTTACTTAATGTATATTCATGTCCTAATTTTGTGTTTTTTTAAGTTAAAAAAATGGAATACAATGCCCATGGCAAAAATTTCATATCAATATAACATTCACAATGGTGGTAGAACCCGTCGTCACAAGCATCGCGGTTTTACTGCCGCTGTTGTTGCTTTTTCCTTAACTGTTGTTGTTGCCGGAGCCTTTTGGGGGTATGAGTTGTATCAAAATAGCAAGTCGTTATCAAAAACGAATGTTATTGAAACAATTAATCCGTCACACATAAAGCGTCCGGCGAATACTGAAAAAATTAAATCAACGCCAGAACAATTCCGTACTGTTACAATAAATACTAAACAAACTAAAAATACGGAAGGTACATTTGCTGACAAACCATTAAGTGAAATTAAAAAAATAAATATTGATACCAATCTGGCGGCTATAACAGACTCACCACCAGAACCTGAAGTGATTTCGCTTGATGTTTCGCGTAAAATTGAGCCAAAAAATGTATCACCGTCACCAATACAAAAGTGTGATGAAGAAACAGCATTGCAACAAATCATCAATGCAGAAAATTCGATGAAGGAAAATTTGCCAGTTAAAACCGTTGAAATTTTAGACAAATTATTGGAATCCGGAAAAGTTCAGGAATACAGTCCTCTTTGGTTGCGTGCTGTCGATATATTAAACTTAGCCAATACAAGAATTATTCTGACAGATGTTCCATATCCGATTAAAAAAGTCAATTATATGGCTAACGATAACGACGTAATGGAAAAAATTGCAGCGGCTAATAATACTTCAATTGAATTGCTACAATGTTCTAACAATTTGAAGAGTACTGATTATAGCGTTTGGAGTGGCAGAGCATTTAGAATTTATAAAGGGGATTGGAAGATAAAAGTGTCGAAAAAACATTTATATCTACACCTTTACGACGGGAATAGACTTTTCAAGGTGTATCGTGTTGGTATCGGTCGTGAAGATCGCACTCCTGAAGGCAAATTTGTTATTGTATCAAAGGTTAAAGAGCCGGCATGGTATTCTTCGACGGGAAAAATCGTACCATATGGCAGTCCTAGTAACGTCATTGGTACGCGTTGGTTGAAGCTATTGCCAGAAGGTGATACAGATAAAGGTTTGCTGGGATATGGCATTCATGGTACCTGGGACCCTGACAGTATTGGAAAAACTGTCAGTAATGGTTGTATAAGGATGAAAAACCATGATGTGGAGGAACTCTTTATGATTGTTCCCAGGCTTACATCAGTAACTATAAGTCAATAATAACATAGATTATATGTGATTATATTTTAAAGTTTATCATCATGAGATTATTGACTTGATTTAGTTATAGGGTTTATTTTTTGCTATGTGGTTTTTAATGTCGTTGTTATAAAATTGGAAGAAATTTATAAACTTAATTTATTTAGGAAGAAACATTATGGCGGACATTATTCTGGAATTTGAAAAACCGATTGTAGAGTTGGAGAAAAAACTCAAAGAATGGGTGGAACTGAGCAAGGACAGCAAAATTGAATTAGGGGACGAAGTTTCAGCACTTAAAAAGAAGTTGGCTGAAACAAGAAAAAATATTTACGAATCACTCACCCCTTGGCAACGAGTACAGTTGGCCAGACATCCTGAACGGCCATATACCATGGATTATATTAATGCGCTTTTTACCGATTTTATGGAATTGCACGGTGATAGAAGGATGCGCGATGATACCGCTATTGTAGGTGGTTTTGCCAAATTTGATGGAGCACCGATCATGATTATCGGTACTCAAAAGGGGCGGAATATGAAGGATAATGTCTTCCGTAATTTTGGTTGGCCCCATCCTGAAGGATATCGCAAAGCTTTGCGTTTGATGAAACTGGCTGCGCTGGCAAAAGTTCCGATTATTACTTTTGTCGATACACCTGGAGCATTCCCCGGTGTTGCATCTGAAGAACGTCATATAGGTGAAGCCATAGCTATCAATTTGCGGGAAATGTTTGGACTTAATGTACCGGTTATTTCTGTAATTATTGGTGAAGGCGGTAGCGGTGGTGCCATCGGTATCGGCGTTGGTAATCGTATTCTTATCCTTGAGAATTCTTACTATTCAGTGATTACTCCTGAAGGTTGCGCCGCTATTTTGTGGAATGATCGTTCCTATGCCGAAAAGGCTGCGTCCGCTCTAAATTTAACTGCTTCGAATCTGAAAAAATTGAATATAGCAGATGAAATTGTTCCGGAACCACTTGGCGGTGCCCATAAGGATCCGGCAAAAGCTGCAGAATTGCTTAAAGTATCACTGAAAAAACATTTGGCGGAATTAAAAAAGATGTCTGAAAATCAGTTAATCGATGATCGATATGATAAATTCCGTCGCATTGCAGTTTTTAATGAAGGGGCAACGGCGTGACCACGAGTGAAGATTTATTTCAAATACGTTCTGCACATATTGAAGACGTTCACCATATCTATTCATTGCTTGAATTCTATGCCATAGAACAAGTGGTGCTTTCCCGTACGCATGAAGATATTATTCAAAATCTTGATAACTTTGCAGTCGCAGTCAGTCCGGTTCGAGAAATAGTTGGTTGTGTCGCTTTGCGTGATTTTGGCAGTTCTTTATTTGAAGTCCGTTCTTTAGTTGTTAAGCACGATTGTATCGGCAAGGGGATTGGCAAAGCGCTTGTGCTTTTCTTGATAGGACAACTGAATCAACGAAATATATCGTTCCGTCTTTTTGCTTTGACTTACAAGACTGATTTTTTCCTGAAACTTGGCTTTACACATGTCAGCATGACGATGTTTCCAGAAAAGATTTGGAGTGATTGTGTCAAATGCCCCAAAAAAGAACACTGCGACGAGGATGCGGTGCTGTTTGAACATAAAATACCTGCCACACACTGAGTTAAATAACGTTGCAGTTGTTTGCGTTATTATTTAAAGTTAAACATCAAAAAGAATTTTTATGAATGAAGACCCATCAATACGGAAACGGCGTGTCCGTTACAATGGGACTCACCCCCGCACGTTCAATGAAAAATATAAAGAACTCAATCCGGAGAAATATTCGGATGAGATTTCAAAAGTCATGGCCCGTGGACATACACCTGCCGGGGCACATCGCCCCATCTGTGTTAATGAGATTATTGAAGTTTTGAAACCACAACCCGGCGATACTGGTCTTGACGCAACATTTGGATTCGGCGGCCATTCCAGAGCATTGCTTGACAGAATTTTGCCAGGTGGTAAGCTATTCGCAATTGATGTTGATTCAAATGAACTTCGTAAAACAGAATCAAGATTACGTCTGGCAGGCTATGACGAAAGTGTATTGATTGTCAAACAGTTGAATTTCGCCGGGATTTGCAAATTGAGGACCGATGTTAGTGATGGATTTGATTTTATCATTGCCGACCTTGGGGTTTCATCAATGCAAATTGATAATCCAGAGAGAGGGTTTTCCTACAAAGTTGATGGACCACTTGATTTGAGATTAAATCAGAATCGTGGCAGTACAGCCTCTGATTTAATTAAAGTAATGCCTGCTGCAGAAGTAGAAAAAATGTTACGGGATAATTCAGACGAACCATTTGCGGGTAGAATAGCAAAGAAAATTTATAGTCTCAGAGAAAGAATCAATACAACTCATGAATTAACCGCTGCCGTTCTTGAAGCTTTGACATCGTTCAAACCTCCCATTGAAGATAACATAATTAAAAGATCTATCAAGCGGACATTCCAGGCTTTGCGTGTAACTGTAAATGGAGAATTCTTTGTACTTGAACAATTTCTACAGTCATTGCCGCTAATGCTAAAATCTGCAGGCCGGGTTGCCATACTAAGTTTCCACTCCGGAGAGGACAAAAGAGTTGACTCGGCATTTAGAGTCGGTTTGGATTCAGGTTTATACTCTGAAATAAGCCAGTTCGCCGTACGCCCGACAGCACAAGAGCGTTATGACAATCCGCGTTCAAAGTCAGCCGTATTACGCTGGGCAATACGGAGATGAAACTTTAATTATAAAATTTATCAATATAATATTGCTTTATTTTATCCATTTATGTAAAATATTGTTATTTTGTGAACAATATTAAATATTACACTTTAATATTGGTATTAAAATGTTAACTTACATACTAAATTTTCTTTTTTTGTAATCGTTTTTTAATTTTAAATTTAGCAGACCGTTTTAAATATCAAATATAATTATTGGGAAAACTGATGAAAGTACTAGTGTTGAACGCTGGCAGCTCGTCATTAAAGTTTACGCTTTATTCGATGGGGAATGAACAGGCATTGGCAAAAGGGCAAGTTGAACGACTCGGGAGTGACAACCCGCAGTTGCAATATAAAAGGCATGATGGGTTAATTAAAGAAGGCAATCCGCCGGTAAAAAATCATGTTGATGCTTTGAAAAATATTTGTTCTATGCTGATTGACCACGAAATCGGGGTAATTAAGAAGTTAACTGATATTGAGGCAATCGGGCATAGGGTAGTTCACGGCGGAGAGCGGGCTACCAAGCCGGCAATCGTCAATGAAAATGTACGTAGCATAATTGAAGATTGTATTGCGCTTGCACCCCTTCACAATCCTGCTAATCTAGCCGGCATTGAAGCGTGTGAAGAGATTTTTCCGGGGATTCCTAATATCGCAGTATTTGATACTGCATTTCATCAGACCATGCCACCGCAAGCTTTTTTGTATGCAGTCCCATATGAACTTTATACAAAACATGGTATCCGCAGATATGGTTTTCATGGCACATCCCATAACTATGTGGCTGAAGCTGTTGGCATATTTCTTGGCACCCGCTTTGAAAAAATGAAGCTAATCACTTGTCATCTCGGTAATGGATGCAGCATGGCTGCAATAGATGCCGGGAGCGTAATTGACACTTCTATGGGTATGACACCGCTTGAAGGTTTAGTGATGGGGACTCGTTGTGGTGATATTGATCCTGCGGTTGTTATAAGATTGCTTGAACTCGGGAAAACTACTGCCGAAGTCGATAAAATCTTGAATAAACAGAGCGGTTTGCTTGGTGTTGGAGGAATTAACAGTTCTGATATGCGGGATATCATTGAGGCAGAGAAAAAAGGTGACCAGCAAGCTTTACGAGCAAGACGGATGTTTACCAGGCGTGTGGTAAAATATATTGGCGCATATTATGCGCTTCTGGATGGTGCCGACGCAATTGTCTTCACGGGAGGAATTGGCGAGTGGAGTGCCTACATTCGTGAAAAAATATGTCGTCGTCTTGGCGGTTTTAATATTGATATTGATGAAAAGAAAAATAATGAATGCCTGGGAAAACCGGGTATTATTTCAACTGAAAAAAGTAAATGTAAACTTGTCGTCATGCCAACTAATGAAGAATTGATGATTGCAAGACAAGTTGTTTCCACTTTAGCACCACACTAATTTACTGAATTATTAAACATAAAAGGAAAAAAATATGTCTGCGATTGATTTATTTGTTAAAAGGGCGGCTAGTGCTGGAAAAACTCTTGTATTACCAGAGGGAATGGATCCGCGGGTAGTTGCTGCTGCTAACATGATTATCGAACATAAGGTGGCAAAAGAAGTTATAGTTCTCGGTACTGAACAAGAATTAAATGAATCCTGCAAACAGTCAGGAATTATCGATAGAAAATTTACCTCTGTTGATCATCTGAAATGTGATTATTTTGAAGAATATGCATTGCAGTTCTGTGAGTTGCGAAAGAAGAAAGGTATTTCTTTGGATGATGCTCGTAAGGCGGTGCAAAATCGAATATTTTTTGGCGCATTAATGACGCGTAATATGAAGGTTGACGGTATGGTGGCGGGAAGTATTGCTTCAACTCCTGACATGCTTAAAGCTGCATTCAGTTGCGTGGGTACGGCTCCTGGCATAAAAATTGCCAGCAGTTGTTTTGTTATGGATTTGAAAACACCGACGCTTGCCGGTGATGATGTTTTGCTCTATTCTGACTGTGGGGTAAATCCAAACCCTGATGCTGATCAACTCGTGGATATTGCTTTGGCGACCAGCAGAACCTACCGGGCTTTATTTGGTAAAACTCCTAAAGTTGCTTTCCTTTCCTTCTCAACACATGGAAGCGCTTCCCATGAATTACTTGAAAAAGTGGTTGCAGCGACTGCAAAATTTAAAGCAAGAATAGTTGAGGAAAAGCTGGATATTATCGCTGATGGCGAATTGCAGGCTGATGCGGCATTGGTTCCTAAAGTTGCAATCCAAAAGGCTCCGGATAGTAAAATAGTAGGTGACGCTAATGTCCTCATCTTCCCGGATTTGAATGCCGGCAATATCTGCTATAAAATAACACAACGTCTTGCCGGTGCCGGTGCTTATGGCCCGATACTGCAAGGCCTGGCTAGACCGGTGAATGATCTTTCCAGGGGATGTGTCGCTGAAGATATTTTTGGTGTTGCCGCAATTACTGTATGCCAGTCAATTGAATAGTTAGACTTTTTAACAGATGCTGCTTAACTATTTATAATAGTGAAGGATAGGGTTGTGGATGGGTATCTATAGCGAATTGAAATCCAGGAATTTTGTTTATCAGGAAACTGATGCTGAGAATATTGCAAAGATTCTGGACAATGAAAAAATTGCATTTTATGTGGGATTTGACCCTACAGGAAAAAGTTTACATGTAGGGCATTTGCTACCTATAATGGCGATGCGATTGCTGCAACGAGCAGGGCATATTCCAATCGTGCTTGTTGGCGGAGCTACCGCTCAAGTTGGTGATCCTTCCGGTAAACAAACTGCCCGTCCAATTCTCAGTGTAGAAGAAATTGAATCAAATGCTTCTTCATTGCGGGAACAGTTGGGGCGTTTTATTTCCGTTGAATCAGGTGCCGCTTACTTCGTTAATAATATTGACTGGTTCAAAGATGTCAAATATATAGATTTTCTCAGAGAAATAGGTTCAAAGTTCAGTGTCAACCGTATGCTGGCACAGGAGTCGGTAAAGTTACGACTGGAAACCGGACTTTCATTTCTGGAATTTAACTATTCAATACTTCAGGCTTACGATTTTTACATTCTTAATCGCGACTTTAATTGTAAAATGCAATTTGGCGGTCAAGATCAATGGGGAAATATAGTAGCAGGAACAGAATTAGTTCGAAAAATGTCAGCACAAGATGTCTACGCTTTGACTTTTCCATTGTTAACTGACAGAAACGGTAACAAATTCGGCAAAACTGCCGGCGGAGCCAATATATGGTTGGATAAATCAAAAACGCCAGTATTCGATTATTATCAATTCTGGCGTAATTGTGAAGATCATGAATTATGCCGGTTACTCTGTTTTTTTACTAATCTGCCTGTCGCTGAGATAGAAACTCTTTCTTCCCTTACTGCCCCGGCAATTAACCGGGCTAAAGAAATTTTAGCTTTTGAAGCAACAAAACTCGCTCATGGTGAATCGGAAGCAACGGGGGCTTTTCTCGCAGCCGGTAGCAAATTTGGATTTGCAGACCCGAAAAACACAATTGACACAAGCAGTTCAATACGTAATATACTTGTTGAAACAAATTCCAGTATATTTGACTTTCCGACATTTCCAATTAGCGCGGAACGTTTTGCCGGTGATGGATTGTGGATTGTACAACTTTTTACAGATACCGGGATGTGTGTATCAAATAGTGAATCCAGAAGATTAATTCAAGGCGGAGGCGCTTATCTTAATGAGCAACGGATAGCTGATGTCTCAATGAAAGTTCCGTTGACTTTGTTTAAAGATAATTATATTATTTTAAAAGCTGGGAAAAAAAATATAATTAAAGTCGTCTTGACTTAATTAACCCTTGAATCCGTGAAAGAAAATGACAAATAATTTGATAAAATAGTTGATAACCTGT
>CAYMSF010000074.1:0-17773 GCA_964392985.1 uncultured Victivallaceae bacterium | reverse complement strand
AAAGCAATCAAAACTCAAGTGATTTTATCCGGACTTTTGAAGCGACCGGCAACGCGGGATTCCTGAACAAGTTTAACGGGATTACTATTTTTGAAGCATTTCATTTGAGCATGAATCCGGAACTGTGGAACTTCGTCGATTATCTCAGGAATGTTGCATCGTCGAAATAACGCTGCAGTTAGAATGATTGTAAAGTTCTGTTTATTTGATAATAATTCAACAATTCCACTCGAATATACAACGGCAATTGGTTGCGACCGTTAGCACTTTACTGTATACTATAATCACGCAATAGATTATATATGCTAAACGTTGGCAGACGTGGTAATAAAAATTCAAGACGGGATGATAAAGGATGAACAATAAATCATTACTTAATAAATCAGCGATACCGGAATGTTCAAATGATGTTGTTGCAAAATATACGGCTAAATCAATCAAAATTAATGGCAGAATGGATAACGAGGCATGGGTTGACGCCCCGGCGTATTCCCTCCAACTGCCATCAAAATCATTAAATTCTGACAACACTATTCAAGAACCAGGCGAGGTAAAACTGCTCTGGGATGATAATTACCTTTATGTCGGCGCGCAATTGGATGATTCCGATGTTGTAAACGAAGGCACAGAGGACCAAACCCATTTATACAAAACCGGCGACTTGATTGAGGTCTTTCTTAAACCGGCTGGAGAAAATTACTACTGGGAAGTTTACGGGACACCCAATAATAAGAAATCATGGTTTTTCTTTCCCAGTCGCGGCCGGATAATATTCCCTGCATGTGCAAACTATCTGCCTCCCGGCTTAAATGTAGCCGCAACAATAGCTGGAACATTTAACAATTGGCGGGAACGGGACATTGGCTGGACCATTGAAATGGCCATTCCACTCAAAGAGCTTACCGTCTATGGAGCAAAATTCGATAATTCCTGCAACTGGACAGTGCTGATTGCCCGGTATAATTATTCCGCATACCTCGAGAAAGCTGAATTGAGCTCATATCCGCAACTGTCGGCGGTTAACTTCCACCTCTACGAAGAATATGCCAGGCTTAAACTGGTAAAATAATTTATGAAAGGATGCTTTATGGAAAAACAAATTTGTCTCGCATTGATCGGTGCCGGCAACAGAGGCAGCGGAATATTCGGCAAATACGCCTTGGAAATGCCTCACCGGGTCAAATTTACCGCGGTGGTTGAACCCGATGATGCCAAAAGAACATCTTTCGCGGAACAGCACCGCATTGCAAAGGATAAATGTTTCAAAAATTACAAAGAATTCTTTGCCAAAACGAAAATGGCGGAAGCGGTGATAATCGCCACGCAGGAAGATGAACGTATTGATCCGATACTCAGTTCAATCAAAAAAGGCTACCATATCCTCACGGAAAAACCGCTGGGGTGCTCGCCTGAGGAAGTAATACAGATAACCGATGCCGCCGCAAAATTCAAAGGCATATTTATCGTATGTCACCAGATGCGCTATATGCCATCTTATGAAACGATAAAATCGCTCATCAAATCCGGTAAATACGGAAAAATAATTTCCATTCAGCATAGTGAAAATCTTTCATATCATCACATGGCACATTCTTTTGTGCGGGGATTCTTCAATTCTGACAAAATGTCACCGATGATTCTGGCTAAATCATGCCATGATATGGATTTCCTTTGCTATATGACAGAAAAAAGGCCAAAACGCATATCATCATTCGGCAGTTTAAACTATTTCAAAAAAGAAAATGCGCCTGAAGGCGCCCCCGCATTCTGTCTTGACGGATGCCCGGCATACAAAGAATGCCCCTACAATGTCCTTAAATTATATTTCATTGACAATACTGACCCTGCATATATTCGCCAGATGGGAGTTATTAAAAGTAAAGAGCAACTCCTGGAGGTAATGAGTAAAAACCGTTTCGGCCGATGTGTTTTCCACTGTGATAACAATGTCGTTGATAATCAGTCAGTAATGGTAGAGTTTGAAGGCGGCATCAACGTCAGTTTTACCATGGCTGGTCATAATTATCATGGCAGAAGAATTTCCAAAATAAGCATGACAAACGGTGAAATACATTATGACTCATCTTGCGGCGAAATCAAAGCCTATACCTTTGAACCATTGACTGAAGAGGTTATAAAACCATCCGGCATGGGGGGTACTCATGGTGGCGGTGATAGAAAAATAATGGATTCATTTGTCGACGCAATTACTGCCGGTGATAAAAAACAGATACTTACTCCCGTGCAAATGTCGCTTGACAGTCATCTCATGGCTTACGCCGCAGAAAAGTCCAGAAAGACCGGAAAAGTCATTAACATTGACGATTTTGAAAAAGAATGCCGCAAAAGAATCTGAACTTTTTGATCTATAATTATTCCGCCGTATGAAAAGATAGTCTACGACAGTGACCCAAATGCAGCCGATGGTACTTCTCATCGCTGCCCGTTTAATACAGTTGCCGTTTATACCGGCAACAGCACGACATATTTTCCCTGATATTCGGGCAATAAAAACACCAAAACTGAGGTTTGTACCCCTGATATACCACGTGAAAATTATTTCCTCTATTGCGTTAATTAATTTTTACTGGCACTAGTCTGCTCATCTTTGACAACAGTACCGTCATCATTGTCATCAGGCTTATAAACTTTCAAATTTTTAAATAAATGTTTTAAATCCAGAACGCCACCCCAGACAAACCATACAGTTGTTACCATTCCGATAACAAGCGGAATAATTATAGCATAATATTTCCAATAAACAGACCACCAGTTTAAACTCCAGGGGCTGATAAGGTTCCAGACGGTTACAATAACAAAGACCACCCACCAAAACATTGTCCAGCTGAAAACACTGATTGAAATGGCTTTGTCACCACGGGTGAAATTCTGGTCAATTCCAATCAAAGAACGCCATGAATTCTTTTTAGTGTTAATTGTGTTGACCTGATCATCAGCAATGGCATATTGACCCCGATGAAGCATTTTCTCCATATTGAAATCCTTGCGGCAGGTCAGTAGCGAAACAATTATATATAAAAGGATTGATGTTACCATTGTCCAGAAATACATTACCTGCCCGTTAACCGGAAACTTATTCGGGCTGTCAATTAGAAACTGGGAATCAGGCAGAAGTTGCAGCAACCATGGCTGGATGGTTTTCCAGCACTGTTGCAGAATGATTCCAGAAACCGCTAATCCTGAGCCGGAAATCATTGCGGCCCACGCACCAGCTGTAGTCCCCTTTTTCCAGTAGAGTCCGCCAGCGATAATCGAGCCTGCTCCACCAAGGAAAATTGCTCCTGTGAGTGCGAAAAACATCAGGATATATTCTGTCTGTCTGAAAAGCAGGCTGAAGAAAAATCCAAAAACAGCCACACCGACAATCGCCCAGCGCAATATTCGGATATGCTGCTCAGGAGAAAGCAGTTTCTTCTTGAAAGGCAGTACGATGTCTTGAATAAAAATACTGCCCCAGGAATGCATATAAGAGCTGTCACCGGCCAGCAGTCCGAACAGCATAATTGAACACATCATGCCCTTGATTGCGACAGGCAGCATAAAATTTATCGCAAGTGGCATGCGCATCTGAGTTTGAATCTGAGGGTTGGAAATCTGATTCAGGATTTCCTGTATATTAGCAGCTCCTGCCGCAAAATCAGGATGCTTTAAATAGGTTACTGCACATATAGCCAGCAGCGAAATCATTACCCCCTTGGTTACACCCCGCCATGTCCCCAGGATCGCGCCCATTTTGGCTTCATGTGCATTCTTCGCGCATGAATTGAATGCATGACTGCCCTGCCATGCCATAACACCATAAACAGACCCCATCATACCGATCAGCACGTACCAGATGTTGAAATCTTTCGCGCTGCCAATATCAAACGGATTAAGCATAGATTTTCCGGGCGGTGCTTGAGATAAAGCTTGTTGTATCTGGGACCAGTCGAATATAATCATCAAAGCGGTTAAAACAATCATCAGCATAATCAGGCTCAACATACCTTCAATGCAATCAGTAACCATTACTGTCAACTGCCCGCCGGTTAAGGTCATAATCAGAGCCAGACTAAGATAGACCACCATTACAACCGAAAATGTTGGAATTGTGACAATGCCTGCGATATTCAAATCCTGCGGTAGTCCACAGAAATAGACAAAAAATCTTGAGCTTACCGCCGGGAAAATACCATAGTTCAGCAATCCCGACGCAAAAACCAGCATTCCGGCAAAAAGCCGGAATGATTTGCTGTATCTGATTTCGAAGAACTGCGCCAGCGTCATTGCCCTGGTTTCCCGGTAGCGGTAAATCACATAACCGGTCAACGCAACAAAAAGACCAAGCGGTACGGTCAGCTTCTGCCACCAACTTATAGTGAATCCTGCTTCGTAAAACAGTTCAAACATTGCTACAGTGCTGACTACCGCCATCCCCATTTCACCGCGCGCATTACAGACCAGATAACGCCCGGCCAGACGGCCGCCAGCCATAAATTCAGCTACTCCGCTAGAATATTTCTGCATTCTGAAAGCAATAAACGCTACAGCAACCAAAGGAACAAGCACAATCATCCAGTCAATCCACGACATCATATATAGTATTCTCCAAAAAATAATTCAGCAATGCCGTATTTAGTGACAGTACCGCTAGTTATTTACCCGGTTATTGACACCATTTACTGCCCATGACAATCCAATTTTCTTAAAATAATCAGCCACTTCCGGGGTTTCCGGTCTGCCCCGTGTAATGTACCTTATTTTTGCGTACTCCAAGCCGGTTTCCAGAAAATTGATTCTTTCTATGATTTCTTTATTGCCTTTAACCGCGACCTTCGCATCGCTAAGCAGCGACTCAGCCCGGGCAGTCAGTTCCGGATTGAAAATATCACAGATTCTGTCAAATTCCTCTTTGACATTCTTGCAGGCATTTGAAGCGGCCAGCCGGTCTGTCTTTTCTTCCAGCAGGTTAAAGTATTGCCTGATATACGGAGCGGCTTTGCCAAAGCCTTTTTCACAATAATCATCAATCACAGAGTCGACGTTCACATCAGGATTCCAAAGCACTTTGGCCAGGACATAGTAATTCAATCCCTGCGTGGACCAGTTATGGAGGCAGCCATCATAGTCGATCATCGTAAGACCATCTTTTATACAGGATTTCACATCAGCAGCCATACGATGTGGATATACCAGCGGCAAACCGCGTCCGACATAAAACGCATTTGGTCTTAAAAATATCTTTTGAGCCACGGCGCTCCACTCTTTATATTTAAGCATGGACTCCTTTCTGAAATCTTCATTGACATAATTGAATGCGACAACTCCGACCACAAGCGCAGGATGAGCTTTCAAACCGCCGACAGGCGGTAATGAATATGCATTGTACGCATACGCTATAAGTTTTTTCCCTGGACAGCGCTTTGATACAATATCTGCAATTTTATTAAAAAATGTTAATTCCCGATTAGTTAAAGAAACATAAGGAAAAGAACCGGAATCTGGAATCCTGTATTCGAGTGTAATCGGAGAAGCGTCAACCGGATCCATTTTACGGCATTCTATACACATACAAAATGACGGACGTCCGCCGTCATTCGGGCAGATTGAAAAGCCCATATCGTCAGGATTGTTCTTAAAATAAATGCAGGCATTTTCAGCGATCTGTTCTGCCAGACCGGGGCTGGAAACGCAAAGACGGCTGCGGTTATAATTTAACGGCCCCTGATCCCGGGTGCCGTCCCGCTGCAAAGCGAACCATTCAGGGTGCGACTTTGAATATCTGGCCCAGTAGTCACCAAAAGCATGTCCCGGTTTATAATTGATTCTGGCTCCTGTTTTCTGCATCTGCATCCATTCCAGAGCTGTCATGTTTCTCGCTTTGAGTTGCTCATCCGTAATCTTCAAAGCATTCAGCAGTGGAATTTTATCTTCGGAAACATAATAAACGCTGCGAATTTTCCGCTGTTCCATCGCTGGAGAATATTGTTCATTGATTTCCGGGATGATTATATTGGCGGATTTGTCAGTAATTGTGCCGGTTTCCCCCGGCCACAGCCAGCGTACGCCGAGATATTTCTCCAGAAATGTCAGCGCCGCATACAATGTTCCGTTAGTTTTAATATTACTGCCTGCGTCATCAGATCCAAGAATGAACAGAGCATTGCCGCTGGTCTTCAGCATAGTTCCTTCAGGCGGCAAAGTTTTAGAGTCAAGTCCTGCCGAAGCCGCAAGCTTGCAGTCTCCAACTACTATTTTAATTTTTCCGGCGGCTGTCGCTGGAATGTTTTTTTCAGCTACAACGGCAACGTCTGCGCCTGATATTTTCCGCAGATATTGCGCAATGAGTAAAGTTGCATTCTCTGCGGCAACTGAAGGTCTGTCGGCGGTTATAATTACGCAGTTGGCTACTCCGTTTTTAACTAATTCAAGTTTAGCCCCGGCTTCATTTACCGCATACAACGGCGGGGCCTTGCCGAAAGCATCATAGGCTACAGGCGGCGACCAGAGCTCTACAGATATTGGCGGGTTAGCCCCGGCAGGCCCGCCCAGCGGAATACTTTCCCATTTTTCTTTTTTCAAAGTTGAAAGCTGAGGGTTGGCGGCAAGTACCGCATTGGTCAACATTTTGCTATAGAGCACGGGATCAATCGAGGGAGTCTGGTTTTTTTTGAATAATGTAAAAAGATCATTACCAAAAAAGAAAACTTTACCATTTCCAAGTTTGTTGACAGAAGCAAATATTTTTTTGCTATCGGCTGACGAAACAAGCGGAACGGCCGTAGTAATTCCAGTCAGTGAAAAACTGCCGGCGTACCAGTTACTGGAAACACTTTTCAACGGCGATGCAACTCCATCAGCGTCATTGACTTTTACCGGAACACTGCTCTTTTTTGAATCAAAACCATTGGCGCCAAGCAGATTTTTCAGTCTGCCGGCATTGCTATTATTACCACTCAACCACAATGCAGAATCGTCAGCAAGGATCAGTATTCCGCCATTCCGGATATAATTTTCGACAACTTTAACATCGTCATCAGACCATGGAACCGCGTTACTGCTTTTAATATCTCCTGCCATGAAAATCACTGCGGAATATTTATTGAAATCCTGCGGTTTAAGCCATCCATCAACTTCAACTGCATTGATATCCGCAGTGGAAAATACATATTGCTTCCAGACATTTGAGTTGTACCAGGATGGACTCTTCCGCTGATCAGAAATATAAGCTGCTTGTTTCCGGACAGCATCGGCGACACTCATATAGGCACAAATGCTACCTAGCAGTATAAAAATTATTACGAACAGTTTCCGTTTCATGTCAAAACCACCTTGTATTTAGATGACTAAGAATACAGATAAATTTTTCAGTTTCAATCAAATTTAATTTTAAAACTGTTAATAAAACAAACGCAGACGTTATTACCCCGACTACCGTTTTGCGCTGAGCGTGTTAAGGTCTGACAGCGCTTCCCCTGCGGCATTGCGCATGGTTTCCAGCGTGCTGCCTGAATTTATGTTTTTAACCTTTATGCCTTCCAGTATCTTTTCCGCTTCTTTAACTTTATTACTCAGATCAGGCGGCAGATTTTTATCTGCTGCCAGTTCATTACATCTTTGCCGCAGCAGACGCAACATGGTGTTGTCTTCGACCCCGTTGCGGAATGACTCAAGCCTGATTGTCGAAAGCAATCCGGTCGGATGATGCCAGATCAACGCCGAAGCCAGATTAGCGCCGCCATTGTCGCTCCACCAGTCATTGCCCCAGTCCAGAATATCCCGCCAGTTTTTAATGGTCCAGATGTAAGTGCCGGAATAATTGTATTCAAAAAATTCCCAGTATGTACGGCGTCCGAGCCATGGAGACGGCTCGAGCCAGGTTGGAATCGCATTACCTTTCCAGAAACGGTCTCCCTGAAGCATCCGTTCCTCGACCCATGGGGCATTTGAAAAACTGCGGGCATAAATGTCAATCAATCCGTAAAGCGCTTTCGGCGATTCATAATAATAAGTTTCCATAATCGGAATACTGCTGTTTTTCTTCCATTCTTCGCAACGTTTCCTTATCTCCGGCACTTTGTCTTCTGAAGCTTCATCCATCGCCAGCCGGACATAAAAATGTTTGAACATCTTTTTTTCTTTAAGAATTGCTTCTACTTTGCGGATCTTTTCATCTCCCAGCGCTTTGATGATATCTGGGGTGGTGCCGAGGAAAACCATGGTTGCCCCCAACTCCAGATAGTGACGCATTTTTTCTTCAAATTTGTCTGCATCCAAGCTGAACAATTCCTTTTTCGCCAGTCCAGAAGGGGTGATTTTATATTTCAGATGCATATCAACAAGCCTGGAATGGATTTCTTCAGTAGTCAATGGCTTTCCGCTTTTATCGAGAATTACCACATTTTTCGGAATCTCTTTCATATCCGCCGACACCGTCATCAACGGGGCTTGCGGTAGAACAAAATTCCAGACCTTTATGAAAACAGGCACCTTGAAAACCTGTCCTTTTGTCTTCAGTTGAATTGCCCCGGAATATGTCCCCGGCGCACAATCGGGGGGAATGAAATATGTGATGAACAGCGGATAGTTCTTCTGTCCGCTTAGCGTGATCTTGTTGACCGGCAGCAGCGCTTCGGGGTATTCGCCGACGGGAAAAGCCGCATTGAAACAGGATGGCAGACTGGTTGTCGCATATAGGAAAGAGTTAATGCTTTCGCAACGCGGAACCGCTTTTCCTGGTCCGGTGAACTCAATGGAAGCCACTTCAAACTCAGTTTCCTCAGACGATTTAGGCGTTAATACCAGTTGAACAGATTCGTATTCATTTGCGGCAGCCTTTAACGTCAGCGAAGAGACGCCTGAACTGTTGAAACTGTCCTGTTTGAAACAACGTTCTCCGGGCGATTGCTGGTATCCGGCAAACAGTTCATTGTCGAATACTAATGGAGCTGATATTGTCCGTGCCGGTATCTTTCTGAAAAGATTGTCCCGGTTGCTGCGGTCTTTAAACACTATGGCAGAAGTGTCCTGAGTCCCGACAACCAGCGGAATTACAATTGCGCCAACATCCCCCACCGCCGCACCCGGATTGAATAAGCCGCCCTCCCTGCGCAATTCAAGCAGAAGTTGATAATTGGTATTCGCTGAAAGCGTGACCGGAACCGTGAAACTATTGACGCATTCCGGAGCAAGGCTGTTGAGTACCGCATCAAAATTGCTTTCAATTTTACCGGATGAAAGATTCAGCAGATTCCCCTTGACCTGCATAAATTTAATAGATTCAGTTGCCGCGAATGAAATGGTTATTTCCTTTGTGTCCGCGGAAAGACCGGTAGGTTGCGGCGAGACGCTGATGTTAAGAATCGGCGAGCAATATTCAACATGTACCAAAGGCGCAGTTACGGTAAGGGCGTATTTGAAACTTGAAGATTTGCCGGGTTGCAGACAGATTGGATTGAAAACTACCTCCTGCGTCATAAAATCTTCCGTCGGTTTCCGCCAGGAGTATAATTTAAACATGTCTGAAATTCCGGTGATTGTCGACAGCGTGTCTGAATCCTGAGCAATAGGCATCACGGTTCGGGATGTCCAGTTCGATGCGGGAAAGTACTGCAAATTGGTGCTGGTGAACTTTTTGCCTTTCCTGCCCGGAATCAGGTTTCCAGAATGGAACGCGCCGTGTTCAGTCATAAATGAAACATCTGCCGGTTGTTTCTCTCCACGCCGCAGCAGATGTTTAATCCATGGCATCAAATTGATTTCCGAACTGGTTTGATTGACAAAAACATTCTCCACAAAAATGCAGGTGGAATTATCCGTAACCGTGTAGTTCCGGATAAATTTCATTTTGCCCAGATCAACTGAGTCAATAATAATATCAGGGGACATTTCCGCGGTGACAGTTGCCGAGTCTGCGCCCCGGGTCACCGACAACTTATTCGTTCCAAAATTAAGCGGACTGGTTTTGATATTAAATATCCCCTCGCAACGGATCTGATTGATGCCTTCCCGCGGATAAAATATTTTAGCGTCTTCGCAACCGGTCATCTTATTGAAGAGACTGATTATTTTCCCACCCTTTTCAGCTATTACAACTTTCAAAAAACGATTTTCAATCATCACATCTTTGGAACCATCGTTGTTAAAATCTACCACTTCAACGTTTGCCGCTGACAAATAAAATGAGATAAACAATAGTACCCAGGTGCCAGCAATTGCAACAAGCTTTACGGGAAATAAATATCGACTCATGACTCAGTCCCTTGATTGCCTTCAGTAAAATTCATATTACACCTGGTTATTTTCCGGTCATCAAAAAAAACGCTCATCTTTGATTCGGTTTAATCAACCCAGCTTGATTCAATTCCAGCATATTGTCTCCAGAATTTACTAGTTCTGGTTGGAGGAACATTGCGCATCATGGTCGGCGCAACGTGTGAGTCAAGAAACAATACATTGGTAGTATTATTCGGATGTGAAAAAGAAATTCTCGTCAAACCGGTCGCTCCAGCAGAGATGCCGGAATACTCATTTGAACCCGGGACTCCGCCATCAACCAGTATCATCAGCCTACCTGGAATTTTTACCTGGCGCAAATTTACCCAGTACCTGGATTTCACGCCGGAATTATCCTCCATTTGTGCCTGATTGCCAGTATATGTTGAATAACCATTGCCTTTCGCAAACTTCAACCGTTCCTGACAGGCATAGGGACGGTTGGCTGAATAGCGTGTACCGTTTGGAATATACAGATTTAAAAAATCATACCACCAATTACTGTTGGAAGCACGTTGAGGAACATTATATCCAGTTGGTGCCTCGCACGGAATAATAAACTCTTTGTTATCATTGGCATACATGTTATATGCCGTACCAAGTTGCTTCTGGTTTGAAGCACATTTGATCTGAAGTGATTTTGCCCTGGCTTTGTTTAATGCCGGCAACAACATAGAAGCAAGGATTGCAATAATTGCTATCACGACGAGGAGCTCAATTAAAGTAAATCCCTTAACAATTTTTGTGTTCATCTTAAAACTCCTTTTGTTAATGTTAAATTGATACGTAAAATTATTTTTACGGTAATTTTCATCTGGCACGAGCTAAAGACCTCCTTTCAATAAAATCTGATTCTATTATGCTTAATGATGTTAACGGCATATCGGGATAATTAATCCGGTCTAATAACATTTTCGCCAACATAATTCCTTGCTGCCGATGCTTCTGGTCTATTGACGACAACGCCACTGGCGAAGCCGCTGAATATGGTGCGTTGTCAATGCCAATCACCGACACATCATCCGGTATCTTGATATTGCAATCCTGCAAAGCCTCAATCCCCGCCATTGCCATATGGTCCGAACCATAAATAATGCAGGTAGGCAGAATTGGATTGGACTTTATCAACGCAATTGTCTTTTTGTATGCGCCCAACTCATTATAAGCTTCATGGATATTTCTTTCCGGAAGCTCTATATTCACGTTTTTTAACTCTTCTTTGAAAATATCCAGGCGCGAAAGATTAAAGTGCGGATTAATAAAGCCAAATGCTCCAATGTAAGCCGCCTGCTTATGTTTTAACTCCGACATTCTTGAGGATGCTTTGCGAATACCACTTCTAAGATTAACAGATATTGCTGGAACTCCCTTTTGGTGAATCTTATGGTCAATCGTTACACTTTTGATACCATAATGCTCAATTGTTGCCAGTAAATTGTCAATTTTATCATTGGAAATTTCTGATTCGCTTTGCCAGCCGCCTAGAATAATTCCATCAATCGCATCATCCCGGGTAATTACTGACTCCAATGTTTCCATATCTGTTCCTTTTTCAGGAATAATCAGATTAACATGATATGACTGGGAATAGGCATATGAACAAATACCTTGTATTATCATCATCTGTAACAAAACCACCGGACGCCATATATTGTCTTCGGAAATTCTCGAATCTATTTGAAAAGAGATGGTAAGATTTAATTTTTTGCGCAGTTGGGCAGCCTTTCTTGACGGGCGATACCCCAACCCTTTAACGGTTTCAAGAATCCGTTCACGGGTTTTCATACCTACCATTCCGGTGTTTTTATTCAGAACATTCGAAACCGTAGCAATGCTCACCCCGGTCTGATCAGCTATTTCCTGTATCGTTATTTCCCGTTTTATCATAATTCCCAAAATATTACCTTAAACGTTTTACTGTTAAACGATGTCATTGCTATTATAATTCAAATTCAATGATTTGTCAATAGATTATTTTAGGGATATTAAAAAAAATCAACAAAACTTTTATCATATTTCCCAAATTAAGGTATTGACTGCAAGCAATAAAAAAGTTATATTATAAATAATGTTAAATATATATCAATATTATTGATATAAACAAGGTATAAAATGTTGCTGAAATATGATAAATTAATCGTAGGGGCGTCGTTTACTGGAATCGGCATTGCCAGCCAGTATCCGGATTCGATATTAGTTGAACCATCGATCTGCATCGGGGCTGAATTCATAAATGCGCTGAATCCCGGAAAAGGCTGGGACATAAAACTTCATTCAAATGACGCGATGGCGCTTTTTAACAAGATAAAACAGCATAATGCCTTTGAAAACGGGGAAATACACATTCCGGCACTAGCCCCGATTATGTGTGACTGGATTATTGACAAAGCGATTAAAATTAAAATGGCAACCGAAATAATAAACATCAAGACCTCTGGAGGCGGTTTCGAAATAACAATATTTGACACGGAGGGAGAACATAAACTTTATGCCTCACAAATTATTGATACAACCGAAGGTTTCTGTTCCGCCAGATTGAACAAAGCAAAACCGCCGGTTATTAAAAAAACCTTGAACGCGATGCTACATTCTGATTGTGGGCATATCCAATCCGGCGAGTACGGCGGCATTGAAGTTCGCTCGGGCCGTTTTCAGTCTGAAGCCGTTGGAATCTTCAGCATGCCGTCTGATTGCGACTGGCCGGAGGCACGTCAAATTCTACATTCCTCCTGGACATCCAGGCCGCAAACATTAAGAGAATGGAAAATTGCGGCAGTCGCTACGCGATTTAATTACATGACTACTTTGGGATTGTCCAGAATTAAAAAGAACTGGTTGCACCTGCCTTCGTCCGGTTTTCAAAATCCTGTCGCTGCTTACGATAACGGATGTACTACCGGCCTGCAGGAGGAAAAATGAAACTGGCAAGCTATGTTGACGGAATTCCCCGAAAAATCCCAACACATGGAAAATTTGGCGTTGAATATGATGTTATTGTTGTCGGGTTGGGTACCGCCGGAGCCATATCCGCGATTGCCGCAGCCAGGAAAGGCTTGAATGTGCTTGGTATCGAAAAAACAAACTATATGGGTGGCACCGGCACCGGAGGATTCATTTTCGGCTACTGCTATGGATTAAAAGGCGGAATATGTGATACCATTGACCAGGCGATTCAGGACGAAATGAACAAAAAAGATTATCTGCCTTGCGGCAAAGGTATCAACGCCGATTTGAAAAAACTTTTTCTGGAGAAAGAGGCGTTGGATGCAGGGGTTATACTGGCTTACGAATCGACCGTCACCGGGGTCTATCTTGAAGATAAAACTGTCAAAGGCTTGCAATATCTCTCCGTTAATGGAATTCAAAATGTTAGAGCTAAATTTGTCATTGATTGTACCGGTGATGCTCAAATATGTTTTCTGGCCGGATGCCAGACAATAAAAGGCAGAGACGTTGACGGGCAATTTCAGCCATTTACCAATGTGAGATCCATCATCAGAGAGGCAGGCAATCTGTCAACGGTAAATTTTGATTCGGGTTATGTTGATCAGACCATTTCCGCTGATCTGTCTGAAACTATTATTCAAAGTACCAGACTGCATCTCAAAGAGCGGTTTGACGAAGAACACAAACTCATTGCTATTTCCGATATTTTAGGCATCAGGGAAGGACGCCAGATTGTTGGAGAGGAGAATCTGAAGTTTTCTGATTATATTAATAACAGACTATCTGACAAGCCAATTGCCTGGAGTTTCTCAAATCATGACACCCATTCCAGTGACTGGGCGTTTGAGAGCGAACCGGCACAGGACTGGGGAGTCGTCGCCAGTTTATGGGGAATAGATTATTATATACCGGTACCAATCAACGCAATTATTCCCAAAGGCTATAACGGATTGCTGGTGGCTGGCCGTTGCCTGGCGGTCGACCACGACCTTGCCCAATCTGTCCGCATGAAACGTACCATGCAGCAACTCGGAGAAGCTGCTGCCGTTACCGCATATCTGTCCATCACCGGTAATATGCCGGTAGTAAAATTACAATATCAATCAATCGCTGACGAATTACGACGCACTGGATGTCTTGGAAAAGATCATTTTATTGACAACTCCAGCCGCTGGTTTGTTGATGTTCAGTCGATCAAGGACGGACTTGACTCGATAAAACCGGGAATCGCCATTTGGTCTGCCGGCAGATTGGGAAAGAAAATGATTCCATCTCTGAGGGAATGGTATCGCGGCAGTCTGGCTGGTTCTCATCTTAATTGTCATTGCGCATTCGCGCTGGCGTTACTCGGCGACAAAACCGGTCTTACTGCATTGCGGGAGATGGCGGCAGGGAAAGATGATTTTATGCCGCAGACCAGCAGAAACTGGAACCAGCACCGGGGTTACGCCGCGGTTTATCTGCTGGGCAGACTGCGCGATACCGGCAGCATCAATATCTTTGAAGATATTCTCATGGATAAAAAAATCGGATTCCGGTTTCAATATTGTTCCCATGCAGTAATGGCGCTGATTAAAACCGGTAACAGGTATGCGCTCACCCGTCCGCGAATAGCCGTTATCCTGAGAAAATTTGCTGAACAGCCTGATCTGTCAATTGAAATGGAATTGAAAGGGTGGTTGCAGCCTCTTGTCAAACTTCAAATGGAAACTCTTATAAGGATTATTATTGCAAACCGGTTGGAATTATGGCATATAGAGCATAATATATACCATTTCTTAATTGAGAAAAAACTATCGGTTCATGAGCAAAATATCTTAAGGAAACTTCTGCCGTATGATTCAAGTAATTGAAAGATTTAATCTGATATTGGAATATATAACAGATAACCATAACCGGCCATGCCGGATAAAAGAATTGTCCGCATTGCTTCAGATATCTCAACCAACCTGTTCAAATATAGTTCGCACCATGGTACAACTGGGTTATCTTGAATCGGCAACTGATGCTAACGGTTACGTCATAGGCCCCAAGCCATCAATGCTCGTAAGAAACGGTCGATATAAACAATTCCTTACAAAAATAGCCGAGCCGCTTATTGACGCACTGGTTGGAAAGATTAATGAAATGTGTTTGCTGGTGACTGATTCCAACTTTAAGCGAATTTTACTATTACAGAAGCAGGGTGAGCGCCCGGTTCAGGTTTCATCCGATATAAGGGCAAGTGAAAATCTTTTTCAAACTGCGACTGGAATGGTAATTCTTGCACATCTGCCGGAAAATGAAGTTAAATCTTTTGCCATAAAAAATCCGGTTAATAAAACAATTTTTCCAGAGGTTTCCAGCCTGGAGAGTCTCATGCCGAAACTAAATAAAATCCGCAAAGACCGCTATTTGCTAATTCTACATGAAGAAAGGGATGTGGATGCATTTGGTTCTATTGCGGTTCCTGTTTATAATGGACCTCGTCTTGAGGCCGTGCTTGGATGCAAATTCCCATCATACCGGTTCAAAGGAGAACAGCGTAATTTGATTATTCAGGAGTGCATAAAAACTGCCGCCATGATTTCCGCCCGACTCGAAGGCGCCTACGTTTCCGAAAAATGAGAAGTTGAGAATCATGGAGAAACAAATATTCCATATCTTTGAAGCCGTAGTTCGTCGCTGACAATTTTGATTTTATTGTTGATTCTTTCTGAGACCCCCAATGGTGTTATTTATTATAAAGCACTACTTCGCATTTTCATCCTATTCGATGATATCCCATAAATCCCGACGTGATATATGACGCGATTGATAGCACTATGACGTAAGCTCAAGACTCATCGTGCAGTTACATAAAATTTAAGGTAATTTCAATATATCCATGTATTCAAGTGTATTTAGTTGCTTCATTGCTTGACGTTGTTGTATTTTTATGTATATTCTTAACTGAACGGTAACAAGTTCTTTATGATTTGATGGATAAACCGGCATAAAGGTTTTATAATGATTCAGGATATAGAAAAATGATGAAAACACTTAATCCATCACTGCGTCATTATCAGTTTTCCAACCATACCAAAGTAATCTTCCAAAGACACAGCCATAAGTTAGTGCCGGAACCAATTATTGATATGCATCTGCCACTGGAACTTGGCGTGGTTCTAAGCGGAAAAATGGCGAGATACAGCAATGGGATTTACTCTGAATTGTCCCGCGGCGGCATCTGGTGGGCAGGTATCCTGGAACCACATGGCAGGCAGGCACTGATAGCCGATTCAGAAGTTGCGGTATTTATTATCAGCGCGGATTTTTTTCACGAAACTGTTATTCCGGGAGTAGATAATTTTTTATGGCAATCGCCTTTTAATACTCCGACCAAAGACCGTCCGGTACTGATCAATGAAGAATTCGCCTGCCTGGCTGAACGGTTAAGCAACTTATTAAATAAATATGAATCAAAGGAACTGCACGCGGCACAGACACATCTTACGCTTCTGGAAATTATTTTGCACATGCACCGGTTAGGTTCATTTAAGGTGGCAGAAAACACTCTGGTAACTGATTTAGGCCGGTTGCGTCCGGCGTTTGAATTAATCTATCGATCACCTTCGCCGATCGGACCGGAAGAAGCCGCTAAATTGTGTAAATTGTCAATGTCGCGATTCACCCAACTGTTCGTCAAGGCAACCGGTTTGTCATTCAGCAAGTTTTCCTTGCGTTATCGTCTGAGCCGGGTAGCGCAGGAGTTGAAGAATAACACAAATTCGCTGGATGCGCTAGCCGATGACTGGGGATTTTCTGACAAAAGCCACCTGGTTCATCGTTTTAAAGAATACTATAATGTTACTCCGAGCATCTATCGCAATCACCATCAGTCTTGACAGCTCACATTGCTATTATGCTTCTGTTTCCGCGAGGTTCTTATCAATTGTGGTCGAGAATCCGCGTTCAATCCTGCTGAGCAATTGCACTGCACCGATTAAGAGAAAATCAGTTACGATATTGGCCGTAGTGAAAATGATCGCGCCCAATTCCATATTCAGGTTGATTGTTATGACTATCTGCACAAACCACAGCCCAAGCACCAGCAGAAATTTTCCGGCGACAAAGATAAAAACGCCGTGATGCGGAATGCCGTTTTTAAGCGGTTCGCCGTTAATGGCCCGATTCATATCGCGACGGATGCCTTTCTCGACAATTAACCAGTAAATCCAGGCGACAACTGCCATTGGCAAAAGCAACCAGACATGCCATTCAAACGCAAACATGGCACGCTTATAATACATCCAGCACATCAATGCCGGTATTCCGAATACTGACACTGCCATGATGGCGTTGAATAATCTAAAAGAGATATTCAGCCAGCGCAACTGCGGACCGACAGTGGAGACGATTGCCATCTCCTCGGTGCCTTGCGGATTCCAGGTGGCGGGCGGATGAAAATGAGCATCACCGCCCAGGCGGTACCATTCCCGATAGGCAATGATAATAACAATTGAACACACAACACTCCCGATTGTCTGCCATACGAAGATAAAACGATAGGCAAAATCAGAGCCGCCGGCTA
>CAYMSF010000073.1:0-17921 GCA_964392985.1 uncultured Victivallaceae bacterium | reverse complement strand
AACATCAGTTAGTATATGGGTTTAATGATTTGGATGCCTACAGACGCAAAGTTGAGCAATACCTGAAGTCACAGAGTAACAACGTCACCATCAGTAAACTGCGCAATAATATTCCTATAACAAAAAATGATTTGCAGGAGTTAGAAAACCTTTTGTTTGAGCAGGGAACGCTTGGCACAAAGAAGGAATTCATTCAGGCGTATGGCGAACAACCCCTCGGTAAATTTATCAGGAGCATCTTTGGTTTAGATGTTCAGGCAGCGAAATTAGCCTTTGGCGGAATATTGAGTGAGCAAACCTTAAATGCGCAACAAATCAGATTCATTGATGCGATAATAAATTTCTTAAATGTAAAAGGAATTATTGAACCGAAAATGTTATTTGAAGCGCCATTTACCGACATTAATTTAGAAGGTGTCGCAGGACTATTCGACCACGCTGTCGCCCGAAAAATTATATCATTAATTGAAACCATAAATCATAACGCTGAGGCTGCGTAAAATATCCTGAAACAAGTTCCCGTTAGTGTTTTGTCAGTGCAGGTTAGTGGTTAAAAATTAGCCATTATTGATTTCATTTTCCGTGAACACGATGCATATTGGAGCGGAGCAATTGCAACCATATTAGCATCCGCAACGCGAACCATTCCGGTAAATTCATGCTGAAAGAATATTTCTCTATTGAAAATATGTGGTGAGGGTGTATTTTCTCTAAAGGGTATTATCTTGTTTGTTGGGCTTTCTGCCTGGTAATGTTAAACCGGTAAATTTTCAGGGTGTTCAATGCATTTGTCACTAACTCTTGTCTTGTGTGCAATAATTGTCCTGCTGGCGATTGTTGATTTGCTGATTATTTTTCACTTCCGCAGCCGCACTACACGTTTGATGATTGCCGCACAACGCGAATTTGAAAATCAAAAGAAGGATTTTCTCCGCAAAACTATCAAACCGATGCAGGATAATGAAGAACAGAAATTCAAACTGGCTGAGGCTAATCTGAAATTACTTGAACATCAGGAAGAACTTAAACTGCAAAAACTGGAGATGGCCGAGGCTAATTTAAAACTGCTGGAACTGAAAGAACTGGTTGAATGTGAAAAAGAACGTTCCGAAAAACTCCTGTTGAATATTCTGCCTGTTCGGGTTGCCAATGACTTGAAAGAAAAAGGCAGCAGCCTGCCGGAATGTTTCGACAATGTTACCGTGTTTTTCTCCGACATTGTTAATTTTACCAAATTAACCAGTACGATTGATCCGCGTGAAGTTATCCAGGAACTCTCTACGGTTTTTACCGCGTTCGACCAGATATTCAACCGTAATGGTTGTGTACGGATAAAAACGATTGGCGATGCCTATCTTAGTGTTTCCGGAATGCCAGAGGCCGATGTGAACCATGCCGCCAATATTTTAAGCGCCGCCTGGGAAGCAATTGAGTACCTCAATGAACGCAATGAAGAATCGAAAATGAAGTGGCAGATGCGTATGGGGGTGCACTCCGGCAATGTTGTGGGTGGTATTGTCGGTATTGAAAAATATATTTATGACGTTTTCGGTGATACCATTAATACAGCGGCGAGGATGGAGAGTTGTTCCGAGCCGATGAAAATTAATGTTTCCAGTGAAACCTATCAACTCACCTCTGAACGATTCAAATTTCATTACCGCGGTTTGATTGATGCCAAGGGCAAAGGCAGTATCGGTATGTATTTCCTTGAATCCGGACGGTTGGACAAGTTAAGCACTTAGTCAGAAATAACTGAAACATAAATTGATCTTACGGCGACTATCGTACGAGCCGGAACCCGCCCGATGCTCGCATCGAGTGGAACCCATCTCATACAATATTCATCCATAATCTTATAATTTCTGTTATTCAGTTATTTCTGAACAAACTGCTTACGTTACTTGAATTCAATCATCGCCTTGATGACGCCGTCACGGTAATTTGCCACCAGGTCGAACGCCTCCCCAGTCTCTTCAAAGGTAAACTGGTGTGTTGCCATCCGGTTCACATCACATTTCCCGGTTGAAATCAAGTCAAGCGCGGCTTGGACGCAATGGTTCTGGCGACGGACATTCTGGACGCATATTTCTTTGCGTCGCATATCATCCATATTAAACGCGATCTGATCAGTTTCAGGAATGCCGACAAGCACCAGTTTACCACCCGGTTTGAGCAGTTTAAGCGCTTGATCCACGGCCTCTTGTTTTCCGCAACATTCAAATACAGTATCCAGCAATTCCGGTTCCGCTTTACATATTTCGCCAACGATGTCGGAATGTTCCGGGTTACCGGTCCAGGTAGCGCCATATTTTCCGGCCGCCTGGCACCGGGCTTCAATCTTGTCTGTTGTGTAACATCGTTTGATGCCATGGGTTAATGCTGTCATCAATACGCTCAGCCCGATCGGACCGCAACCGAGAATGCCAATATTGGCATTCGCCGTCATTGCCGCCAGTTTCACGGCATATACGCCGATGGCCAGCGGTTCAGACAATGCCGCCTCAGTTAAACTCATTGCCTCCGGTATCGGATAGCAGGATTTTTCCGGCATTACCAGATATTCCGACAGGCAACCCTCAATTTGACCCGGACAGCCGAGAAACAGTAATTTGCGGCAGGTATGCGGTCTGCCGGCGCGGCACTGGTCACAATTCCAGCATGGTATTGCCGGTTCGATGGCAATTCTGTCGCCCGGTTTTACTCGTGTAACGGCGGCGCCGGTTTTTACGACAACTCCGGAGCCTTCGTGACCGACCGTAAACGGATATTGAACTTTCTGGCTGCCGATTCTGCCGGAGGTATAGTAGTGAACATCAGAACCACAGACGCCGATATGGGTCATACGGATTAATACTTCGTTATCTGTGGTGATTGCCGGCATGGGCGAGTCGAACAGCCGCATCTGCCGGATTCCAGTTAATTTCATTGCTTTCATCGTCATTTTTTGAAGTGCTCCAGGAGTGATTGGTGAATTAAACCGTTACTGGCGGCAAAACCGTGTTGCGGATAATTTTCTTCTCCACGCATATCGGTTACCATGCCACCAGCCTCGCGAACGATTACGACTCCGGCGGCGATATCATAGGGCTGGAGTTGCATTTCCCAGAAACCCTCGTAGCGACCGCAGGCCACATAAGCCAGATCAATTGCCGCCGAACCGCAACGCCGGATTCCGCGAATTTCCGGCAGCAACCGGCAGAAATATTTGAGATTGTTTTCCACCAAACCCGCTCTGACGCAGGCAAATCCTGTCGCCAGGAGTGATTCACCGAGAGTTTTACGGCTGGAAACGTGGATGGGAGCGCCGTTCAGGAATGCCCCTTTGCCTTCAGCCGCCCAGAACATTTCACCCAGTTTTGGTGCAAATACCACCCCGGCGATTCCCCGTCCGCGGTAAGTTAAGCCGATTGAAACCGAGAAAAACGGATGCTGATGAATATAGGATGTCGTTCCGTCAATCGGATCAAGCACCCAGCAGTATTCGCCGGTATTACCGCTGCGTCCTGTTTCCTCGCCGTGAATACCATGTTCAGGATAGCGTTGCCGGATGCGTTCAATCAGTAGTTGTTCAATCTTACGGTCAACGTCGGTGACTAAATCTTTTTCGGTGCTTTTGGTTTGAATTGAGATGGCGGAGAGTTTGCTCATTTCGGCGATGGCCAGTGCGCCGGCTTCTCCGGCGATATCTTTGATAAATTCGATCATGCTATCGTCTTCTGTTTTCTAACTGTTTTGAAAAATTTTTGTATCAATTCCCGGCATTCAATTTCCATAACCCCCGGTGTAACCTCAACTTTCCACAACATACCATCAAATCCGGTAACATTCAAAGCTGAACCGGCCGCACCTGAGCGCGGGTCAGGCATTCCATAAATCACCCGGCGTACTCGAGCATTCACCATCGCCCCGGCACACATGGCACAGGGTTCTTTGGTTACATAAATATCGACCTGATCGAGACGCCAGTCGGAGAGTGCCGCCGCGGCTTGAGTAATCACCAGAATTTCCGCGTGAGCGGTGGCATCTTTCAGCAATTCCACTTGATTCCAGGCGCGGGCGATGATTTCGCCGTTCATAACCGCAATGGCGCCGATTGGTACTTCGCCGGCATCGGCAGCGTCTTCCGCCTGAATCAGTGCGCGTTGCATATAGTATGCATCATCGAAAGTAATCATATTAACTGTTACTTATCGTTGCGTTTAATTTCGGCTTTAACAATAGCTTCGCCGTTGGTGTAGAAACGGAATTGAATAAACTTGTCTTTGTAGTGGTAATTGTAAATCATGAAATTCTGTCCTTCAAAATTACCACCGGAAACATCTTTGCGTCCAAAGAGTTCAAACATCACTTTCGGAGAATGCAAAAATGAAAAATCAACATTTTGCGCCAGGATACAGGCGGCATTAAACTTGTCCAGAGAGTTTTTATCCAGATTGTTATTGTTCAAAATAGCGATTTCCGCCGCGAATTTTATCGGAATGTCCACATCTTCCGCAGGATATTTTGAGGCGCTTTGGCTGCGGCATCCGCACAATGCAAATACCGTTATCAGTAATAAAGGCAGGATAAATTTGTTCATAATCAGTATTCTTTCATGTTAAAAAGATTGTTCATGGAGATTATCCGGCAATATATCATCTGATTTCATCCATTCAAACTTTTATCACTAAAACCGGTATCTTTTTTGACGGTTGCGGCGAAATTTAAGGCCTCATGCCATGATTAAGAAAATCTCCCTCCTTGTAATTTTCCGCATAAACATCAATATTAAAGAGGTGTGTCATGAAGTCTGCAACAATTAAACGCACAGGAGCTTAATTATGGAACGGAAGAATATCCCGATAGAAAGTTTTAATACTGATATTTTTGCAATTTTAAACAAAGGCTGGATGCTGTTGACCGCTGGTGATTTTGCCACTCGTGATGCTAATACCATGACGGTCAGTTGGGGTTTTATGGGGACAATCTGGGCTAAACCGGTGGTAATTGCTCTGGTTCGTCCGCAACGGCATACTTTGAAGCTTATGGATAAATATGATTCCTTCACAATGTGTGCGTTGCCGGAGTCAAGCAAGGACATTATGAGTTTCTGCGGATCCCATAGCGGTAGTGATACTGACAAAATCAAGGAATGCAAACTAACAATGATTCCATCGCAAACGGTTTCCACGCCCGGTTTTGAGGAAGCTGAATTAATTATTGAATGCCGGCAGATTTACCGCGACCAGATTGAACGTGATGGCATGATGGACAAAACCATTATGGGAAAATTTTATCCTGCTAATGACCTGCACCATATTTTCTTTGGTGAAGTTACCGCGATTTCCGGCGTCGGCAAGTATGTCCATTGAAATGCGGTCTTATTCGGTATTAGTCATAGATCTTGTATGGTTTAGACCGTTCATGAAATTGTTGTAACGGTTTTTCCCATTCAGCAGCGATATTGCGATAATTGTCCCCAGCCATAATGCGCGTTCTCACTTTGTTGGTGCCGATGGCTTTATCAAACTTTGCAAAATTCTCCGGTAGCCATTTGAAATCATTTTTGCAATATTTCTGCAGGTAACAGAGAATCGCCACTGAAGCCATGACCGGACGGCAAGTGGCATGGTTGGATACGTTAATCCTGACGCCGTGAATCTCCTTGTTCGCCATAAAGCCGATTGCAGGTTTGCCGTTGTAAGGGGTGAAGGACATTCCGGGAATTTTCTGTTCATTCAGATAGTTGGCAAAATGTTCGGCGTTAATCCAAGGTGAAGCGATGATTTCAAACGGCAGAAATTTAAGCCCGATGTTCACCATGCCAAGTTCACCGATAATTCCGGTAACAGTGTAACCGTTCGCCGCTGAGGCGGTCGGAACATTTGGCGAGGTCGGCACCCATTTCAGTCCGGTATCTTCCCAGCCCATACTGCGCCGGTAATTTCTCATCGGGATGACGGTTAAATTGCAGTTGATTTTTTCCTCTTTATTCAAATATCTGGCCAGTTCGCCAACGGTAAGTCCATAGGTCATCGGAATCGGGTAAAGTCCGATGAATGATTTGAATTTTTCTTCACGAATCGGACCGTCAGCGGAGACCGCGCCGAGAGGATTGGGAACGTCCAGAACAATTACCGGAATCCCCGCGTTGGCACAAGCGCTCATACATTCCGCCAGATGCCAGATGTAGGTATAAGTCCGGCAGCCGATGTCTTGAATATTGTAAATCAACACGTCAATTTGTTTTAACGCCTCCGGGGTAGGGCGATGATCTTTGCCGCCGTAAAGCGAATAGACCGGAAGACCGCTGCGGGCATCTTTCTGGTTGGTAAAATTCTTTCCCGCTTCAACGTCGCCGCGGATGCCGTGTTCCGGCGCCAGCAGAATGGATAATTTTACCCTCGGGTCGGCGCGGAGAATATCAACGGTTGGGCGCCCGGATGAGTTAACTCCTGAAGGATTCGTAACCAACCCGATGCGTTTGCCTTTAACCAGTGAGGTGTATTTAGCCTGAAACACATCCACGCCGTTGATTACTGTGGGATTATCATTCGCCGCCTGAGTATTCACTCCGGTTACGGACATAAGAATCACCATTAATGCCGCCGCATTTTTTTTAATTGACATCGGGGTTTCCTCAGCTCAAAACGGCGTTACGGAATAACAGGACAGATGCCTGCCGCTGTGTTTTTGCGCCGTCAATGAATTTAATTATTGACCGGTAGCCTTCTTGATGGCGGTTACCAGAGTGGTCTTATCCTTGAAACCGACAAGACTGTCCACGACTTGACCGTCTTTAAGAATGAAAATGGCGGGAATATTGCGGACATTGAACTTTACCGCCAGAGATTGAGATTCTTCAACATTGACCTTGGCAACAATGGCGCTGTCGCCGACTTCTTCCGCAACTTTATCAAGAATCGGTCCGAGCATTTTGCACGGTCCGCACCATGTCGCCCAAAAATCTACAAGTACTACTCCGGATTTGGTCACTTGTTCAAAATCCGCCTCAGTTAGATGCTTTACTTCGCCCATGTTCGCCTCTTTTCATTATCAGAAATTATTGGTTATTATCGGCATCTTCCCTGGATAAAATTCCGGAATTCTGCCGGCGCTATATACCTTCTGCGAAAACCTTTCGCAACAGCTTTAATCATAATAGCCTCTGTTGCGAAACATTTCAATCCCGATAATGAAAATTATTGCATCTGCTTTGGACTATTCACTATTATTTCAGGAACAGTTCGATGACCGGTACCGTTGCGTCCGGTTTAATCGTCGGCAGTTCCAATGTCAACGCATTTTTCGGACTGCGTTCGTTCAGGGCTTCGTGAATGTCACTCTTCGCATCACGGCAGAGAACTTCGCTGGCGTCATTGAGGAATTGTGCATATTTAACTTTCCCCGCCATACCCGGCAGATGTACTGCCTTAAACGGCCAGGCGAAAAAGTGCAGGTAGAGCCGGTTGGTCACCGGATTGTAGGTGTATTGGCAGTTTTCCGGCGGAATCATACCCTCCGGCGCGCAACCGCAACCGTAAATTGAACGGTCATGGTACTTCATCCAGGCGCCAATACCCGCAAGGCGTTCCAATGCGCGTTTATCGAAAACACCGCGTGCCGTCGGCCCGACATTTAACAGCAAATTGCCGTTACGGCTGACGTGGTTGACAAGCATCTGCACGAGCATTTCTATGCTCTTCCAGGTTGATTCATCGCGATGGTAACCCCACGAACCGGAGAAGGTCTGACAGCCTTCCCAGGGCACATCTTTACCATTCTTATCTTTCAAGCCATTGGACGGAACATATTGCTCCGGGGTTTCAAAATCTCCAGCGCCGGGCAGATCAAGACGGTTGTCCAGCAACACGTGCGGTTGTAATTTGCGGATAAGTTTGAGCAGTTTTTCCGATTCCCAGTCCTTGTGACCCTTGCCATTTTCGCCTGGATAGGAAAAATCAAACCAGAGAATATCAATTTTGCCGAATTGTGTCAGTAATTCGGTAACCTGGTCACGCATATATTTGGCATATTTTTTTATATCGCGCTGCTTGTTCCTGGCTATATCATCCTTACAGTCGCGATGCGGATGCAACCGGTCAACGGTGAATTCCGGATGATGCCAGTCAATCAGCGAATAGTAGAAGCCAACATGAATGCCTTCATTGCGGAATGCTTCAACCATCTTCTTCAACGCGTCGCGCTTGAAGGGAGTATTGGTGATTTTGTAGTCAGTATATTTTGTGTCCCAGAGGCAGAAACCTTCATGATGTTTGGCGGTGATAACAAAATATTTCATACCTGCATCTTTTGCCGCTTTCGCCCAGGCTTTCGGCTCAAATAAATCGGGGTTGAATACCTCAAAATATTTCTGGTAAGCATCCGTTGTAATCTTTTCATAATTTCTCACCCATTCATGTCTGGCTGGCTGTGAATACAAGCCCCAGTGGATGAACATTCCAAACCGTGCATCCTGCCACCATGACAAATCACCATGACCGTAATTCTTGTCTGCCATATCAACCTCCTGATTTATTATAGTTAAATTCAATTATATAGATAAAACTATTACATATATTTTAAATTTCAATCAAAATATTAAAAAAAATGTGTATTATTCAAACATAACGCTGAAATATTAACGCGGATGCGCTTATGCCATGGATGCGAAATAGTCGTGATTGTTGCCATATTTTTGAATACTATTGAGTATTAATAAATACTCAAGTAAATCAATGAATCTGCGATATTTGTAAAACAGCACATTGTTCCATTGAAAAAATAAATATGACAGTTATCTTAATCGCTTCCTGAACCGTAACTTTCAGTGAATAATTTTTCATACGAGCGAATGGTGGACTATTGCGATGGCGCGTCCTGCAGATAAAACAATATTAGCGACTATTGACTCTCCGTTGGATTTGCGGCGACTGCATGTTGAGCAACTGCCGCAGCTGGCGGAGGAGATTCGCGAACTGGTTATTGAGACCGTTGCCGCGCAGGGAGGACACCTCGCGCCAAATCTCGGAGCCGTCGAATTAACCATTGCTTTGCACTATGTTTTTAACACCCCCAAAGATAAACTGGTCTGGGATGTCGGACATCAGGCTTATATCCATAAAATACTCACCGGCAGAAAAGAATTTTTCAAAACGCTTCGCCAGTTTAAAGGGTGCCTGGGATTCCTCTCAATGCATGAATCTCCATTCGACTGCTTCGGCGCCGGTCATGCCGGTACTGCCATCTCCGCCGCGCTTGGCATGGCGGTTGCCAATGAAAAAAGCGGTTCATTATCAAAAATCGTGGCAATTCTCGGCGATGGCGCTTTGAATTGCGGCATATCGCTTGAAGGACTCAATAATGTTCGCGACAATACCCGTGACATGATTATTGTCCTGAACGATAATAAAATGTCCATTTCGGAAAATGTTGGCGCCATCCCCTCTTATTTGAACCGCATCATCTCGGGACGCAGTTACAACCGTTTCAAAGCCCTGGCCAAAATGATGTTGAAAAAAGTGCCGCACGGCACCGATATCCGCCGCAAGATTCAACGTCTGGAAGAAGCCACCAAAAGTATGTTTCTGCCCGGAGTATTTTTTGAAGAACTTGGTTTGCGTTATATCGGTCCTATCAACGGTCACGATTTTAATGAACTTATCCGTACCTTGGAAAGCGTTAAGGAATTTAATCGTCCGGTCATTGTTCATGTTATAACTGAAAAAGGACGCGGCTACAGTCCGGCGGAAGAAGCGCCGGAAAAATTTCATGGTTTGTCCGCCTTTAATCCGGATACCGGTGAAGGCAAATCCCGCAATGAGCTAACCTTCTCCCAGGCTTTCGGCAAAACGATGGTCGAACTGGCTAAACGCGAAAGCAAGTTGATGGCAATCACTCCGGCAATGAGTTCCGGCACTGGCCTGAGTGAATTTGTCAGTCGCTATCCCGATCGTTTTTTTGATGTCGGGATTGCCGAGGAACATGCCGTGGTCTTTGCCGCCGGGATGGCAGCTTCGGGATTGCGTCCGGTCGTCGCGATGTATTGTACTTTTCTCCAGCGGGCGCTGGATTGCGTCTTTCATGATGTCTGTTTGCAGAACCTGCCGGTGATTCTATGCCTTGACCGCGCCGGAATCGTTGAAGACGGTCCGACCCATCACGGTATTCATGACCTCTCATTTCTCCGTGTGTTGCCGAATTTGACGATTATGATGCCGAAAGATGAAAATGAATTACAGGCGATGATTTATACCGCCTTCTCTTTGAACAGTCCGGTTGCCATCCGTTACCCGCGTGGCGGTTCCGGGCAGCAGTTTGCACCCGTGCCATCACCGGAAATTCTTAAGACGGGCAAGGCGGAGATATTGCAGTCCGGCGATAGTGTTGCCATCTGGGGTTGCGGTCGTGAAAGTTATACCGCGTTAGCCGTCGCGTCAATTCTCCAGGAAAAATATCAAATCGCCGCGACCGTTGTCAATACACGCTTTATTGCCCCGTTTGATCAGAAATTGTTAGCCGCGCAGGCTGAAACTATGTTGATCGTTACGATTGAAGATACCCAGTTATGCGGTGGTATCGCCTCGGTTGTTGATGAATTACTCATTAATTCCAACAAACACGGCGTATTGCATTTCGGCTGGGGAATCGAAATCATCCCCCATGGCAACCTGGATGATATCCGCCGTCATCACCAGTTCACTCCGCAAATAATGGCTGACAAAATTGCGGCATCATTGCGCGAATCCCGCAACTGATATTGGATTTTTCAATATATTCAGCTATTTTATGTCCTATACAAATTCGTTTTGCTGTAATTTTTAATAATTTAACAAAATCAGGCTGACTTATGAAAAAAATATTATTAACCTTAATTTTCTGCTCATGTTTCCTCGGATTTATTTATGCCGCCAACGAAACAACTCCGGCACCGGCAGCAACAGATAACAGCAGCAAAATTAAAGCACTTGAAGAACAGGAAAAGAAACTTGCGCTTGAAATGTATAAACTTCGCATCGAAATCATCAAAAAAGACCCGTCCCTCCTGCGTCTGCATAAACAGATTATCGCCATGCACAAAGAACTCGCCCTGAAAGTGGACAATAAAAAGGAAATGCGTATCATCCTCAATAATTATAACGAAGTCACCAGACAGCTTGAGGACACCAAAGCCGCCGCCACCAAGGCCGAAGCTGCCGCTAAAACCCCGGCGCAATAACTTCAATTAAAGTTATGAGTGACCGGCAGATTACTTAAAAATTCACCAACAAATAAAAAATATCAAAAAAACATTTGACTTTTTTTATTCATCTGCTAAAATATTTAGTAAATAATTTATTGAACAGTTTTCTTTAATATTTAACCAGGGTGAAATTATGGCACTTACAGGCAAGGAACGTATCAGTCGGATAATGCGTCATGAACCAGTGGACCGGATTGGATTGTATGAACATTTCTGGGGCGATACCTTAACAAAATGGCAGAATGAAGGTCATATCAGCAAGGATGAAAACCTGTCGGGCCACTTTGGTTTTGATATTAATAATTCATGGCCGTTCAAAATGACGGCTAAATTTGATTTTGTCAATGAAGTATTGGAAGAGACCGAAGAAACTAAACTGGAACGTGACGGCAACGGCGCGATATTACGCCGGCACAAATTGCATAATGCCACGCCGGAACACGTTGATTTCATGGTCAAGGAACGTGCGCAGTGGGAAGAACTCATCAAACCGTTGTTGACTCCTGACCGCGGGCGGATTAATTTTGAAGCTTACCGTAATGATAAAAAATATGCCGCTGAACATCAGCTTTTTTTCAACTGGAGCGGCGTGAATGTGTTTGAATTGATGCACCCGGTTTGCGGCCATGAACACATGTTATTCGGCATGGCGATGGATCCCGACTGGGTTAAGGATATGGTGGATACCTACGCCCGTTTGACGATAGATTTGATGGAGATATTGTTTGCTGAAGAAGGTCTGCCGGATGGTATCTGGTTCTACGAAGATATGGGTTTTAAGCACCGCCCATTTTTCTCACTGGATATGTATCGCGACATTATTCTGCCGGGACATAAACTTACCGTTGACTATGCCCACTCCAAAGGTCTGCCGGTAACGATGCATTCCTGCGGATTCGTCGAACCATTGATCCCAGGCATTGTCGAAGCCGGCGTTGACTGCCTGCAGGTTATTGAGGTGAAAGCCGGTATGGATCTGTTGCGCATTCATAAGAATTATGGCGATAAACTTGTCCTGTTTGGCGGCATGGATGCCCGGAATCTGGTCGCGAACGACCTCAAGGCGATTGAAGCCGAACTGCGTGAAAAAATCCCGATTGTTAAAGAGGGGTTCGGTTATATTCTTCATTCCGACCATTCTATTCCGGATACTTGCGAATACGAAACCTACCGTTTCTTTGTTGATACCGGTTTAAAACTTGGAAAATACTGAGCAGGATGAAAAGTAAGACTACAGTCAGAGATATTGCGGATAAGCTGGGAATATCGCCCTCAACCGTTTCATTCGTGTTGAACGGGGTGGACAAGGGTATCAGTACCAAGACCAGAGCGCAGGTGATTACGACTGCATCTGCAATGAACTACGGCAAGATGCCGCGCAGCAACCGTGCCGGCTGGAAACGGGTCGCTTTCCTTTCTGCCAAAGTCGAATATTTCAATTCCCATACCTCATTCTTTGCCGGGGTTTACAGCCATCTGCAACGCAAATCCGGCACTGCTAAAATTGAACTGTCGTTGCATGAATTCAACTGCGATCAGCCGGAAACCGCCTATTTGCAATTACAGAAATTGCGCGGACAGGAAGTCGATGTCTGTATCTGTTCCGACAAAAATACCGCCCGGTATTTGCTAAAGAACGGCATGAAGGTGATTCTGGCGCAATCCGGCATGTTGCAGGAATGCGTTTCCGTCTTTTGTGACGATTATACCGCCGGCACTATCGCCGGTGAATATGCCTTGAGCATGGGACATAAGATTGCCGGAACAATTTTCCCTGAAAAATTACTCTTGTATCCGCGTCGGAGCGGCTTTATCCGGTCATTTACCGATGGCGGTGGCTGTTGTCCTGAGGAATTTAATATTAAAGTTGATTTTCGGCACGAACTGATGATTGAACAAATCAGCAAAGCCATTAAAAACCGGAAATTGCCATCGCTATTCTATTGTTTCGCGGATAATCTGATGTTCCCGGCAATCCGGGCATTCAATGCCAATAATCTGCGCGTACCCGGTGATGTCAGTTTGATTGGCGCGGATAATCTTTATTGGGGGCAGTATGCCAGTCCGGCATTCACTACCGTTGATCTGAATGAAGAGATTTTCGCGCAGTGCCTGGTCGAGGCGATTGCTCATACGCTCGGCAATGGCAAACCCTACCAACTCGCCGTACCTGTACGACTCATTGAACGCGAAACTGTCAAAAAAATAGATTAAAAATAAACCAGGGGTTTATTTTTCCGAAGCGCCGGTAATCCGGGCGATAATCTCTTCATCATTCATTTTGACGGTTTCAATAACCGTAACATTTTCTCCAACCGGTGCCAGCAACTCCGGCGAAGTTTCACCAGTGAAAATGGTGAATACGCGACAACCGGTAAATGTCGCCGCAATATGTCCCGTTCCGGAATCATTGCCGGCGAAAATCTCCGCACTTGAGAATAACACAAGCAGCGCTCCAAGTTCGCCGCTCCAGGCCGTGGCGCCGGATTGTTCCGCAATTTTGCGACAGCGAATCAACTCCGCTCCGGTTCCGGAGATAATTACTTGCCAGCCGTTATTTCTTAACGATACCGCCAGCCTGGCGAAATTGTCATCACCCCATTCTTTCTCCGGCCAGCCGGCGCACGGTGAAAGTATTGCCAATTTGCCGCCTGGTTCCAGTCCGGTTGTTGTCAATACCTCTTCAAAACGATATTTCAATTTCGGGGAAAATGGTACCGCATTGATGTTTAAATCCGGAATTAATGACGCTGCCACCAGCAATGGTCGCAGGCGTAACGGTTTACCCGCGTAAATTTCCGGATTTGCCCGCTGATCATAAAGCATGCCCAGTTCATCACCCTCAAATCCGATGCTATATTGCGCCTTCAACCACCAGGTGAATAATGCGGAATAACGATTCCCGGTTAAATCAATCACCAACTCTAAATTCAATTTCCGGAAGCTAAGCGCAGCCAAACGCAAATCCTTGAATGAAAACTTTTCCCGTTTCCGGTCGCTGATGACTGCCGGCACACAATGAATCCGGTCCGTTTCAATCAACCCGTAAAATAAATCCGCAAAATTTCTACGCAGGAAAATATGGATTTCAGCATCAGGATATTGCCGTTGCAACGCCGGCAGCACTTGCAACCCCCAGAATGTATCTCCCAGCCAGTGGCATAACACCACCCCGATTCTGCGCGGATGTTGCGGCAGAACAGCATTATGCCGTCTTACAAAAGCGCAAATAATCCAATCACAAATTTTTTTGACAGCTTTTTTCATCACCACAAACCATAACTATATTTCGCCAAGCGGGTTAAATCAGAAACATTTTAACCACTAACATTTACCCGCCTCTGGAGGGACACGAAAGTCACGAAATGGTTAAAGCAATAAACATTTTTTACCATGAAGAGCATGAAGCTCATGAAGGTTTACCCGCCCTTGGCGGGGTTAAAACCATTAACCATTAACATTCAACAATTATCATTAATCTTTATCCAGACGGGTTTATCCGCCGGAGGCGGAATAACACGTTTATAGAATCATCAATCCCAAAACATCTGCGACCCCGTCGGGGTCGAACAATTTTTGTATGCCGTTAGCTATAAACGTTTGATGCCTTCAGCATCAATTAACCATTACCATTTACTCTTTCGGACGGGTAACTACGCTGATGGTATTATCTTTACAGGTAACTTTAGCGGTGCCGCCGGACTTTAAATTGCCAAAAAGAATGGCATCGGCAAGTTTTTCCTGAATCTGTTGTTTAATGAGACGTTCCAACGGACGCGCACCCATTTTGGGATCATAGCCGTTCAACGCGAACCATTCCTCGGCTTCTTTCGTCAGCGTGACGGTAACGTTTTTCGATTTGAGTTCCGCAGCAAGTTGGCGGATGAATTTATTGACAATCTGTTTCATCAGCGGTAATGACAACCGGTTGAAATAGATGATGGCATCAAGCCGGTTGCGGAATTCCGGAGAGAAGAACTTTTCCACTTCCTTGCGGGTTGAATCCGAAGTCGCCGTGTTATTACTGAATCCAATGATATTCGCGTCAAGGTTCTTAGCGCCGACATTACTGGTCATCAGGATAATTGCATTGCGGAAATCCGCTTTGCGTCCGTTGTTATCTGAAAGCGTACCGTAATCCATTATTTGCAGAAAAATATTGAAAACATCCGGATGCGCTTTTTCAATTTCATCAAGCAGTACAACACTGTGTGGCTGGCGCAACAACGCCTCCGTCAATAATCCGGACTGTTCAAAGCCGACATACCCGGGAGGACTGCCGATTAATTTGGAAACTGTGTGTTTCTCCGAATACTCACTCATATCAAAGCGGGTGAAGTTGATAGCAAGTTTCTCCGCCAACTGTCGTGCCAACTCAGTTTTGCCGCAACCTGTCGGACCGCAACAGAGGAAAACCCCGATCGGTTTCAGTTTGTTGCCGATTCCGGCTTTGGCAATTTTTATGGTGGCGGTAACCTGGCGGATGGCATCATTCTGTCCGAATATCACCCCGTTCAACTGTTCTTCCAAATCCTCCATCAACGTATTATCAGATGAAGTCAGTTTCGTTGATGGAATATTTGCCATAAGTGCGACAATTTCGCCGATATCGGTTGCGGTAATCAGTTTTTTTGCCGTGCCGCCGCGCAGGGAATTTCTGGCGCCGGCCTCATCAATCACATCAATAGCCTTGTCCGGCAGAAACCGTTCCTGCAGATGCCGGGCGGAAAGCTTGACCGCGGCGCTGACCGCGCTGTCGGAATATTTCACATCGTAATGTTTCTGGTAACAATCCAGCAACCCGCGCAAAATTGCCAAGGTATCTGATTCCGATGATTCGGGAATATCCACTTTCTGGAAACGGCGGCTGAATGCTTTGTCTTTGAGAATATGATTTTTGTAATCGTCGTAGGTAGTAATCCCGATACATTTGATCTCACCGCTGTTTAATGCCGGCTTGAGAATGTTTGACGCATCCAGCGCGCTCGAACTCACTGCCCCGGCGCCGACGACAACATGGATTTCGTCAACGAACAGAATCGCACGCGGTGTCCGTTTTAATTCTTCAATAACGTTTTTCAACCGTTCTTCAAAATCCCCGCGGAATTGTGTCCCGGCGATCAGTGAACCGATATCGAGTGCCCAGATGCTGCAATCAAGAAGTTTTTCCGGAACATCGCCAGTCGCTATCCGGCTGGCAAGACCTTCAATAATCGCAGTCTTCCCGACTCCGGATTCACCGACGAGAACCGGATTATTTTTTTTGCGGCGGCACAACACCTGCATAACCCTGGTAAGTTCGTTTTTTCTGCCGATAATCGGGTCAATCTTGCCTTTTTTTGCCATTTCCACGAGATTAACGGAATATTTATGCAAAAACGGCAGTCCATCCCCTTTTTTCTTGCTTTCATCCGGACTTTTATTATTGCCGGTGTTATATTCTGAACGCGTCTCATCATTGGCGCTGTCGCCGGTGTCGGGAACTACATTCGCCTCAATGATATATTTCCCGGTCGGACTGTTCAGTGAACGCAGAAAATCATTGACCGACTCAACCAGATTATTTCCGAGTTGGCTGGCGGAATCCACTTCCTCCTCCTCTTCTTCAATGACATCTGTTGGCTGATAATAGCTGTGGTTGTTGTTTATTTCCGATTCCGCCTCCGTTTTGGAAATTCCGGATTTACGGATAAAAAAATAGGCGTCAGACTGTTTTTCATCGAGAATCCGCAGAAAACGTTCTACCGGTTCGGCAATCTTCTGACTGGCAGGGGCGGAGAGAATACGATTCAAGCTGATGGACATAATCGGTTCGGCATTATGCCTGATGGCTTCCACATCATTCTCCAGAAAATTCCACAAGCTTTGCCGCACATATTCAATATCGGCATTTAAGCGGTTGAACAGAATGATAATCTGATCGCATTTCAGCAGTTCGTAGAGTAAGTGTTCGGGCAATACCATTTCATGGTGGAATCCGGCAGTCAGTTTGACCGTGTTTTCGAGGATATCCCCCATGTCGCCAGGAAAAGATGATTCACTCAATTATTCCTCCTCCATGGTGCAGCGCAGCGGAAAATTGTAGCTGCTTGACAGTGAAGATACCTGCGCCACCTTGGTCTCAGCAACATTGTAGGGATATACCCCGCAGATTCCTTTGCCGTTTTCATGCACGTTGAGCATGATCTCCTGTGCGTTTTTCAGCGTCTTATGAAATACATGCATCAACACCATGACGACAAAGTCCATAGTGGTAACATCGTCATTATGGATGACGACTATATATCGGGATGGTTCTCTGATGATGTCATCAGTGCGTTCCCGTACTGCTTCTCGCGTTCCTGGCATTACCTGCCTCCTGTGCAAATTCTTTGAAACTACATTAAAAAATAAACTATAAATAACATTAATACCAATATGTATAACATTATACCGTTAAAGTAAAAAATAGCAATCCCCCCGACATAAATCTTGTCAAAAAAAAGGCTATACCAAGCCAAGACATTTTTAACCATGAGCGGGTTAAAACCAAAGCCTTTTTCACCATGATGGACATGAAGATCATGAAGGATTAAACCCAAAATAGTTTACACCCGGCGTGTACACCATATGGCGATATTGTAAATACGTCTCAACATTAACAAATAAGGGTGTATTTCCGGTCGGCATTTTTTTGAGCTATGGAATGAATTATTCA
>CAYMSF010000072.1:0-18109 GCA_964392985.1 uncultured Victivallaceae bacterium | reverse complement strand
ATTGAAACCGAAATTCCTTGTGGTCAATCAAGCGGAAAACAAGTTTTTTGCGTTCGCTGTTTTTTCAGATCCGCATATTTCAGCCTACTCCGATGACACCCAGAATAACAAGCTTTTCCTCCTGGTTGTCGCGGCAGTAAATGGTCTTGACCCGTTATTTGTAATCGGTACCGGCGATTTACGCGGCATATCAAGCGGCTTCGACGATGCCAGAATAAAGTACATGTGCGATTCCTACAAACATTTTGCCGGGAGGTTCAACGCCCCGGTTTACAATATCGGGGGCAACCATGATTTTGATAAGACCAGTTCCGGGGTGCAAAGCCGCTGGTATTTCGCTAAATACATGGGGTTTCCGCTGTATTTTTCATTTGATGTTGCCAATTTTCATTTTGTTGGAATTGATACCAATACGAACGGTAGTTATGGCAACGACCATCTCGGGTCGTTTAATCTGCCGGGACAACAGGAATGGCTGGAACAGGATCTTGCGCTAGCAACTTCCAATGGGAAATTCATCGTGCTGTTCTACCATGAATCGCTGTATGAAGGGGGGCAATTCAAGCAGGATGAAAACAAAAAGGCACTGGAAAATGTTATTTACAAGAATAATGTCAGACTGGTTCTGGAGGGACACAACCACCATAACTGGATATATGCGAAAAGGAATCCGCTCAAAGAAGGCCAGAGCGAACTGAAGGAGATAAATCTAAATCCGGACAAGGATCCAACTGATATCGATATATGCAAATATTACAACGATCCTCTGTTTACAGTATTTGAACAAACTGCCACAGCCAGCGCGTTCCTGATACGAGAAGCAAAATATTTCGCCTTTAGATATCTGGTGGTCAAGGACGGGAAAATCATTTTTGACGACGCGATACCGGTCAGCTTTAAAGTTAATCGAAGCGAAGACGCACCTGGTGTAATAAAAATCGAGATTGCTACCGGACCGGAAAAAACGCTGAAAAATCTCCCGTTGAAGATTGCCGCGTCGCCGGGTAAGTACAAAATTATTGTAAACGGCACGGAAACACATTTCGATGAAATTTTAAATGGTGACCGGCTCGAACTTTGGATCATTCTAAATCTTAAACCCAATGACAATGTTAAAATTGAAGTTTTAAAACAGTAATGAATAAAGTGCCGATTATAGCTGATAAATGTATTATTACCGGAGATTATTGAGCTGTCGATGCAAATCATTGCATTTATATCATAATAAAAGAAAGGGTCAGATGATGAAAACGAAGCAAAATTTTACATTAATTGAACTCCTCGTTGTGATCGCGATCATAGCAATCCTCGCCTCCATGTTACTTCCCGCGTTGAATCGCGCCCGCAGTTCCGCCCACAATATCAACTGTGTAAATAATTTAAAATCGCTCGGCACCGCAATAAACCTGTATTTTGGTGATAATGCCGAATGGTTCCCTAACTATCAGCAGGACAACGGTGGCGGGACATGGGCGCGCTGGTATTCCCTGCTCAATCCCCATTTACAGGCAGGGAAAAATGTTGAGCAACATGTGCTGTCAAAAGCAATGTTCTGCCCCTCCGTACGCTGGGCTTCATTGAATGAATACAGTGAATATTTTGGTTACGGCGTGAATATTTATTTGAAAGACCATAACGGATTTGATATCGGGCCGAACTGGAGTATCCGGTTGTCGCAATTTACCAAACCTAGCAAGACGATTATGGTCGGCGACAACGCTACCGGCATTCAAAGACAATTTGCTCCCACCTGGTCATCACGCCCCAACCTTTACAAACCGCTGGGAGATGTCTCTTTTGACGGAGCACTTACGCTGAAAGACATGCAAAGCACACTTACACGGCATTCTAAGGGTAAAAATCTGCTCTGGGTGGCTGGACAGGTCAGTTGGGCAAAATTTGACGATATGACACGTAATTTTGACGACGCAACCGATTTAGGTGGTGGTAAATACAGCAGAGTATGGTGGTCGGCTAAACAGAAGTAGTACCAGTATAATATCTGCATTCATGCATTTTAAAGTTTACGGCTGCCATCCGGTCGCCAAAAAGAGGGGTTAAAAAGTGAACAGGGTAATATTGTCCGGATTGATACTGCTCGGGGCAGTGCTGTTGAACGGCACCAATGCCACCGGTCAAATTCCGGCTGACAAAGCGCCCATCCTGACAGACGAATCACCGAAACCGTGTTACAGTCTTGGTGAAGCAACGTCCATTAGTGACGTAAAAACACTTTTTGACAAACTTGCTTTCGCGCCTGACGCCAACAGTTCATTCTATTTTATCCAATTGAGTGATACCCATATTTACGGCGAGGATGAGGCCGACGCCAAGGCCAAGGTGATTTATAACTCTGCTCTGGCGGATGCATTGAAGCGTCTGCTCGGTGAAATCAACAATTTTCAGCCACGTCCGGCATTTGTAGTAATTACCGGTGATCTGGTCCATACCGGAACGCAAAAACAATATTTACGATTGAAACAAATTGTCGCAGAACTTGATCCGTCAATAAAACTATATCTGGTGATGGGCAACCATGATCGTGCCGATAAATTCATGGAAGCTTTTCCCGGACGGCAGACATATTTCTCTTTCGATTACGGACAATGGCACTTCGCAGTACTGGACAACGGCAATACCGGCAAACTTGATGATACGCAAATTCAGTGGTTGCATAAAGACATTGAAACCAATAAAAATAAACCATTGTTGTTATTTCAACATTACAATATGGTGCAGCAAAAAGATTTTGAACCGATCCGCTCTCTGCGGGAACAGGTAATCAATGCGGTGAAGGAATGTCAGGGGCAAGTTTGGGTATATTGCGGACACTGGCATAGCAATTATCTCGTCCGGTGCATATATCCCGGACTGCCGGTCGTCAATATGGTCGCGACAACTGCGGCAACCAATTCTTTCGGATACGATGCCCCGGGATTCCGGCTGGTCGCAATTAAAAATCGCGATATCGCATTTACCGCATTCAAAAGAACAGGCATAGAAAATGGTTTCCGCATTGACCCGCCGCAGAAGGATTATCCCATATACGCACCTCCGCCATTACTGCCCCCCCGGAAAAAACTGTTGTCACTGAAAACCGGTAGCGACGAACAGTTCATCAAGACCAATACCGGCGTTGGCAAAGAACGTGAATATTATTTCATTGATGGCAAAGGATGTCTGGTGTATGCAATAAACCTGAATGTATTTAAAGCGGAACACGCCCTTAATTTAAACGTTTCCATCTCCTCAGATTACATCGTGGCAGTTTCGAATAATGGCAAAGATTATCAGGAGATATTCAATTCAACCGGCAGAATGGCGCAAAAAGAACTGTCATGGCGCATCCCTGCGGCATGGGTGAATGGCGATATCTACATCAAAGTTACAGACCGCACTCCGGAGGACGGGTTCGGCGCTTTTCTTCATGAGGTAAGTATTGAACAGACAAAGTAATTTATCAGAAAGGATTGATGATTTTACCGTAGCACGGTAAAATATCATTGAATAAAACGGTTGCAGAAAAAATATCTTACAGAAAAAAATAACCTTATAAATATGCGGATTATGACTAAATGAACAAACGAGTAGTACATATTGTTCCCCATCAGCATTTTGATTTAATCTGGCGGCGTGAAGTCAGTTGGTATGCCGTGCGGCGTCAACAACTCTATCATCAGGCGTTTCAGATGTTGCGCGAGAATCCGGAATTTACTTTTACATTCTGCCAGAGCTGGCCGTTACGGCAACTGTTGGCGTCAGAACCTGAATTGAAACCGGAAATAGCGGCGTGGTTGCGCGATGGCAGAGTAGAAATCATCGGTGGAATGGAAACCATTCCCGACATGAATCTCAGTTCCCCCGGGGCAATCGACAGCAATATCACCACCGGACGGCAATGGCTGCAGAACGAATTGGGTTATGCCGTTACTGCCGCCGCATTTGAGGACGCATTCGGAGTTCCGGCACAATTGCCGCAACTGATAAACTTGAGTGGCTATCTTTTCTATAAAGCCGGGCGTATGCCGCAACCAGGACAGGATGATGTTTGTGGTGATTTTCTCTGGGAAGGTCTGGATGGTTCAGTTGTAAAATGTATATCACCGGGGAAGGAATGCTGCTCCTGGGGCTGGGGATACCCCGACAATCCTGATGAGTTTCAGAACAAAGACCTGACGGTTCGCGGACAGCGCATAGAGCAACAGTTAATCAGAGCAATCAAGACCAATCATAATTCAAATATTTTATTTGTCGCGATGGGCGAGGAACATGATATCTATCCCGGACTCTGTACTCTGGTAAGAAAGATGAATCAGGAATACCCCGATGTAGAGTTCCGTTTTTCTTCATACCTCAATTATTTTAATACCATCAGTGAAGATAAATGGAAAAAAGCTCCGTTGATTCATCGTGATACCGATTTATCCCGGATTTTCACAGGTTGTTACACCTCCAGGCATGACAGTAAAATTCAACCGCGTCATCTGGAACACCGGATTTTTGCGGCGGAAGCCGGCGGAGAAGAAATCGCTGAATCATGCCGTGACGCTCTTTTCCTGATGCAATTTCATGACGCGGCCGGCGGTTGTCACATTGATGAAAATGCCGATTTTCTGAAAAAATATTACGTTCAATCCATGTCAGCTTTAGAAAATACTCCGGCGGTGATTCCATGGTTACCGCAATTGCCGCCACCCTGCCGGCCAGCTAAAGCGGCATATCCTGAAAACGGCATAGTAAAATGTGGGAAATGGTCATTTACATTTTCTCATGGACGTTTTGCCGGTGCAGCTTCAGACAATATTTCTGTCGGGACACTATCCGACATTTCGGTACGGGAAGACAGCGGCACGATGTGGACAGAGGAATATTCAGGAAAAACTCGTCTTTTACCGGTTTCTGAGGATGAAATCATCGACTGGTATTGCGATGACCTCGGGGCAGTTCTGGTAACTGGCGGCAAATGTGATCAACACAAAGAAATGTGGCCTGGGTTTTCACGGCTGAGTTACCGCAGAACGTCAACATTTATCGCGACATCACCGTTGATACAAATAGAATATGATCTCGACTGGCTGGGGAATTCAACCGAAATTGCCATAAAGTGGAATCACTGCGGTGCTCCGCTGAATTCCTGCCGGGCGGAAATCCCTTTCGGCTCAATCCTGCGAACCGAATATAAACTCGGCATGATACACGGTGATGCATTCCCGGCGTTGAATTGGGTAAGTACTGAACATTTTGCCGTCATTAATGAAGGCACTCCTGCCCATGCCTTGAGAAATGGATGTCTGGAAACCGTAATATTGCGCAGTCCGGTAAAACGCTGGGCGCCATGGTTCCCGGTAACCCCGGGAGAAGCTTCATGGGACAATGGCAAAAGAAAATTCCGTTTCATCTATCATCTTGCACCAGTAAGTCAGTCCGGCTTGCATCGTCTTGGCATGGAGTTTAATATTGCCGCAGTGGCCACGCCGGAATACCGCGATTTGAAGATTTTCGCCGGTTTGCCGGAGAATATTGTCATTGCCGGTTTGCACAAAGATAAACCGGGAGAATGGACAATTATTTTATTTGAAGCAGAGGGCAGGGAAACAGTCTGGAATAATCCTTATTTCAATATAAGCTGGACATTTAAACCATGTCAGATCAGAAAGGAACTTGTCCATGAGCAATGATTATAATGAAGTATTATTTGTTGCCGCCAGCAGTGGCGACGGGCAATTCCGCCATCTGGTCGATCCGGAATTAAAACGGTTGTTCATGGCCGTCGGCATCCGGTGCAGTTGCTGTTTTCTAAATCAACTGACACAGGAGCAGTTGAAAGAAACTGATACCGTCGTCTTGATGCGGTTTCCCTTGATTGGACATAACCGCAATGATCATCCGATATTGCAGGAAAAAACACCGTGGCTCTATGACTTCACCGCGGGTGGCGGCAATCTGGTGCTGATGTTTGCGGAAAGCTACGGCCGTACCGAAGTCGCCATGAATGAATTTTGCGCCGGTTTTGATATTTCTTTCGCGTTCAACAAAATTGAGGAACATGAACCGGCAAGACAGGGAATGATGCCATTTCTTGACTTCGGTCGTCTGATGCGCTGTGACATTGAACCGGTAATGCCGGAATTGCAGGACGTAACCAGTCTCGACATTATCGTTGAAGGCGGTCACGGCACACAGCATTTGACCTGCCAACCGGCCGGCGATACCTGGCACACTTTCGTTCGCGGCAGTTCCACGTGCAGCAGTATGCCGTTCCCTGAAGGATTTTACGGCGGTGCCGGTAAGCCGGTGGCGTCATCGCCGGTTTTCGGTGCATATCGAAAATACGGCAAAGGTCAGGTAATTGCATTCCCCGGATCATCGCCGTTATGGATTGCGAACGCATTTCTGCCGCGCTGGAAAGGTACGTTGATGTTGCAAAATCATGCGGCCGGTTTTAAATTTTTGACCGCATTATTCAACTGGCGTCATGCGGTGAGAACCAACCGTGAGGAAACAGCCACATTGACGGCGCTTGGCGCGACAGTCGTCGGAACTCGTGAATTTTCATTCCGTTATGCTTCAACAGTGGAGCGGAAACAATTGCACGGGATGAATATTTACCGGTTATGGATTGGCACGATTCCGGAGGGATGCACGGTAAAGGAATTACTTGATGATGCCCGCAGTAGCGGTTGTGCTGTGGCAGTAGTTATTCACGACTGGCACCAGCTTAATAATGAAAAGTGGCATCAACTCTACGCTGAAATGGCGGCAAATGAAGGCATTATTGCCATCCCCGGTTATGAACAGATTGACGATGAAGGCAATGCCAGTGTCGTTTTCAATGTCAAAGATTTGCCGGATCAACGTTTGAGCTACCCTAATTCCAATATGCTGGAGGATCTGCTGGTAAAAATCAACGGATACTCCGCGGTATATGCCAGACCGGAAGCTAACCGGCTGCCCTATTGGCGGCACGGCGGATACAATCTGCTGGAAACCGGTAGCAATTTCGATATTCGTATTTTTCGGGAATTAATTGAGAGTTGCGCCTTTATCGGCGGTGTCCACATCAGTCGTGGCGAAATGCCTTCAAAGACACGGCAACAAACACTGATTCTGGCAGAAAGTCCTGCAGAATGGCATCAGGCTGTCAGCGAAAATCTCCATTTGAGCCAGGTCACAACCGGTCCGCGGTTGCGTTTATTTGATTTCCCTGATGTCAAACTGATTATCGACGACTGGGAGGGCTACTGGTATGAATGGGAGGCAAATCAGTCCGGTACGTTGCGCATTGAACTGGAGGCAGATGTTCCATTAACTGAAATCTGCCTGTGGAACGGCACAACACTGTTGCAAAGCTTTTCTGCAACCGCCAACCGGTGGAGCAAGGATATCAATATGGTATTTAAGCATGATTTGCATCTGCACATAACTGCAAAAGACAGCGCCGGCGGCGAACTCTGCTGTTCGTGGCCACTGCATACCCGCAACCGGTATTACTGGGCGCACCGGGGTTCTGACCAGATGAACGATTATCACAATGTTTTTGAACTTGATTCCGGCGGTTTTCTGGGTATCGGTGACAGTTACTACGAGCCGTACGGATTTGTCACCTGCGGTTACGCGTGGGGCGATTATGTAAGAATAACCCCGCCGGTTCCGTGGTCAGACATTATACCCGGGGGAATCGAAGTATCCAGCATGGTGGGTAATTTTAAATCGTTTCACCCCAGTCCGTTCCTGAATCTTCACTCCGGGTTCAACTTCCTTAACAACCATTTCCGCCGGCTTGACCGTTGCACTCAGGATTTACATTTAGTCCGCGCCGATGCTGACAGTACCTGGATTAACAGTCCCGGAGCCACCTGGAGCGGTCATGGCGGCAGGACGTTCAAACCTACGCGCGCAATCATCCCGAGCCCACTATGGCGTTGCTCTGCGGTTTACTCGATTCCCCGCTGGCAGAAATATCAACCATGCTCAGTAAATATTGATATGGAAATTGTATGGATTAAAGCGATTGAACTTGAACTGGGTCAAACCATTTCTCTGGCGCATTCCCTCCACCAGTGGAACGAGGCGTTGGAAATTACCGGTGGCAATATTTCAATGAAAGAACTGCTCCATCCCGGCAATCCGGACACCTTTTCCGGCGAAAAGGAATGGGACACTCTTGGCGTACTGCCGTTGCTGCAGATGCCGTATGTCAGTCAGATTGGCGTAACACTGAAGCCAGGGCATCCTGTAGGAATCTCCGGCGACCCGGTTGCAACTTACAGTTTCACGGTCAAAGAAGTCCCTGGACAGATATTTATGCGGGGATGGCATTGGAAAAACGCCTGCTTTGTTCTAAGTTATGAACTGTCACCGGAACAAAGAAAATTCTCTGCCGGTGAAAAATTGACAGTCAGTTATAGTTTTTCCTGCGGTGCCGGAGAATTATATGAGAATAAAGATAACATTAAACTCGGGAAAAAGTAACAGCAATAATCTAAAATATGACGGCTGTCCCGTAGATATGCTGTAAAAACAAGGAAAATTATTATGGGATTAACATGGCTGAAAATTATCGTCGCGGTCATCATACCGCTGGGTTCGGTCTGCGTTGCAACTGCAGAACAGACGGTAACAGAAAAAGCGCTGATTCCGGTGTTATGTCTGGCGTCGGAAGATACCGCCATTCAAGGACTTAACAGCATAGAACCCAAGGCGCTGGCAGCTTATCGCAAACTCGGTTATGAACTGCACTTCGGCATCTATCAGAAAACTGATCGCGCCACATTATTCAAGTACCCGATCGTCGTCGGCATGATGCCGCAGCTATATTGCGGAACCCGGGCGATTGATGCCAGACTGGAAGCTGATTTGAATGCCTATATGCAGGCTGGCGGTGGCGTAATCATGATTCCGGCGCCAAGTTATTACGGCGTGGAAGACTTTGTCAAACAGCTCAATCCATGGCTGGGACAGCACGGAGCGGCATTGCTCAGCGAAATCCCGCTTGACCCCGCGAATCAGAAAGAAATTGTCCGTATTCTGGCATACCGCTATCTGCGTACTGCAAATCTCAAAAAAGAGCATCCGGTCACAAACGGCATTGATTATATCTGGCTTCCTCTGGATTTCAGCAATCATTATCTGGTTACCTATTCAATGACGTTGTCGCCGGAATGGGAAATCTTAATTCGCGGTGAAAAAAGTTGCGCGACCTATCCTTTTAATAAAATCAACAAAAATATTCAGGAAACAGGCACGTGGAAGAGCGAACCTCCATTCCTGGCGGTACGCCAGGTGGGTAAAGGACGACTGGCATTGTTCACTACCGCTTCCGGATATTTTATTTACGATGCCTTTCACTGGTCGCTGGCAAACGGATTCGTCTTGACCGAAGGCAACGGACTTAAGTTAATGGACAATCTGTTCCGTTACGTCTCCGCAAACCCGGTTGAAGTGACTGGAAAGATTGTTCCGGTACAGAAGCAGATTACCGCGACCGGCAACATCCCGGTTTCGCCGGATAAAGATAAGTGGCTGGAATATGTGATGCAAAAATTTATGCCCGCCGGATTCGGCGTGAAATATTACGTTGATTGCGGTGCTGTCGCAGATATTCCCTTCAGTCCGGAACGTGGTTGCGGCTATATCAACACCACCGGAACGAACTGGTTGATCCGCTGGGCGTGGTCAGAAATTTTTCATGCCACTGCCGCCAACTGCCGCGCCGCTGATATTAAAACTTTTGATTACCGCTTCGACCAACTTGATCCGCAAAAACAGTATCAGCTCGGCGTTCTTGTCTGGGCGTACCAGAAGGAAGGAGCACGTGAACTGGAAATCTCCGCCGGCGGTAAAATTATGACCAAAATCCTGCCACCGCGCTTTGATGAGCGACAGGGACCGCTATTCAGCGTTATTGACATCCACGCCGCAGCAATAACCGGGAATACTCTTCTAATAAATTTGGGCCGTGGCGCTCGCGGCGATGGCACTTTCACCTCAATTTGCGAGCTCTGGCTGTTTGAAAAAAACGCCACGGCGATGACACCGGAACAGATTACCGCCAAATTTGAACCGCCCGCCGCCGGCAGTTATGAACAGCTCGCCGAATCAGAATATTTCCCCGGTTTGATTGGCGCCCGGTCCAACTATACTGACGGTAAAAATACCGTTGCAGAAATGGCCAACGCCGCGAAAAACGCTAATCTCCGTTTCCTGATTTTTACCGATGAACTGAACCAGTTGACACCAGAAAAACTGGCCAAACTGCAAAAAGATTGCAAAGCGGCTTCCGGTCCGGCATTTTCTGCTATTCCCGGGCTGCAACTCAGTGCCTCCTACACTGGTCGCAAGCGTCAGATTGATGATCCAAAAACTTACGGTCCGGTCAATGCATACTTTTTCGGCAAAATAACCCAACTGCCTGATCTTACCGAATTAGCCAACCCCTATCAATTATTCTGGCGTTTTCTCGGAGGTGAATACTGTGGCGGCGATGGTATCCATGCCAATTTGCTCTCTCCCGGCAAAAACGGCATAAGTCCGTTCTACCAGCGATTCTGGCGCGGATTTAACCTGATTACATTCGATTCTGACAAGATTATTGACGATTCCAGAAATACCTATACGGATCTGCTTGCCAGCGGTTACGGTCCCTACCCGCGGGTTTCCGGCAATTACCGCAGCGCCGATGAAATCGTCCGCGCCGCCAACGGGTGGAAAACAACTATTCTAGCTCGCAATCAGGAAGATATGCCACTGTATCAGTATTCATCTTCGGTATCATCCGGGCCGGAAATACGCCGACTGGCGTTTTCATACGATTATATGCGCGATGGAGAGAACGGCGGTGGAATTCTTTTCAGCCGCCGGACCTGGTTACAGGCACATCTCAGTGTACGTCATGTCCAGCCAATCGCCGAAGTAGTGCTCTACCGCGGCACTCAACCAATACGGCACTGGTATCCTGACCGCCGCTTCGTTAAAATCGATGAACCGGTGTTGATTACTGAACAGTGCGAACTCTCCTGGTTAATCCGTGGCAGCGATGGGACCGAAGCCCGCTCCGGACGTTTCCAATGCCAGGATAACGCGTTCCTGGCGGGAATGTGTTCTGACAATCAAAATTCGATTTGCAGCGTAACCATGACGCCAACCGGCTTTGAACGCGATGACCGTGAACTCTATCTCCAGCACTCCTACTGGCATACCGGTGAAAGCGCCGGTCAGCTTGGCGTCATGCGCGATGCTCGCGAACTTGTACCGCGAGTTATAGAATCCGGCATTATTCAACTCTGCAAGTATTTGCATCCCGGACCTGAACTGGTTATGACTGATGGCAGCGTTGAAAACCACATCAATGCCGAAATGCGGATCAAATCTGCATCACGGGCTTTCAACTTAATCCGTTATGATTTTAATGCCCCGGGCGCCGTCATGCACTCACGGACGGACATCACGGCGTTCCGTCCAGCCAATGACGGCGCGACCGCAATTCTGCTGGAGAACTCAATCACCGCGCAACGCGACCTCACCGCAGCGGAATGGCGGAAAATGTATGTATTGCGAATGGGCATGATGCCGTCGCTGCCGCGCTTGTGGCAATATACCGCGATGACAACGCCGGAAAAACTCACTACCGGAAAATTTGCCGACATCGCCGCCGGACAGGAAATCTTACTGCCGTTGACTGCCGGGAAAAACGGACTGATGTTGTGGCCGAACGATCTGGCAAGTCTGGCAGTATTTCCTTTGGACAACAACACATATCAGGCGTGGATTGACAATGTCGCAAAGGCATGGAATGTTAGAGAACGATTCCGTATCGGCATGGAAGGACGCGATATCAAAAAAGGCGAAATCATACAAACCAGATTTCTGGTTATGCTTTATCCCAGGGCAATCAACCGCCCTGAAGACTTGAATACCCTGCGGAATCTGTACGTCGAACGCTCCGGAATGGTCAGCAATGTTACCACCGGCGCGGTACAGTCAACCGACTATGTTATTCGTCTAAAAGCTGACAACGGAACAGCCGTCTTTGATGCCGCGGTTCCATCCGGAACCGATCCGCTGCCACTGTTGTTAGACGGCATGAATCCCAGATGGAGTTGTGGCCTCTGGCAAAATGGCAGAATGCAGACATTCAGTTCGCTGGAACAAAAAATGTACGCCCTGATTAAACCGGGGTTCTCCGGAAAAGTTGCCGCCGGACATCCGTTGACAAGCAGCAATCCTGAACTGGTGATTGAATGGGAAGGAATATGGCAGGGCGGTGTTCGTGCCAGACTGCATAATCCGCTCCCTCGTGAAATGGAGTTCGAAATACGAACCAGTCCGTTCATGCCGGACATGCCCGATTATCAGGCAAAAATCAAGTTGTCACCCGGAGAGAGCATTTGGTTATGGGGCAGCAAACAGGTTACTGTCATTGAAAAACCTGACTTTATTGTCAACAAGGTTGAAAAAACTGATTCCGGGATAAATATTAAAATCAGCAACGGTAAAGATTTCCTTTGCGAACAAGGGAAAAACGTAATTATCAACCGCAGTAAACCGTGAAATTTATTTTACAGCGGCGCGAATATTTACAATTTGACTTCAACACAGAACAGGAGGTAAAAATAATAAGTCAAGGCTTTAGTATGAAAAGATGGTTTTGACGAAACAGGCAAGCGGGAAATAAACTCACCGTTCCCGCGGAATCAAAAAACAATAACAGGAGATGTTCAAATGTTAAAGAAAATTTCTCTATCGGCAATGATGATTATGGGACTGTGCGCGGGAATTATCGTTACTGCGGAAGATAAGATAATGTGGTATCCGGGCTGTTTCGAAGTTGAAGGAACAACACTTAAAACAACTACCGTGACAACAGACCCCGCCGATAATGGCATGACCAAATTCACCCTCGCATTCAAGGATGAAAAATCAAACTCCGGCTTCGCTCAATTCCCCCTGCTCAGTAAAGAAGATTGCCCGGCTTTCTCATTAGAGGCAACTCCGGAAAAAGACGGTATCGCGGAAATCTGGCTTGAAGGAGACAACGGCTGGAAATTTCAAGGAAAAATCAACTTTCAGGCAGGTAAGAAACAAAATCACATATTGGAATTAAAGGAACTAACCAGCTCGCAATGCCGCTGGATGCGCGTTGTTTTCAGCAACAAGGAAAACGCAAAAGGCAACGTAATCATGTTCAATAATCCGCAATTCCTGGCTAAATAATAAGCTTTTTTTATGGCAGATGACCGGATCAATATTAAAACATTAAGCCAACTGGTCGGTGTTTCGACCAGCACGGTTTCACGCGTTCTCAGCGGCAAAGCCAGGGAATACCGCATCGCGCCTAAAACCGAATCCAAAGTGATGGAAAAGGTTCGCGAATTGGGATTCCGTCCCAATTACTTTGCCCATAGTCTGAATACCGGGAAAACTTATAATATTGGTCTGATCATGGCCAACAGCATTGACACCTTTTTAGGTTCCATCATTGAAGGTGCGGAATCATACCTGCGTAATTCTGAATATAAAATGGTACTCGGCACCTGCGAAAACAATCTGGAAATAGAACGTGCTGAAATAGAACGTATGTTCTACCGTCAGGTTGACGGTATTATTATTTATCCGTCCGCACTTTCAGAAGGTATTGAAATGCAGCGCGACTGCCTGCGCGAAATCGTCGAAAAACGCATTCCGCTGGTAGTCATCGGCAGAGATGCCGACGTGAACACCGACAAGGTGCTGTTTTCTGATTATGAAGCCGGCGTTGCCGCGGCGCTGGACTTTATCGCGTCGGGATGCCGTTGCTTCGGTTCGGTAACTTTACCGTCGTTCTGCTCCCGCGACCGAGAACGTATTCGCGGTTATGTTGATACATTGTTGCAGCAAGGCATCAAACGCGAAGCAATTATCGAAACAACTCTCCTCGGCGATGGCAATCGCACCGGTTCAGTCATGCCATTATTGCCGGTGGATTGTATTTGGGGTATCAATACCGGTACGGTACTTGCGACGGCCGGGATATTACAGCAATACCGAACAATATCCAATCTGCGACTGCGCGGACTCGGGATTGAACCTTTTGTCGAACTGATGCAGTTGACGATTAAAATGGTAGCGATGCCTTCACGCGAGATGGGGAAAACCGCCGTTGCCATGCTGCTTGAACAGATTGCCGGAAACGGTCAGCTCTCACCGCGTACAATAGATCTCCCGTGGCAGTAATACTGAATAGCATTCTAAAAGCTGGTAAAGGTTGCACCGATTTAGCGCTTGGTTGGTATTATGAGAGTCCGCCGATACCGGGGTATCGAAGGAATTCGAAGGGTACTAATCCAAAGCCGGAAGATTGCAATCCCGCAGGAACAGGACAAGGTTCTTTTGAGTTTTTTTGGCAATAGCTTCATCACCCGATATTCATATCGGGTTTCTGGCGCAATCCCCAACTAATTCTCAAAATTTCCCTTGTCTTTACTAACTTTTTGATTGCCACTCAGTATAAACAACCAATATTATTCGACAATAATATGCTGATAGCTTTTGCCCGGAGGAATCATCGGCAGAACATGTTCCTCATAGCCGGTATGAATATCCAGCAGGAATGAACCATCAGAACTCAACATCTTTTCGAGCGCCGGAACAATTTCCGACTCTTCGTAAACCTCAAGTCCGGGAATATCATAACCCTTGGCGATAGTAACAAAGTCCGGATAAGGACGATTTACCCGGTCATTGGTCAGAACAGTATTGCCACGGCAGCTGCCGTAAAAACGGTCCTCCCACTGCGCCACCATGCCGAGATGCTGGTTGTTCAGAATAATCATTTTCACCGGAATATCCTCGGTGTGAATCGTGCCGAGTTCCTGAATATTCATCTGAAAACTGCCGTCGCCGTCAATATTGATAACCAGCGCGTCAGGACAGGCAACTTTAGCACCCATCGCCGCCGGCAGACCAAAACCCATACTGCCCAGACCGCCCGAAGTCAAAAAATGGCGGGGAGCGTTTGGCACATAATATTGCGCTGACCACATCTGATGCTGACCGACACCGGGAACAATAATCGCTTTGCCGGCAGTCAATTCCCAAAGTTTTTCAATAACAAACTGGGGTTGAATTTTGCCCGGTTTCTTTTTATAGGTCAATGGAAATTTTGTTTTCCACTCTTTGATTTGTTTATGCCATGCGGTGTATTCCTTGAATAACGGCTTCTCATTAAGCGCCTGCAACACATCTTTGACATTGGCAACAATCGCCATATCCGCGGTTTTATTTTTATTTATTTCCGACTGGTCAATATCAACATGAATAATATAGGCGCTTTCGGCAAAAGTTTTAGGATTGCCGGTTACGCGATCGTCAAATCTGGCGCCAAGCGCAATCAGCAAATCACATTCATTCGCGGCATTATTCGCGTAAACCGTGCCATGCATCCCCAACCAGCGCAAACTGAGCGGATGGTCGCCGGGAATTACTCCCAAACCCATCAACGTGGTAGTAACAGGAATATTATACGATTCCGCAAATTTCAATAAATCAGCCGCCGCGCCGGAGGTAATAATACCGCCTCCGGAATAAATACAGGGACGTTCACTACGCTTGATTGCCGCTTTGATCTGTTCAATTACTTCATCCGACGGTTTGGGCGCTGTCTGAAAATAGGGCAACCGCATCGGCGCATCAAAATCAGGAGTACACATCTGCTGTTGAACATTTTTTGGAACGTCAACGATAACCGGACCAGGACGACCTTCGGCGGCCAGATAAAAGGCTTCCTTCATAATATGTGGCAGATCGTTGGCATCCAAAACTAAATAGCTGTGTTTGACTACCGGGCGGGTAATACCAATAATATCGGTTTCCTGGAAGGCATTCTTGCCAATCAGCGTTGACGGCACCTGACCGGTGATAAAAACAACCGGAACGGAATCCATGTATGCATCGGCAATTCCGGTAACCAGATTAGTTGCGCCGGGACCACTAGTCGCCATACAGACACCCACCCTGCCCGAGGCACGAGCGAAACCGTCGGCGGCAAATGCCCCGCCCTGTTCATGGCGCGGCAGGATCACCCGGATTTTATTAGAACGTTGCAACGCCTGATGCAACTCCAGTGACTGTCCGCCCGGATAGGCAAAAATGGTTTCCATGCCCTGGAGCTCCAGGCATTTTATAACAATATCACAACCTTTCATCTGCTTAGCTTTGTCCATCTTCTCAATGTTTCCTAAAATTTTAAACTGTTAAGATACAATTTTCCCGACATTTTGTTTTCATGGGAATAAAAAATATACTATTTGAAAAACAACAACAGTAATGACCCCGGCATTAGAGTATTTAAAACGCCGGGCAACGCACAGCAACTAGTAAATCCAGCTTGAATCCGTACATTTAAGCCAACCTGTATATTGTTCAATAAAGCAAAAAGGACATAATGAATTTCATAAATATATACTCTCCGTGGCAGATTGCAATACTGTATACTCAATAAGGTTGAAATTTTAACATAGACAAGCAGGAATGGTTAATGGTCAATGGATGCCGGAGGCATCAAACGTTTATAGCTGAAGACACATAATATTGTTCGACCCCGAATTGGGGTCGCAGAGGATTTGGGTTTGACGATTCTATAAACGTGTTATTCCGCCTCCGGCGGATAAATCCTCCAAAGGCGGATAAATCCTCCAAAGGCGGATAAATCCTCCACGGGCGGATAAACCCGTCGGGATAATAAAAAGTCGAACTGAAATGAGATAAATACGGACCCAAGACACTCGTCTATTTTAAAATTTCAACCTTATAGAGTATAAACTAAGCCGCTGACTGCCTCTGATCTTTTTGTCCATGATTTCCTTGTCAATAAAGTACTGATGAATTCAAATACCATTGTTTTTTAATTCAGTCACGTAAGCGTTTTATTGGTTTCGTAGATAGTCAGAATATTTTCAACCGGTATATCGGACATATATTCTTGACTTCCGCTTAAAAAGTAATGGCCTCCCGCTTTGGTAATCTGACGATATTTTTTTACTGTCTGACGCACGTCTTCAACACTCCCGAAAGGCAATAACGACTGTGTGCAAATTCCACCGTGAAACGATATCTGCGAACCAAAACTTTTATACAAATCTTCCAGTTCCATTCCACAACAAGAACTCTGTACCGGGTCGATAATATTTACCCCGTCTTCAATCAGCCAAGGAATAATGTCTGAAATTGCACCGCATGAATGTTGCATTACCGTCAAGTTGTAATCATGAGCTAAATCATAGAATTTCTTCAGTGCCGGACGGATAAATCTACTGAATAACTCCGGCGAAATAAATAAACCGCGCTGTGTTCCGAAATCATTGCCGAAATAGGCAATGTCCAAATAACCCTTGGTCGCGTCGAAAAAATGTTGGCAGGCGATTAGTTCGACATTGACAATGTGATTAATAATATGTTCAATTAAATCCGGCCTGGTATGCATCCAAATCAAAAAATTCTCCTGTCCGACAATCCATCCGGCTTCATGAAAAAACGGCGACCATGGCGCCCCTACTGTATAAACATGATCATGGATTTTCCGGCATTGCTCCCTTGCTGCAGTATAGTCATAAGTTATGTTCGCAGGCCAGGCATGTGCATCGATGTCCTCAATCGTACTCTCCTCGCTGAAAAGAAAATTAGTTTCATCAATTATTCCTTCACTATTTCTGTGTTTCCGCATTCCCCAGAAATCAGTAAAATAACCATCAGCATCAGGCTGGGTTTGATTTTGTCCGTATGGAGCCGGAATACGACGAAAATCCACCCCTAAAAATTGCAACAATTCCTCCGTGCCGTTTACCTGTGTTTTTGCAATCAAAGCCTCGGTAACTGCGGCATGTGCAGAATAATCCGCCGGAATGCGGTCAGTAATATTTCCCGTCAGAGCATTGGTAACTCGTTCTCGTGAGTTCATAATTCCCCCCAGTCATCTGTTTATTGTAAATTACAAATTTGCATACTCAATGATTAAATATTCTTGCTATCTCTTCCCGGGCAATTTTATTCCATTCCGTCAACCGCATGGGTTCATGGCGAACCGTACTAATATCTTTAAGATGTATTTCTACGAAACATCCGCCTTCAGCGGCCA
>CAYMSF010000071.1:0-18131 GCA_964392985.1 uncultured Victivallaceae bacterium | reverse complement strand
GAAAAATATCCAGATTTTATCGTGCGGAAGGACTTCCGCCGAGATAATCTAGAGCTAAACTTTATGTATTTGGAACAGCGCGTTACTCTGGCTTCGACCGGAATGACTTCGCGGTTGCGGTCGCGTCCGCTCAGTATCCGTCGCCGCTCGCGCAACGGCAGCGAATCGGTGATAACCATGCCCATTCCGTGCAGCCGCCGGTAACGGCCGGTGGAGTCGCTGCCAAGCCGGGTTCCCAGCGGAGCACCGGAATAAAATTCAATCATCGCCGGAATATTCCGCAGGATGAGCCGCAATTTTTCCAGTCTGGCATCCCTGAGCGGATCAACGGCATGTGCCGGACGTTCAATAGCTTCCCGGATTATATGTTTCAACATAACCACATTACCGCTGTTGACAGCCTGCCGCATCGCGTTGATGGCGGCGATTTCGGGATTTTTATTGCTTTTAAAATCTTTCAGATTAAAAATCTCCAGATGCGTGATCCGGCCGGCGCAATCATAGACCGCCTCGATTACATCCTCCAGTGTCAATCCGCTGAGGTTCAGACAGAGTCTGCATCCTGACGGCAGCTCATACAGCTGTCTGGAGAGTTCCTGCTGAGACAGCCGCATAGCCGGAGGAAGCGTTGAGATGTCCTCCGGGATGGAGCCGCATGTTCCGCCTGCCAGGTATTGATCAGTAATAAACTCCGGCGTCAGTACAGCCAGCTGCTCTTTGATTTGCGCCTGTTCCTCCGCGGAACCGGACAGCCGGAGATTATCCAGCCTAGTCTGCATAAGCTGAGCATATATCGAATAAATGAATTCCGCCAGATGCAGCATCGAAGGCTGCCCGGTTCCTACCGATTTCAGGAAATCATCTTCGCCAAGAGCCGGACAATCAACATGAAAAAAATCGTTCACTTGCTGACGGATTGAGTCATTGAACTGCTTGAACAGCACCATCACCTGCTGTTTCTTCCATTCAACCGCCGCTATGGAGCTGGTGAAAAAAGCTTTGACTTCCGGTTTTTCAAGAAACACCAGAAAATTATCGGGAGAGGAAAAACCGCGCGGAGTCCAGATCATCTCCACAAATTTACCCCGACCAACCGTTGAAAATTCCACGCCGATGCGCACGTCAATGCCCATGATCTCCGCGGCCTGCAGCAGTTCACGCGCCGCCAGCGGCGGCACATAACTGTAATAAATCACCTGCAGCTGGCGGATTCCCTTGATCCACGCATCCATAATCAGATGAGTCGGAGTCTTGCGCCCCTTGGTGTTGGCGTCATGAACATGGTCGTCAAAGGTAGTCTGGTTCCACGCCTCCGGCATCTCCAGCAGGTGATAGCGCTGCAGCTGGCGGCGGATGAAGCGCGGTTGTCCAAGGAGCGCGATGCGCAATTCATGCGCCAGCCGCAGCTGCTGCGGCTGGTCACCCGCTGAACGGATCAGCAGTTTCATGATTTGCAGCAGTATCCGTGCCGTGTTCATCCGCAGCGAACTCGGATTGCCGTCAAGGACTTCCGCCCGCAATGATTTCAAAGCGCTGATCCGGTCATTGGCCGCATCTTCTCCAGAATCGGTGGAATCAAGCAGTTTAAGCATGGCGTACACCAGCCGGATCTCCTTGCGCGCCGCCAGTTCCTTGATCCCGCGCGGGTGCAGATACGGATCGAACAGCCGCCGCAGATGCTTCTGCGGACGTGAGCCGCCGATAATCTCATCCAAGGCTTCCAGCAGTTCATAATCCGCTCTTTCGTATAAAAAAAAATTTAATAATGGGTTCATTAATTCAGTAGTCTCAAGTTGTTTTCACATACAATATTCCGTATAAGATGCTCATTCAGTGAGCATCTTATCCAGCGTCACCAAATGCCCGCGTTCAATTCTGGACATCAACTGGATTATGCCGATCAGCATAAAGTTAGTAATAATATTGGCGACTCCAAACACAATCGCCCACACATCCATATTCATATTGACAGTAATAAATATCTGAACAATCCACAGGCCGAGCGCCAGCAGAAATTTAACCCCTACCACAACCAGCATCCCATGATGAGGGATTCCATTGCAAGGCGGTTCATGATTATGAATACGCTTCATATCCCGCCTGATACCGCGGCTGACCAGAGTCCAATAGAACCATGCCAGCAACGACAACGGCAGCAGCAATATGCCGAACCATTTAAACGCTATAAATGCCTGTTTATTATACATCCACCACATTAATATTGGAATAAGCCACACTGATAACACTATGATTGAATCAAACAGGCGAAGTGAAAAATTCAACCATCTAGTTTGCGGACCGACGGTTGGAACAATCGGCATTTCTTCTATTTTATGTTGACTCCATGGTGCCGGCGGATGATAATTTTTATCACCTCCCAGCCGATACCAGCTAATATATGCGTAAAGTGTTATTATTGCTGAAATAGTAGAGAAAAAAGCTGTCCAGACGAATATAAACCGATAAGCGAAGTCGGTTCCATTACAAAAATATTTGACCACATCGATAAATACCCCCGCTCCTGCCGCGGCAAAGATAATGCAACTTGATTTAAACATTGCATTCGCAGAACAGAATTGTCCAAATCTGGATTGCGGAAATAACCGCATCACGCGCGGCAGTTCCGCAGCACCGGCCAGACAGCCCTGAAATGTGGCAATCAGAGTACTGCCGAGACAGAGCCAGAAGAAGTAGTCACCTGAAAGACTGACGAAAATCCATACCCAGTTCATGCAGGTCGTAATTGTACCGAAAACTGCAAGATAAACAAATATCCGCATGGGATGCCAGCGATCAACAAAGATGGCGGTAAAATACATTGCCACCAATGCCGCAAGCCCGTTAATCGCGGCAAGTTTTCCGATCTGGTCCAGCGACAATCCCATTTCGCGATTAAAAAATATGGTAAATGAACCTATTACATTGGCGATTGAAGTAAAAGCGCCGGACACAAATATGAGCCAGTAAAATTTGTGAGAAAAGCATTCTTTGAAAAAAGTTTTAATCGCACCCGGGCCTTTATTGTCCTTGTCTTTCTCGCCTTCTATCGGCGGATATTCGCCTTCTTTTACTCTCAGACACATCAGGCCGAATCCGATAAAATAGAGCACGGCGGCGCCAAGAAAAATCTCTCGCATATGGGATTCGGCATATTTGAATATAAAATAGTTATACAACATTGCCGCCAGAGTGCTGGCAATCCGCAGCATGCCCAAAAAACGCCCGATAAACTGCGGGGGGACTACATCGTTAAATAAATACCAGAATACCGAATTCACGAACATATTGAAAAACTGGAACATTGCCATGAATAATGCGATTAGTCCAACCATTACCGTTGCCGGTGCATATTCATTCAATGCGGGAGAATATCGCTGTAAGAGTTTGCACACCTCGTCACTCCAGCCCAATAGAAAAAGGCTGATACAGAGAAACGGCATGGTCCAGATAATAAATGGAATCCGCCTGCCCCATTTGCTGCGGTAACGGTCACTCTTGAAACTGACATAGGGGCAGATCGTCATATTCAAGATGCCTGGAATGGCGGATAATATAATCCCCATCAACCAGTTGGAGCAGCCCAGGGATTTAAGCTTCAAAGGCAGGATGCTGGGGACAACCGCCTCCATCAGCGTAATACAGAAATCCCCCCACAACAACCAGGCAAAAACGGTGGCAAGACCTATTTTAGTATAGGTCAGAGTTCCGCAATTGTAATTCTTGCTGGAGTCGCAGATTTTTACAGGCGAGGACGAAGTGGAAATATTTGCCATTGTATATATAAGCCTTAATAAAATCCAATTAAAAAAAACACAAAGCTTCAATATTTTGAATCACGAAAGAGTAATTTCTCCTCCAGTTCGTATTGCTTTTTAGAGTAGAATCATAGTAGTATTGACTACTATATACTTCCACTTAAAATAATTCTGGCGTCATTCAAGAAAATACATTTATCTTCACGCCGTAACGGAGTCTTTTCGTTGCGGTTTAAAATAAAAGAATACCCGATGCCGCAACTCTGCGGGATTACTCCGTCTTCGATGTGGCTGTCGCCAATGGTCGCTATCCTGGACGTGTCAATCTGCAATTTGTCTAATGCACGTCGCCAGACTTCAACTGAACTTTTGCAGCCAAGAACGATATTGGTGCCGAAAATATGCTTAAAGGGGTGAATACCGCCATGGTCGGACAGGCCCGCAATTTCCAGTTTAAAGCGGCATCCCCAGTACGGATTGTTGCTGATAATGAATAAATGCTTCCCTTGATGCGCTAACGTTTTTACCGTCTCCACCATGTCGTCATAACTGGTCAAATAGTCTTGATGCCACTGCCGCATCCGTGCGAATGATTCTGCTTCCGGCATCTCGAATCTGGTAATCAGATCGCTGTAATCCCAGAACACGACTTGTTCGGCTTCTCTTAAGATGGCCGCTCCGGCGTCCTCATAGTTCCAGCCGCGTTCCACCATCATATCCCGGATAATCGGAAACAGAAAGTTGCCGCCAAGCAGCGATGCCATTGCTCCGGGTTTATAATCGGTAAGCGTTCCGTCAATATCGACAAAAAAGTATTCAATTGAGTCAAGTTTCATTTTATATGCTCAAATTGAAGCCGTCAAGATGGTCGTTAAATCTGTTGCCGAACATCAAGTTACAGCACAACGGAGCCACACAGGAATACAGTTTGATATGGACTAATTTGCGGTCACCGTGTTGCAACGGATAGTGAAAAGCCGCTCCGCCTTCAGCCCTGTGAAAAGACGGAAGAGCAAGCTGTCGAGAGTGATGATTCAACATCCTGACGTGGTCAAACCACAATGTCATTCCGACATCGGCGGTAGCGGAAACTATGATTTCATCACGTTCCGCGTCCGGATGCTCAACCTCAAGAAAAGTGAACAGGTTCAGCATATTGGCGCTGTCAGCGTATGCAGACAAGTCGAGATGCAGTCCGTAACTGGTCACGACATACTGCTTCAATTCTTCCGGACAATCTCCGGAATTAAGCATCTGTTCTTTAATCGCGGCAATATCGTGTTTACTTTCATCGAGTATCAGCCATTGCGCTTTGTCAAATTTGGCCGGACTTACTGGTTCAGACGGACAATATTTAGGATATGCGGACGCCTGCATCTCATTGGCAAACCTTGCCTGCAATGCGACCGTGCGGTCAATCAGTTCCGGAAGTGTTTTCGGCAGTCCCGGGATTTTGCTTATCGTCTCGCTTAATTTCAGCTCCGGCGACATACGACTGTGCAAGTCAGCAGGAATCGCCTTACTACCTCCAGCAATACCGAGAAATGCGCCGCAGGTGGCGGCGGTGCAATCAGTGTCACGCCCGCAATTGATTGTGAGCAGAACGGTTTTGATGAAATCATATTCGCCCCAAAGCAGGGCAAAGGCGATAAAGCCGAGATTCATGACGCAATCAGCAAAGTTGTGATGGTAGAGACGCCGCAGGATAATTGCTTTTGCCGCTTCAGCGTCAAGCCCCTGTCCATGTAGTTCGAATACGATAGCAAGCAACTGGTGCAGGCGAGAGTCATTCGGCAGTTGTGCCATGGCAAATTCCAAAGAACCGGCAATATTTCCGGTAATGAACAACTGACTTTCGGCCATAGCCAGAAATACTTCTGCCCAGACTCCATCGCCCCAGTGATCAACCACTGCATCAATGGCAGCGAAATAACCGGCTGCATCCGGACGACCGGGGAACGCCGCCGCCCAGATTTCCGAGCGGATGGCGCAGCCCATACCGTCATGGAAAAAGTTGTCGTACTGGCCGCTTACCGGCGGCATAATGCCGCGCCGGAGATTGCGTATTGCGATGCTGTATTCATCGCAACCATGTTTGATATGCTCCAACCAGCAAGCCGCCAGATGGTTTGATGTCAGGTTCAGTCCATGACGTTCGAGTAAGGTCAGCCAGACCAGTTGCAGTTCTAGGTCATCATTGGGAACGTCCTGAACGTTGATATTTTCCGTGCGCAACTCCGGTTGATAAGGCACTCCTTCAAACGGCATGCCGATCGCTCCGCCCAGGCATTTCCCGGCCCAGCAGCCATAAACTTTATCGCGATAATCATCCTGTGAAATTTTCATTTTGTCAACTTTCTTTGATATTTTTCTAAAAATACATATTTATCACTTTAAAAGTGATGCTTGAAAAATGTATCATATGTCTCATTCATATATCACCGCCAGCGATGTCCAGCTTAAAAAGTTTTCGCCGCATACCGGCAAACCGGTTTCCGGAGAATAATATTCATGAAAATAACCATTTTTCTCCAGATCTTCGGCAAGCATTTTCATCTGTCCTTCGATAACCTCTTCCGCTAATTTATCAAACTTATATTTTCTCAATGTTTCGATGGCAATGAAATTGGTGATTGCCCACAATCCTCCCAGCCAGTTACTGGGATTCCCGCGCGCAACTTCCGGCGCGTACATCGGTTCATCTTTGGATAGCGATCTTACCCCGTGCTGGCTGAGCAGCCGGTCGGCAACCAGATTTTCTTTTACAAAATCCGCCATCTCGACCGCCGTGCCAATACCTGCCCATAAAGGCAGTATGGAAGTCCACGATAAAATTTTCAATTGCAGACAATTCCAGAAAGGAGTGAGTTTGCCGTTCAGCCGGCCATAAACGCGGTGCTGGTAAATGTTCTGCTTGCACTGGATATCAACCGAGAAATAGGCTTTTTCACGTTTATCATAACAATATTTGCGAATGGACTCGGATAACTTTGCCGCTTTCTGCCGGTAGGATTCCGCCATATCCGGCCGTCTAATCGCATCTGCCAGAACCGCGGCAGCAAGAAAATCCTTATATAAAAAGCTGTTCAGAAAAATACTGCAGCAGGATTTTACCGGACGCCCCCAGGTTGCCGGATCATCATTCACGCCGATGCCTAAATCAGTGGCCCAGAAGAACAGTCCCGTTTTAGTATCTAAATACCGGTTTTCGTAACATTCATGAAAACGACTGATATGATAAAACTTTTCCCGCAGAGCATTTTGGGGGAATGCACCGTTTTCCCACAGCAACAGGGCAAACTGTCCCAGGAATGGTTTGGCCATATTATTATCCGGGGATTTTTTACAGTCAAACCAGTCGTCATCGGCTGGATCCGACATAATTGGAATGCTGCCGTCCTCTCCCTGCTGATCAAAGAAATTATATAATGAACCTAAAGCGAACTTCCCGGCATTTCCCTTAAAATCCGCCAGATTATATTTTTCGGCAATTTTAAAAATCGCATACGCGACCCAGTAAGAGTCCCAATCCCACAATTGAGTTGAATATGGACCGCCCGGAGAAATATATGGATGCTTCAACACCCCCTGGGCTTCTTTAAAGGTTGTCGGCAAAAAAGCCAATATCTTTTCCGTTATCAGCTTTTGCTGTTCAATGGTTTCTTGTTTCATGATTACCGCATTTTTTATTGTTTTTTCAAAACCGGACGTCCGGATTTCCAATCCACTGGAAGCCATAAATACCGGCCGTCAATTGCATTTTCCCATCGCCATTGGTCAGCCATAAAAATAATCTCGTCTTCGGACAGTTTCAGCGCATAGGTTCCCTGACTGTCATAGGGCGTCTCCAACCCGTCATCAATTGCCGGGTTGCCAAGCTCCGTCCACGGACCTGTTATCTTGTCGGCTACAGCACTTCTGGCGGCATTGGGATACCACCAGATACAGCCGTATCTGCCATGGCGTTTAAATAGTACCGGCGCCTCCATCCATCGAAATGGAAATACCCGCCATAGCGCCCGGTAACATCCGTATAATCCGGAGTCAATTCCGCTATATGGACAGTCGCATTTTTCTCGGATGAATATATCAGATATCCGGAACCGTCGTCATCAACAAAAACAGTCATCTCGCGGATCTCCTGACCGTCAGGCATGCACATACCGAGAATGCTTACCTCTGGAGTATCCGGATTTTCCGCATGGCTCAGATCAGGATATAATTTAACTGCCCGGTCAATAAGGCACTGATTTATCAGTTCCTCCGGAGTATTTTCCGCCCAATAGCCGGCGTTGGGGCGTTTCTTGCGGAGCAGTTCAAACGGTCCGCCGGGAGCATCGCTGACAGCCACCGCCGGAATGGCGGAGGTACAATCGGCATCTTCCTCCAAATGGAACCACATGACATATTTCCCATGATTATTGCGAACGACCTTGGGCCGCTCAATAACACACCCCGGCGCTAAATTCTTCTGCCTGCCATCGCGAATGTCCAAAGCAATTCCGCAATCAACCCAGTTAAACAGATCTGCTGAAGAATAGACATGCACGCCGACCCACGCTCTATTCCCTGCTTTACCGGCGATTTTATGCTCGCCGTACCAGTAATAAGTATTGTCAAATCTGACCACACAGCCGCCGTGCGCATTTATATGCACGCCATTGTTATCCGGCCAAATCCCGCCATTTCTAGAAAATATTTTTTTATTCATCAATGCAAACTCTTTTTACCGGCAAAATACTCACAAGCCCGCCAAAAGGTTATCGCCGACTTCAAACCTTCATGAATCTCCATATCCGGCCAGCCGCCGGATTCAAAATTCAATGTCCGGCTGTATCCGGCATCCCAAAGCTTCTGGATAACATCAATCCATGGAATGGTTCCAAAACCCGTGGGCAAATGCTCATCAATACCGCCCGGGGAAATAAATTCAGATGCAGTCAAAGCACTGCCACGCATACCCCGATTATCATGAAAATGGGTGGTGAAGAGTTTATTTCCCATTATCTCTATCCATTCATAAATTGAACTGCCGCAGCAATGCGCATGGCCGGAATCCAGACAAAAGCCCACCGCATCCGAATCGGCGGCCTTTATCAGTTCCGGCAAATAGCGCAAATTCCCCAGAGGCTCAAAACGGTCAACATTCTCCAAGGCTATCTTTACCCCGAGTTTTCCGGCGATCAATCCCGCCCGATGCAGATTATCCGCACTGATTTTAATAATTTCCGATGTGCCGTGTCTGGCGGTTTCCGCCTGATACAGATCAATAAACGCCTTGACTGATTCATGGTGTCCGTCAATCCGTCCGGGATGCAGAACCAGGACTTCGGCATTCAGATTGGCGGTAAATTCCAGTTGCCGGATGATTTTCCGGACGACCGGCTCCTGCGGCGTGCCAATGGCGGCAAAAGTTGGTGCCAATCCGTGATGCTGCGCTCCTTTCATCCCCAGTTTTTGCAGCTTGGCACCCATTTGCAGGCTTTTATCTGCCATATCAAAGTCAGCAGGCTCTTCCTCGGTATAACCGGTCAGCATCAACTCATTTATCCCGCAGTTCTTAATGGCATCCAGGGCTTCGTCTATTTGTTTTTCTTCGACCTTCCGGATATACTTCCCATCCCAGTTTACTGTATTAACCGGATAGGATAAAGTAAATTTTATTATGTTGTTCATCGCGCTCTCCTTGAGTGACTCCGGTTGTAAATATTCTGCGACAGTGAAATTTCTCTGAACACCGTTGCACTTAATGGTGGCAAGACGTACTTGCCGTTGTGTATATTGTCAAATTCGGCATCGTCCGGCAGGGCTATGCCAATCGTCAGTTCATAGGGTAAAAAATTGGTGACTACTTCTATTGTTTGATTATCCGGCGACTGCCAGCGGGAGTGAAAGATGCCGTTTACCTTTTTACGGCTGCACTGTAATGCCAACTCATACTCCGGCGCAATTACTTTTATTTTGGGCTTTTGCATTCTGCCATATTGCAGAAAAGGCAGATACTTTTTCCGCGTCGCATTCAAATTGCGTATCAAGGTGATTATGCTTGCCTGATCCGGTTCAGGGAAGTCCCATTTCAGAACCCAGCCCCAGTGAACGCGCCCATTATCCTTCAGAACCACCGACAGCATATCGCCGGCGTTAAATGAATAAGCCGTTCTGTACAGTAAATTTTCCGGGCAGGTTTCCAGGTCAAGGAAATAACCGATTCCACATTGATTGCCCATAAAGCTGTTTACTCTGTCATGAAAAACAAAAGCGTAGGCAGGTACCGGCATTCCCTTGCCATATCCATTTGCCGGGCGGGCATCGCTGAATTGCAATATATCCAAATACGGCATTGCTGCAGCCGCTTCGCAGCCCAGCACCATCCGGCTGTTGTCAGCGGCCAGCATGGCGTCAATATCTTCCAGTAAGCGGCGCATTGTATCCACCTGCCATCTGCCAGGCACTGGTGGATGATCGTGTTCTCCGGAATAGCAAAAATTGCTCTGGCCGCCAAGGTTCTGGTCGAAATACTGAGCATAATCAACTCCGGATTTGGCAATTTTCCTGATTTCAGCCATCACGGTTTGCCGCGACCACTCTTCAGCCAGGCATAAATCATATCCCAGCCGCTGCGATTGTTCGCCATTGCAAATGGTTGCTTCGATTTCTCCTTTGGGGCCTCTCATCATGTAGCGGATGAGATTTTCATTTTCAAACTTATCTTCACATGAATACGAGGTAATGCAACTGCGCTGGGTCCAGGCGGTTCCTGAACAATATACACCGAGCAAATGCCCTTCCTTGTGCAAACTATTTTTGAATTCAGAAAAAATCTTTTCCCCACCAAGCGGGGGCCACACATAAGGCGGCGCCCACGGTGCCGTACCCTCCCAGTGCATCAATAATGCCATTACCCGGCTGTCAAATTTTTGGGCTAAATCTCTTACAAGCGGCATTGCATTGTTATATGGGAAATATTGATTGGCAGCCATACTGCCTTTGTCATCACCGTCACCTCTGACCGGATAAATCAGCGTCACCGGCGAATCATCGATCCAGCATGGCAAAGCGCGTTCGGGTTTCGGCAATTCCAATGAATCCACCCAATTCCGATAAATTTCACATGCCTCCATCCAACCACCGGCAAAACCGCCAAGCACATATTCAAAAGTGGATTCATATGAAACGCCAAAATCACTATCTGTGAAAGTTTGTAACGATAAACGAACACTGCCATCCGCTTGCGGTACATATTCTACAGCTTTGGTAGTATTCGTCGAGTCATGTGCGGCAAAATAAATTCCTACACCGTCATGATAGCGGGCAAGAAATTGCATTTGCGCTTCTCCTGGATAAAAGCACCCCATGCCGGTTCCTCTTCTGGGGAAGCGGATTGGATGACAATTGGAGTACGGACTGTTTTCCCGTGCCATAAAATCGGTAATTTCCACCCCTTCACAATTTGGCCAGAGCATTGTCCCGCCGGTAAAGTTCGGGCAAACCCCGTCAAGCCATTCCAGAACCAGATTGTCAGGAATATTTTCAACCTTGAATTTAAAATAATAAAAACCGTTTTCCTCCCGGATAGTTACTTTGGTCAGCAGCCCGGATATTTTGTTATTACCGGTATACTCTATTGAATTTTCATTCCAGACAATCGATTTAAAGTCGCTTGAACAGCACTGAAGAGCATCTCCGGATTTATCCAGAAATTGCAGAAGAAACAACTCTCCGGCAGGAACTAAAACGTTTTGTCCATTAAACTCAAGACCTGCAAGCGCTCCATTAGCAGAAGACAGTAACAGAACATTGTTTTTTGAAAATATTTTATTTATGCTCATCTTATGCATATTCCACTTAAAGTCATGCTCAGTCCTGAATGCTTTGGATTTTGACAGTCATGTTAAAACTCCTGCGTCACTCGTTAATTTTAACTTTGTAAACATGTCGCGAAAGCGCCGGGAAGGAATCTTTGAATACACCACTGACTACATTTAACTTCCTGCCTTCAAATTCAACTTCGGCTTCTTGTCCGTATTTATATTCCGTCGGCAGGGTTATAGTCACATCAGTAGCTTCCTCTTCAATATTGGCGGCTATCACATACAAATAACCGTTATGCCTGCGAGTGATATAACGCAATCTGACATCCGAAATAAGCACCGGAGCGGCTTCTTCATCAGAAAGTATCACATCATTGAGTGAAAGTATTTCCTGATTGAGTTTTTTGTATGCTTTCCAATGCTCCGGATATGACGGGATCCCCATAAAATAGGTAAAGCCGGTGCAATTTGCCGCCAGTGAGCCATAAGTCTGGGCATATTGCTCAGCGGCGGACGGTTCACGGTAATGGTTGTGCATATTATTCCCTACCAGAAAATAATAGCATGGCTTATGTTCACTCTTTCCGGCATTCCACATAATATCGACTTGATCTACAATGCCTTTAACGGTACGGTTTTCTTTATTGGTCAAGTAGTCGTCCAGCATCAGAATGTCAGTATTTAAATCAGCAAAACGATTGGGAATACCAATGACGGTATTATTCATAAAAGTCGGTACATATGGGAAAAACTTGCGCATGCGAGCGAGTAATTCTCTAGTCTCATCGGACTTCATTCCCAATTCCGGTTCATCGATGACCAGTTGAGCTATAATATTATTAAACGGGTCCAGTTTCTTTGTCTCTTTCTGGATTTCTTCATCAGTTTTTTCCTTTCCGCGCATAGTCCAGTGATTCCAGTAAATAACTTTTATCCCCAGTTCTTCGGCTCGCTTAATAAATGGCAGGCTGTTGTCCACTGCATCTCTGGAAATAACCACCATCGCGTATCTGAAGCCATGCTCAGCGAGGAAATCTGCAAAGATTGCAGTATCCTTCTGGTGCGGCCAGATTGCCAGCAGCGGGGCAAAAGGCAATATCGGCTTATCATCAAAGACCAGGCAGCGACGATAATTATTGATCCGGGTTGCGCCCTTGCGCCATGCTTTTTTTACCAGAACCGTTTTGGCGGATGCCATCACTTTGCCGTTTGCAAGCAACTCCACGATAACGTCATGATTGCCTTCCGCCAGCCTGGCAATCGGCAGTTCCATTGAGAATTTTTCAGCGGCCATGACTTTGACAACTTCATTGCCGACTTTGGCAATTGCGGTCAACTTGTCGGGATTGGGCAGCGTAGTTTGAATCCGGAAATCTGCATTGGCTTCATTCATATAATAATTGTATTTACTGCATATAGACAATGCTTCAAGTATCTCCGGATATTTGCTCTGGGTGAAAACCAGTCCGGTTTCGTTTTGCAGCGTAAGCGTCAATTCGCGGTTTTTGCCATCATATTTATCCAGCCCTATGCTGACAATATTCTTGCCGGCTTTCAACTCGACAGCAGCTTCTCCGAGCTTTACCCCGTCACGCATCGTCGAGACAGTGATCGTGCCTTTGATTCTGGAATTGGATAAGTTTTCCAATTCCCCGGCAAACTGATATTTCCCGTCAGGTAAAGCGGTGGCACTCATCTTGCTGAAACCGGCAGCGTATTTTTTGACCACATCAGCAGGAAGTTGCAATACCGGATAATTGGCGACCATGTGGAAATTCACGCCACTGTCGGGTGTCGGCATAATGCAGAGAGCCTCACCTGAGGCGGCATCAAAACGTCCGATATTTATGCCCCAATCTCCTTTGGCATTGATAGTGGCCAGCATGGATAATGGCAGCTTTACTTCGTAATCAATGGATTTTTCTTTTTCATTTATCCTTACCGCGCTGGTCCAGTTGCCGTTCCACTTGATATTGCGCCCGATTCCCATATCGGTATGACTGTTCGCTGCGTTGGTGACGAGCTGATAATAATTGACTTTGCTCTTGCCAGGATCGATAAGTATTTCAATATTATCATTGCCGAAAATAGCGAAGTTATCATTGGCAGTTGCAACAGCTTTAATTTTAGAGAGATCATTGACTTTTGCCCTGACTCCGACATACAAATTATTGTCATCACACCCGATATATGCGATAGAAGCAATATGGGACAATGCAGTTTTGTGATAAAATTTGTCTACTTTTAGCGCTTGCCCTGTCCAGCTATCGAGATTGCCGTTCATGGCCGGAACATTTTTAAGCATGGGGACAATCAGCTTAACCGGCTCTGCTGCGATAGTCCTGCCGGCAAATTTTTCTTTATCTCGATCAGATACTTTGTATGCAGTCGGATACGCGGCGATCTCGGCCTGCAAATCATCCGCCCATACAATTCCAGGCTGCTTGAAGTAAACGCCAAAACGCGCCACGGGCTGTTTTGCTGAAGGCAGGGTGAACGTATAGCGTTTCCACTCTTTGGAAATTTTTATTTTTTGTCTTCTCCAGTCAGTGCGCATTTCCCATATCGACAGTTCTACCGGAAAATCGTCCTGATCAGCTTTGAGACAGACGCTGAAAGTAACCGGCTGCCCGACCACTACTCCAGTATCAAAAGTCTGAAAGCCCTGCTGTAAAATTGATTGATCAAAAATCAACTTTAAAGACTGTTTACCGGAAACTTTTTCCATGGCATCTATAGAGAAGGTTGCCAGATATTCGTCATAAGGCCGTTTGTAACTGTATGCCCTGTTGGAATCTGTATCAAAAAATGTAGGTATGCCCTCCTGCAGGTATTCAAAGGATGAGTTTACTATTACGTTGAGTGATGAATCGCTGGTTTTGACGGCAAAGAGCTGAAAATCATCGTAAATCACATTTTCTTTGTAAGTCCATAATTTAGGAATGGAATCTTTTTCTCCTGCCACCATGGCACGGCCTACTTCCTTGTTGTTGATACGATAAATATACAAATAACCATCTCCCTGTTTCAGGCGGATCAAGGTGATCTCATTCGGTCTGCTGAATTCAAAACCTTCTATTTTCAGCGTCGCACCGCGGGAACGCTCTTCACCGGCGATATTAAAGACCATCCAGCCGATGCCATCGGGGCGAATGAGAAATTTGGTTTTCCCGCCGATTAAAATACCCGCGAAACCTGAGCCGCTTTTTGTCTCGGTTTTAAGCATTGTCAGCTTGACGGTCAAATAGAAATCTTCCGGAATCGCGCATCTTGGCGTAATGTCTCCGCCACCGGTAATTGTCACAGCGCCGTTATCATTGACGACATTGCCGGTTACTTTCCAGTTTTCAATAAATGTTCCTTTGACATCAAAGTTATCGGCGAAAATCGAATTACCGCGTTCCTGCGCATTAAGCATCAGGCAGAGAGAGACAAAAAGAATGCATAATAATAATTTCTTGAACATTTTGTTTCCTTGAATTCTATTATTTTAGGGTATTGATTTGGAAATCAGAGAAGGTCACGGATTCACGGTAAGTCCACAGCATGGGAGCATCATTTTTTCCCGGAGTGACGGCAACGACATTTTTTACCAGGTTTCCGTTGACCATGTAAATATAGCGGACTCCATCTTCAAGTTTTTCGCGGATAACGGTGATCTCATTCGGTTTGCCAAATTCAAAGCCCTCGATCTTCAAGATGCCGCCCTGCATACGAGTATCACCTTTGATGTTGTAATTTATCCATGCGCAACCATCTGGACGGATCAGAAATTTAGTACCATTCTGGAAAATAATTCCGGCGAAACCGGCTTTACATTTATCTGGTGGTTCACTCATTGAAATTTTAACCGACAAGTAATAATTCTCCGGAATCTCCACCTTGATGGCCAGGCCTCCTCCGCCTTTAATGCTTACGGTTGAATTTTCCTTAATAATATTTGCAGTGCCTGTCATCGTCCATGCTTTGCTCAACGCGTCTGCCGATTCAAATTTGTCAGCAAAAATCAAATCGCCGCGTTCATTGCCGTGAGCCAATAACGACAGAGCCATAATCCCAACAAAACCAAAAACTTTTCCGGACATTTTTACTTTCCCCTTATTTTCAAATTTATATTTAAATATGTTAAATTCAGTTATCGCTATTATTTTGTCATATAATTATATCCACCACCACGAAATCCCCAGCTATCCTTGTATATCTGTGGACATGTTGTTTTGGAAACGGCAGAGGTATTTGTCCTGACTATTGTCGTCCCCCCCGCCGTCATTGAGCCAAGAATGACATCCGGTAAATTGTACTGTTTGGCGTAAATTTGCTGTACGTGTCCATCAGCAATTCCGACGGAGGCTTTTCCCTGATGGCGGTCACCTAATCCATAAATATCTGCAGCAATAATCATACCGTAGTAGCCGTCATCATCGCTGTCTCCAGTTATAAATGCCTTGGACGGGACTCTTACCCTGTTTACCATAACTAGAGATATATTATCGTTGATTCCATAGGCAATGGTGGGATAATCTATCGGCACGTTTGATGGAATAATGTGGATCGGGCAACGGAGAAAGTTGAATGATTTCAGTATGCTGTTCTCGCCCGCGTTCCAAGTTCTGCCGGAAACCTGCCGGTAAATATTGCGATACCAGAACCGGTAAGTTCCTGCACCAGTGTCTCTGCCAGGGAAATATCCCTGATTATCGTCCGTATATCCCAGCATTCCCAGCATGATGTTTTTTACATTGCTCACGCATTGCGCATGTTTAGCCATATTCCTGGCTTTATTCAGCGCCTGCAGCAACATGGCGGCCAAAATTGCGATGATCGCGATCACAATCAGCAACTCAATGAGTGTAAAATTGCACGGTTTCGTTTGTTTTCCATCACTGCCTTTCATGACTTTGTCCCTTTCCTATTTTTTATTGCTGTCTCCATTGTTTTTTACACGCTTTAATCTTATTTAACACACTCTTCCTGCTGACAATTCCACTCAATATTCTCCAGGAACGAAGCATGTCCTGACTACGCCAGTTCAATGCATTCATTTACCATGATTAACTCCCAGGGTATTGCCAATTATCGGGATCGTCGGCAGGCGGATGCGTCCGGTATTTTTTTCTCCGGCAATGAGTTTCAGCAGGCACTCCGCGCCTTGTCTGCCGATTTCATAAGACGGAGAAAAGAATGAACTGACAATCACATCACCGGGTTCTTTAAGTCCATCGGCACCGGTAATCGAGATATCTTCCGGGATGTGTAATTTGCGCTGCATGGCAACTTCGATACAACCCCATGCCGCCATATCATTGGAGGCAATAATGCATGTCGCATCCGGACAATTATCAAAGATTTCCATTGCTGACTGACGACCGAATTCATAACCGTATCCCCGTCCGCCGGTGATAAATACCGGCTTTATTCCATATTCAGCCAATGCATCATCGATACCGCGTTTACGTTCACAGCCGGTCGAACTTGACTCCAGTGGATTGAGAATTGCAATTTTGCGGTGTCCGCAGTCAAAAACTCTTTTTAGCACTGACTTCATGCCTAAATAATCATCTGCAATAATTTTTACACAATTACAATCACTTTTTTCATTCTGCACCATCACCAGAGGTGTGCCTTCATTCAATAAATCCTGGACATACTCATCATTATTGGTAATTCCCCAGCTTAAAATACCGTCAATCATCTTGCCGCGGATCATCTTTAAATGCTGCTTTCCAGCCAGAAACTTCTCCGATGCCTCGCACAGCATTAACTGGATTGCATTTTCCGCCAGAACACTTTGTATCCCCAGCATGCAGGAGCCAAAATTGGCATCGAGCATATGACTGCCAAATGAATTTTCAGGTATTCCAAACGATGGGAAAAAGATTGCCACAGTATTGGCTCGCCGGGAAAGCATCCGCCTGGCGTGTTCATTCGGGTAATATTGCAATTCATCGCAGACTTTTAAAATATGCGCCCGTTGCCCTTCGGAAAGATACGGTGAATGCTGATGATGTAAAGCGCGCGAAACAGACGCAATCGACATGCCCGCAACTTTGGCTACTTCCCGGATATTTACTTTTTTCATTTTTGCTGCTGTCATGATAATCTTTCAATTATTAGTAACATGTTACCAAGACGAAAAAGATTCAATTATTAAATAAAAGTAACATGTTTCTAAAATTATACTGTGCAGGTTAAAAAAAAGCAAGCTCTTTTTGAAAAAAATAATATAACATTTTTTTGAAATATATTTTTCAAACTCACTAATCCCGACAACCATCGCGTCGCCAATGGCCCGACGAACAATCCACGGCGCGAGGTACTCTCCTAGTGTGAATGGTGAAGGATGCCAGGCATCTGTGGGCAAGCTTTCCGATTTAAAACCAACACTTTTTGTCGCAAAAACCTGCCTTTCAAAAATCCATTTTCCCACCATGCTTGAGCGTGATTTCACAATTCCGGTTGACAAAATCACTAATAGTAAAAAGGCAAACGTTTAATTGAAAATTGAAAATTGAAAGTTTTTAAAACGGGGAATCATGAAAACAGGAATATTTACCACAGAGGTCTT